>CAZVMM010000001.1:0-221338 GCA_964628205.1 uncultured Muribaculaceae bacterium
AAGAACATCACAAGGTGAGAACTTTTATGGATGAGTACAAGGCGTTTCTCAAAGCGATGCAGGGGTTCCGTTCGGCTACGCCTCACTACACCTCCTGCCTATGCCCTGACCAGCCCTAACGGGCTTCTGCCACACCCAGCCCCGTCGGCAAGAAGTCGCGGACGAGAGAGCCCCATCGGGGCGACAGGGGTCAGCCCTTACCACGCGCCCGACAGCAGGTAGTCTACCAGGGCCGTCACGGGGCTAATTTTTTGAGGGGGGGGAAAACGCGATGCAGGGGTTCCGTTCGGCTACGCCTCACTGCACCACCTGCCTATGCCCTGACCAGCCCTAACGGGCTTCTGCCACACCCAGCCCCGTCGGCAAGAAGTCGGGCACGAGAGAGCCCCAGCGGGGCGACAGGGGTCAGCCCTTACCACGCGCCCGATAGCAGGTAGTCTACCAGGGCCGTCACGTCGCTGATGGTTACCTCACCATCCTGGTCACAGTCGGCCGATGCGGCATCGGCGGCATCGCCGTTGAGCAGGATGTCGATGAGCGCGGTGAGGTCGTCGATGGTCACCTTGCCGTCGCCATCCACGTCACCGCGCTGACGGGCGTTGGGATCATAGCCATATTGCTCGTCCATCCAGGCGATGCGCTCGCTGAGCCACTGCTTCAGATAGTCCACCTCGTCGGCAAAGTCGCTGGCCACGTAATAGTTGGGCCACACATATTCTCCCCATCGGGGCCATGCCTGGCTGTTGCGCTGCTCCGCGCCATGGCTGGTAAGGACGTTCGCCAGCGAGTCGATGGTGGCCATCAGTCGGTCCTCACGCAGGTTGCTACGCCGATACTGCGCCCAGCGTGCCTTGAGCGACTCGGTATAGTCGGGATTGGTATTGAGCTTGTACCACCAGAAGGGGATCATCTGAGGGTCGCCCTGCGTGTACAGGGTGTTGTTGTTCTTGTAGATCCATGTGTCGGTGCGCCATCCCTGATAATAGTCTGAGTTGCCGTAGGCCAGGTTCATGTCCCACACCACCATCTTGAAGCGCGGGTCCTCGCTGTCCCGACGCTTGAAGAACTTGCCGCTCAGGCGGTAAGCGTCCACGTTGTGTCCCAGCTCCATCGCGATCTGGTAGTCGATAAAGTTCTGCTCGTCCAGGTAATCCCGATAATTGGCGCTACCCGTGGGGCGGTAGTTCCACAGCGCATCCTCCATCTGGTCGATGCGGCCGGTGATATAGTCGACCTGTGCGTCGGTCATCTCCTCGTAGTCGGGTGACTTGTACTGGAAGTTGATGTACCTGTCGGTGTAGCGCATGCCGTAGCTGCTCACCGGAGCATACTTCGACCGATAGGTCACCTCGTCCTCGGTGCGGTTCACCTCCATGATGTAGCCACCGGTAATCGAGTCGCCACTCTCGCCGGGGTCAGGCAGATCGATGCGCGTCTTGCCCTTCGAGACCACCTCGGTGAGCACATACACGCCATAGTACGTGCCGTCCAGGAAGAGCTCGCAGTAGCGGCCCTCGGGTGTGTACTCCATCCACGGCCGTGAGACCTCAAAGGCCAGCAGGTCACGCATCATGCTCTTGTCGTTATAGGGTGCCAGCAACGCCCAGTTGTTGTCCTTGCCCATGCCCAGGATATTGACTTTCTTCTTGCTGCCGCCTTCTTCCAGGGGCTTGTCCAGCGGGCGGAAGGAATAGGGCTTCTTGTCACTCATGCTGAACGACGAGCTGCCGCGGTAGCGCAGAGCCACATAACCCTCATAGTCAACGTGCTGGCCCGGATGGCCGACGGTGTCGGCATAGTTGAGCATGCCATCTCCGTTGTGGATGACCTTCATGCGGGCAGTGATGCGCTCATAGCGGTCGATGTACTCCCCATCCACGTCGAGCCACACGATGGGCAGGTTGGTAGACGTCAGCTTAACATTCTCATTGTCAGGTGGATAATTATCCCACCACGACCACGCGTGGGCGGTTCCTGTCAGCGACAGAACTGCCACTATCAGCAATAGCAGTCTCTTTTCCATTTGCTTGAAAACCCTTAGTTGGTAGTTGCGGCAAAATTACTAAAAACTTTCTTACCGACCATGACAACTCACAAACAATACGGGTCAGTCTTGGGAATTGTGTGACGGATTGTTGCGCGGGTGGTGGGCAAGGATCTCGTCGCGCAGGCGGGAGCGGTCGATGTGCACGTAGATCTCGGTGGTCGTGATGCTCTCGTGGCCCAGCATCTGCTGGATGGCACGCAGGTTGGCGCCGCCCTCGAGCAGATGGGTGGCAAAACTGTGGCGCAGGGTGTGGGGGCTGATGACCTTGCGGATGCCGGCCAGCTCGCACAGCTGCTTGACGATGTGGAAGATCATCTGCCGCGTGAGCATGGCACCACGGCGGTTCAGGAACAGGATGTCCTCGCTGCCCCGCTGCGCCACCTGATGGCTACGCGTCTGCTCCAGGTACAGGGTGATCTGCTCGATGGCGACGGACGAGATGGGCACCAGCCGCTGCTTGTTGCCCTTGCCCTGAATCATGATGTAGCGTTCCTCCAGGTAGAGTTGCGAGAGCTTGAGCGCCACCAGTTCGCTCACGCGCAGTCCGCAGCCGTAGAGCGTCTCGATGATGGCGCGGTTGCGCTGCCCCTCGGCCTTGGACATGTCGATGCAGGCGATCATCGCGTCGATCTCGGCGATGGTGAGCACCTCGGGCAGGTGACGGCCGATCTTGGGCGAGAGCAGCAGTTCCGTGGGGTCGGTCTCCATGTAGCCCTCCAGCCTCAGGAACTTGTAGAAACTCTTCACGCCGCTGATGATGCGTGCCTGGGACCTGGGCTGGATGCCCACATCCCGCAACGTGCACACAAAGCGCTCCAGGTCATCGGTCGTAGCATGCTCCACCCCCACCCCACTGTCCACGAGGTAACGGGTGAGCTTGTCCACGTCCTCGCCGTAGGCCTGGGCGGTGTTGGCGCTCATGCCCTTTTCCAGCGTGAGGTAAGCCAGGAAACGTCGCTTCACGTCGCTGATGTCGGTAATATCTCTCATCGTCAGGGTATTGACAAGGCCGTCAATGCGGCGTGGCGCTGGTCAGCGTGCCGTGGATGGTGTCGGTCAGCAGGTGGTCGTAGCCGTCGCTGATGGCAACCGACACACGGTTGCCGTCGTGGAGCACGAGCTTCATGCGGCGGTTGTCGCCACCATCGAGCCAGTCGACGCGCATTGCCAGGGTATCGCCCTGCCAAGCATAGGCCGCCGCACTCGTGAATGGCCGCCGCGTGCCCACCAGCTGCTCATGGCTCTCCATGATGTAGAACGGGCGATCATCACCCGTGGTGAGCCGCCACTGTCCGCATGAGGCGACAGCCCGCAGGGGACCACGCCAATCGGTCATCGTGAACACGCGGTCATCGCCGTCACGGGTCACTTCTATCCAGTCGAGGAGCATCGGATTGTCCTCGAGTTCGATGCGCTTGCCCAGCAACCGCTGTTCCTGGGCATGTGAGGCCTCACCCCTGGGCATGGCGATGGTCAGGGAGTCGCACGGCTTCATAGCCTGGGGCAGCTCCCCTGATACCAGGGGCACCACCAGGCAGTCGTAGAACGCGTTGTGCTCATCGCCATAGCTGACAGCCCTGCCGTTGACGACGATCACCAGGTCGCACTTGGGCACCACATAGATCAGCTGTCCCCCGTAGCCACAGGCAAAAAAGGCCTCGGCACGCGGCTTGACGATGGTTTTGGTCTGATAGCCATAGCCCGCATAATACGACGACTTATTATATCCCGTGAACCACGACAGGATCTTGTGCCACGTGCGGGTCAGCCACCGCCTGACCTTCGCGGTCCAGGATAACTGGGGCGCAACGCTGGTCCTGAGTTGGGGTTGCGTCATTTCGTGAATCCATTGCTCGCTGATGAGTTGCTGGCCATTCCACTTGCCGCCCTGCAGCATCAGTTGGCCCAGTTTGGCTTCGCTCTCGGCCTGCAAGCGCAGGCCCCAGCCTCCCACCTCCACACTGTCGGGGGCCAGTTCCCAATCGGCCTCGGTGATGTGCAGGGGGGCAAAGATACGTTCCCGCACATATTGCAGCAGGGGCTTGCCCGTCAACCGGCTGACAATCATCGCTAGGGCATGGGTCGCCATCGAGTCGTAGTGGAATCCCTTGCCCACGCTATGAAAATCGCCCTTGAACCACTCGGTGAGCCAGTCGCCGCCGGTCAGGAACAGGTCAGTGTCCTCGTTGCGGCCCGACGACATCATGAGCATGTGGCGCACGGTCAGGCTGTCCAGGGCCGGCGACAACGTGGCGGGCATCTTGTCGCGCAAGTGTTTCGACACCTTGTCGCCTATCGTGAGCAGGCCATCCTGCACGGCAAGGCCTACGGCCATGGCTGTCACCGTCTTGCTGGCGCTGTAGAGCATGTGCATGTCGCTGGCACGATAGGGAGCCACGTGCTGCTCGGCGATGACCTTGCCATGACGCAGGATCATCAGGTGATGCACATCCACGTCATGATTATCCTCGAGCACCCGATACAGGTTACTGATGAGGCTGGGGTCCACCCCCTCACGCTCGGGCGTGCTACGAGGCAACTCTCCCACCTGGGCCACAGCCGCCAAGCGGGCACATAACAGACAGCAAACAAAAAGCAGACAGTACTTTTTTATCATCATCTTATTCTTTATACTTTTTTCTTAGTCTCTAACACCCATAAAATGGACGGTCTCGGGCTTGGAACCGGGGAAATTGTCGCTCATGGTCACCACGTTCTTACCGAAATCGAAGGTGAAGGTCGTTCCGCTGATCCAGTTAACGTAGTGGACCCGCACCTCGAGCACCGAGGGCGCCAACCAGGCATAGGCCGAGGCGGCCACAAAGTCATGCCTGAGGTCGCGCATGCGGTTCACCGCATTGATGGAATAGGGCGGTAGACCCCTCATCGTGGTGTAGCGCCACTTGCCATAGCCGCTGGCGAGGACGTCGGTCGTGCCGTCGGCATAGGTGAGGCACAGCGACCCGTCGTCAGTTATTGCCAGCTGCCTGTAGCCATGCTGGTTGGCGTCCAGCTGCAGGATCTTGCCTGCGATCTGCTCACCGGTCTGTGTCTGGCGCTTGCCTTGGGGCAACGGCAATGACACGGTTGAACACAGCTTGTACAGGCGCTCCTGGAGTTTCTTCTCGGGTTGCAACGGTTCATCGCCCCTGACGCCAGGCATCAGCTGATTCCAGATGCAGGCCAGCTCGGGATGTCCGTTAGGAATCATTCCCAGGATGACCACCACGAGGTCGGCCTGGGGCACGGCAACCGAGTACTGGCCGAAGGCGCCGTCGGCACGGACGGCGCCAGGCCACTTGCAGCGCCAGATCTGGTAACCGTAACCCTGGTTGCCGTCGGTGGGGGCATCAGTCTCTTTCCTGTTCCGATAATACACATGGGGCGAACAGGCATCCTCCAGGTAGTCGGCGCTGACGAGTTGCCGTCCCTCCCACCGGCCCTTGTTCAGGAGCAGCAGGCCCAGTTTGGCCATCGTCTCGGCCTGGACACGCAGGCCCCAGCCGCCCGTGTTGATGCCGTCGGGGCTCATTTCCCAGTCGGCTTGCGTAATGTGCATGGGCCTGAAGAGCTTCTGGTTCAGGTAGTCGAGCAGGGTTCGCCCTGTCACGCGCTGCACGATGGCGCTGAGCATAAAGGTGCTCATCGAGTCATACTGGAAATGCGAGCCCGGCGCCTCGTCACACGGCTTGGCCAGCCAGGTCTTAATCCAGTCGGCTCCTTCCAGTTCCCGCATTTCCCAATCGGGCTTGATGCCCGATGCCATCATCAGCAGGTCGCGCACGGTCATCGCCGCCAGGTTGTCGCTGATGGTATCGGGCCGCTTGTCGGGGAAGAAGGTCACTACGCGGTCGTCCAGCCGCAGCAGGTTCTCACCGATGGCAATTCCCACAGCCAGCGAAGTGAACGTCTTGCTGGCCGAGTAGAGCGTATGCACATCCTCGGCCCGGAAGGGCGCAGGATGCATCTCGGCAATTACCGCGCCATGGCGCAGAACCATCACATGGTGGATATCACAATCGGGCAAGGCCAGCAACGAGTCCATCATGTCGATGACGGCTTGGGTGCTCACGCCTTGGCGGGCGGGGGTGCTGCGTGGCAGGTCCCCCACTTGGGCCGCCAGCAACAGCGGCAACAATGCCAGGAATGCTAATAAATGACGTTTCATATTCTTTTTATTGCTGATAATGTTTAAGGGCTTGCTCCAGTTCGTTACGGATGAGGGCTTTCAGCTCCAGAGGTTCCATCACCTCGACGCTGGCGCCATGTGACATGAGTTCCTCCTTGAGGTCATAGGTGATGCGCATCGTGTAGGAGAAGATGGAGTAATCATCGTGTACCACCTCTTGCTGGGAGCTGTGCAGGGGCAACGCGCGGAAATACTTGGCCTGGGTGGGTTCCACACGCAGGACGATGCGCTTGGGCTTGTTGCGGTTGGTGATGATGCCAAAACAGTCCTTGAAGAATTCCGACGGCTTGATGGAGTCGGGCATCACAAAGGTATCGGACAATAGGTTCGGCTGGCTCATTCGGTCCAAAGAGTAGGTCTTGATCAGACCATCGTTCACATTCCGCCCGATGACATACCATAATTGCTTGAATATCTTGACAAAATAGGGCTCCAGCACCACGCCTGGTGTAGGCTTCACGCGCGTGTAGCTCTTGTAGGAGAAGCGGATGCGGCGGTTATGCTTCAGTGCCTCGATGATGATGGGCAGATGCTCGCGCGCCGATGGCACGTTCTCGAGCATGATGCGCTCACTGACCTCGCGTGCACTGCTCAGCACCCCACTCATCGACATCGAGTCGACCAGCCACGAGCGCAGCCGCTCAGCGCTCTCCCCGCCAGGGTCCTCGATATAGTACTCGTAGGTGGACTTGTCGCAGTGGATATTGATCTCGAACATATTCTGAACCCCTTCACGGTAATAAAAGAAGGTGCGGCGCACCAGGGGCTTGCCATCGCTGATGTCACTGCTCAGCCACACTTTGTTCAAGTCCTTGAGGGTAATGCGGCCATAGCGGCTGATGGTGTCCACCAGCCACACGTATCGGTTGATGATATTGCCTGCCATGCGCAGTCTTGTGATTATTGCTTATTGCCGGTTGTTCTCTCGGGTGATGAGCAGGGCCAGGCCGATCATGGTCAGGGCGGCATTGAGCAGCAGCAACTCGAAGCCCAGTGTGTAGTCATACTGGTTCTTGAGCCACAGCTGGACAAAGAAGCTGATGACGGGTGCGGCGACACACACCACGGGAACCAGGCGGTCGCGCACGGGACGCTTGCTCATCATGCCGAAGGCAAACAGGCCCAGGATGGGACCGTAAGTGTAGCTGGCCAGGGTGTAGACGGCACTGATGGCGTCACTGTTGCTGATGGCGTAGAAGATGAGGATGACCAGTCCCATGCCAGCGGCCATAGCCACGTGGACCAAGCGGCGCGTGCGGCCCAGGGCGGCATCGTCCTGCTTCTTGTCGGCTCCGAGGATGTCGACCGTGAACGATGTCGTGAGCGATGTCAGTGCCGAGCCGGCAGCCGAGTAGGCCGCAGCGATCAGGCCAATAATGAACACCACGCCCAGCAGCACAGGCATGCCCTCGCTGAAGGCCACCGTGCCAAAGAGCTCGTCGGTCTTCTCGGGCATGGCGATGCCGTTGGCCTTGACGTGCATCGCGAGCAGGGTGCCCAGCACCAGGAACAGGGCGATGACGATGACCTGAAGGAAGACGCTGACGATGAGATTCTTGGCCGATTCGCTGGCATTCTTGCAAGCCAGGCTGCGCTGCATCAGGTCCTGATCGAGGCCCGTGGTGGCGATGACCATGAAGATTCCCGCAATGAACTGTTTCCAGAAGTAGGTGCCCTCCTTGGGATTGTCGAAGAAGAAGATCCGCGATGTCTCGTCGCCGGCAACCGCCTTGCACAGGCCGCCCAGGTCATAGCCCAGCCCCTTGGCCACAAAGTAGATGCTCAGCACCACCGACAAGATGAGGCAGAAGCTCTTGAGCGTGTCGGTCCAGATGACAGTCTTCACTCCTCCCTGCAGCGTGTACAGGAAGATGAGCGCGATGGTGACGATGACGTTGATGACAAAGGGGATGTGCAGCGGCGAGAACACGAGCAGCTGCAGGGTCACGCACACCACATAGAAGCGCACGGCGGCTCCCAGCATCTTGCTGATGAAGAAGAACCAAGCGCCGCTCTTGTGCGTGCTGCCGCCGAAGCGCTGCTCCAGGTAGCCGTAGATCGACACCAGGTTGCGCTTGTAGAACAACGGTATCAGCACATAAGCGATCACAAAATAGCCCACGATGAAGCCAAGGGCCATCTGCATGTAGCTGAAGCCCTTGGTCACCACCATGCCCGGCACCGAGATAAAGGTCACACCCGAGATCGGGGCTCCCAACATGGCGATGGCAACGATAAACCACGGGGCCTGACGGCCACCGCTCAGGGCTGTGGCGGTGTCGCTCTTGCGCGATGCGGCCCATGAGATGATAAACAGCAGAATGAAGTAGCCAACTATCGTGGCAAGTACTATCCAGGGAGTCATTTTAGTTAGGAGTTAGGAGTTAGGAGTTAGAAGTTAGGAGTTAGAAGTTAGGAGTTATTGTGAGGGTCTTTATTCGGCATAGAGCAGATAGGGCCGGCGCTGGGCCTTGAACAGCTCGACATCGGCTTGCCAGGTGGCCTTGATCTCGTCGGCACTCTTGCCCTGGGCGATGAGCTCACGCACTTGCTTGGTGCCCATCAGCAGGTCAAAGAAGTTGCTCTTCAGGTAGAACTGGTGTCCGCCTGCCGTGAGGTTGCGGTAGGCATCGATGACATACTCGAGGTTGATGCCCTTGGCGATCACTTCCTCAGGGTCCAGGTTGTGCAGGTCCACTCCGTGGCACAGCTTGTCCATCTGGGGCGGTGTCTTGGCACCCGGGCGGCTGGTGGGCGTGAACTCGAAGTCATAACCCGTCATGTCAGGGTGGCCATAGAGCTGGAAGGGCCAGTCAGTGCCACGGCCCAGGCTCACCGTCGTGCCCTCGAAGTAGCACATCGACGGATAGAGGTAGATGGCGAGCATGTTGGGCAGATTGGGGCTCGGCGCGATAGGCAGCGAGTAACGTGTCTGGTGCGTATAGTTCAGGCAGGGAACGACAGTGAGGTCACACTTCGCGCCGTCCTTGAGCCACCCCTCGCCATTGGCCATCTGGGCCAACTCGGCCAGCGTCATGCCGTGCACCGTGGGAATGGGCAGACGGCCCACACCCGACTTGAGGGTCATGTCCAGTATGGGACCGTCAACATACATGCCATTGGGGTTCGGACGGTCCAGGACCATGAATTGCTTGCCGTAGGTGACCGCGGCGTCCATCAGGTTGATCATCGTCACATAGTAGGTGTAGAACCTGAGTCCCACGTCCTGAATGTCGGTCACGATGATGTCGATGCCGTCCATCACCTGCTTGCTGGGCATGGGCGACTTGCCGTCATAGAGCGACGCGATGGGGATGCCGGTCTTCTCGTCCACGCTGCTCGACACGTGCTCACCGGCATCGGCCTTGCCGCGGAATCCGTGTTCGGGCGAGAAGATGGTCACCACGTTCACGCCGTGCTCCAGCATCAGGTCCAGCGTGTGCTTGTCGCCGACCATGCCCGTCTGGTTACTCAGCAGGGCCACGCGCTTGCCTTGCAGCAGCGGCACATACACGTCGGTGCGGGCAGCGCCCATCACCACTTCTCCGCTCGGCATTGCGTCACCGGCAGGCAACTGTTCTGTGGCGGCAGGTTGGTTGGCAGCCGCCTTGTTCACGCGGTGCGAACACGCTTCCAGCGTCGTCATCGACGTGAGCGAGAGCCACATGAGCACCATCATCAGGGAGATTCTAATCATTCTCATTATTCATCATTTTTTTGAACTCTATTATCCTGCAAAATTAGGGTAATTGATTTAAAAACACAACAATCATCCTGAACAATTTGCCAAAATGTGGCCCCTCGGGCAGCCACATGGGTTGACGGTAATGAAAAAATGAGTAATTTTGCGATTGTTATTCAATGCCAAGCCATGCTTTTCAACTCATTCCAGTTCTTGATATTCCTGCCGATAGTGTTTGTGCTCTATTGGTTCGTCTTCAAGGAGCGCCGGTGGCAGAATCTGCTGGTGGTCGGGGCGAGTTACGTCTTCTATGGCTGGTGGGACTGGCGGTTTCTGGGCTTGATTGCCCTGACGTCGCTGTGCAGCTACGCGAGCGGCATCCTCATCGAGCGATATGAGGGCCGTCGGCGACGTCGCCGACTCGTGAGTGCTGCCAACATCGTGCTCAACCTGGCCATTCTGGGCTACTTCAAGTACGCGGGCTTCTTTGTCGAGAACCTGGACCGGCTGCTGCAGTCCCTGCTTGGCTATCAGCTCGACTGGGTGGCCAGGGAGGTGATTCTGCCCGTGGGCATCAGTTTCTATACCTTCCAGGCGCTGAGCTACACCATCGACGTGTATCGTGGCAACATACGGGCCACGCGCGATGTGGTGGAGTTCTTTGCCTTCATCAGCTTCTTTCCCCAGCTGGTGGCGGGCCCCATCGAGCGAGCCACCCACCTGCTGCCCCAGTTCCAGCGCGACCGCCATTTTGATTACGCCAGTGCCGTTGACGGCTTGCGCCAGATGCTGTGGGGATTTGTCAAGAAAATCGTGGTCGCCGATCGCCTGGCAACAGACGTCAATGCCCTGTGGGGGCAATACGAGGACCTGCCGGGGCTGTCGTTGCTGCTGCTCGGGGTGATGTTTGCCTTCCAGATCTACTGTGACTTTTCGGGTTACAGCGACATTGCCATCGGTTGCTCACGGCTCTTCGGCATCAGCCTGATGCGCAACTTCAACTACCCCTATTTTGCGCGCGACATCCGCCAATTCTGGCAGCGGTGGCACATCTCGCTGACCACCTGGTTCCGCGACTACGTCTACATCCCGCTGGGCGGCAACCGCTGCTCGTGGCAGCGGGCGACAGCCAACGTGCTGGTGGTGTGGGCCATCAGCGGCCTGTGGCACGGCGCGAAGTGGACCTTTGTGTGCTGGGGACTGTATCACGCGCTGCTGCTCATCACCTATCGCCTGCTCAAGCGCCAGGGCGCCGCTTCCCGTCCCACTGGCCGTGTCGCCAGCGCCACCATTGCTGCCCTACAGACGGGCGCCACCTTCCTGCTCGTGGTGGTCGGCTGGATCATCTTCCGCAGCGAGGACATGACCCAGGCCTGCGGTTTCCTGAGCCACATGTTCAGCAATCTGCTTGCCTATGCGCCCATGAAATTTGGCAAGTATGACCTGCTGCTGTGCGCCATGCTTGTGTCCATGGAGTGGCTGCAGCGCGACAAGCAGCATGCCCTGCAGCTCGACGGCGTCGGCCTGTTCAGGCACGCCTACGTTCGCTATGTGCTCTACGCGGCGCTGTTCACCCTCATCATCTTTGCCGCCGGCAAGGTGCAGACATTCATTTATTTCCAATTCTAGGTGCCATGAAACAGTTCCTCAAGAAGATATCCTACACCCTGCTGCCCATCTGGCTTTTTCTCGTCGGCGCCGTGGCCTATGTGGCCCTGTTTATCTACCCCGAGATCTGCGGGGACATCAGCAGGGTGGGCCTGATTCCCTTCGGCCACGACTACGAGAACCTGATGGCCCGGAACTGGCCCAGCCAGATGCGCCTCACCACCATCGACGACATCGACAAGCTGCAACAGGTCCACGCCGACGTGCTGACCATCGGCGACTCGTTCTCGCAGCGCGACGAGGACGCCTACCAGAACTACCTGTGCTACCATGGCCTGAAGGTGGTCAACTGTCAGCGCGAGATGTTCTACAACCCCATGACGTTTGCCTACGAGGTCATGGACCACGGCCTGATCGACTCCACACGCGTGCGCGTGCTCATCGTCGAGATCGTGGAGCGCTATGTCGAGAACTTCATGACCCACTTCAATCCCAACCCCCTGAAGTCCACCCTGATGACCAGCAAGAAGCCGCTCCAGGGCCAGCACCCCACCCGCTGGTCGCTGGAGCGGGCGCGTACCTTCCTGTTCCTGCGCACGGGCTACGTGGACAATCCCGTCATCCACGAGCAGCTCGACGCGGACTACTTCTCGAGCGAGCATCCACGCTCGCTCTACTACTACAACGAGGACCTGGACGGGATGACCATCAGCCCTGAGGCCGAGCACGATATCGCCATGAACTACCGCCGGCTCATGGACAAGGCCCGCGAGAAACACATCCAGATTATCTTCCTCGTGGCGGCCGACAAGTATGACCTGTACCAGAACCACATCGTGGGCAACCCCAATCCCAGCAAGCGCGTCAACGAGGATCTGGTGCGCATCCTCCACGGCGACAGCCGCCTGCTCATCAGCAAGGACCTGCTGCAGCCACTGGTCGACCGGGGCGAGAAGGACGTGTACCTGTACAACGACAGCCACTGGTCGTACAAGGCCGCCAGGGTCGTCGCCGACGAACTCTACCGCAGGATAAAATAGGGACCGCTCGCTTGAGCACCAATGACAGAAGCCCCCTCCTCTTTTTATCGTCGGGCACCTGTTGCACATATCAACTTTTTTTATTATTTTTGCATTCATGTTATCGGGGGTATCTATTCAGCGAATCCTCAGTACGTAAACCTCACGATGAGCTGAACAGTTACTGCCGGGATGTGCACAATAGCCCTTCATCGGCCTGAATGCATTTCAAAGAAAAACGCTTAGTGGCTTCGCGACATTGCGCGAGGTGAAACCATTTATTTCTGATTATCTATGTTCAAGTTTATACACACCAGCGACTGGCACCTGGGCCAGAACTTCTACGGCTATGACCGCAGCGAGGAGCAGGAGGACTTCCTGAGGCAGCTCGCGGGCATCGTGCGCAAGCACCAGCCCGATGCGCTGCTCGTGAGCGGCGACATCTACCATACTCCCGCCCCGTCCAACGCCACGGTTGCCCTCTACGTGAAGTCGATGCTGGAAATCCACCAGGCGTGCCCCTCGATGCGCATCATCGTCATTGCGGGCAACCACGACAGCGCCTCGCGGCTCGACAGCGACAGCCGCCTGTGGCAGCTGGCCGGAGTGACGGTGCTGGGCAGCATCGCCCGCACCGAGAGCGGCAGGGCCGACCTGGGGCGACACATCATCAATGTGGGCGACAAGGGCATCGTGGCGGCGGTCCCCTTCTGCTACTCATCGGGGTTTCCCCAGGTGGGGATGGAACCCGTGGCCACCGACCAGCGCCAGCAGGCCTATTTCCAGGCCCTGCTCGACCAGGCCGACCACGACAACGGCGACGGCCTGCCCGTGGTGCTGATGGCCCATCTGGCCGTCAGCGGCACCGACATCACGGGTCACGACAGCATCGTGATGATGGACAGCGTGGGCGTGAACACCCTGGGAGAGGGTTATGACTATGCCGCGCTGGGCCACATCCACCGTCCGCAGGCAGTGACCCGGCGGGCCCGCTACTGCGGCACGCCGCTGGCGGTGAGCTTCGACGAGCAGTGCGAGCACTCGGTGAGCATCGTCGAGATCGACACCCATGGCGCCATGCCCGTCGTGACCACCAAGCGCATCCACAACCTCAAGCCCCTGCACACCATCCCGGCCAGCGACCCTGTCCCCTTTGAGGAGGCGCTGCAGCAACTCAGCGAACTGGACGCGCAGCAGCCGGCCTATATCCGCCTGAATGTGCTCGTCGACCGCTATCTGCCCGCCGCATCCCAGGAACGCACCGCCCTGGCCCTGGCCGACAAGGCCTGCCGTTTCTGTGACATCAAGACGACCGCGGCCGCGGTGCAGCCCCAGCAACAAGCGGCCCAGATGACCATCGAGGAATTCAGCCACAAGCAGCCCGTCGAGATTGCCGACCAGTACTTCATGTCCCGCTTGGGCACGGGCATGGATGAGCGCCAGCGGGAGATGTTCAACTACATTTACCAACTCGTAATCGAGGAGAGCAGACAATGAAACTCAAGAAACTCACCATCGACAATATCGCGTCTATCGAGCATGCCGAGATAGACTTTGACGCCGCCCCCCTGCAGGGCGAGCACCTGTTTCTCATCACCGGCGAGACGGGGTCGGGCAAGTCGACGCTGATCGACTGCCTCTGCCTGGCGCTCTATGGCAACACGCCGCGGCTCGACTCGATGGGCCGGGTGGAATATGAGAGCGGTAACAACGAGAAGATCAAGACCACCGATACCAAGCAGCTGCTGCGCCGCGGCGCCGTGACCGCCAGCGTCACACTCACCTTCGACGACAACGGGGGAACCCCCTACATCGCCACGTGGAGCATCAAGCGGGCCCGCAAGAAACTCGAGAACAACATCATGAACCCAGAGCGCACCCTCAGGACCGAGGATGGGGTCATGCCGCCCGTCAACCTGCACAAGATCACGGAGATCAACGCCCACATATCCCGCCTGACCGGGCTCGACATGAACGAGTTCTTCCGCACGGTGGTGCTCGCCCAGGGCAAGTTTGCCGAGTTTCTCAATTCCAGCGAGAGCGAAAAGGCGGCCCTGCTCGAGAAGATGACCGGCACCGAGGTGTTTGCCCGTGTGGGACAAAAGATCTTTGAGGTCTACCGCGACAAGGAAGGCCAGCGCGACAACCTGCGCGACCTGCTCGCCGACATCGTCCTGCTCAACGAGGAACAGAAAGCCGGCATCCAGGCCGACATCGCTGCCCTGACCGAGCAACAGACCGCTGCTCGACAGCAGCACGATAATGCCAAGAAGATGGTCGACTGGCTCAACGAGAAGCAGCGTAACGAGCAAAGCCTGGCCCGCAAGCGACAGGACCTGGAACAGCACCTGGAGAAGACCCGCCAAGAGGACTATGTGACCCAGCAGCAGTTGGTCACCGACTGGGAAACCACCATCGAGGCACGACGCGAACTCAGGGACCTGAATCAGGCACAGCAGCAGATCACAGCACTGATGGCCCGGCAGGATGACATGCAGACGCAGTTCGACCTGCTGTGCGCCGCCCTGCAGGCCACCATCGACGACATGGAAGCCAAGCAGCGCCAGGCCGACCAGATCTCCACATTCCTTAAGCAGGAGGATGCCAACAGCGCCATGTATGAGGCCATCAAGACCATCAAGTCGCTGATGAACCAGCGCCAGCAGGAAATGGACAACGTCGCCACATTCCAGCAGGCGCTCGAGGCCGATCAGCAGCGGTTGCCCAGACTGCGCGAGACGGTGGAGCAGTCACACCAGGCCCTGCAGCAGCAGGACGGGCACGTCAAGCAGATGCAGGCGCAATATGCCCAACTGGGCATCGAGGGCGTCAACGCCAACAAGGATGCCGTGACCCATGCCCGCCAGGCTCTGGTCCAGTTCAAGGCCATGCTCAATGCCATTACCCAAATCGAGGGTCGCATGACCGGCCAACAGGACCAACTGGCCAAGACGCGCCACGCGCTGGAGGTGCAGCAGGCACTGGAACAGGGCAAACGCGCCCTGAGGCAACAGGCCCACGATGCCCTGGAGCGCGAGAAGGACTGGAACACCCTCATCGGCCAGGCCCACAAGTCACTGCACCAGGGAGACGTGTGTCCCGTGTGCGGCAACATTATCGACCGACTGATGCAACCCCGTGGCCAGCAGGTGATCGACCAGCTGCGACAGCAGCTTCAGGACGCCGATAACGAGCTGCAGCAGACCCTTACCGCCATCTCCACAGCACAGGGCACCATCGGCCTGCTCTCGCGCGGCATCAACGACCTGCTCGAGGAACAACGACAGGCCAACACCGACCGCGACAAGCACTGGCAGCTCTGCCGTGAGCTGTTGGCCCAGTGTCGCCGGGATGTCGACACGATGCCCGATGTGACAGCAACCGATGAGCTGATTGCAGCGCTAGATGGCGATCTGGACAAGCTTAACGCCATCTTGCAAGAGGCCAGCATGCTGAACAAGCAGATCACGGTCCAAGTCGAACAGTTGGGACAGCTCAACCAGGCCCACAGCCAGGCCAGGGTCGACCTGAGCCAGGTGGTCCAGAGCATCAAGTACCAGCAGGAAGCCATCGGCCGCAGCAACACAGCACTCATCCAGATCACGGCCGAACTCGACGGCCTGTTCACCATGAGCGACTGGCAAGAGCGTGCCAAGGCCGGCAGCGAGTTTGTCGCGCAGCTTGAACAACGGGCCGACACCTACCGCCAGCAGTCGCGCACGCTGCAACAGGTCGAGAACGCCATCGGCCTGGCCCGCGCCATCATCCCCGCCATGCAGCAGAGCAAGGCCGCCATCGCGGGCCTCGAGCCGCGCCTCGCCGCCCTGCGCCGTGTGCCCCAGGACCTGGATGAACAGTGGCGCCAGTTCAGCAGCAGGTACATCGGCTGGCAGGAACAGATCCACAGCCAGCAGGCCGCCGCCGACCGTGCCCGGCAAGAGCTGGACAAGTATCTGCAAGCCAACCCGCTCATGACAATCGAGCGGCTCACTGCCATCGACAGCCACCGTCGCGAGGACATCGACGACATCAAGCGGCAACAGCAGCAGTTGGCCGAGCTCATTACCCTCACCAGGGGCGAGATAGCATCGCTCGAGGACCACCAGGGCGAAATCGCGGCCCGCCAGCCCGACATGTCCGAGCACGACCCCAAGGCCCTGGAGGCCATCATCGCCACCTGCCAGCAGCAGTGCGAAGAGCTGACGGGCAGCATCGCCGAGCGCCTGGCCCTGCTTAGCTCCGACGACGAGAAGCGCCGCACCGCCGGGCAGCGCCAACGGGAACTCGAAGCCGCACAGGCCGAATTCGAGCAGTGGCACGCCTTCAACGAAATGCTGGGCGACAGCACGGGCAGCAAGTTCCGCAAGATTGCCCTGAGTTACATCCTGGGCGAACTGCTGGCCTGTGCCAATGGCTACCTGCGGCACTTCAACAACCGCTATAGCCTGGAGGCCAAGCCCGGCTCGCTCACCATCCTCGTCCGCGACCAGATGCAGGGCGACCTCACGTCGACGGGCACCCTTTCGGGCGGAGAGGCCTTCATGGTGTCGCTGGCACTGGCACTGGCACTGTCGGGCACCACGGGCAAGATGTTCAGCATGGACACCTTGTTTATCGACGAGGGATTCGGTGCCCTGAGCGGGAACTACCTCGACAGGGTCATGGAAACGCTGGGCCGACTCTATGACATGGGCGGCAAGCGGGTGGGCATCATCAGCCACGTGGAGCTGCTCAAGGAGCGTGTCGCCACGCAGATCCAGGTGACGCGCGATCCCACCAACGCCACCGCCAGCCAGGTCCACGTCGTCGGCTGACGGTTGAGGTGTTCTCACTTTTTTATGGGAACGATATAGCAGTTGGCCCGAACCCTGCGGGGCTAATGCTAATTACACGAATTAGTTTAAATATTATTCTATTATTGTCTGGGGAAATAATCAGCACACCTCTTGAATGCATTATCAATAAGACGATTAGGCACTCTTACGACAGAGAGGGCTTGACTTTTTCCTCGAAGAGGTTGGTCGGGTCGAAGACTCGACTTTTAAGAGAAACACCATGCAAGTTCATCGAAGATGAACGCAGCTTGGTGGCTGCTATATCAAGAGGAAAGTGCGTCGAAGACGAACTTCCAATCCGTCAAAGTCCTGTCAGCCAAAAAGTTCCTCTTCGAGGCACTTACAGTATTCAGTACTGTGACCAAGCTGCGAACCTCTCCGAGGTTCTTGCATGGTCTTTCTCATTGAAGTCGGTTCTTCGAACCGCCAACATCTTCGATGTTTTCCACGGACAATAATGATATTATTCGTGAAATACGTTTTTCTTAGCGAAAATCGCATAAAATACTTTTCAGGGCCAACAGCTATATCATCACTTATTTTATGCTTTTCTAAGGAAAATACACTATCTTTGCATAAAAAACGGAGAGGAGGACAAGCATTATGATCAGTTACTGGAAATGCAAGGAAGGCTTCAATGAGATCAATCAGTGGAAGTCAGGCTGCTGGGTCAAGGTCACTAACCCGACAGCCGAGGAACTGGATGTGCTGAAGGAGCGCTTCGACGTGCCCCTGTACTTCATCCATGATGCCGAGGACAACGAGGAGCGGCCGCGCGTGGACCAGGATGCGGGATGGATGCTGGTGTTCATCAGGATGCCGGGCAAGCGCATCGAGGACGATGGCGAGACGGCGTTCTCCACCTCGCCGCTGGCGGTACTCATCCGCGACGATGTGTTCATCACGGTCTCTTACTATGACAACGAGGTGCTCGACGACTTCATCAGCTGGAGCAGGCGCCGCCGCATGACCAACACCAAGGGGCCCGACCTGTTGCTGTCGCTGATGCTGTCCACCTCGGTGTGGTACCTGAAGTACCTCAAGCAGATGAACACCATGATGAACGAGGCCGAGGACCGCCTGGAACAGAAGATGGACAACGACGAGCTGATGCGCACCATGGGACTGGGCAAATACCTGATCTACTTCATCACCTCGCTCAAGGGGAACACCACCGTGCTGGCGCGGCTCAAGATGCGCCTGCGCTCCTTGCCACACGACCAGGACCTGCTCGAGGACGTCGAGATTGAGACACAGCAGGCTCTGGACACCGCCAGCATCTACAATGACATCCTGGACCGCCTGCAAGAGGCCTATTCGTCGGTCATCGGCAACAATCTGAACCGCATCATGAAGACGCTCACTGTGGTCACGATTCTGCTGATGATCCCCACGGTCATCGCGGGATACTATGGCATGAACGTGCCAAACGGCATGGAAAACTGGCCCTTCGGCTTTCCGCTGGCCGTCATCCTCTCGCTGGTGCTCATGGCGCTGTGCTATGCCTTCATTCGCCACAGCAAGTTCTTCAAGTAGCACTTATTTCACATGCCCACTCCAAAAAACAGCAGCCTGCGCGTTGCTGTTTTCAGTATTTTTCTTTATTTTTGCAGCAAATTAGCCAATGATTCAATTAACCTATTAAAATTCATCCGCTTTATGAAACACTTTATTACTACATTAACTCTGGTTGCGGCACTGCTCGTGCCCGCTACACTCACGGCCCAGCACCGCGCCGCCAATGCCGGCATGAGGCTGGCGCAGTTCAAGGCCCCCGCCACGGCGCCCGCCCTCGCCGACGAGGAGCCCATCATGGATGCTCCTGAAGGGACGCTGCACGACAACATGTATGCCAGCTCCTATGCCTACGGCCTGGGCTGGGGCGATGTCTATATCCAGAACGTGGATGGCGGCATCGGCAAGGTGGTCGAGGGCACCGATGGCAACCTCTACATCTACAATCCCATCTCGCAGGGCTACATCTGGTTCTCCATCCTCCCCTGGCTCAAGGCTGAGCCCACGGGGGAGGAGGGCAAGTTTGTGGTCAAGCTGCCTCAGCTCTACATCATCGACGTCGGCGACCCCTATTATGCCTACTGCATGCACTATGACGAGGACGAGGGCATGCCCGTTGTCGAGGAGGAAGGCGAGATCGAGTTCACGTGGCAAGATGGCGTTCTCACCCAGCTGGGCGACAAGTTCATCGGCCTGTGTGACGCCACCGCCGACTGGTTCTACATGGCCGACCAGCACATCGTGTATGCGCCGCAGACCGACGCAGTCACCCCCCTGCCTGGCGACCTGTATGTCCAGAGCTACACCATGACCTACCTCTCTGATCCCACCGACCTCAACAAGACCAAGGAGACCATCGTCAGCATTGCCATCGACGGCAACGACATCTATATGGGCAATCTCAACAACAACAATCCCGACTCCTACATCAAGGGTACTCTCGCTGATGGCAAGGCCACCTTCCCCACCCGCCAGTATCTGGGCGTGGATGCCTACTACAACGGCCACATCTACGTGCTCACCGGCGAGGCCTATGTCGACACCGAAACCTATGGCACTCCGGTGTTTAACTACAACATGAACGACGAGATCGTCTTCACCGTCGACGAGGATGCCCGCCACATCGTTGCCGAGTGGCCCGCAGCCATGATCACCAACGTCGGCCCCACCACCCTCTCGATTCTCAGCGACTATGTGGCCCCGGCCCTCACCGCATTTGACGATGTTCCTGCGGTTCCCGCCGATCCCATCTTCACCGACGAGGACCTCACGGTCAACACCTCCTCGGGTTGGGCTTCGATCCACTTCACCATCCCCACGGTTGACGTCGATGGCAACAAGCTCAACGAGAACAAGCTCTACTACAACATCCTGCTCGACGGCGAGGTGTTCACCTTTGATCCCGAGACCTACATCGGCCTGTCATCAGCTATGACCGATGTGCCCTACAAGTTCGAGGACAACATCAACTTCGACATCTACATCAGTGGTGGACGGCACTCGGTATACATCTACGACACCAACTTCAAGAAAGTGGCCGTCCAGAGCATCTACACCGCCGGTGACCAGGTAAACCGCTCGGCCATCGTCGAGGTCGTTAACACCAACCCGTCGGCCATCAGCGAGGTCAACGAGGCCGACCGTATCGTCGACACCCGCTACTATGACCTGACCGGTCGCGAACTGCCCGCCGCTCCCACCAGCGGCATCTACCTGCAGCGCACCACCAGCGCCAGCGGCGCCACTGCCACCATCAAGGTCGTGAAGTAATACCGCAAGTTCTACTGTTAGTCCTTAAATGATAATCAATGTCCGGGGCTTTCCCCCGGACATTGATTTCATTTAAGGCGTGTCCCATTGCGGGCGACAGGACCATGTGTTCAGCAATCATGCCACCCTCCAGGTGGGATTTTGTTTTTTTATCCGTGTAATGATTGATGCCTATGCCGATATCAGCGCAGGGCCATGGCGGCACCGCCTACGCCTACCAGCTGCTGATAGGCCATCACACCGGGCTGCGACAGTTCCACAGTGGTGTAGCTGCCATTGCGGGTGAGGACACTGACATGCGTATCGTCGACAAAGGATAACAGCTTGACCTCCTCGCCGTTGTTCTCGATAGACCATGAGTTGTCCTTCGCGTCGAAGTTGAAGCGGGTAACCTGGTTGGTCTTGAGGTTGGTGATGGTGTAGCCCTGCTCGTTGCTGGCGACCTCATAGCGGGCATCCTTGCCGTCAATCACTTGGGTGCTGGCTAGCGCAGGATTGGTCCCGGACCAGAACTCGATGCTGTTGAGGATGAATAGGTCGGCGGCAAAACTCAACTCATAGACGGGCAGAATCCACATGGCCACGAAAACGACCTCGTTGACAAACTTGTTGCCCACGCGTTCGTTCCAGTCCTTCACCTTGTTATAGAGGGCAAAACTGCCAATGCACGACTGCATCATCATGGATGCTGAGAGCGCCACTACGGTGGCGATAATTAATTGTTTCTTTCTCATAAAATTTACTATTGTTTTTGTTAGGATATGTTATTTCTTGTAATTCTTCTTGAAGTTCTCGTAGCAGTTGAGCACCTTGACCACATAGTCCACGGGCTCGGTGCCCCGGCAATAGCCATTGGTGCACACCGAGTCATTATAGTACTCGGGATCCATCTTCCAGAGCATGGCCTGCTCCACGTTCTCGCTCCACACGCGCGGATTGAGCTCATACTTGCGGGCCAGGGCGATGGCGTCGGTCACATGCCCTGAGCCGGCGTTATAGGCCGCCAGGACAAACTTGATGCGGTCGCCCGCGCCGGTTCGGCTGCGCATGATGCCATCCAGCTCCTTGAGTATCTTGGAGGCCACGCGTATGCTGACCTCGGGGTTCCCCAACTCGTTCTCTTCCGCGCCAAATGACTTGGCCGTGCGGGGCATGACCTGCATCAGGCCGCGTGCTCCCATCCACGATGTGGCGTTGGGGTCGAACCCCGACTCGGAGTAGGCTATCGCTGCCAGCAACCTCCAGTCCCAGCCAATCTCCTGGGCATACTGCTTGAAGATGGGGTCATAGGGCGAGATGGCACCAGCCGGTGTCACAGCCAGCGTGTCGACCTTAACCGAATCGGGTTTGGGACCACGGTTCATCTCGAAGTAGTGCTTCAATGCCTGCTTGGAGTATTCCTGTGCATTGCTGCTGGCAGCCCACAGGTCGATGCTGTCGGCCAGCCACTGGTCGCGCCTGGCCACGGCCCACGACGAGCGTTGCTCAAAGCCCACCCTGAGCTGGATGTTGATGCTGTCATAGTAGGTCAGGTTCATCTGGGCGATATCGCTGTCCACGATGGTAAAGTCAATCTCGCGGCGCGATACCTGCTGTATCAGTTCCGTGGGCAGGGCAGCCTCGCCCTCCACCGTGTGGATGTTGATGCCGCCGCCCACCTCGTTGTCCAGGTTGCGGAGGCGCGACTCATACTTGGACCCCTTCTCAATGTAGACGTCGCGGCCGATGAGCTCTGTCACGTCATGGATCATGCCCGCACCGCTGTGCTGCACCAGCACCTGGTGGGTCTCGTTGACCGCGCCGCAATGCAGCACGCGCGACTTGTACTCGGCTGTGACGGGGATCTCACAGGCCAGGATGTCGACGGCCTTCTGATCCAGCATCTTCAGCAGGTCGGGCATGCTGCGAGCCACCCTGAAGGTCAGGGTAATGCCCTTGGAGCGTGCAAAATCACAGATGCGGTCGTAGTCATAACCCATCGTGTCGCCCTTGAGGATAAAAAATCCCGTGGGGCTATAGAGGGTGCCCACCACGAGGGTGTCGGGCAGACGATGCTCATTCACGGTCTCCTGCTTGTTGCCGCCACAGGCCAGCAACAAGGAGAGCATCAACACCATAATCAGTGTGGGTACAATGCTGCGCATGACACTTCACTGAATATTGGGAACGATGAAAAGCAGGTAGATGAGGACGGCCGGGGCAACGAGCAGCAAGCTGTCGATGCGGTCCAGGATGCCGCCATGGCCCGGGAGGATGTTTCCCGAGTCCTTGACGCCGACGGTACGCTTGATCAGGGACTCCACCAGGTCGCCGAAGGTGGCAAACACAGCGACAATGACGCTAAGCCCCACCCACGTGCCCAAATCAGGCACCTGGAAGAACTCGTCCAGGTAGTAATGGGTGGCAAACGCACCGAGCACACATGCCGCGATGCCGCCAATGACGCCCTCCCACGACTTCTTGGGCGAGATGCGCTCAAAGAGCCGGTGCTTGCCCAGAAGCATGCCCACGCAATACGCGCCCGTATCATAGAGCCAGATGAAGATGAACATGCCCAGCAGCAGGCGCGGTGCCGTGATACTCATGATGCAGTTGAGCAACGACATCGGCAAGGCGATGTAGCCCAGGGCGAAGAATGAGCGCTCCAGGCTGTGCACGGCATTCTGCTGTGGCCGGTAGAGCTGCACGATGGTGCGCAACAGCAGGTACACGGCAATGGGCAGCAGCCACATGGCACGAGACTGTATCGTCGCGCCCTCGTAGTGCAGATAGAAGGCCACAAACAAGCCCACGCCGCCCAGCATGTCGATAATGTTCACCAGCCATGACTGGGTGGCATCGTCCTTGGCCATCGAGACCATTTCACCGATTCCCAACACGATGAGCAGGGGAAATACCAGCAGGTACATCACCGGCGAATTATCGAGCAGCAGAATAGCGCCCACAATCAGAGCGATATACACCGCGCCCGAAATGATGCGTTTTATCACATTTATCATGAGTCAATACTTTATTGGGTGCAAATGTACAATTTTATCACGAATTAGGCAACACCATGGCCTACACGCACCATTTTTTATCGCCCTAAATCTCCGTTTCGCAAGCGGCAACTTGCGGTACTGAAATCCAGAGCCTCCCCGTCGCAATCTGGCGGGGAGGCTCCTTTCTCGCTGGAGAGGAGGATGTCTTGTCTCAGTTGACAATCATCGACTCAAGCCCTCTCGGCAACTCGGCGTTATACTGGTAGACCCTGGCAAACTGCTTCAGGAACTCGATGGTCGCCTTCTTGGGGCGCTTGGTTGCAGTGATAACGTCGCTGTCATTGTTAGTCGAAGTAGTCGTTTTGTGCATAGGCAGTCCTGTTTTAAAATTGTTTCATTTTTATAACGCAATGATATTGTTCAATATTATATCGGGTGCAAGATTTAATATTTTTTTTGATTTCACACCCTGCAGGTAACTCTTCAGGTCATCGAGAGGTTTACGTACTGAGGATTCGCTGAATAGATACCCCTGCCGGGCACACGTTCCCATAAAGAAAAGGGCCTTGCTCCATCAGCAGGCAGCAAGGTCCATTATCTAAAATATGTTTTCACGATGAACAGCGGCATGGCGTGCCCACTACTCATTCAGGCGAGAGATCACGGTCCTCACCAGGTCCTCGACAGCAGTCTTGTAGTTGGGGTTGACATCGGTGGCTACGCGGTTGGCGATGATCGAGCACACGGTCATCGCGCGGTGGCCCAGCATGAGGGCCATGCCCTGCAGGGCACTGCTCTCCATCTCGTAGTTGGTGATGTGGCCGCCATTGTACTCAAACTGCTCGATGCGGCTGTTGAGCTCAGGCTCCATCAGGTCCAAGCGCACACGACGTCCCTGTGGGCCATAGAAACCCACGGCCGAGATCGTGTAGCCGCGCACCATGTCATCACGGCCGATTTTCTGGACCAGCCAGGGATCGGCATCCACCACATAGGGGCGGGCAAAAAGCTTGTTCCACTTCACATGCTCACAGAATTTCGTCTCGAAGTCGAGGTCAGCGACCTTGTTGCGGTCGGCATAGTAATTGATGACGCCGTCAAAGCCGATAGCCTTAGAGGCGATGACCGGCGTGCCCACGGGAACGTAGGGCTGCAATCCGCCCGAGGTGCCGATGCGCACGATGTTCAGCGTGCGGTGCTTTGCCTTGGGGGTGCGCGTCTCAAAGTCGATATTGGCCAGGCCATCGAGCTCGGTCATGACGATATCGATGTTATCGGGGCCGATGCCGTGCGAGAGCGCCATGATGGGCTTGCCATTGTAGGTGCCGCCGATAGCGTGAAACTCTCGGCTCGATGTCTCCCAGTCCTGTGTGTCAAAGTAGGAGGCAATCATGGTCACACGGCCAGGGTCACCGCACACAATGATGTTGTCGGTCAACTGTTCGGGCTTCACATGGATGTGAAATGCCGAGCCATCATCGTTGATGATAAACTCTGAATCGGGAATTCTGTCAGTATTCATAATATAATATCGTTGTGTTATTGTATTGTCCTAGTATGGTTTTAATCAAAAAAGAAATTGTAAAGATACCGCAAAAAATCATATCAATCGCACAATTTCCCCTTAAAAAATGCAAAAAACATCATTTACAGCTCCATTCGGGCTCAATTGACGGCGTACCGGCAGCCTGGCAAGGTGGAGATGACCTGCTTGCAATCGAGTTCGACCAGCACGCTCATGAGCTTATAGACCGGCATGCGCAAGGCATCGGCCAGGGCGTTGACGTGCATCTGGCCCTGGTGGCGGAGGGTATCGACCACGGCCTGCTCCTCCTTGGTCAAGTCGGGGAACAGATCGAGCTGCTGTGGAGCCCTGCCCTGGCTTTCCCAGCGCATGGCGGCCATGAGGTCATCGGCACTGGTAATCAGCGCGGCCTTGTTGGTGGCGATGAGCTTGTTGCAGCCCGCCGAGAACTCATCACCGCAGCGCCCGGGCACGGCCATCACGTCACGGTTGTAGCTCATGGCCAGTGATGCGGTGACCAGTGCTCCGCCCGAGCCTGCCGACTCGACAACCACGGTACACGCGCTCAGGGCTGCCACGATGCGGTTGCGGGCGAGGAAATTGCTCTTCTGCACCACATCCTGGCTGGTGTAATCGGTCAGGAGCATGCCGCCATGCTTGGCGATGGCGACGGCATCGGCCCTGTGCATGGCCGGATAGATGCGGTTGAGCCCCCGGGGAAGGACGGCCACGGTGGGCACGCCGTGTTTCAGAGCTGCCCGGTGGGCGGCAATATCGATGCCATAGGCCAAGCCGCTCACCACGACCAGGTCGGGCAGACTCATGGCCAGGTCGCCGATGAGCGTGTCACAGAAGCGGATGCCATATTGCGTGGCATGGCGCGTTCCCACGATGCTGACGACATGGGGGCTCTCCAGGTCACACGCGCCTAGGCTGTAGTACAGTGCCGGCGCGTCGGGGGCCTCGAGCAGCCGATGAGAATAGGCAGCATCGGTAAAATAGGTCGCTGTGATGCCGTGCTCGCGTACAAAGGCGTCCTCGGTGACAGCGCGCTCCAGGCACTCGCGGCGGTAATCGTCGCGGTATATCTTGCTCCGGCCGCGCGTCAGGGCCCTCAGCTCCTTCTCGCTCATCGAGAAGAAGCGCTGCTCGCTGCCCACGACATCCAGCAGCTTGCGTGCCAAGTCCACGCTCATGCCCTGGAGCGAGGCGAACGCAATCCGATAGACCATCGGCGAATATCGGCTGTCGGTGCTGCTCATGATTTCACAAAGTATTTCGCCAGCCGGGCAGCCAAGTCGTCGCCCCGGTTGATGCGTCCGTTCTTCTCCATGCACACGATGGTAACCACTGCGCTCACGGCCAGTGCGCCATCCCCCTTCTTGTAGATGTCCTGATAGAAGATGAAACGCGCCCCCTGGCGCTCTACCCACAGGCGGCTCAGCATCACGTCGCCCGTGCGCAGCGGCACGTGATAGTCGATGGTCATGCGCCTCACCACCGGCACCAGGCCGTCGCTCGTCAGGCTGCCGAAGGGGATCCCCTCCTGCTTGACAAAGGCGTGGCGCGTGTGCTCCAAGTAATTCAGGTACACGGCGTTGTTGACGATGCCCTCGCTGTCGAGCTCATAGTCGCGCACCGCTATCTCGAGGGTGAAGATGTACTTGTCCTGATTCATCATTCCTTGCTTTGCGTTCCAGGGGGCAAAGTTAGCCCATTTGCCTCAATTATCCAAAAAACAATGCCTGCCCGCGAGCTGTTGTCAACTTGCGGGCAGGCGCTATATCATTGGCTTGGCCGTATGGGATTACTTCAGCCAGTCCTGTACCTTGTCGTTGGGGACCATGCGCTCCTCAAACACGTAAGCGCCAGTCTTCTCGGAGCGGACCATCTTGATGACCTTGCTCCATGAACGTCCTTCACCAGTCTGAAGGGTTGCAACTACTTTCTTTGCCATAACTTAAAAAATTATCGTCGTTTAAAGGGTTGTTACGATTACTTGATCTCCTTGTGAACGGTCATGCGTTTCAGATAAGGGTTGTATTTCTTGAGCTCCAAACGCTCGGTGGTGTTCTTGCGGTTCTTGGTCGTGATGTAACGGCTGATGCCGGGAACGCCAGTACCCTTCTGCTCGGTGCACTCCAGAATGACTTGCACGCGGTCGCCTTTTGCTTTCTTTGCCATAATACAGTTGCTCCTTTCTTACTTGTTGATAACTTGGATTTCTGTGAGGTGGCCTTCCTCGGCAGCCTTCTTCAGGGCAGCGTCGAGACCCATCTTGTTAATGTTGCGCAAGCCTGAGGCCGACACGGTCAGGCGAATCCACTGTCCCTGCTCGGGCCAGAAGAACTTGCGGTTGAAGACGTTAACGTTGAATTTACGTTTCGTCCTGCGCTTGGAGTGCGATACGTTGTTGCCCGTGATCGCCTTCTTTCCGGTGATTTGACAAACTTTAGACATAATTTCTCTAGTTTTGTTTAGTTATTGTTCTTGTTTTACATTCTCAATTTGTCATCGCGAGCTACATGCCTGCCTGCACACAAAAACACAGGCGCAGCACAATATTCCGGGTGTGGACATCCCATCGTGGAGAGGGCGCTCTCCCCCACTGGTGTGAGAAGCTCACCAGCGTTCAGGGGTCGAACAACAATAGGGTGTCTCGCTCGTTTTAATATCGTCCTACGCTTGACTGCCAGGCACTTAGCATCATAGCCTTGACATCGAAGTTTCAACGATCAAGTGTCACACTCTTGACTTGACTAACGCATGAGAATCAACGGTCAGCAAGACATGTGCCGCGAAATCGGCTGCAAAGATAGACACATTTTTTGAACTACACAACACATTTACAACACTTTTTATCGATTTTTTGCCCGATTGGCCTGTTTGCGGCAACGCTACACCGAAAACGTCTTGACGCAAAACCACCAGGACGGGTTATTTACAGAATGAAATAAATTTTTTTTTGAAAATTCTTTCGTTTTGTTTTGTAAATTCAAAAAAACTGTTTACCTTTGTGCACTCAAGCAAATTCATGAGCTATGGAATGTAAATATGTTTATCGCAAGCTGTGAAGCCGCGAATGACTTTAAGTGCTTAGTAATGGTTTGTTTTACAGAACGATAACCCAGGCAAACGTGCTTGGGTTTTTCGTTTCTCATAAGCATGCAGTGATTTGTTTTGCTTTGGGAACAGGCCGATTAAAAGAAGAGACAAAGAGTTTTGCATCAGCCTCCCCATTGCGGCGTTGTGGGGTCGCCGACGGCGACGCGACCACTTACGCTACCGCCCCCAGTGAATCAGACTCCCTCGCTCACGCCAGGTCATCTGATTTACTGTGGGTTTTTCCTGTCGCCCCGATGGGGCTAATTGTGGTTAGATTGTCTGCAGTGCACAGGGGTTGCGCTTCGCTCCACCCCTGCCTATGACCTGGTCGCCCCGATGGGGCTCACTCCGGACAATAGGCTCTACGTTGAGGCCTTGCGGCCTCCAAGTTAGGCGGCGTCTCAACAAAATCAAAATAAATTTTGCTTTTGTATTCGACTTGCACTAACTTTGCAAGCCAAAACAGAAAAGGGCCTGTCATCATGGAGCGGATTTCCATTTTCCACTGGCCCGTTTTACCCTGACATCAGAATATATATATAACGTCATCAAGCAAACTACTACTGTGAGTGTAACGATATTAGGAATAGAGTCATCGTGTGACGACACGTCGGCTGCCGTGCTGCGCGACACCGTGTTGCTGAGTAATGTCATTGCCAGCCAGAAGGTCCATGAGGCCTATGGTGGCGTGGTCCCCGAACTGGCATCCCGGGCCCACCAGCAGAACATCGTGCCCGTTGTGAGCGAGGCCATCCGCCAGGCGGGCATCAGCCGCCAGGACATCGACGCTATCGCCTTCACGCGTGGCCCTGGCCTGCCGGGCTCGCTCCATGTGGGCACCTCGTTTGCCAAGGGGCTCGCTCTGGCGCTCGACATACCGCTGGTGGATGTCAACCACCTGCACGGCCATGTGCTGTCCCACTTCGTTAAGGAAGACGCCGAGACTCCTGTGCCTGAGTTCCCCTACTTGTGCCTGCTCATCAGTGGCGGCAACAGCCAGATTATCAAGGTCAACGCCCCCCGCGACATGGAGGTGCTGGGCCAGACCATTGACGACGCCGCGGGCGAGGCATTTGACAAGTGCGCCAAGGTCATGGGACTGCCCTACCCCGGTGGTCCCGTCATCGACCGCCTGGCCGCCGAGGGCAACAGCAAGGCCTTCAAATTTGCCAAACCTCATGTGGATGGTTACAACTACAGCTTCAGCGGACTGAAGACGTCCTTCCTGTACACCCTGCGCGACGCGCTCAAGGACAACCCCAACTTCATCGAGGAGAACAAGGCTGACTTGGCAGCGTCGTTGCAGCGCACCATCATCGAGATACTCATGGACAAGTTCGGCCGCGCCATCAAGGACACCGGCATCAAGACCATCGCCATTGGCGGCGGCGTCTCGGCCAACAGTGGCGTGCGTGCTGCCGTCGAGGACTACGCCCGCCTTCACCGCCTGCGAGCCTTCATCCCCAAGCGCGTCTTCACCACCGACAACGCCGCGATGATCGCCATCGCCGGCCACTACAAGTACCTGGCAGGCGACTTCTGCGACATCACCGCCCCTCCCTTCCAGCGCGTCGTCATCTAAACAATCGATTTCATTCCTCAACGAGAAAGTACGTATTTATTTCCATCTATTCATCTACTTATCCATGATGTAAGAGAATAGAGGAAAGACCATGCATTTGGACGAATGGATGGATAGACATCTCCATGTGATGCTATCTGCTGTGATATAGGCCGTTATTTTGCTCCTTTCTTGCGGTTGCAATCGCGGCACAACATCTGGCAGTTCTCAATAACGGTGCGGCCACCCTCGCGCCAAGGCTTGATGTGGTCACCCTCCATAAACTCAAAATCAAATTCCTTGCCGCACAGGGGACAGATGTGCCCTTGCTTCTCCCAAACTTCCATCTTGATGTCATCGGGGAACGCCCGCAGGTCAAGGTGGCGCTCGTCGCCCGTCAGAACATAGGGGATGATGCCTGTTTTCTTCTCAATCTCGCTGTCACGCATTAAGGCCGATATTTGCTTGGCCATCTCTACCGTGTTGAGCGTCTTATCATGGAATTTATCATAGTACAGCGCCCAGTCCAGCCCCTTCATGATTTTCTTGAACTTCTTCATCTCGAAGTTGGTAATCGCCCAGTTCAAGACGTTTTGGAAATAAGTCCACAGGTTGTTGGCATTAGGGTCGTGCTGATGCTGAGCCATATAGCCCACCGGGCTTTGCGCCTTGCCTTCACGCTTCTCGTGGTCGGCCATCCACTCCAACGCTTTTTTCAAGAAGTCTTGACGGATAGGTGTGCCGTTGACCAGGTCTTTCCCCAATTTATAGGCACCACAATTGCTCTTGGAGAAGTGGCGCTTGGCATCACTCACAAACGGACCCGCATAGATGGCATTGAGGATTTCCTGCTCGTTCAGGGGCTTGCCCGCGATGTTGATGGTCTTGAACCACTCCAGTTTTTCACTATGCTCACCTTCGCACACATACACAGTCAGCTCATAGTCCAGAATGCGTTTTTGGATATCTCCAGGCTGATTGAAGAAGTTCTTGAACTCAAAGCTGAATTTACCCGCCACATACTCGCATAAGGCCAACGTGCGCTGCTGACCATCCATTACCTCGTAAGGGCACTCAGCATCATCGCTGCGCTTTACCCAGTACATCACATTCAACGGGTAGCCTTTCAGCACCGTGTTGATAACGGCCTGTTGCTCTTTATCGTTATAGATAAACTCGCGCTGATAGGGCGGGCGGATGTCAAGCAATCCGTCATAGCCTCTCACGCCCTGCTCCTCGTTATTCACATAACCCTGGGTAATCTCTCCCACGGTCACACTAATCTGTTTTATCGTCATCATAACTTCTTCGGATGTTTATTGCGGATTAATAATCTTGGTGATTTTCGTTGTCCTTTCAAATATGGTCTATCATATTTTGTTGCTCCTTCTTTCCAGTATTCTTTCATTATGGGATTATTTTCTGTAATTCCGAGTAATTCAAATTGTTCAGGGTTGTACTTATGCATGAAAGTAATTGGAACACCGATTACACCTATGTAATCAAAAGGTATTTCATTAACGTTACCAACTTCAATCGCTTTATAGTTATCATATTCTATATATTCATTTAATTTGATACTTCTAATTAAATCAATACATTCGTGCCGTTTCTTGTGGTCAAGATTTGTAAACCAACAAATATTTCCAAGATTTCTCCATAAACGACCTTCTCTGATTGCATACCCATTTGAACGTAGTTTTTTTGTGTCGTTCAAGTCATAAAAATCAGGGATCTCATAATAGTCGGGCACTTTAAACCAGGTATGTCCTGAATTAACTCCATTCCATATTTTTCCACTATGAAGTAATGGGAAGATATTTTTATTTGAAATTGCATAGTCATTGCCCATGATGATGAAGCTTTTCTTATATTTGATGAGAGTATCCATGAATTCTCGAAAAAGAGAGAAAGGTGGGTTGGTAACGATAATGTCGGCTTCCTTCAGCAACTCAATGCATTCTGGGTCGCGAAAATCGCCTGTCTTTAGGATAGACAGCACGTTCTTGTCGTTTTTCAGCAGATATTGCACGTCGCTCAGGTCAACCGCCCCGTCACCGTTCAAGTCGCGCACTTCGGTAATCTCGACCTTATAGGCAATCTTCTTGGGCCCCTCGGTAAAGTCACCCCAGTCAATCATCAACTCGTCGCCCTGTACAGGTGAGCCGTTATAGCAGGTGCAAATCAGTTTTTTTAACCCTAGTTGATTGAATCTCAGAGCAAAGTACTTAAAGAAATTGCTCTCGTAAGGGTCATCGCAGTTGCACAGGATGGTCTTTCCGCGAAAGTGCTGCCAATAGTGCTGCAACTCTTTTTCTATATCAGTTAGTTGAGTATAGAACTCATCATGTTTTGCTGCCTTTGCGTTATTCAAACTTTTGTTTCCCATCTGACTGATAGTTTAAATTATGTGCTTCGACTATCAATCACGCCAGGACGCAATAAAGGCGAGATGCTCTTTATTGCGCATAGCAAGAGGCAGCGTCGGTGGAGCCCCTGTTCCCCAATAGGTGTGCATCACGCCTGTAGCGTGAGCATCACTATAGTGGGGAATTAGAGACCCATACGAGCCACTAATCACATATTATTCTGCGACTTGTTATTCCAATAAGTTTCCGACGCTTTTGGCTATGCGCGAAATAATAGCGAATGCTTGTTATTGTCCTCGGGATTTCTCCCCCGATTCTCCCCGCAAAGTTAATGCAAGTCAATTGAAATGCCAAATTTATTTGAGCATTTCCGAGACGCAGCTTAACATCTGCGGATTTTGGCGAAACTTATGTAGTACAAGTCGAGTGAATTGCAAAATAAAGAAGATTTGTTTTTACAAACACACACTTGAACGGATGGACAGTATTGTCTTTATTGTACTTGTTGTTTTCCCTATATAGTAAAGGTTGTTTTAGTTGTCGTTAGGGTTGTATGTGTTGTTTGATGGTGCGGATGGCGCGGATACGCTGGGCCAGCGTGGGGTGGCTGTAGCTGAACCACACCACCAGCGGGTGCGGCGTGAGGTTGCTCAGGCCGTGGCTCGCCAACTTCTTGAGGCCGCTGATCAGTGTTTCACCGTGACCATGGCTGGCGGCGAAGGCGTCGGCGCGATACTCGGCGCGGCGCGAGATGGCATTGCTCAGGGGATTGAGCAGGATGTCGATGGGCGAGAGTAGCAGCGAGAAAGCGATCATCGCCAGAATGAACGAAGGCGCGGTGCCGCCCAGGGCCGCTGGCAGGTCGGGGTTGCTCACCAGCAGCGAGAAGACGAATAGATTCACGGCGACCATGCCTATCGAGATAAACATGTTCCTGAACGTGTCGCGGTGCTTGTAGTGCCCGAACTCATGGGCCAGCACGGCGACAATTTCGTCGGTGGTCATCTGGTCTTGCAGCGTGTCATAGAGCACGATGCGCTTCTTGGGGCCGAAGCCCGTGAAGTAGGCGTTGGCCTTGGTCGAGTGCTTGCTGCCGTCGATGATGTAGATGTCCTTGAAACGGGAACCGAAACTCTCCACGGCAGCGGTGATGGCATCGCGCAGTTCGCCCTCGGGCAGCGGCGTCTGCTTGTTGAACAGAGGCACGATCAGGTTGCTGTAGAACATCGTGAAAAACACGATAAAGGCGGCAATGACCAGCGTGGCCCATATCCAAAATTGCTGGCCGAAGGTCTGGTACAGCCCATATACCACGCCGAGCAGCACGGCGCTCAGCACGGTCGAGACGGCAAAGGACTTGATCGTGTCGAGCCAGTAGGTCTTGTGGGTCGTGCGGTTGAAGCCGAATCGCTCCTCGACGACAAACGTCGAGTAGTAGCTGAATGGCAGCGCTATGACGGTGTTGAACAAGTTGTATATCACCAGAAACAATATCACCTGCAGCACGGGGACAGCGGTCCACGCCTTGCACTGGTTATCGAGCCACCCCAGCAGGCCGAATCCCAGAATCGCCATCGTGAGGCCAAACGACACGCAACGGGCCACGAGCGACACGCGCTTGTTGGTGCGCATGTAGTCTTGCTGGCAGCGGTACTTTTCGTCGTCATACAGCCCCTCGAGCTCGGGAGGGACAGGATGGGTCATCCACCTGGTGTTGAGCCACGACAGCACGCTGCTGACGATAAAGTCCAGCGTGACAAAAGCGATAATCAGCAGTAATATAGTTTGTGCCATAATTCCAGTTCTATTTCTTACCACAAATATACGTCCGATTTCGAGAATTCGATGTATATTTGCCGCACTATTATAAAATAAATAATGAGTATTATGAAGAAGATGAAACTATGGCTGCTGGCCGCCATCCTGCTTTGCGGCGCGGGTTGCAAAGATGCAGGCCAGAGCACTGCCGGCGACCAAAAGACCGACCAGGACAGCGTGGACCTCGTGGAAGCCACGGGAGATTTTGATTTCATGCCCGTTGTTGACAAGTATCTGGTAGACTCTATCGGCGCATTTTATGCACCTGCCGAGATCTGCATTCCCTGCGCGACGATAGTTGCCTGCGAACAGCCGACCCCCGACAGTGCCATGGTGTGGGGTGACTTCTGGGTGTTTAACTTCAACGTGGTCGGCGACACGCTCAAGACCATCTCGGGTGGCGACCACCCGGGCCTGATGTGCCTCAAGAAGAACGCGAAGGGCGAGTTTGAGGTCGTAACGTTTGACCGGGTCGTGGATGGCCATGGCAATCTGGAAAGCGCCAAGCGCATCTTTGGTGAGATGTACGAGGCCTTCCATGGCATCAACAGCGACGAAGAGACGCGCGAGGAGGCCCGCAGCCTGGCCATCGCCAGGTATGTCAAAGCCCACAAGCTGCCCGTGAAATACTATCAGGACTATGGCTGGCCTGCCCATGAAATCCCTGAAAAATTAATGAGGCCCAAAAACTAAAACACCACAAGCAAGAAGTGAAATACAGTATTATCGCCATCGGTGACGAGCTGCTTATCGGGCAGGTCACCGACACTAACTCGGGCTGGATTGCCCGCAATATGACGCCCCGGGGATGGGACGTGAACACCGTTCAAGTGGTTCCCGACGACGCCAGCCAGATACAGCTAGCCATCGACCGCGCCTTTGCCCAGACCGACGTGGTGCTGATGACCGGAGGCCTGGGGCCGACCAAGGACGACATTACCAAGCCCACCCTGTGCCGCTACTTTGGCGGCGAGATGGTGCTCGACAAGGACGTGGAGCGTAACGTCAGGCAGGTCATGGAACGCCGGCACCTCAAGCTCAACGAGTACACCCGCCTGCAGGCGATGGTGCCCTCGTCGTGCCGTGTGATCCAGAACGAAGTGGGCACCGCACCGCTGATGTGGTTTGAGCGCGACGGCAAGGTGCTGGTGAGCATGCCCGGCGTCCCCTTTGAACTCAAGGCGATGATGCAACGCGCCGTCATTCCGCAGCTGATGGAGCGTTACAACGACGGCGAGGACATCGAGTTCCGCACCTTTGTCGTGACCGGCATCATCGAGTCGGCACTGGCAATGGAGCTCGACGGGTTTGAGCGACAGCTGCCTCACGGCATCCACCTGGCCTATTTGCCCGAGGGCGGCATCATCCGCCTGAGGCTGACAGGCAGCTCGACCGACTCCCGCCAGATCAACGACGACATGGACCTCCTGTCGCGGCAGTTACACGACATTCTGGGCGGGCACATCATTGCCGACGGCGACAAGCGGCTGCCCGAAATCCTGGGTGACCGTTTGCGCCAGCGCGGATTCACCCTGTCGACCGCCGAGAGCTGCACCGGTGGCAACATCGCCCATGAGATCACGAGCATTGCGGGCAGCAGCGACTACTTTAAGGGTGCTGTCGTCAGCTATGCCAACGAGGTGAAGATGGGCCTGCTGGGTGTCAGCGAGCAGGATATCATCGAGCATGGCGTTGTCAGCGAACCCGTGGTGCGGCAGATGGTAGCGGGTGCATGCCGTGCCATCGGCACCGACTGTGCCATCGCCACCAGCGGCATTGCCGGTCCTGGCGGCGGCACTCCCACCAAGCCCGTGGGCACCGTGTGGATGGCGGCCAAGTGTGGCGACAAGGTGGTGGCCCAGGTCAAGCAACTGCCTGGCGACCGCGATCGCGTCATTGCCCGAGCCACGCTCGAGGCGCAGCTGCTCCTGTTGTCCATGCTCTGACAGGCGGCAGACGGCGATAGAGCAGTTGTGAGGATTAGTTACTGATCAGTATTCGACTCATGAGACTCAAGAAATACATCATTCTGCTACTTGCTGTCATGCTGACGGCCCCGATAGGGATGGCCTGCATGACGGGCGACGACGATGACAAGGACCCGAGCATCAAGCCCGGCATCAGGCGGCTGCATCCCGAGCGCGAGCGAGCCAAAGCGATCAAGAAGCTCCAGGAACAGATGTCGCGAAAGGCCGAGCCCAAGGCCGACCCCTGGGACACCAGCGACGAGGTCTGGGGCACCGTTGACCTGCCGGCCAAAGCCTTACCCGACAGCGTGTCCGTGGAGGGGCATCGCCTGAACCCCACCAGCAAGACCAGCAGCGAGCAAGCCGCCCTGGATGAGCTGTTGAGCACCGACTATTCCATCAAGGAATATGGCATGGGCATTCGCCGCATGACCTGGCACGATGAGCCCGTGAGCGCGACCATCGATGAGTTGATGCCCTACATCACCACGACCGAGCAGGGCGAATGCCTGTCAAAGTACGTCAACCGCGACAAGACCAGCAACGAGGTCTACTTCGCCTTCTCCTTCCATGACAGCATTCCCGGCCCGCTGAGGCTGTGCGTGCAGTATTGTGCCGACGACCCGCTGAACTATGACGAGTTGACGTTCAGCGTCGACGGCTTTGACTACACCTTCTACCCTGCCGCCCCCGAACGCGGCAAGGCCAGTGGCAATCTGTTCTGGGAATACAGTGACGACACATTGCGGACGCCACACAAGGACATGGTTTATGCCTTGGCACACAGCCATTGGGTAATTCTCAAGTTAAGGGGCCAGAGCGGTATCAGCCATGTGAAGATGCTCACCGATGGCCAGCGCGAAGACTTTGCCCATGTGCTGGCGCTCTACCGCCTGCTGGGTGGCACCATCGAGTAGAGTTATGCAACAAGTTGCATAACTATTTTCGGTCATTTGCACGCATTTTTGCATGATTTCTTGTGTGGATATTCAGAAAACACTTACCTTTGCCCCGAATTTTTCACAATTCACATATATTATTGATTGTTTTATTAAAGGTTTTATTTTTATGAACGTAGAAAACATTGGTACTTGGGCTGGTCTCGTGTGGAACGCCCTGAACGATGCGCAGAAGGCTCTGACTCTTAAGGAGCTGCGCAAGGCTGCTAAGCTTAAAGTGAACGAAATGCACTGCGCCCTGGGTTGGCTCGCCAAGGAAGGCAAGCTCGACTTTGCCGAGGGCAAGGACGACATCGAGGTTTCGCTGCGATAATCCCACATGGGCTGATGCACTGATTATTTAAATAGGAAGTCAAAATCTTTCCCTATGATAACAATAATGGCGTGGACCGCATTCCACGCCATTATTGTTTACTATTATTGTCCGTGGAAATAATCAGCACACCTCATGAATGCATGAGCAATAAGACGATTAGGCACTCTTCCGACAGAGAGGGCTTGACTTTTTCCTCGAAGAGGTTGGTCGGGTCGAAGACTCGACTTTTAAGAGAAACACCATGCAAGTTCATCGAAGATGAACGCAGCTTGGTGGCTGCTATATCAAGAGGATAGTGCGTCGAAGACGAACTTCCAATCCGTCAAGTCTTGTCAGCCAAAAAGTTCCTCTTCGAGGCACTTACAGTATTCAGTACTGTGACCAAGCTGCGAACCTCTCCGAGGTTCTTGCATGGTCTTTCTCATTGAAATCGGTTCTTCGAACCGCTTGCGTCTTCGACGCATTCCACGCCATTATTGTTTACGCACGTCACCTCACGCCAGGGAACAATCCCGGCTCGGTCCACGCTCAGGAGCCCTCTTTTTCCCATCGTGGGGCTAGAAGCGGAAGCCAGCGGTGAGGTCAAAGTTGTTGTAGCTGTTGTAGAAGCTGTGACGCGTGCTCTGGTACCAGTGCCCCTCGTGACTGAAGTTGAACGCGTAGAAGAAGTTTCCAGCCGTTCGCACGAGCGCCATGCGTGCATTCATGTTGGTCGAGAGCAGATTCTTGCGCCCCTCGATGGAACGGGAGAAACTCTTGCGGTACCCCAGACTCGGCACCGCGGTGACATTGAAGAGCCACCCCTTATGGAAGACCCAGCTGTAACCATAGCCGATCATGGCCCCAAAGTCACGATAACGGAAACAGTAGTTTGTCACTGCATCGGGAAGATACTCCTTGAGTTCAGGCGAGAGCACACTCATGTCCATCACCACATCCTGGTGAGACAGGTAGATGCCGCCCAGCAGCGAACCCGAACTGCGTTTCTGATACTTGGAGAAACAGTAGGCTGCCGCCTGGCTGTAGTGCGTGTGGTTGAAGATATAGTAGGCATCAAAGCCATAGCCCTCGCGCATGAGACCATCAAAGAGGAATTCACCTTGCCAGCGGCCCAATCGATGCAGGTGCACACTGCTCTGGTCGTTCTTGCGGTAATATGCCTCAACAAACAAGCGCGATGTGGTGAACGAGAATTGCAGGCGGCGGTTGTGTATGAACTTGCCCGCCAGCAGATCGCGCACGTTGAACATATAACTCAAGCTCAACCCCATGCCTGAAATCTGGAAGCCAAAGAGCGACGTGACATCGCTGTTGAGCTGCACCGGGGTATTCCACATGCTCAAGTGGCCCGAGTAGAAGTCCATCCAGTTGTTGTTCTTGATCATGATCTTCCACTTCTTGCCCGAAGTGGTGCCCGGGTTGACCACATAGGCCGTGTCGTAGTGGTTAAAGGTGTAGTTGGCCCAATTATAGGCCTTGATGATAAACCCGAGGAACTTGGGATAGGCAATGGTCGTGTCGGTGGATTTCCACCGTCTGTTGAGCATCGCCCACTTCCAGTCCCGGTGGGGCTTCACGGGCTCGGCCGTCGGCTGTGAGTCCACAGAATCGATGGCCAGCTGCAGTGCAGGCGTCGTGGCCACCGTGTCGGCCGATGCCACTTCTCCAGCCCATGTCATGCTGGCACCGAGCATGACCGTCGCCAATAGCATCAATATGGGTAGTATCCTGCTCATTGGGTATGGTTTAAGGGGGATTTTTCGGCACGCTGGGCGGGACGCAACGTCACCATCGGGACGGGTTGCCTGACGCTGTCATCATCGCCATCACGGGCGGGAGTGGGCTCACGGCGGGGGATTGAGTCCCCACTGGGGTCGAGCTGCAACTTCTTCTTGTTCTTGCGGAAGAACTTGTCGAAGTCGTGTTTCCACACCACGCCCACGCCCTGGGTGGTCAGCGCGTTGCGCAGGTAGTAGTTCTGGTCATTGAAGTGGTTGTAGGCCTTGAGCCTGATGGTGCCCTTGCTGTTGAGCAGGTACTCGATGTCAAAGTCGCCGATAAAATTGGTGTTGCTCGTGTTGTAGGTATTGTCCCTGTAGCCGAAGTTGCCGTTGAGCAGCAGCCTGTTGTTGAGCAACTGACTCGAAAGCATCACGTCAACCTCCACATCGCTGAAGTCGCCCTTGTTAGAGCGGAAATTGGGAGCGATCGACAGGTTGTCGGTCATCTTACCGAGAATGGAACTCAGCTGGGCCGATATGGTCGAGGATGCCACCGACGAGATGAGCTGCTCGTTCTGATTGGTGGCAGTGCCCATATACTCGGGAGTGTAGAAGCGGTTCAGGGCCAGCAGGTAGATGATCTGGCGGTTCATCATCTCGTCGGCGCTGATGATGCTCTTGACCTTGCGGTAGGCATCGGTAGTGAGCGAGGGGAACTCGAGGTCAAACGAGATGTCTGGCTGGCTGATGATGCCCTTGGCCCGCAGCAGGGCGTTTACCGGGACATTGGTGCGGTTCATATCGGGGTCGTTGCCGAAGGAGTCGTCCAGATCCCTGATGTTGGCATTGAGCGAATAGGCGGCCTCCAGGTCGAGCATGGCGGCATAGGGGTCGCCCTGGAAACTGATGCTGCTGCCGTCACGGATGGTGAAGTCCTTGAGAATCAAGTCCTGCAGTGTGAAGTTATAGGTACCCTTGTCCAGGGTGTACTTGCCATAGGTCTCAAGTTCACCGTTGTTGTTATAGGTCATGCGCAAGGAGCCATTGCCAGTGGCCTTGATCTGGTCGCCGCCCACGGGATCCATCACCACTGTGAGGGCCACGTCGGGCGTGATGTCGCCCTGAAGGTCAATATTGTAGGCACTGGGCTCGGAATTCTCCTGCGGGTTTTCTTTCTTGGTCAGCAGGCTCTTGATGAGCGCCAGGGAGTCGACTTCCATCACGGGAGGCGGCACCGTGTCGGCATTACGGTCCCTGAAGGTGATGAAATTATAATGGTCGGCCTGCTTGTTGTCGCTCATGACAAAGGTGAACCTGCTATGAGGGGCCGAAGTCATATTGACCCTGATGGAAACCATGCCCGGGCCGCCCTCGACAAAGCACGATCCGTTGCCATAGATGGTGCCATACCAGTCGGGGTTGATTGTGGGATTGGTGTCATAGGACAGGAAATTGCGGGCATCGGTGATGGCGAAGTTGAACTCCGGATTATGGAAGGCATCGTGCTTGAGCCATCCGCCAAACTTCGCCTCGTGCCCCTCACGGTCATGGATGGGTACATCCTTGAACTCGATATAGTCAGGGATGATGTGAATGGGCACGTTAGAGCAGGTGTAGTAGCAGTTCACGTAGTCGATGAGGAAACGAAGCGAGTCGGCCACCACATCACCGGCAAGGTTGATTGTGTGGAAATTACCGAACAGGATGGCCTTGCCCGACATCTCACCCTGCACATCGCCCGTGAAGGCCTCCATATAGGGCTTGAGGAACTCAACATTGGCATGGTCGGTGTCAAACTCGATGTAGAGCGAGTCGTCGGCGATGTAGATGCCGCCATCGAGCAGGCTGCGGCGCCCGTTGGGCTGGGCGATGTCCCCCTTGACTAACACGCCACGCGTCTCGTTGTCATAGTTTGCCGCAATGTCAAGGTCGCCCATCACGGCGCCATTGTAGGAGATATTCTTGATGAACAGGCTGGGCGTGTAGAGCTGGGGTGCCCCCGATAACAGGTCCCGGGCATAGCACTTGCTCGTGGCCCTGCCGCCGAAGTCCACGTGGTCGATGGCCAGTGTCTCGAACACGTAGTCGAGGTTCACGTCCTGCAACTCCAGGCACAGCTCGTCATCGGGGTCTGCCGACACCTTGCCATTGATACGGATATACTGGTTGTCGCGACCGCCAGCGATGTTGCTGAACGTGACCACGCCATTCCCCACGCCTATGTGGCCCTTCTCGACGGTCCACACGGTGTCGTTGAATATCAGTTGCGAGGGGTGCAAGTCGATGTCGGCCATGATTTTGCCATCGTCGCCCCTGTCAATGAGTCCCTCGAGATTCAGGTTCCCGTGGAAGTCGCGTTCTCCCGGCATGCGCCATGCCAGGTTGGCATCGATGCGGTTGTCCTGGCCGCTCGCGTCCAGATTCAGGTCAATCATGCCATTCTTGGCCGGATAGCGGGACTGGAGATTGAGCACGACGCGGTTGGTCACGCTGTCGAGTTCGGCCAGCAGGCTCGTCTGCTCAATGAGTTTATTGCCCTGGGTCAGCAAGGGGGCATCGACAACCAGGTTGAAGGTGGTGTCGCGCTCGCTCAGGTTGCCCTCGATGATGGTACGGTAAGCCAGGTTGACGGGCAGCTTCAGCATCTCGTGCAGTTCGTCATCGGGATTGATGACCATGTTGAAGCGCACATCGTTAGGTTCGCCCCCGTGACTGTAGTCGGCATAATCGCCAAAGTACTGGGGGAACGTTTTTGCCAGCATGTGCTTGACAGTGGGCACAATGGTCTTGAAATCGTATTGCCCCGAGATGTATCCATTGATGTGGTCACTCTCGATGTTGACCACTTTCTCGCCGTCAGAGTTATCGGCGTTGATCTCCATCTGGCGGAACTTGAGACCCTTGCCCTGGCTATCGGCAAACCTGAAGTCGGAGACCTGGACGTGTCCGGCGGCATTGTCGAGCGAATTGCCCCAGAACGAGGCGGAAGCCGTCACATCCAGGCGATGGTCGGCATACTTGTCCAGAAGCCCCAGTCGGGCCAGGTTCACGCCATCGGTGGTGATGTTCACGTCGTAGGTGGAATTGGCGCCGTCGAGCATTGCCGTGCCGTCGATATCCACGCGGCCGTTGGGGTCATTCATCGTCACCGCACCAGTAAAGTTGTTGCCCTGCTTGTCGACGTTTGCCGTGATATCATGATATCGGCGGCCCTTGAAGTCCACATAGGGGATGTGCCCGTCCAGATGGCCCGAGACGTCGCCCTGGCGCACGATGGCGTCGACCTGTGCATCCAGGGCCAGCTGGTCCACCAGCTCACGCTTGCCCAGCAGAGCGCCCACGCCCAGGCCGTCGGTCTTGACGTGACCGGTAAAGTGAGTGGTTCCCTGCTGCTGGGCCAGGGTGCCGTCGATTGCGGCCACGCCCAGTGAGGTACCCACCTGTCCGTTAAAATTCAGCTTGCCAGGCTTGCCGTGGATGGTACCATCCAGACTCACGTTGCCACAACGCGCGATGATGTCACGCGCCTGGGGCTTCAATCCCGGTACGATGCCTGTCAGCTGCGCCAGCTGGCCTGCACTGGCATCCAGATCGATGCGGTCCAGATCAAAGGTCGTGTAACCGCCCTCGGTGGGCATTGTGAAGCCACCACGGGCATTCAGCGACAGCCCTCCCCGCTCTGCCTGAATACTGAGCGTGGGGAACTCGATGCGGTTCTGGTCACGGACCGCGGTGGCGGTGACACGCAGCGGGTCGGTGAACCGGGACAACTGAGGCACCAGGGCGGCAAAATCGGCGGGGGTTATCGTGCTTCCGGGCGTGCTCACGCTCAGGGGCATGGTGGCCAATTCGCTTCCCATGTTCTTGAGCGAAGAGTAGTCCAAATGCAAATCATCGAGCGCGATATCGCTGCCGGGTAGTTTCAGCCTGATGTCACGGATGTCCAGTGCGTGGTCGGTGACATGGACATTTGACGTCAAGCGCTTGAGCGACAGGCCACTAGACTCGTCAAACGAGAGACGCTTTATTCTGATGTCAAAATCATTGTTCTTCAGTCGGGGAAGAGCCAAGTCTGCCCTGAGATTACTCACGGCCAGATGGTTAGGATCCAGGCGACCAGGGCGGCGCGGCTGGTCCAGGACGTCATAGGAGAGGGCCGACTTGCGCACCACCACGGTGTTGACCTGCACATCAAAGGGCTTGGGAGGCTTGTCACCTTTGGGCTTGAAGGCATCAATGATAAACTGCACGTTAGTCGGGCTCTGCTTGTCCTGGCGGGTCACATGCGCGTTCAGGCCCAGTATCTCGCCATAGGTCACGACAACGCGCCGATCGGCAATCAGATCCTTGAGGCTGATGCCGGCCCCGAGTTTCTCGATCGTGAGCAGGGAGTCGCCCTGCTGGTCGTCGATGATCACGTCGTTAAGCTCCACTTGGTTGAACGGCGTGATGGAGACCGAACCAATCTCCACCGTCGTGTTGAGGAACTCGCCCAGCGCCTTCTCGCCCTCATCGCACAAGCGTTGCTGAACGGGTGGCAAGAGCAGCAGCAGGTAGATCAGAGCCACTGCGGCGACGACCATCACCAGCGCGGTCACCACCACGCTGCGCAGGACGTTATATGTTCCTCTAGGAATGTTCATGCGTCAGTTGATCTCGTTGTCCATCTGCAATTACAATGCCAGCCGCCGGCCTCAATGCTTAAATGATGTTATCGGCAATTAATCGGGCAGGTTATCACACTGGGAAATCCACAGGCGCGACGAGGCGTCACTGGGCATGCGCCAGTCACCGCGCGGCGACAGGGAGACACTGCCCACCTTGGGACCGTCGGGCAAACAGGAGCGCTTGAACTGCTGGGCAAAGAAGCGCTTGACAAAGGTGCGCAGCCACTTCTTGATGGTGGCGTTGTCATACACGCCGCCAAAGGCTTTGCGGGCCAGCAGATACAGCTTGGCAGGCGTGAAGCCATAGCGCAGCATATTGAACAAGAAGAAGTCGTGCAGCTCGTAGGGGCCCACAATATCCTCAGTCACCTGCAGGATGGTGCCGTCGCCGGCAGCCGGGGTCAGCTCGGGACTGATGGGAGTGTCGAGAACATCAATCAGGGTGTCGTGGATGGCTTTGCCGGTGGCGGTGCCATCGTTGAGCGAACCGGCGAACCAGCGAACCAGGTGGCGCACCAGCGTCTTGGGGATGCTCACATTGACGTTGTACATCGACATGTGGTCGCCATTGTATGTGGCCCACCCCAGAGCCAGCTCCGACAGGTCGCCCGTGCCCAGGACCAGGCCGTTCACCTTGTTGGAGTAGTCCATGAGGATCTGGGTGCGCTCGCGGGCTTGGCTGTTCTCGTAGGTAACATCATGGTTGGCGGGATCGTGGTCGATATCCTTGAAATGTTGGGTCACGGCGGCGGCAATGCTGATCTCGTGCAGTGTCACGCCCAGCGCACGGACCATCGCACAAGCGTTGGTATAGGTGCGGTCGGTCGTGCCAAAGCCTGGCATGGTGATGGCGTGGATGTCCTTGCGGTCACGGCCCATGCTGTCAAAGGTTCTCACGGCCACCAGCAGCGCCAGCGTGGAGTCCAGTCCGCCGGACACGCCAACGACAATCGTGGGAATGCCAGTGAAGTCGAGCCGACGCCTGAGGCCTCCAGTCTGGATGGCGATAATCTCCTCGCAGCGGCTGTTCAGACGGTCGTCCTCTGCCGGGACAAAGGGCATGCGGCGCACGGGGCGCAGCAACTCGGTCTGCTCGTAGTCGAGCGGCGGGGCCACGGACATGGCAACGCGCTCAAACGGTGTGCCGAACTGCACCATGCTATCGGCAAAGCTGCCGTTGATGCGGCGCTCGTTTTCCAGGGCTGCCACATCGATATCGGCAATCGACATCTGGGACTCGGTGGAGAACCGCTGTCCCTCGGCCAGCAGCCTGCCGTTCTCGGCGACGACCGCGTTGCCGCCAAAGACCAAGTCGGTCGTTGACTCTCCATAGCCACACGAGGCGTAGACATAGGCGGCAATGCAATGTGCACTCTGATGCTTGATCAGGTCCATCAGGTAGGTGTGCTTGCCAATGAGTTCATTGCTGGCCGACAGGTTCACAATCACATTGGCGCCATTGATGGCGGCAATGCTGCTGGGGGGAGCAGGCACCCACAGATCCTCACAGATCTCGATGGCCACCCTGGCGCGGCCCGCCTCAAAAATCATGTGGGTACCGAAGGGCACTTCCTCGTCGCCCACCAGGATATGGTCCTTGCCGGCGATAGCCGTGATATTGCTTGTCGTGAACCAGCGTTTCTCATAAAACTCCTTGTAATTGGGGATATAGGTTTTGGGAACCACCCACAACTCGCCGCCATTGATGACCACGGCACAGTTAAACAAATGGCCACTGCAGCGTAGCGGCGCACCCACGACGGCCATCACGGGCGAGTCCTTGTACCGGTCACGCAACGAGAGCAACGCCTGCTCGGCGGCATCGAGCAGCAACTCGTTGCCAAACAGGTCGGCACACGTGTATCCCGTGACACACAATTCGGGCATGACCACCACTTGAGCACCGGCATCGATGGCCTTGTCCAGGCTCTCGATGATGTGAGACACATTACCGGCCACATCAGCCACATTGACCTGTGGCACCACGGCTGCCACTCGCACCAGACCGTAATCGGTCACTGCCTTCTCATTTTTTCTTACCATATCCGTTACAGTTACATGTGATGAGTTTTAACCTGCAAATTTAGGTAATTTCGCTGGAAAATACGCACTTTTGAGCCTTTTTCTTGCACACATCATTTCCAATGGCTAACTTTGCGTCAAGTCAAACAGCCTAAACACCATTTTATTATGAACAAGAAAAGCCCGAAACTCCTACTGCGCCACCTCTTGGCAATCATGCTGCTGGCTGGTTGCGTAACGGCCTTCAACGCTTGTTCAGGCGACGACGACGAGGCCATCATCGACTATTATCTGAACATCAGTTCCAAGGAGCCCATCGGTACCTCGACCGCCGACGAGGAGCAGGGCACGATGGGCCAGCCACGAGGCACCGTGCTGTCCAACACCATCTACAAAATGAGGATGGCCGTCCACGACAACTATCCCGTTGCCAACACCCAGGGCAACGACATCGAGATTGCGGCGGCATGCGACAACATCTACGGCACATACAAGTCGCTGTATGGGCCATTCGAGAAGAACACGATATGCGTCATCAAGCTCTATCGGGTCAAGAAAATCGATGGGGTGATCAGGGGCAGCAGGGCTATGAGGACCTATCGCTTCGGTGCCATCCCGCCCGAACAGGAATAGCCCGCACAGGCCACAGGCCCAGCAGGCAAAGGCACTGAGCTTACATTCCTAAAACCTCAAAACAAAATTTCCACCTCTTCACTTGCAGAATTGGATTTCCCGCATTACCTTTGCATCAAGCAAGAAAATAACCAAACACAACGAAAGGAGACGATATGAAGAAGATCATTACATTACTGTTCTGTGTTGTGGCCATGGCCCTTACCGCCAGCGCCAACGACCGCGTAGACATGTGCGTCAACGTGCTGCTGGGCAACGAGATGCCTAACAAGCTCATGGCCGCCAACCTCGACGCTAACCACGACGGCGTCATCACGATCCACGACCTGTCCGTCATCATCGACGAGGCCCTGCAGGCTCAGGCCGCTCAGCCCAACAAGGCTCCCGCCCAGGAGGTCGTCGACGTTGATGCCATCATCAACAAGGTCCTCACCACCGAGACCGGCGAACCTAACATCAGCGATGTGAATCAGGCGATTGACCACAACCTGAACCAGAAGAAGAAATAACAACTCCCAGCCACCAGCAGAGGACAGCCACAACATCCCGCAAGGGCACTTACCCACGACCTGGCCCAGCCGGCCGTGCGTGTGTTGTTGCGGTATTGTTTTGGAAACTATCCTTTCACACTATGAGAATGACAAAAACACAAACAGGCGCTTGGCGCATGATGCTATTAACCCTCGTGATCGCGGCAAGCTTGTGCGGTTTTGCCTCATGCGGCAATGACGAGCCGGATGCGGGCGCCATTGACTACTACATTGAGGTCGAGGAGCAGTTTCTCGTCAACGGATCCCTGGATGGCGTTTCGCGATACGACAATCCCATTACCCTCATGAATGCCGCCATACAACGCGCTTACCCCACCAAGACCCAGCAGGGCGCTGACCAGGAAGTCATTGCCGCCTGTGACAAGGCTTATGAGGACTTTGTGGCACTCTACGAGGGCGACCTGCGCGACGAGAACCTGACCGCGCTTGTCAACCTCAAGCGCGTCGTCCGCCACGGGGGCACTATCCGCGAAAACGAGACGTTAAAGGCCTACCTGTTCAACGTCAACTACCACGAGGAAGGGCAGTAATCCCAGCTCATGGCGAACAAGAACATCAGCCTCGCCGTTTTTTCAGCCGATAAAGGCCAGCATGATGATCCAGCACAATGCCAGCAGGGCAAATAGCGACGATAACATGTATAGCTGACGGCGAATGTAACGGCGCTCCTGGCGCTGGAAGCTGCCGTGTGCAAACGTGAACGCGGCCATAAACGCCATGAAGTCATCCACATAGCCCACCAATCCCTTGCTGTCAAAGTCACCGTGCCAAACGGTGTAGGCTATCGCGGCCAACACCAGCACCACGCCTAGCACACGGCACACCTTCAGTGCTGTGCCGGCCGGCTCTCTCTCCTTCTTCTTATTCTCCATTGTCTTTACTATAATAGCAGTTGGCCCTGAAAGTTTTTAATGCGCATTTCGCTAAGAAAAACGTATTTCACGAAAAATATTTAAAACCAATTCGTGTAATTGGCTACGCCGAGCTTTAGGTTCGCATTAGCCCCGCAGGGTTCGGGACAACATCCAGAACATCGCCAAAATTTATTAGGGGACTTCTATAAATTAGCTTGACATGCTGTCAACATAAAAAATCCACATTTTGGTAATTTATAGAAGTTCCCATTAGTTCTTGGCAGGCTGGTCGATGCCACGCATGCTCAGCGCGATGCGGCCACGCTCCATGTCGATGCCGCTGACGACGACGCGCACGTGCTGGTGGACCTGGACTTGGCGCGATGGCGGCAAGCCGCGCTGGGGCATCTGCGAGACGTGCACCAGGCCGTCCTTATGGATTCCCAGGTCGACAAACGCGCCAAACTGGGTCACATTGGTCACGATGCCGTTGAGCTCCATGCCTTCCCGCAGGTCCTTGATATCATTGACGTTGTCGTCAAATTCCCACACCTGAACCGTCGACCGCGGGTCTCGGCCCGGCTTCTCGAGCTCGCTGATGATGTCGCGCAGGGTGGGCTCGCCCACGTCTTGTGACAGGTAGCGTTGCAGGTCGATCTTCTCGCGCTGCGCTTCATCCCTTATCAGGTCGGTAATGGTGCAGCCACAGTCGCGTGCCATCTGCTCCACCAGCGCATAGCGCTCGGGGTGCACCGCGCTGTTGTCCAGTGGATTGTCGCTCTCGGGCACGCGCAGGAATCCTGCGGCCTGCTCAAACGTCTTGGGTCCCAGCTTGGGCACCTTCAGCAACTGCTGGCGGGATGTGAAGTGTCCGTTGGCAGCTCGGTAATCCACGATATTCTGGGCCAGCGTGGGACCCAGGCCGGCGATATAGGTGAGCAATTCCCTAGACGCGGTATTGACGTTCACGCCCACACTGTTCACGCAGCTCTGGACAGTGAAATCGAGCGCCTCCTTGAGGCGGGTCTGGTCCACATCGTGCTGGTACTGCCCCACCCCAATCGATTTCGGGTCGATCTTGACCAGTTCGGCCAGCGGATCGAGCAGTCGGCGACCGATGGAGACAGCGCCGCGCACGGTCACGTCCTTATCGGGGAACTCGTCGCGGGCAATCTTGCTGGCGCTGTAGATCGACGCGCCGTTCTCGCTCACGACATACACATTGACCTCTCGGCGGTAACGTATCTTCTTGAGGAACCGCTCGGTCTCGCGGCTGGCAGTGCCGTTGCCCAGCGCGATGGCATCGATCTTGTAGGACTCGGTCAGGGTCTGTATCTTCTTGGTCGCGCCGGCGATGTCGTTGTGTGGAGCGGTGGGATAGATCACGTCGTGATACAGCAGATTGCCCTGCTCGTCCAGGCACACCACTTTGCACCCCGTGCGGAATCCCGGGTCCACGGCCAGCACACGCTTGTGTCCCAAGGGGGGAGCGAACAACAACTGGCGCACGTTTTGCGCAAACGTCTCGATGGCCTCGTCGTCGGCCTTCTCCTTGGCTGCGGCGGCAAACTCGGTCTCGATAGACGGCTTCACCAGTCGCTTGAAGCTGTCCTCGGCGGCCTCCTCGACCAGCTGAGATGCCTCGCCATTGCCCTTGACCACGATGCGGGCGATGTTGTCGAGCGTGCGGTCGTCGTTGATCTCAATGCCCACCTTGAGGTAGCCCTCTTTCTCACCGCGGCGAATTGCCAGCAACTGGTGGGACGAAATGCGCTTGAGCGGCGCTGAGAACTCATAGTAGTTCTCATAGTTGCGTCCCTCGATCTCCTTGCCCTTGACAAAGTGGGATACCAGGCGGGCATCATACTTGAAGCCACGTCGAACGGCATTGCGCACGGCCTCGTTCTCGCTTACCCACTCTGCGATAATATCCTGGGCTCCAGCGATAGCGGCATCGGTGTCGGGCACCTTGTCGCCGTCAACAAACTGCCGGGCACGGCCCTCGATGTCGCCGCCCCGTTGCGACATGATCACCTTGGCTAGCGGCTCGAGTCCCAGCTGCCGCGCGGCCTCGGCGCGGGTTTTGCGCTTGGGCTTGTAGGGCAGGTAGATGTCCTCGAGCGTGGTGGCATCCCAGCAATTGTTGATGCGGTCGGCCAGTTCGGGTGTGAGCTTGTCCTGAGCGTCGATGGTCTTGAGGATAGTGGCGCGGCGCTTTTCCAGCTCACGGTAGTAGCGCAGCCGCTGGTCTATTGACTGGATGGAGAGTTCATCCAGGTTGCCTGTCGCCTCCTTGCGGTATCGGCTGATAAACGGGATGGTGGCGCCATCGTCAAGCAGATTGACGGTACCGGCCACCTGATTGAGGGGGATATTGAGCTCCTGAGAGATGAGCGTCGAGAGTTGAGTTGCCATATTATGAATTAACGATATTATCTGTCTCTAAAAACCTAAAGCCTAAAGCCTCTTCCGAAGCGTAATAACGGTGATCTCGGGAGTCGCGCCGATGCGCATGGGCGGTCCCACCATGCCCGTACCGATGTTGACATAGAGCCAGCGGTCGCCCTCGCTGAAAGCCCCACCCCACTCAGGATAGCGCAGACTAGCTGGCGACCAGCGCCAGTTGCCCAGCTTGATCATGAATTGCCAAGCATGAGTGTGGCCGGCCAGCATCAGGTCGATATTGCTGTTGGTCAGCGTGTTGGCCCGCCAGGCATAAGGGTTGTGCTGCAGCTGTATCTTGAAGTTGCCGTCATTCAGCCCTCCATAGGCTCTCACCAGGTTGCCGCGCTTCTCGCCAGGACGGTCACCGAAGTTCTCCGTCCCGATAAGCACAATCTGGTCATCACCCCGCCTGATGATGGCATAGTCATCGTTGAGCAGGTGCCATCCTGCCGCCTGCTGCAGGTCGCACAGGGCCTTGCGGTCGGCGAGCTTGGCGCGTTCTTCATCCCAGTTCACATAGTTGTCATAGTCATGGTTGCCCAGCACAGAGAACACGCCATCGGGGGCATGCAGCGACGACAGCAGTTGGCGGTAGGGCTCGGCCTCATTGGTCTCGCGGCTCACCAGGTCGCCCGTGAAGCAGATCAGGTCGGGATGCAGGGCATTGATGGTGCTGATCTGACGGTCGACGATAGGTGTGCGGCCGTTGTACGTGCCCAAGTGGGCATCGCTCCACTGCACGATGCGGTACCCGTCGAAGGCGCTAGGCAAGCGGTCAAACTCCAGTTCCACTTCCCTGACCTCGATCGTGCCGGGCGTGACAATCGCGCCCCACCACATGATGCCGAAGACCAGTGCCGACACAATGAAGGCGCACAACGCGGCCCAACGCCGCCTCAGCGCCCGCCCGATGCCATACACCGCCATGCCCAGCGCCTTGGGCACCAGGATAGCAAAGAAGGTGTAGAGCATGTACTGGCAAGCCACAAAGGCGCCATTAGACATCGCCGCGTCGGACATCGGCATCACCCCGATGGCAATGATCAACGCGCCAGCCAGCACAGCCAGCAGCGCATTGATCCACATCGCCCAGCGGTAGCCGTTACGGCTCAGACGCCGGCAGATGTATATGTCAATGGCGATGCACAACACCGCCATGACAATGAGTCCCACCCAACTGATCTTCATAAAACCTAAAACCTAAAAGCCTATAGCCTAATAGCTAAATCACTTCGTGGCCTCAAGATAGTTGCTTAGCGGGTTGCTGTACATCTGCAGCATCTTGTTGTACATGTAGAAGCGGTCGGCCTCGCTCAACTTCAAGCCCTCGGTCTTGTCGATCTGGCTCGAGAGATACTGCTCGAAGGCCTCGCGCTCCTCCTGTGTGTACTTGTCGGCAAAGTGCTTGTCGTCAAACAGGATGTCGTGGGCGATGTAGTTGGTCTTGAAGATCTTGTAGTTCTGATGGATGGCGTGGTCGATGATGGCGCACACGCGGTCCACCTCCAGGAACTTGTCCAGGCCTTCGGGAATCTTGTCCAGTTCCTCGTTGATACAGGGCGTGAAGGCATAGTGCACCTCGCCCTTGTGGCCGATGATACCGGTCTTCATGCTGATGAGGTCGTCCTCGGGTGCCTTGCGCCAGTTGGGGTTCTTGCTCTTGCACAGGAACTCCTTGGCCTTGAGGTAATCGTTGGGATCATACTCATAGCTCAGCGAGATGGGGGCGATGTTCAGCTCCTTGAGGCTCTCGATGAAGGACTTGTCGCGGTTGCCGTAGGCCAGCATCTTGATCAGGCTCTCCTGCGTGCGGTCGTTGCTGTCCTTGCAGCGGCCCTCGCGCTGGGCAATCCACAGCGAGGAGCGCTTCTGCTGAACGGCAAAGTGCATATAGCCCGAGAGCTGCACCGCTGCCGTCAGCGTCTGGATGCGGCCCAGGTTACGCTTCACGATGAAGCTCTTGTTCAGTCTCACGAGCTTGGTGATCCAGTCATAGATGAGCAGGTTGTTGCCGATGGCGATTTCGCACGCGTCACGGCCGCCCTTGATGAGCAGATAGCTCAACTGGGCCGAGTCGAGGACGATGTCGCGGTGATTGGTCACAAAGGTGTAGGGCACCTCCTTGTCCAGGTTCTCGAGGCCGCTGGTGGTCAGCGATGTGCCGGTTTTTGCCATCAGGCCCTCCATAAAGGGCCTCATCACCTTCACCTGGAACTCGTGCTTTGAGTTCAGGCCCAGCAGCACATTCTTGAGCTGGGAGTATTTGTAATTGGGCAACGCCATGGCCACGATATTCTGGAAACCCGGTTCTTGGACCAGAATCGTCATCGCTGTCTGGAAATCCTTGTCAGGTATCGGGCAGATGTCCTGATATTCCACTGGAATGGGTATTTTCTCGTTCTCTATCATAGTGATTTAGTGTTGGTGAGGAGCAACACGACTCCTCGTGTTTCTAATCCATTATCTCTCAATTTGCAAATTTAGCAATTTTCCTGATATGACGCGCCACCACTTCACTTTTTTACCTTTTTTAATTTACAACTCCATCGGCAACACCATTTTAAAAAGAAAGGGTGCACGGGTGATAGCTGAACAGGCTGCGGCAAAAATATCGCTGCTCACAGGTAAACTTCAGGCCCTCAGTCGAGTCTAATGAGTAAAGAGTATTAACCATTAAATCCGAGGCATTATGAAACTTGATGAATTTTACAGTCTGAGCCGAGGGGAATGCTTTGAGAGAATCAAGGGTGAGTGTCGGTCACAAGCCATCAAGGGGCTGTTTATCGGTGTGTTGGTCTTGCTCATTATCATGTATGACTCGTATTCATATCCCGAATTGAGACTTATTAGCAACTGCCTGCTATCAATCGCTTGCATTGCCGTTGGATGGATCGTTGTGAACAATCTCCGCTTTCTCCTGAGACTCCGCAGCGTCAACACTCCTGAGGAACTGCTTCACCGGTACAAAAAGAGGCTTGGTAATGACCGCAGGACCATCTATCTCGTTATGTTGGCATTAATCATTCTCTACCCGCCCATGTGGTACAAATATTTCTACATTAGCCACAAATGGTTATTCATAGACCTAACGATGGGTATCGCATTAATTGCAATGCTGGTTTACGCCTTTTTCGATGACTATAACATTGACAGGTACACCTCTCGCCGCGACGAGGAGATTGTTGACCGGCTCGAGGACCTCATTGACATCACCTGATCATCGGGTGGTCCGAGGAAAGTTTATCAATCATTTATTGGCGAGGTTGCGCGCATAGTCTTCCCACTTGGTGATCAGGGCGGCCATGTCGGCGGGCAATTCGCTGTCAAAGTCCATCTGCTTACCCGTCTCGGGGTGCACAAAACCCAGGGTCTTGGCATGCAGAGCCTGACGGGGACACAGGTCGAAGCAGTTGCGGATGAATTGTGCGTAACTCGACGATCGGTTGCCACGCAGGATCTGATCGCCACCATAGCGGGCATCGTTGAACAGCGGGTGCCCGATGTGCTTCATGTGGACACGTATCTGGTGGGTGCGGCCGGTCTCCAGCTGGCAGCGCACCACGGCCACGTGTGCCAGATTTTCCACGGTGTGCCAGTGTGTAACGGCGTGCTTTCCCTGTTCTCCATCAGGAAATACCTTCATCAGCACGCGGTCGCGCGGGTCACGCCCGATGTTGCCCGTGACGGTGCCGTCGGGCTGCTTCATCTCGCCCCACACCACGGCGATGTACTGGCGCTTGGTGGTCTTCTTGAAGAACTGGGCGCCTAGCGAGGTCTTGGCATTGGGCGTCTTGGCGATGACCAGCAGGCCGCTGGTGTCCTTGTCGATGCGGTGCACCAGGCCCAGGCGAGGGTCGGTCACGTCATAATCCGGGTTGTCCTTGAAGTGCCAGGCCAGCGCGTTGACCAGGGTGCCGTCGAAGTTGCCGTGTCCCGGGTGCACCACCATGCCTGCGGGCTTGTTGACCACCATGAGGCTCGCGTCCTCATAGACGATGTTAAGCGGAATGTCCTGGGCGACAATTTCACACTCATAGCGCGGGCGGTCCATCACCACGCTGATTTCGTCGCCGGGATGCACGCGGTAGTTGCTCTTGACGGGGCGCCCGTTGACGCGTATGCACTGAGCCTCGGCCGCATTCTGCACGCGGTTGCGGCTGGTGCCCTTGATGCGCTCCACCAGATACTTGTCGATGCGCAGCAACACCTGGCCCGGCTCCACCACATAGTGGTAGTGCTCCCAGTAGTCGCGCCCGTCCTCAGTGAAGTCGGGCTCGCTGTAGTCATATTGAATCTCGTGGCCGCCTGCCTCTAGTTCGGCATCCAGCAACTCGTCGTCCAGCGCCATCGTGCAGTGTTACTTCTTCTTGTCCTTGTCTGACTTCTTGTCTTGGTCTTTCTTTTTGTCCTGGTCTTTTTTCTTGTCCTGGTCCTTTTTGTTCTGGTCCCTCTTCTCTTGAGCGGCCTGTTCCTTGCGTTCCTGCTCGGCACGGGCCTGAGCCTCCTTCAGTTCCTGCTCATAGGTCTCCTGGGCATCCTTATAGTTAGCCTCATCGATCGAGTCCATCAGTGCGGGATCGATGATCTGCTCGGGGTTCAGGTCCACGATGGAACCGTCGCCCACCGTGATCTTGATATTGCTGTTGACACTCACGGGGTGGCCGGGTGCCACGGTGTGACCGTCGACGGTGACCTGCAAGATGAGGCCTCCCATCTCGCTGGGCACACTGTCCATCGTCACATGCTTGAATCCCATGGCCTTGAGCGTGGCCATGCCTTGACGTCCAGGCAGGTCGACGAGCTTGGGCAGCGGGATGATGGGCGCATGCATCGCGTTGACACTGAGGTAGATGATGCGGATTTTCTTGATATAGGACTTCGCCTTGGGATCCTGATCGATAACGGATCCCGGCTTGTAGTTCTCGTAGAATGTGGTGGAGTCGCTGATTTCCCAGCGCAGTCCGGCATCCTCCAGAATGTCGATAGCCTTCTCCAGCGGCATGTTGCGCACATCAGGCACCTGCACTTGCTGACCATGGGAGGTAAACACATCGATAAACAGCAGGGCGATGTAGCCCAGCACCACCAGCGCCAGCGCCATCAGACTGGAGTTCACCAGGATGGGATGGCGGTCACGGAAGCGGTCAAAACCGCTCATATTGTTGTCATTATTATTGCTCACGGTAATGCAGAATTTGTTACAATCTGCAAAGATAGTGCAAATCGAGAGCCGAACAAATACTTGACCCTGCTTTTTTTCACACATTGGAAAAAATGTTATCTTTGCGGATACTTATGAAATTAAACTTTGACAAAGTAACCGAGTGCTTGCTCGAGAAGCCCTACTGGGTCATCGATTTCCTGCCCATGCAGGTGCCCATGGACAGCCGCGGACAGTTCTTCGCCGTGGAGCGGTACCACCTCACCGCCGAGCGCCATGCGCGACTCTGCCGCCAGTTTGCCGATGTGATGTTGGGGCTGAACTGCTACCACGACCTGACGGTGAATAACAGCGACGGGGATTGGGTCAAGAATCCCGAACCCACCACGCTGGTCACGTGGCTCAACGAGGCGCTGCAAAACGGCAATCTGAGTGTCCTGATTGACGATGACAAGGCGCTGATCACCGCTAGTGGCGGCGACACTAACCTGACTGTCTATAACCCGCCAGAGGGATTGCTGCACCTGCTCCGCCTACTGTCCGCCGCAGCGGGTCTGCACCTGTGGCGGCCGCAATGACAGCCGGCTAACCGCAGAATCACTTCCCATGGTGTCCCGGGAAAACACAGTAAAGTTTTATAAGGTATTGAACATCAATGTTTTAGCTCCAATTCCGCATAAAGAGCCCGGTACAATACCGAACTCTATTCTTTAATCAATAACCCGTCCAACTTTTTGGGGTCACTTCATGTGTGTATCAACAACCATCTGCCGCCCCGATGGGGCTTGGGAGTGGGGTCCTGATAGCAGCAGGGGTTTCACTCGGCTTCGCCTCGTTACACCCCTGCCTATACCCTGGTCGCCCCTAACGGGGCATTCTCAGGAAAGCCTAATAGATTACTTCACTACCTTGACGGCGCTGGTGGTGCCGTCGCTGTAGGTGGTCACCTGGATGGTCAGGCCGCTGGGCTCAGCCATCTGCTGGCCGGCAACGTTGTAGTAGCGCACGCTGGCAACGCTCTTGCTGGCGTTCATCTCGTTCACGCTGCTGCTGTTGTCATACAGCCATGCAATCTCGCTGGCGTTCTTCACCCCATCCACCTCGTAGAAGGCCTGCACACCGATGTTGCGGGTAAACAACGGGTTGTCACCCTCATTGGTGCGGTAGAAGATGCAGCCATAGCCCGTAATGTCGTAGCCGTAAGCATAAACCCAATAAGGAATCTCGGTCGCATCTTCAAACAGGTAGTCATTGACATAGGTATCGGCCTCAAAGGTGAACAGTTCGGGACCCTCGCCATTGTCAATCCAGATGCTGAAGCTCAAGCACTCTGGATTGAGCAGGTTGCCGTCAACATCGGTGGTGGGCATGGTGAAGATGAAGTAGGAATTGCCTTCCTCATCACCGCCGTCATACCAGTTATCGATCTCGGGACAAGCGGGAACAGCGGGCACGGTGTTGATCAGCTGGGCGAACGGCAACTCATCACCGTTAGCGTCCTTGTTGGTGAACTCGATGCAGCCCATCATCTGGTTGTCACTGTACACGCCCATCATGCCAGTGGCATTGCCCCACTCGGGGAACTCGGCCATCACGTCGCCGTCACTGTCCATCAGGTACAGGGCGTTGTCGTAGAACATGAAGTAGATCTCATCGACGCTGCTGTCGACCTCATAGCCCAGGCGCCAGTTGCCGTCAAGGCCCTGATAAGCATAGGTGCGGCCCCACATGAGCTGGATTCCATATTTCTGGTCCGCATTGTAGTACACGTACTGACCCGTGGGAATCGAGATCAGACCCGACGTGGGGTCATACGTACCCTCTACCCAGTAGCCATAATCCTGCAGCCACAGCGGGTTCTGGATATAGGCTTTGCCTTCTTGCTCGTTGATGACAATGTTCACATCGCCATCGGTCTTGTTGTGCATAACTTCACTGCCGCTGAGGACGATAGTGGCACTGTTGCGATGCAGCGTGTACAGGTCACCCTCGGGCTGCTCGGTGATAATCGTGGGGCCGGTGGGCTCCAGCGGCTCGGTCTCGGTGAATACCGTGCCCCAATCCAGTGCGCCGGCAAAGCTGTTGTCATCGGTCCAGTAACCACCCAGTCCCGTGGCGACAAAGCCCCAGTAAGGATTCTGATCGTCCTCGACGGGAGCAACGCCCTCGGGACCATAGATGGTCTCGCCGTCGATGGTATAGACAACCTCCTCCATGCGGTCGTCCACGATAAAGTCGATGTAGGGGGTTCCCTGCTCGTCATAGGCAATCTCGGTCGTACCCCATGCCAGCAGGATGTCGGCCTGATAGTTGTAGCTCCAGTAGATCGATTGACCCATCTGCACGGTGATGGCAGTGCCCTCGTCATTGAGCTGGCCTTCTACCCAGTAGTTACCCCAAACCTCGCCGGTGTGGTACAGGATGTTCTTGAGGTAGACCTTGCCCTCGCCGGCAAACACGATATCCATGCGGCCATCCACCTGCTCGTCCATGTAGATGTTCTGGCCATCGGGGTAAATCGCGTAGCCGCTGCGCAGGTAGCTATGGAGCTCGCCTGCAGGCTGGTCGGTAATGACACGGCTGGGGCCCGCCTTGACCGCCTTGGGCGGCAGCATGCCCCTCTCGGTCGGGACAAAATTGGCACTCCTGACGTTGTGAGAGGCCTTGACATTGATGCCTGCCGCAGCACTCAGACCGAGGGCGGCAGCAATTAACAGTAGCGATAATTTCTTCATAACTTGTAATGTATTAGCTGGGTTAATATAATGGTCGTTGATAACTTGTCACATCTTAGCATTGCGCAAAGTTAAGACAGTGAGCAGAATATTCCAAACCGAAAGCTGATTTTTACTGCATTCGGCACAAAAAAGGGGACGGCATACATTGCCCATCACCCCACACAGAATCACTATTCATGGTAATTCCTCAAAAAAAAGCATTACCTTTGCACAATTATTCACAACAACCCTCACCAAGTTCAATCATCACACGAGATGGATCGTTCCTCACAAATCATCAGAACCAGCTGGATTGGCATCGTTGCCAACGTGCTGTTAGCAGCCTTCAAGGCGGGCGTGGGCCTGCTGGCCAGCTCGGTAGCCATCGTCATGGATGCCGTCAACAACCTGAGTGACGCCCTGTCGAGCGTCATCACCATCGTGGGCACAAAGCTCTCGCAGCGTCCGGCCGACAGGCAGCACCCCTTCGGCTTTGGCCGCATCGAGTACTTCAGCGCCATCATCATTGCCGTCATTGTGCTTACAGCAGGCGTGACCTCGCTCATCGAGTCGGTCAAGAAGATATTCAACCCCACCGAGCCCTCATACACGACCACGACGCTCATCGTCATCATTGTGGCCATCGTCGTCAAGCTCTTGCTCGGACGCTATGTCAAGAGCCAGGGCGAGAAGTTCAACAGCGACGCGCTCATCGCCTCGGGCAGCGATGCCCTGTTCGACGCCATCATCACCCTGGCCACCCTCATCTCGGCAGGCGTGATGCTGCTGTGGCACTTCTCTCTCGACGGCATCCTGGGCGCCCTCATCTCGCTGGTTATCATCAAGGCCGGTATCGAGATGCTCGCCGCGCCCGTCAACGAGTTGTTGGGTGCCAAGATCTCGCCCGAGCTTCTGTCGCAGATCAAGCGCGAGGTTGCCGACTTTGATGGGGTGCGAGGCGTGTTCGACATCATCATCCACAACTACGGTCCCGATGTGCAGATAGGCTCCCTGCACATCAATGTCCTCGATACCATGGACGCCTACAAGATCCACGGCCTCACCCGCCGCATCACCGAGGAGATGTATGCCCGCCACGGCATCATCATGACCGTGGGCATCTATGCCGTCGCCACCGGCGAGAACCGCCGTGCCGAGTTGCAGCAGACCGTCATGCAGACCCTTGCTGCCCACGAGCACATCGAGCAGGTGCACGGCTTCTACTACTTCGAGGACGAGCGCCGCGTCTCGGTCGACATCGTCCCCGACCTCACCATCCACGACGATGCCGCCTTCATCCAGGAACTAACGGCCGAGCTACAGCCCCTCATCCCCGACGACCACCTCACCATCGTCATCGACCACAACTACAGCGAGTAGTGGAGCGCAGGGGGGCTGCACTCTTCGTGATCGGAGTTTTTGCTAGAGACTAATCGGTGTAGAAGGGGATTTCGTCACCTTCATCGTCCTTGATGACGAGTTTCTTGCTCTCGAGGGTAACGACCTTCATGTTATGCATCTTGGGCATGCCATCGAGCATCATGTCCTTGAATTCTTTTTTCATGCCGTCGAACTCCGATTTCATCACTTTGTCCATAACGGCCTTGGCCTTGGCATTCAAGTCCTTGACATCATAGTCAAATTCTACCTCGGCTTTGCTTCGGTTGAGGTTCATCTTCAGGTCTTTGCCGCTCAGGGTGTAGGTGCCCGGTACGGTAACTCCTCCCGCGACGCTGATGGGCACGCCGTCTTGCTTGATCTGATAGTCAGTAGCGACGAGCATTTCGCAGGTGCCATTTTTCTCAAATGTCAGTGTCACGAACACTTCTCCACCATCGTCGGGAGATAGTTTTGTGTACCATTCCTTGCCTGTAAGGCTCTGAGCGCTTAGGGCGAGCACCGACACGAGCATCAGCATCAATGTAAAGAGAGATTTCTTCATAATTCAGAGAAAGATTAGTGATCCAGTCAAGAATAATAAAACAATCAAATGAGATGCGAGCATGATACCGCTGTATCATTGCCGCAGCCACAAAAGTAGTAAAAAAAAACAATGCAATTTAGTGATAAAAGTGTGATTTTTTGTTGCAAATTCACATAAATTCTCATGATTCTATGTATATTTGCCAAGCGCAAATTGAAATCACTCATGAGTGAACACCCAGTTCACTAAACAATTCCACCTGACCAGCCGCCTGCATTAATGCTTTTTCCCTTGGATTTTGTCAGATTTTGCCAAATTATTTCTTTGGATTTTATCAAATCCCTTATGAATGACCACCTCAGTTGGAGACTCTCTTGAAAAGGATGAAATAAGCGCTGGTCAGGGCAATCACGATGCAAGCGATGGACATGAGTTACCAGTAATGGTATCAAAACCAGCAGGAATACAATGATTTTTTTTCAAGTTGTTATTGTTGTGATGATGTTGTTATTGTTGTTTGACAACGGGAATGAGGGTGAACGAGCAGGTGCGGTTGATGGCGGGGAGGCGGTAGGTATCCAGCGGACGGGCACCCCAGCTGTCGATGCCGCCCACACCGCAATGCTCGCTGTCGAGGGTGAGCACGGTGTAGGGCAATTTCACGAGGTCAGACGGGTGGCGCTGATGCTTCTCGTCGCCCTCGTCGAGCATGGCGATGTCGTAGTGCAGTGCGCTGGCATAGAAGGGCCTGTCTGCGGTCACCTTGAGGCCGTTTCCCACGGTGTCGGTCTGCTGCCACCAGCGGAGGTCGCCCTTGGTGCCCGTCTCCTGCGGACGGATATAGGGATAGAACTGCTCATCAGCCGTCTGGCGGTAGATGCCCAGGCGCTGGCTGTAGCGACGGTCGGCATAGTTCTCAATAGGACCGCGGCCATAGAAGTGGCTGACCTCCATCACCCGGGGCATTTCCATTACCATGCCATAGCGCAGCATCTCGGGTATATCGCGAGTTGTATCGTTGAAGGCGATGCCCTGGGTCACGCACATCGCGCCGCCACGGTGTATCTCGTAGGTGAGCGTGAGCGTCGCCGCCACCTCGGGCAGGTCATAGGTAGCCCTGACGGTCGTCTGCGACTCGCTCGATGCCTTCCTATCGACGGCCATTGAGGTGAGTTCTATCACCGGATTGCGCCACACCTTGAGTTTCTGCTGCAGCCCGGCGCCCATGTCGTTGTCGGTCACCGCACGCCAGAAGTTAGGCCGCAACGAGCCTCCCTCACACAGCATGGGGATGCCGCCCGCGATATACCTGCTGATGAAGCCTGTCCTGCCACTGAAGGTGATTTCCACACCCTCGCCCGTGACCGTAAGCGAGCCTCCGTCGTGGCGCCTGTAAGAGAATTTTGCCTTTTCGCGGGGCAACTCAGCAGCGTGGAGCGTCGCCTCAATGACGGGTAACTGCGCGTATGCGATGCGCTGCCCGGCATCCATCAGCGGCTCGCCCTGCTTGAGCAGGAAATCGACGTTGAGCAGCACCTCGTGACCCGGCTCCAGGGCGGCAAGGGTGCCCTCGACGGGCAGATGCAGCATCTGGCGGCCTTGTGGCGCGACGTTGAGGTCGTTTTCCTCGCCGTTGAGCACGGAGAGGCCATCGACGAGCAGTTGCCAACGCATCTTCACGTTACTCAAATCACGGAAGAAATTCTCGTTTCTCACCGCAATGTCGCCGTGAAGGACGTCCACGTCCTCGGCCCACACGTTCTGATAGTAGTAGGCCGTCTCCCATGCATGCGGGTTCCACACGCGGTCGGGACTCACGAGGCCGTTGCAGTTGAAGTTGTTGTCGCTGGGGTCGTGGGTGTTGTAGTCGCCACCGTAGGAGAAGTATTCCTTGCCATCGGCAGTCTTGACGCGCAGGCCCTGATCGACGAAATCCCACACAAATCCGCCCTGGAATTTGGGCAGACGGCGCACGGCATCCCAGTATTCCATCAGTCCGCCGCCCGAATTGCCCATCGCGTGATTGTACTCGCACAGGATGAGCGGCTTAGTGCTCTCGGGCTTGCTGGCATAGCGCTCGCACCACTCGGGCGAGGCATACATCGGGCACATCAGGTCGGTGTTCTCGCCGCCCAAGGCGCGCTCCCAGTGGATGGGACGCGAGGGGTCGGTGGCACGTATCCAGTCACGCGCGGCAGTGAAGTTCGGGCCGTCGCACGTCTCGTTGCCCAGCGACCACACGATGATGCTGGGATGGTTGAACTGCACGCTCACGTTGTGCTGGTTGCGCTCCAGAATCTGCCGGGCAAACTCAGGCTGATGGGTGGGTGCGGTCTTGGGGTCGTAGTAGAAGCCATGACCCTCCTGGTTGGCCTCGGCAAAGACGTAGAGGCCGTACTCGTCGCACAGGTCATACCATTGCGGGTCATCAGGATAGTGGCTGGTGCGCACGGCATTGATGTTCATGCGTTTCATCTCCTTGATATCGGCAATCATGCGCTCGCGCGACACGACATAGCCGCCATCGGGGTCCATCTCGTGGCGGTTGGTGCCCTTGACGTAGATGGCCTTGCCGTTGACCAGCAGCTGGCCGCCCTTGATTTCCACGCGGCGAAATCCCACACGGATGCTCACCGTCTCGCCCTTGAACTTCTTGTCGGCAGGCGTTAGCGTTGCCTGGAGGGTATATAAGTAAGGCGTCTCGGCTGTCCAGTGATGGGCGCCAGGCACCATCCAGCGGTTATCGCCGGCAGGGACCATCGTCACTGCTTCGCCCTTGGCATCCAGCAGGCGGTAATTCATCGTTCCCTTGCCAGTGACCGTTGGGGCGACCATGAGCGTACCGTCCTGCATGTCATCGGTGAGGCTTGCGGTCACACGCAGGTCATCGATGTGGCAGTTCTTGTTGCGGCAGTAGAGGTAACTCGACCGTGCCACGCCCGACAGTCGCCAGAAGTCCTGGTCCTCGCTGTAGGTGCCGTCACACCAGCGCATCACCTGGAAGGCCAGCAGGTTATCGCCCTCGCGGACATAGGGCGTGATGTCAAACTCGGCCGCGGTCTTGCTGTCCTCGGCATAGCCCGCAAACTGGCCGTTGACCCACAGACTGATGTTGCTGGTCACGCTCCCGAAGTGGGCTATGACCTGCTTGCCCTTCCAGTCGGCGGGCAGGGTGATGTGGCGACGGTAAGTGCCCACGTGGTTGTCCTCGATGGGCACGCGGGGCGGGTCGTTCTCCCAGTTGCCACGCCACGGGAAGCCGATGTTGACATACACCGGGTCGCCATAGCCGTTCAATTCCCACATGCCCGGCACGGGCATCGTTCCCCAGGAGCTATCATCCACGTCGAGGCGGTAGAAGTCGTTGGGGCGCTCGTCCAGGTTGGCTACCCAATGGAACTTCCAGTCGCCATCGAGCGACAAGTGACGGCTCAGCGGGGCCGAGTCCACGTCGTGGGCAACAAATGACGTGTGCACCGGCAAGCGGTTGATCTCATTGACCTGCAGGTCGTTCCACGGTTCTGCTGCGGGCTGGGCATTGGCACACATGGCCAGCAGCAGGCAAGATATTGTGAGAATTGACTGTTTCATTGAATTATAGGAAATGGGAGGGTTGCTCTAGAGCTTTATCAGTAACCCCAGTTCTCGCCCACGAGGATGACGGTGTGGCGGTGGGCAGGGAAACTGTTGCGGGTGAAGTGGATGTAGTTGCAGATGCACTGGGGCGAGTTGCAGTTGTGGCACACGCCGTCGATCTTGCAAGGCGTGTCACAGCCCAGGCGGGCCGTGTTGATGGGCGCTGCCGTGTTGCGGGCGCGTTCTAAGGCCGCCTCCACGCTGGCGGTCACCTTGTTCATCCCGATGACGTGGACCACGTTATGCGGGCCCCATGTGATGGCGGCCACGCGATTGCCGCGCCCGTCGATGTTGACGATGACACCGTCTTGGGTAATGGCGTTGGCGCTGGTGAGGAAGTAGTCGGCATTCATCGCATCGAGGTAGCATTGACGCGTCTGCTCGGGTGTCGTGGCCTTATCGCGGTCGATGACGTTGTAGTCACCGCTGCTAATCAGGCTCTGGGCCAGTCCCATCTCGCGGATGGTCTGGGAACCGCCCCACGAAATACTGCTGCCAGCGGGAATAAGCGACTTGACGAGGTGGATAGCCTCGGCTGCCGTGGCACAATAATGGGCATTGAAATTGCGGCGCTGCAGGTGCTTGATGATGCGGCCCGCCAGCACCTCGTTATGAATCTCAATAGGTGACATGTTAGTGAATAGTGAACAGTTAATAGTAATAGTGAATAGTTAATAGTTGGTTAGAACAAGTCAATGAGTTTTAGTGAGCCCCAGATGATGGCGGCATAGCGCAGCAGCTTGCCGATGGTCATGGTCACAAGCACAATCCACACATTGGAGCGCACATACCCCAGAGCCACGCTGATGGCCGTGCCCAGCATCGGGACAAAGGCAAAGAACCCCATCCACGCTCCGCGATTGTGCATGAACTGCAGCGCTCGATTGAGTTTGGCTTCACTCACGTGGGCATACTTCTCAATCCACTCAATTTTTCCCAAGTGGCCCAGCCAGTAACACGTCATGCCGCCACTCACGTTGCCCGCCAACGCGACAAACAGGCTCATCACGGGATCCATGTGCAACGGGCCAACACAGGCGATGACCAGCGCTTCGCTGCTGAAGGGGATGATGCTGCCAGCCAGAAAAGACCCCAGGAACAGTCCTAGGAACCCCCATTGGGTAAAGAATTGAATGAGTGTGTCGAGCATAATTAGCCTTTAGCCTAAAGCCCTAATCATTTAAATAACAGTTGCGTGAAAATTACCAGATAATCGCGCCAGTTGGCCCACTCGTGGCCGGCACCGCTCTCGTGATAGGTGTATCGCAGGTGGTTCTTGTCGAGAAGCTTACGGAACTCGGCATTGTCCTTATAGAGGAAGTCCTTCTCACCGATGCCCATCCAGTAGACCTTGGGACGTTGCTTGAATTGGGTGAGCAATTTGGCCTCGATGTCGTCATAGATGGGGCATTTGCCCTTATCCATACGCGTGATGGCTGGCGAGAACAGACCGACATAGGCAAAATCATCGGGCTGGTTAGCGCTGATATACAGCGAGTGGTACCCTCCCATCGACAATCCGGCGATGGCACGATACCGCTTGGCAGTGCGGGTGCGATAGTTGTTGTCCACCCAGTTCATGATGTCCTTGAAGGACTGCTCAAACGTGCCGTCCATCCAGTTCTTGTGAGCAAATGTGGGCTGTACGTTATTGTCAGGAGTCATGCCTGCCACGGCCTGTTCATCCACATTGCCATTGGGCATGACCACAATCATGGGCTCGGCCTTGCCCGTGGCAATCAGGTTGTCGAGAATCTGCGCGGTACGGCCTTGCTCGAGCCACACCGTCTCGTCGCCACCCGAGCCATGCAGCAGGTAGAAGACTGGATAGCGCTGGCGGTTCTGCTCGTAGCCAGCAGGCAGATACACCATCATGCGGCGCACACTGCCCAGCGTGGGAGAGTCATACCACACAGCCCTCACCTCGCCATGGGGCACATCATGCACCGCCACCGGGCTGTCGCCTTGCGGGTCGAGCACAAAGGTGTTCATCACATTGCTCACGTCACGCAGCACGTGGGCATTGGCATTGTCGAGCACCTTCATCCCGTCGACCATGTAGTGATACATGTACAGGTCGGCCTCCAGGCCTGTCAGCGTCAAGCTCCACTTGTCGCCATGGCGCTGCATGAGGGTGTCCATGCGGGTGTCGATGACCAGGCGAACGGTGTCGGCTGCCGGCGCACTGATTGAAAACGATACAGATCCATCCTTCCCGATAACGGGGCTACTGGTGAACTGGGCACTCAGCGACAGGGCCACAGTCATGATGGAGAAGAGAATGATTAATCGATTTTTCATACTTAAACTGATTAAGTCTGCAAAATTATCTAAAAGTCCTCGCATTTCAAAATGTATAACTCAGATTTTCGGGGCAACCACAACAAATTTTGGTGCACTTGCCCATCAGAATGGTCTTGACAAATACGGACAACTTGATGACCGCGCGTTTCTGGAGTTCAACGAAACGATTGTCATCAGGAAACATAGCGGTTGTTTTTATTGGTTTTTTAGCACTACAAAATTACTAAAAATTCCGCTATGTTCCTGATTTTCAATTAATTAAATTTCATCGAACTCACGTTAAATAAAGCCTAGCAGTTTCTCGACCAAGCGTGGCAAGGCATAATCGCCGATGTCCTGCTCCCTGATCCAGATGTACTCTGGCGGCAACTCAGGACGCACCGGTGGAGTGGCCACATAGAAGTCGGCCACCAGCACGCGGTGGGTCAGCACATGCTTCACGTCACTGGCCACCAACGTGAGGGGGCAGCCCAGGTCGGGCAGTGGACCATCCTCGACCAGCAAGGGTTCCCACAGGCCCTGCCAGATGTCGCCCGCGGGACGGCGGTGCAGGGCGGTCATGCCCTCGTGGCGGATGTAGATATAGGTCAGATGGCGTTGCCTCACGGTCGGTTTCTTGCCCTTGACGGGCAGCTCGCCAACGCGGCCCGTACGCAGGGCTTCACAGGTCTCGCCCACAGGGCATTCCTGGCAGCGGGGCGACCGTGGGGTGCACCACGTGGCGCCAAAATCCATCATGGCCTGGTTGAATGCCGATGGCTGATCCTCGGGCAGCAGTTCCTGGGCCAGCGCGTGGATCGTGCGCTTGCCCTTGGCGGTGTCTATGGGATCGCCGATGCCATAGTGGCGGGACAGCACGCGGCACACATTGCCGTCGACCACAGCGGCGGGCAGGCCAAAAGCCATCGAACCCACAGCGGCTGCCGTGTAGTCCCCCACCCCCTTGAGGGCTCTGAGGCCCTGGATGGTCCGCGGGAACCCACCCTGCTCCACCACCTGGCGTGCCGCGGCATGCATGTTTCGGGCACGGCTGTAGTAGCCCAGGCCCTGCCATAGCCTCAGCACCTCGTCCTCACTGGCGGCAGCCAGCGACTCGACATCAGGGAAACGCTCCATGAAGCGCAGCCAGTAGTCACGGCCCTGCTCGATGCGCGTCTGTTGCAATATCACCTCGCTGACCCAGATGCTATAGGCATCGCCCAGGCCACGCCAGGGCAGTTCGCGCCCATACTGCGCAAACCACCGCAACAGTGCCGATGTGAATGACGATCGTTCCACCACGCTCCCTTAATAGTTAGAAGTTAGGAGTTAGGAGTTAGGAGTTAAAGCCTAAAGCCTAAAGCCTATAACCCTCCTATATTTTTGAAATTCTTCCAGTTCTTAGCGCTGCGGTATGCGTTGACCGATGCAGCAGGCACCAGCAGTTCCACCTTGCTGTTGCTCTCCTTGTCCAGAGTGGGCGGCAGCACGGCATGACACTCGATGCGGGTCAGGTGCTTGCACTTTTCGGCCACTTTCTTGCCCACGTGGGTAACGCTCTCGGGGAGCGCCAGGGTGGTAATCGCCGTTTCGCGCAGGGCATGGTCGCCCAGGCTCGTCACACCGTTGCCGAGATCGACTTCGGTCACTGCGACACATCCGCTGAAGGCTTCCTTCTCCACCTTCTGGCATGCGTCGGGCAGTGCGATTCGGGTCAGTGAGCGGCAATTCTTGAAGACGCGTTCGCCGATAGACTGGAGCGCCGACGGCAATTCGATGCTTGTTAACGCCTTGCATCCCTCAAATGCCTCTTTGCCTATCGCCGTCAGCCCGATGGACAATTCCACCGACTGCAGGGCCGCGCAATTCTTGAACGCCCTCATGTCGACAGTAGTGACCGACGAGGGCAACACCACTGCGCTAAGGCTCTTGCAGTCCTCGAAGGCCTCTTGTGGCACCGTCTCCAGGTCACGGCTCACGCTGAACGACTGCAGCGACCCGCAGCGCTTAAACGCGCCCTTGCCCAGACGGGTCACTCCCGGCATATCGATTCGCGCCAGGCGGGCACATTGCTCAAATGCCGCGTCTCCCACCTCGGTCACGCCAGGCGGCAGCACCACCTGCTCCAAGCTAGAGCCAGCAAAGGCTCCAGCGCCAATCGACCGCAACGAGGCGGGCATGTCCACGGTGCCGACAGCGCTACCGGCGGCTGCCCGTCGTCCGATTGCCTCCACGCCATCGGGCACGGCCATGGTGCCGGTGCGCCCGGCGGGATACAGCAGCAGCACGCTGCCCGTGTTGTCAAACAGCACGCCGTCCTCCCACGTGTAATAGCGGTTGCCTCTCTCCACGGTGATTTCTTGCAGTTTGGGCATCATACCGGGATAGTCATTGGTTATCCGCGTTCCGGCAGGCAGGGTCAGCGATGTCAGGCGGGTACCGGCAAACGCATTTTCGCCCAGTTCCACCAATGCGCTGGGCAAGACGATGTGCTCCAGGCCCGAGTCCTTGAACGCCTCGTCGCCAATCTCGGTCACATCGGGCGGGATGGTCAACGAGCGCAACCGCTCACAACCGCTGAAGCACCTGTTGCCGATGTGCTGCAGCCCGCTGCTCAGCATGATGTAGTCCAGACGGGAGCAGCCCTCCAGGGCGCCATCGCCCAGCGAGCGCACGCTCGGCGGCATGATGACTTCCTCGAGATGGCTGCAGCCATGCAGGGCGTTACTACCCACGCGCTTCAGCCGCTCGGGCAACACGATGGATCGCAGATAGCTGCTGTAGGACAGCCCGTTATCGAGCACATCGCGATCGCCACTGCCGCCAAAGAGCCCCACCGTGCCCGAACTCATGATGCGCACGTGCTCCAGTTCCAGGTCGATATAGTTGTCCACCGACTTGTCGCGGCCATCGACACAGCGCGAGCGGTCACAGATTTTCTTCAGGAACTTGAAATCCTTGGCATTCATCGGGCCCTCGATGTGGAGGAGACGCACGCGGTTCACCATCTCGGGCGGCATCTTGGCCTCAAGGGTGCCGGCCTCACGCAAGCTGATTTCCACCACATCGCCATAGGTGTTTGTCCGGCCGTAGCGGTCACGATAACGCTTGTCGCCGCGGTTGCCATATTGTGCCGCGGCAGGCATTATGGTCACGATGGCCAGCGATAAGGCCACCATCCATTGCAGTATGTGTCTGGAATTGATCATTGTAGGAATGTATTTACGTCTATGCTGCTGCAAATTTACTCATTCCCCATGATAACCACAAGCACCTGTCAACTAATTTCATGACGCTCGATATCATTTTGTTTCCGTATGTGGCAAATAATGACTACATTTGCAAAAAAAACTAATTCCTCTATTACATATGATGACAAGAAGACAACTACTGACCCTTATCGCGACAACGCTGCTGATGACGGCGATGGCTCAGAGCAATGACAAGACTCCCATCTTCACCAAGCCTAAGTTCAGCGGCTTTGCCATGGCTTCATATCAAGCCACATTCCAGGACGGGAATAACAGCAACTCTTTTGACCTCAGGCTCGTAAGGGCCTCGATCGAGGGGCGGATCCTGAATGACTTCTACTACAAGATCCAGGGACAGATCAATGGCAACACCAACAATCTGGGCAGCAGTCCGCGCCTGGTAGACTACTTCATGGAGTGGCAGAAGTTCGACTTCTTCCGCGTGAAGTTGGGCCAGTTCAAGCGCCCGTTCACCTACGAGAACCCCATGAACCCCATCGACCAGGGATTCATGTCCTATTCGCAGCCCGTCAGCAAGCTGGCAGGTTTCAGTGACCGCTCGGGCATGCATGCCAGCAATGGTCGTGACATCGGTCTGCAACTGCAGGGCGACTTCCTCAAGAACGGCAGCGGACGTAACCTGCTCCACTACCAGGTGGGCGTGTTCAACGGCCAGGGAATCAACGTCAAGGACGTGGATGAACGCAAGGATATCGTCGGCGGTGTGTGGGTAATGCCCATTCAGGGCATGCGCATCGGCGCTTTCGGTTGGGAGGGCTCCTATGCACGCAAGGATGCCGGCCACACCATGAGCCTGCGCCAGCACCGCTACGCCTTCAGCGCCGAGTACAAGAAGGGCGACCTGCAGCTTCGCACCGAGTACATCCACTCCACTGGACGCGGTTTCGCCACCACCTATCAGAAGGCTGCCGATGCCAATGATGCCGCCATCAAGACCTATACCGACAAGGCCGGCAACCTGGTCGACAACGACAAGGCCGATGGTATTTACGCCCTGGCCATCGTCCCCGTTTACAAGGACAAGCTGTTGGCCAAGGCCCGCTATGACCTCTATCGGCCCACTGCCTCGTCGGTCGCCGCCAAGACCAACTACGAGGTGGGACTGAACTACCGCTTCTGCAAGTACCTGGAGGTGCAGACAGAGTATTGCCTGACGCATGACCGTGCCCTGGCCAAGCCCGATTACAGCAGCGTATTCGTGCAGGTGAGCATCCGTTACTAGAATCCAAACTAAAACCAAAAAGTTAATAAACACTATGTCACTTATCATGATTTTACAGCTCTGCATCGTGCTTGCAGCGCTGTGGCTGGGCTCCCGATACGGTAGTCTGGCCCTGGGAGCGATTTCGGGTATCGGCCTGGCCATACTCGTGTTTGGCTTCGGCATGAAGCCGGGGTCTCCCCCCACCGATGTTATTTACATCATCATCGCTGCCGTCACGTGCGCCGGCATCATGCAGGCGTCGGGCGGTATGGACTGGCTCATTCAGCTGGCCGAGAAACTGTTGCGCAAGCATCCCGACCGCATCACGTTCCTCGCACCGCTGGCCACGTTCTTCCTAACGGTGCTCGTCGGCACGGGCCACGTGGTCTACACCTTGATGCCCATCATCTGCGATATCGCCATTAAGAAGGGCATCCGGCCCGAGCGTCCCTGCGGCATCGCCAGCATCGCCTCGCAGATCGGTATCACATGCTCTCCCATCGCGGCTGCGGTGGTCGCCTTTATCACCATCAGCGGAGCCAACGGCTACACCATCTCCATACCACAGGTGCTCATGGTAACCCTTCCCGCCTGTCTGCTGGGTATCTTCATGGCCTCTATCGCCAGCTATCGCCGGGGCAAGGACCTGGACAAGGATCCCGAGTTCCAGAAGAAACTCGCCGACCCCACACAGCGCGAATACATCTACGGAAGCAGTGCCACCACCCTCGACAAGAAGATCGCCCCCGAGAGCAAGCGCGCCGTCTACATTTTCTTTGGCGCTCTGCTCATCATTGTGTTCTTCGCCATTTTCCAGGAACTCTTGCCCAGCTACGACACGGTCAAGGCCATCGATGGTGATGCCACCGTCGAGCTCATGGCTTCGCGCGTCAAAATCACCGCCGACCAGCTTGCCAAGCTCGGCATCGCCGTCGACGGACTGACAAAGAGCAATCCCACCCCGCTCAAGATGAACCTCGTCATCCAGATTGTGATGATTACCGCCGCAGCGCTGATGATCATCTTCTGCAAGGCGTCGCCCAAGAAGGCCATCGCTGGGCCCGTTTGGCAGAGCGGAATGGTTGCCGTGGTGGCCATCTACGGCATCGCTTGGCTCGCCGACACCTACTTTGCTAACTACTTGGGAGAAATTCAGCAAATGCTGGCAGGTATGGTAGAGAAATACCCGTGGTCGATCGCGTTTGCGTTCTTCCTCGTATCGGTGCTCGTCAACTCACAGGGTGCTGTCGTCGTCTCAATGTTGCCGCTGGCCTACGGACTGGGCATCGACGGATGGGTACTGCTGGGTGTGCTCCCCTCGGTGTATGGCTACTTCTTCATCCCCAACTACCCGTCGGACATCGCAACGGTGAACTTCGACCGAACGGGCACCACCGTCATCGGCAAGTACCTGCTCAATCACTCGTTCATGATGCCGGGTATGGTCCACACGATTGTGGCATGCGTCGCCGGATACCTCATCGCCTTCCTCTACCACTCGATGGGATGGATCTGATATTGCAAAAACATAAGATACACCTGACTTAAATCTGATAGCACGAACCGACACCCCATTGGCTCGTGCTATCTTCTTTCTTCAGCTACTGGTCGTATCATAACCCAAATTTTAACTATTGCTGTCCGGGGAAAGATTACTAAGGTTGCATAAATGCAGTGTGAACAAGCTGATTAGAGGCTATTCCTCCAAATGGGGCTTGGCTTTTGCCTCGAAGAGGTTGGTCGGGTCGAAGACTCGACTTTTAAGAGAAACACCATGCAACAGCCTCTGGCATGGTCTTTCTCATTGAAATCGGTTCTTCGAACCGCTTGCGTCTTCGACGCTTTCCCCGGACAGTAATAAATTTTAACAAAGTATCAGATATGGAACTGAAGCAATTCATTGATAGTTATCGGGAGGCCTTCGGCCAGAAGACCCAGTTGCCCTTGTTGTTCTGGTACAGTGATGTGGCGATTGCCGACACGGCAAAGATTGGAGGCTGTTTCTTCAAGGGGCTGCAGGCTGCACGTGAGGGCACGCCGGTGAGCTTGAGCGCAGAGATCATCGGGTGCGGAGGCGGTAAACTCTACACGGGTTTCAGCGACATGCCCGAGCGGGTGCCTAACTTCGTCTCCCTCGTCGAGAAGTACAAGAAGACACCCGAGATGGTCACCGATTACGTGAAGGGACTCAACATGAGCCGCAGTGCCAAGCACTACCTCAATTTCGTCAGGGCCGACCAGGCCGATTCGCTCGAGGGCTACGAGGGCGTGATGTTCTATGCCACGCCCGATATGCTCTCAGGATTGTGCGGATGGGCATTCTATGACACCAACGAGCCCGATGCTGTAGTGGCACAGTTCGGGTCGGGGTGCAGCACGGTGGTCTCGATGACTGTGGTCGAGAACGCTCACAACGGACACCGTTGTTTTCTCGGATTGCTTGACCCGTCAGTGCGTCCCTGGGTCGGGAAGGATGAATTGAGTTTGACCATTCCCATGAGCAGATTCAAGGTAATGCTGGACACGATGCACGACTGCTTCCTGTTTGGCTCACACGCCTGGCAACGCATCAAGCAGCGGCTATAGTTCACACAGGAACGACGAGCATCGGGGTGTCGGTCTGGAACAGGACGCGGTGAGCGATGCTGGGATTGAACAGACGCGAGAATATGCTCGATTTCTTGTTGGGCACGGCGATGAGCTGCACGTTCTCATCCTTGGCAAACTGGGCGAAACTCTCCATAAAGGTCTTGGCGGCGATGCGCTTGGTCCTGAAAGTGCACTCGGGATAGTGCTCGCGGCAATACTGCACCAATTGCTGCAGCGACTGGTCCACCAGGCGACGGTCTTTCTTATCCACCACGGGGATAATCGTGACTTCCACCCCACGCATGTTGAACAGGCGTGCGAAGCGGTCAAACGAGATCAGATCCTGCTGAATGAGATTGGAGAAAAACGCCACATGGGTTATATCGGTCAAGCCCACGTCGGGCATGCCGATAGGTATTGTGAAAATGGGGAATTTGCACGCATCCATCACCTCGCCGGCCACACTGCCGATGAGGTTCTGACGGCGGCGGTTGGTGCCGCTCGTCCCCATCACGATAAGCGACACGTCATATTTCTGGGCATAATGCAGTATCTGCTCCTCGGGGATGCCCTCGGTCACCTTGGCCTCGATTTTCACCTTGGGCAACTCCCCCGCGGCGACCTTGTCATTGAGCATCGCCACAAACTCGTCCATCCGCTCACGCGCATTCTTCTTGATGGCCTTGAAGTTGTCCTCCGGGCTCTCGTAGCGGTCGCTGCCAAAGGGCAACGACATCGTGTGACGCTCGTTGATGTAACTGTGGAGCAACAGGACCTTGCCGCGGCTGCGACGCGCATATTCCATACCCAGTTTCACCGACTTCAGCGAGTATTTGCCAAAGTCCACAGGCAGCAGCACGGTGCGCTGGCCGCTACTTGTGGTCTCGGGCGACTCGATGATCTGTAACGCCTGGGGCAGGTCGCGCTCGCGTATGCGCACCCTCACACCAGAGCCGAGGACTTTCTCATCGAGGTTGACGTTATGTAACTTCACCTCGATGCCTTCTCCCTCCAGGGTGTCCTTTAATTCCACCGCGCGGTCAAAGGTGTGGATGGCAACTGTGATCAGCCGATTGGGGTCGTTGTTGTTCTTGTTATCCATTGGGTGTGGAGAGTAATCTGTGATATCAAGCCTTCTGTTCCAGTATCTCTAGCGCCATGTCCAGAATCTGAGGGTCATCCAGGACGACATATCCGCCATCAGGACCGGGCTCCAGGTGGAATCCCATGTTGGTCCCGAACTCATAATTTGACCCGCCAAAATAGTTTCTCACCGACTGAACCGGCAGGTTGAGTTTGTCGGCGATAGTGTGGATGGAGCCTTCGGGCAGACGATTCTTGATTCGTCGCAGCTCATTGAAAGATATAGTTCTCGGCATAGGCGATAGTTATATGTAGTTTGTTGTGTTATAGTGCAATATTGCGTTAATTTTCACAAAGATACGGCTTTTGGGCCAAACTGCAAAATAAATTATCTAAAATTAACGAATACCTCGGTTGATGTAATATTCAGCGACTTCTACTCACGCTAAATCGACAAGCCGCGAAGAAAAGAATAAAAAACTTAGCGTCCGTGCGTGAATTTGCGAGAATGCGCTCTGGATGAATAGTTTCCGGTTGATTTCTCTCGGCGGTTACCAAGCCATGAGTAACGACACAACGGGCAGGACTATTACCGTTATAATTACCGACAAGGCGATCACGCCCGCGTCGGCACGGGTGTAGCATGGCCGCGAAAACCGCCAGTAACGCTCTATCCGCTTCATGATCCACCACACGAACCACCCCACCAGCAGTCCCACGGCAATGCCGCCGATGATATCACCAGGATAATGCACTCCGAGGTACATGCGGCTATAGCACTGCATCAGCGACCAGGTGTATAGCGGAATGGCTACCAGCCTAGACCGGAAGATGAGCGACACGAGTGTGGACACGGCAAAGAAGTTGGCGGCATGGCTCGACACAAAGCCATAGAGGCCCGCACGATAGCCGTTCACGAGATGAACGGCTCCCTGAATTTCCGCGTCATGCGTGGGACGGGGGCGCTCCACCAGTGCCTTGATAATGGTCGAGGACACCTGGTCGGCTAAAATCACCGCCAGCACGAGCATGGCGATCACGAGGATGGCGTGACGCCAGTTCTTGCGCAACAGCACCCACAACATGGCCAGCACCAGCAGCAACGACGACCACTTGGCCGACACCATCCACCACAACGCATCCTGGAAGGCGCTGTATGTCCCATTCACGGCCAGCAACGCGGCCTTGTCAATGTCTATCAGGTAGTCTATCATATGATTTCAATGTCTTTTGCGTTCAGCCAAGCCGTATGGCCACCAGCGGTCGACACCCGCAGCCACTTGCCAGTGGACTTGTCGGCTACAGAGTCAACAATCTCGACACGGGTGCCCTGCATGAGCTCAAAGGCTTCCTCCTGGCTACCCCGGGGGGCGCGGGGTGCGGTGCCTAGGGTTACACGCTGGGGCATGATGATGGCAGCGCTCGAACTGGTGCCCTTGTGATAGACGTGGAATGCCGCCAGATTGGCCAGAATACTGACCACCAGCACGATAGCGCCACCGAAGAAGCCCACCTTCCTGACGAGCACGTTATCCACGAACAGATAGGCGGCCACTCCGGCCAGGAAGAGCAGGAAGGTGATGATGGCCATGATGGCCCACGTGTTGCTCGGCAAGCGGCTCACAGTCTGGTCCACCCAGTTGCTGAACCACGAGTCGCCAGCGTCGTCGGGCAACTGCATCTTGCCGCGGACGAAGTCCAGATTGAATCGCGCGTCGCTGTTCGACGGGTCCAGCTGCAAGGCCCGCTCGTAATACAGCACGGCATGCACGTTGTCCTTGAGGCGGTAGTAGGTGTCTCCGATGTTGCAATACAGCGCCGACGACACTCCGGTCTTGCTGGCCTCCTGCAGATAGAGCTGCAGCGCCTCGTTATAGAGTTCCTGCTTATAGGCCTGGTTGGCGCGGTCGATGTTGGCATTGGCGGCCAGCATGGGCAAAGCCAGCACAGCGAGCAGGATCCATGTGATTACTTGTTTCATGACTGTTGGGTAGCTGTTTTCTTGCGTTTAACACTTTCCAGCCGGTCGATGATGCCAGCGGCCTCATCGAGGACGGCATTCATGTCGCCCGATGCGAGTTCGGGGGCATACTGGGCAAACTCACACTTGTCGATCAGGTCAATCGACGCCTTGCGCAACGGCTCATCGATGCCGTACTGCTCGAGCTCGGCATTGATGTTGTCCTTACTCAGCTCGCTGACGGGAATCGACAACTTGTCACTCATGTAGCCCCAGAGTGCATTCAGCATCTCGGCATAGAAGCCGTTGCGGTCGCCGCGCGATGCAAAGCCGCGGGCAGCCCTCAGGCGGCGCTGTGCCACCTTGCTGGCGCGCTTGGAGCGCATGCGCCTAACGTCGGCACGCTCGCGCAGCTGCTTGCGGTAGTACATGATCAGCGCCACCAGGGCAATCAGGGGTAGCACGAACCACAGCCAGTAGGTCCAGCCCTCCACGATGTACCGATGAGCCTTCTTCAATCCCAAGTCACCAACCTTGATGGGCTTGATGTCCATGTTCTTCATGCGGTAATGGTTGCTGGGCTGGCCCTCGCCTTTTGCCACTGACAGGTGTCGACCGGGCACCTCCACGGTCACATATCGGCCCGCTTCGGGGTCAAAATACGAGAACTCGCCGGCCGGGATATCAAACTCGCCAGCATACTGCGGGATGAAGGTATAGTCCATCACCACCTTTCCGCTCATGTCGCCAGAGCCGTCATTGACCTGGGCATCGGTCTTGGGGTCATAGACATCAAACTGGTCGGGGAACTTCACCTCGGGGGCCTTGATATACTTGATGTTACCCGTTCCGCTGATGATGTAACGGTAGCTGGCCGCGCTATAGGTCTTGAAACCCGTGGCGGGCTTGAGGTCGGTCGTGACATTGAAGTGGCCCACGGCGCCCGTGAACGACGCAGGCTTGGGCTCGGGCAGGGGCAGGATGTTGACTGTCGCCTTGTTACTGGTCACCTTCAGGTCTTTCTCGACGGGCTTGGATATGGTGGCAAAGATGCTGCGGAAGGTGTCGAACTGCACCACACTCACGTCGTAGTTACCCGACGTGATGGTCAACCTGCCGCTCTGCTGGGGATACAGGATACAGCGCTTGAGGATGGCGGTCATGTAGCGCTCGCCATTCAGCGTCTCGACCTTGTTCAAGCTGGGCTGAACGGGGATATCCTCGATAAGGAAACCGTCGAACGACGGCTGCAGCGTGGGCATGAACTGCGAGATCTGGTACTTGGTGTAGAGCTTGATGGTGCACACCACAGCCTGCTGCTCATAGACGCGTGGCTTGGACAACTCGATGCGGACAAACAGGTCCTGGGCACTCACCGACTTGTCGGCGCTCTGCGTCATCGGGTCGCTATAGGGAGTGGGCGCTCCTGGGGTTGTCGGACGCTGGGACGGCTGGCTCGCATGGCTGCCCGAGGGCAGCACCTCGACAGTAAACGCCTTGGTCGACATGCGCTTGCCGCCCACGACGATCGATGCCGCTCCGATGTGGCATTTTCCTGTCGCCGTGGCCTTGTAGATCATCGTGTACTCCTCACTGGAGCTGCTACTCGACTTGCCATTGACCCACGACTGGCTGTAACTGTGCGACACGCTGGGCCCATAGATGAGCTTGGCGCCGCTCACTTCGGGCGGGATGAAACTGTTGCCCTCGCCATTGCTGAGCACAAACGTGACATTGAACTTGTTGCCCTCGATAACCTGGTGGGGAGCCTCGACGGTAAACGATGCCGCCCCGGCCACCATGGCTGTCAAGAGCAAGATTGCTATGTTGATGATGCGTTTCATTGCCATCACTGATGATTGATTAATGGATTACCATTTCTTGCCTGTGCGCTGGCGCTCGTGGCGCTGACGCTGAGCCTGCTGGGCATTGATGCGCTGCTGGGTGGCACGTTCCCGGTCCTGCATTGCCTTGAGCACCTGCTCGGCATTTTGCTGGCTCATGCCGCCCTGTTGCTGCTGTTTGTCCTGATTCTGCTGGTTCTGCTGGTTCTGCTGGTTTTGCTGATCCTTGTTTTGATCCTTGTTCTGATCCTTGTTCTGATCCTTGTTCTGATCCTTGTTCTGGTCCTTGTTCTGGTCCTTATTTTGGTCCTTATTCTTATCCTTGTTCTGGTCCTTATTCTTATCCTTGTTCTGGTCTTGCTGTTGCTTCTTGAGCTGAGCCAGACGCAGGTTGTGACGCGCCTGCTCGTCGTTAGGATCACAACGCAGGGCGTGCTTGTAGTACTCCACGGCCTGATCATACTGCTGCCTGCCATAGGCAATATTGCCCAGGTCGTAGCATGCCTTGCCACGCAGGTGCTTGTCCTGTGCGGATTTGGCAAGATTGGTCAGCATGCCTTCGGCCTGATTCAGCGGGTTTTTCTCATCGTCCTGCTGTGACGTCAGGCTGCCCTGGCGCATCAGGGCTGTTGCGAGATTGAACTGTGCCTTCTCGCTTGATGGGTTGGCCTGGAGCGCCTTTCGGTACTCGACCTCGGCCTCGGCATAGCGTTTTTTCTCATACAACTTGTTGCCGTTGCGCAGGCTCACGCGCTCTTGCTTGGTCATCTTGGGCCCCTTGTTCTGGGCCTGGACAGAGCCGCCCACCGACAACATAGCGACAAGCGCCATCGCCAGCAGCCTACTGGTGCCGCTTGTTATTCTCGTCCTTATTCGTTTCATTATTGATGGTGTTCTCTTTCTTGTTCTTGGTGAAGAATTCATACTTCTTGAGCCAGGGGTTCTTGCGCTCAATGAGCAACAACAGCGCCAGCAACAACAACAGCGCGATCGTGGCAAACACGGGGAACTGCTCGTCGTGCTGGGTATAGCTCACGGTAGCCAGGTCGCTCTTGGCAAGCTTGTCGAGCGTCTCCTGCAGGGTCGACACCGCATCGGCAGCGGTCCCCGAGATATACACACCGTCGCCGGCGTGGGCAATCTTCTGGGCCATCTCCTCGTTGAGGTAGGTGGTCACGGGATTGCCGTTGTCGTCGGTCAGGTAGCCGCCATCCACGGGAATCGGGGCACCGGTGGTAGAACCCACGCCGATGACGTTGACATGGACGCCCATTTTGGCGGCTTGCTTAGCCGCTCCCACGGCATCGTCCTCAAAGTTCTCGCCATCGGTGATGATGATGATCGCTTTTTGCGACTTCTTGCTCTGCGAGAAGCCGTTGAGTGCCAGATTGATGGCGGCTCCGATAGCTGTGCCCTGGGTGGGCGCCATGCTCGTGCTGATGCCATTCAGGAAGAGCTTGGCCGAGGCGGCATCGCTGGTCATCGGCATCTGCATATAGGCATTGCCGGCAAACACGATCAGTCCCACCTTGTTGTTCTCCAGCCGGTCAATCAGTTTCTGCAAAATCATCTTGGCACGCTGCAAGCGGCTCACGTCCTGCGGATTGTCGGTACTCGACGCATTCATCGAGTTCGAGACATCGACAGCCACCATCACCTCGATGCCATGCACCTGACTCGTGGTCTTGCTCGACCCGGCACGGGGGCGGGCCAGTACCACAATGACCATCGTGAGCAGCAGCAATTCGAGCACCAGACGTATCCACGGCTTGTACCGGGAGACCTCGGGCATCAGCGGCTCGATGGACGACTGGCGGCCGTAACGCGCCAGGCGGTGGCGCCGGTCACGGCGGTTCCACAGGAACAGCATCACCAGCACGGGCAGCAGCAGGAGCAGGTAGAAATATTGCGGATGAGCGAAATTAATCATAGCTTATTCAAATTTAAGGGATGTGCCTCAATAATGTGTAATCCAGCAACAGGGTCAGCAACAGCAGGCCCAGCAACAGCAGGGCCCAGGGCTCGTAATGGTCCTCGGTGTGGGTAAAGCGCTGCACATCCATGTGAGTTTTCTCCAGTTGGTCGATTTCCTTAAAGATATTGCTCAGCACGTTGCCCGAAGTGGCCCGGAAATACTTGCCGCCAGTGGAGCTGGCAATGTTCTTGAGGGTGGCCTCGTCGATCACCACCGGCATGCGCTGATAGATGATGTTACCGGCATAATCGATGGCGACGGGATACTCGGCGGTGCCATTACTGCCCACGCCGATGGTGTAGATCTTGATACCTAACTTGCGGGCGATGTCGGCAGCGGTGTTGGGGGCGACAACGCCAGTGTTGTTCGAGCCATCGGTGAGCAGGATGATGCTCTTGCTCTTGGCCTTGCCGTCACGGATGCGGTTGATGGCAGTCGCGATACCGTCACCGATGGCGGTACCGTCCTCCAGGGCGCCCATCTCGGTCTGGGCGATGGCATTGACCAGGGTGGCGTTGTCCATCGTCATCGGCACCTGGGTGAAACTCTCACCGGCAAACAGCACCAAGCCGATGTTGTCGTGGTCACGACCGCTAACAAACTGCGTAGCCACGCGCTTGGCGCTCTCAAAGCGGTTGGGAGAGAAGTCCTTGGCGAGCATGCTGGTCGACACGTCCATGGCGATGACGATGTCGGTTCCCTCCACGTCGCTGGTCGACCAGCTGTCGTGGGTCTGAGGACGGCACAGGATCACAACGAGGCAGGCCAGTGCGCCCAGCTTCAGGCCAAACGACAAGTGCTTGAGCCACAGCTTCCAGCTTGTCCCGATGCCATCAAAAGCACGCGTGGACGACACATTCATCTCGGGCTCGTTCTTGTCCTGGCTATAGACATACCACGCGATGAGCGGTATCATCAACACAGGCAACAGCCACAACAGTCCAGGATGTGCAAGATTCATCATTTCTTCACCTCCTCTTTCTTTTCAGGTTGTTCTGCGGGTTTGGTGGCCTCGACAAAGTTCACTGCCCGCTGATAAGCCACCTCGTTGTCGTCGGCCAGCGGACGTGCGTTGGCAAACTTGACGATGTCGGCAATCTCGAGAATCATCTCCAACTGCTCATTCACGGCCTTGGTCTCCTCGTTTTTCTTGAGCGTGTCGATGATCTGAGACGAGGTCATCTCCACCGCATTGATGTCGAATCGGCGGTCGATGTACACACGCAAGATGTCGGTAAGCCCAGTGAAGTACTCCTTCTCCTGGCCACGTTGCCACAGTTGTGCGTCCTTCAGGTGCTGCAGGTTGATCATCGCCTCCTCATAAGGTGGCAGACGCTTCCTGCTCGGTTTCAGCGGGTTGATGCCCTTCTTGTAATACTTATGGTAGGCCCATACACCCCCGCCGACAAGCAGTATCGCCAGTAGCCATGCCCACCAGTAGTCGGGCAGCCAGTCCAGCAGATTGAAGGGCACTTGCTCCACCGGCTTGATATCGTGGACATCCTTCATCTGGCTCACGTCGACTGGCAGCACCTTGAGCGTGAGCTGATTGCAGAAGGCGGTATCTCCATTGACCACATACGGTATGGGCTTGATGATCCACATGCCCGAATCAAAACTCTGGATGATGAGGTCGCGGTTGATCTGAATGCGGTTATTCCCCAGATCGGTCGTGTCGGCCTTTGGACGGTCGGCAATCTCGATCATGGCGCTCAACGTGTCGGCCTGCTCGTTGGCAAAGAAGCCACGAGCATCCTTGTCCTGAGTGATCTCCAGATGCAGGGCCGTGGTCTTGCCCATGAGCAAGGTGGCGCTGTCGAGTTTAGCCTTAAACGTGACATTGCCTCCCCACGCCACAAAGGTGGAGCTCATGAGCACGATGGCAATCATCACGATATGTCTCACATGTAGTGACATTTTTAATCTCGTTTTCTATTATCTTAAAAGAAAGTTAGAAGCCTAAAACCTAAAGCCTAAAGCCTCCTATTCTTAAACAATCCCATCAGCGCAGTCACATAATCCTCGTCGGTGGCCACGCTGGCCATGTCCACGCTGCAGCGCTGCAGCGTGCTGCTGACGGCCTGCTGCTGGTTGTACCACCATCGGCTGTAGGCGTCGCGCACGCGCTTGCTGCTGGTGTTCACCCACCGCGAGGTGCCACGCTCGGCATCGCGCATGCGCATCAGCCCGACGTCGGGCAGCTGCGTCTCGCGCTTGTCATAGACCTGCACCGCTATCACGTCGTGCTTGTGGCCGGCGATGGAGAGTGACTTGCTGTAGTCATGTTCGTCGATAAAGTCGCTGACCAGGAACGTGGTGCAACGCTTCTTCAGCGCACTGGTCATGTATTCGAGGACCATGTTGATATCGGTGCCCGTGCCCGTGGGCTGGAAGTCGAGCAGCTCTCGGATCACCAGCAGGATGTGCTTGCGTCCCTTCTTGGGCGGGATGAATTTCTCCACCCGGTCGCTGAAGAAGATGACTCCCACCTTATCGTTGTTCTGAATGGCCGAGAACGCGATGGTGGCGCCAATCTCGGCCATCATCTCGCGCTTGGCCACGCCCACGGCGCCAAAGTCCTTGCTGCCGCTCACGTCCACGAGCAACATTACCGTGAGTTCACGTTCCTCCTCATAGACCTTGACATACGGCCTGTTATATCGGGCCGTGACGTTCCAGTCGATATCGCGCACGTCGTCACCATACTGGTACTCGCGCACCTCGCTGAAGGTCATACCCCTGCCCTTGAAGGCCGAGTGATACTCGCCAGCAAATATGTTCTGCGACAGGCCCCTAGTCTTGATCTCAATCTTACGGACCTTGCGCAATAGTTCATTCGTATCCATTTCAGTTTTTAGTTGTGAGTCTCAAGTTGTTAGATGTTAGATAATCGATGAACGCGGATGCCAACTCCTAACTCCTAACTCCTAACTTCTAACTCCTAACTTCTAACTCCTAACTCCTCAAGGCACCGCAATCTTGTCCAGAATGTTGCTGATGATCTCGTCGGCGGTAATGTTGTTGGCCTCGGCCTCGTAGGTCAGGCCCAGACGGTGACGCATCACGTCGTGGCAGATGGCACGCACATCCTCGGGAATCACATAGCCGCGGCCATGCAGGAAGGCATAGGCCCGCGATGCCAGGGCCATGTTGATCGACGCGCGTGGCGATGCGCCAAAGGAAATCATGCTCTTCAGGTCGTTCAAGCCATAGTCGGCGGGGAAGCGTGTGGCAAACACGGTATCCACGATATACTTCTGGATTTTCTCGTCGATATAGATCTGCTGAACCACCTTGCGGGTGTCGATGATGTCGGCCGGAGTTACCATCGGGCGCACTTGCACGGGGTCGGGGGCAATGTTCATCTTGATAATCTCGCTCTCCTCGCTCTTGCTGGGATAACCCACAATCACCTTCATCAGGAAACGGTCCACCTGGGCCTCGGGCAGCGGATAGGTGCCCTCCTGCTCGATTGGGTTCTGCGTCGCCAGCACCAGGAAGGGCTCATCCAGGTCGAAGGTCTGCTCACCGATGGTCACCTGGCGCTCCTGCATGGCCTCGAGCAATGCGCTCTGCACCTTGGCCGGGGCGCGGTTGATCTCGTCGGCGAGGACAAAGTTGGCAAACACCGGGCCCTTCTTCACCTCGAACTGTTCCTTCTTGATACTGTATATCATGGTGCCCACAACGTCGGCGGGCAGCAGGTCGGGGGTGAACTGGATGCGCGAGAAGCGCGCGTCGATGAGCGACGCCAGCGTGCTGATGGCCTTGGTCTTGGCCAGTCCCGGCACGCCCTCGAGCAGCACGTGTCCTCCTGCCAGCAGCGCGATGAGCAACGAGTCCACCAGGTGCTTCTGGCCCACGATAGTCTGATCCATCCCACGACGGATCATGTTCACGAAATTACTCTTACTTGCAATCAGGTCATTGAGTTCCCTGATATTGACTGTTTCTGCCATAATAATATCGTTCTTTTCTCTGTTGTTGTCTTTGATAGCTATTTTACAACGTGCAAAAATACGGCATTCCACGCAACCCCGGCCTAAAAATCACGTTAATTTAACACATATATTGTTAAAAGATTAACACACACTGCACAGCCGCCCGCCCGGGGGGCAAGGCCACTCCGACCCGAGCTGCGGCCACCGATAATGCAGTTCATTTCCACACCGCAACGGCGAGAGTGACCGAGAATGAACTTTTTGTTCACAAAACCACTGTATATCAAAGATTTACAATCGTCAAAATGAAGTAAAATGTAGCGCATGGATGATAGTTTTCAACTAACTTTGTGATGTCAGATTCCAGACAATTCTTCCCCGAATAACATCTTCAACAATATATATAAATAATGATAGAGACATTTCACAGACACCTGCTTTGGGTGTCGATGGCATGTGCCATAGTTCTGCCATCGCTGACGCTCGCTGCACAATCGCGAGACGACGAGGTGATGGTGAGCAACTGCAGCGAGGTGTATGAGTTCAAGATGAAAGGCGGCCAGCCTATTGTCAAGAACAAGACCGTGATTGAGTATGAGTCCTTGCGGCAGTATGACGTGAAGATCCAACCCGCGGTCTTCTATGGGGACAACATCAAGCTGGATGAGGCACGTTGTGACGGCTTCAGCGCAAACTATCGGTCGGCGACACCCGACAACGTGTTCTTTGACGACTCCCGCGTGTGCTATTTCGATGTAACCCTGGGCAAGTGGGGGCGAAAGCGCAAACTGACCTATGAGCGCACGTTTACCGACCTGCACTACTTCACGCGCATCGTGCTGGGCGAACCGTTTTTTGTCAAAAACAAGACGGTTACCTTCATTATCCCGAAAGGTTTTGAACACTATCGCCTAGTCAACAAAAACATCACCTCGGCTATTTCTATCGAGCGGAAGAGCAAGGGCAACAGCTCGGTCGTGACCTACACAATCCACGATATGGCGCCCATCAAGCAGGAAGAAGCCATGCCGACCGTGGCCAGCGTTTATCCCACGGTGTTCGTTGTCGGGTCGTTCAAGGATGCCGCCGACATGTTTACGTGGGGACGGCAGCTGTCGGACGTCGATATCGCCATACCGTCATTGAACGATATACTGGCAGACATCAACCGTGAATGCCATAGTGATTTGGACAAAATCAAGAACACTTATGCCTGGGTGCAAAACAATATCCGCTATGTCGCCTTTGAGGAGGGCATCAGTAGCCATCAGCCAGACAGACCCGCCGAAGTCGTGCGTAAGCGTTACGGCGACTGTAAAGGCATGGCGTTGTTGCTGAAAACGCTGCTCGTGGCCCAAGGCTTTGATGCCCGCTTGACCGACGTGGGCACCCGTGAGGCCTCGTGCCTGATGAGTGAGATACCCACCCTCGCTGCCATCAACCATGCTATCTGCACATTGGAGTGGCAGGGCAAAACCTATTACCTGGACGCCACCTGCAATCACATCCCGCTGGGCCACATCCCCAGCAATATGCAGGGCATGGAAGTCATGGTCGAGGAGCCGGGAGGTGCTCCCTCGTTGCGCACCGTGCCTGTTCTTCCCGCCAGTGCCAACTGTGACAGCGTTAGAATCGACCTGTCAATGAACCCCCAGTCACAGCTGACGGGAAAGGTCTCGCGCTGGTTCAAGGGTGACATGAAAGAGATGATGCTCAGCATGCTTGACGACAATGAGGCTGCCGACCGCATGCAGTTCATGAACAATGCCCTTAACGATAAGGATCACGCCAACAAGATTGAAGGCGCCACCTGGCAAGATAAGGACTGTCGCCGCGAATGGGCAGTCGTCGCCGCGACCATAACCGACGGGCACTCGGTCGAGCAGGTCGAGAATGAACTGTTTGTCGAACTGGATCCCGATAACATGCTGATGACCACTCCCATCGACACCACTGACCGCAAGAACGACTATGTGCTGCCGTTCCCCTGCCGCCAGGTGCGAGAAGTGGCGTTAACCCTGCCTGCAGGCTACAGGTGCGAACAACTGCCTGATGACTATGACCGCCATACCGATGTAGCGGACCTGTCATGCACCTTCAGGCAGGAAGGCAACACGATCATTTACCGCAAGGTGATGTCATTGCACCATCCCTGTGTGCCCCTTGACAAAATCATGGCATGGAATGCACAGCTCAAGCAGTGGAACGAGCAAGCCCACGAGCAGATTGTGCTTGTCAAGGACTAGTGGAGAATTGTTGAGACAATAATCATACAACCAATTGCAAAACGATATGAGACAATCAATGATTAAATGTCTGGCATTGCTGGTGATGCTGCTGACGCTGACCCCGGCACATGCCGATGACGAGAAAAAGTACCTGAAATTTGCGGCTGAGCTGCGCGAGAAGGTATGGAGTGATGACGACCCGATGTTCAAGGACTACAACTGTCCGCAGCAATACAGTGACCCTGACGTGTGCTCGGCGGTCATCCTGGCCAGCTGCACTGATGCCGAGGTGACCCGCAAGTCCCGCTTCTACATGACGCTGTGGATTCCCCAAACCAGCAAGCAGCTAGGACGCCATGAGCTCAACCGCATGCTCATCAAGCTCAATGATGCTGCAGCGCTGAAGAAATTCTCGGAATTTGACTATTCGACGTTCAAGAAGGCGCGTTCGGGTGCATTCACCGATGAGCATCGTCAGGTGCTGGGTGTGCGCGTGATCAAGCCCGGCGGGCGTATAGTAGATGTCAACACCGACGACTACATGACCACTCGCGAGGGCAAGAAGGATAAGGACGTGAGCCACAAGCTGGCAGTCCCGGGCCTCGAAGTGGGCGACATTCTGGACATCTTCACCTATGACGAACTCGTTGTCCATGACCGCAACGTGCCGCACTTCAGGTTTTGGTTCCTTGAGGAGTATCCCATCCTCAAGCAAAAGGTGAGATGTGTCATCGACAAGAAGTTCACAGTGCAGTACCGTACCCTCAACGGCGCCCCCGACTTTGCCAGCAGCCTTGACAACGAGGGCAACACCGTGCTCGAGGCCGAAGTCAGCAATGTGAACAAGGTAGAACCCACGCTGTGGTACAATCCCATCGAGCAGTCACCCGTCACCCTGCTCTATATCTTTGACAAGAGCGTGACCAACAAGCAGATGAAAAGCGTCAAGAGTCGTGATGTGCAGGCCAACCCCGACTTCAGCAGCATCCTGGCCGATGACCTCAACTTCATGAAGGCCGACAAGAAAATCATCAAGGAGTATCTGGACTGGCCCGAGAACAAGAAGCAGATGAAAGACGAGCTCGCTACCGCTAAAAAACTGGCAGACAAAGAGGAGGCCGCCAAACTCATCTACACCGGCCTGCTGTACACTTACAGGGCGTTTGACAAATATGACACTTATTCGCCATTCCGCTTGATGCTGATGATGAGCGAGATGCTGGATATGCGGGACATTCCCTACCAGTTTGTCGTCACCACCGACTATGAGAATGAACCGCTCGATCAGCTCATCTATAACGGCAATACGAGCTGGCTCATCAGGACTGAAGGCGGCACCTACTTCGCTCCGCCCACCTACCAGGGGGCCACAGCAGGACTGTTACCGGCTCGTTTTCAGGGCCGACGTGCTGCAGTGGTGAACAAGCTCAAGGGCGATAAGTCCCAAAGCGACATGGTAACCCTGCCGCAGTCCACTGCCGACGACAACGTCAACCAGGTGACCGTAAATGCCAGCATCGACGGGATGGCCATAGACATTGAGCGTACCGAGTCGCTCACTGGCGCCATGAAGGAGTCTATCGCCACCATCATGACCGACGAGCAAGAGTTTGATGCCTATGACCAGTACCTGGGACGCAAGAAGCCCTACATGGAGCGCATTTCTGGAGGAGCGAAAAAAGGCATGACGCAGAAGTTTGCCAAGGAGCGTGAGGAACAGCAGGACGATTTCAGGGAGGAAATCAAGGGCTATCACGATCAGGCCGCTGCCAGCGTCATCAGTAGCGAGATACTGGGCACCGGAATCAACCCCAGTGAGCCCGCATTCGTCTATAAGACCCGTTACACGATGGACGGCTGGGTAAAACGCGCTGGCTCCAATCTGGTGGTGAGCGCCGGTAAACTGATAGGTGCACAAAGCAAGGTCGAGGGCAATGACCGCCGCCGCACCTTCGATGTGAACAGGCGCTGCCCGGCGCTGGTCAGGTGGAATATCACCATCGAGGTGCCCAGCGGCTATCAGGTGTCACAAGAGAGCCTGTCCAAACTGCAACAGCAGGTAAAGAACTCGGCAGGCGAATTCAATGCCACGGCCAGCATCGAGGGCAATCGGCTGACGCTGGCGGTCAATATGCGTTACAACAAGGTTGACTATCCGGCATCGCAGTGGCAGGATCTGCTGCAAATCATTGATGCTGCCGACGAATTTACCACCCGCCAAGTCGTATTCAAGAAATAAACCGACAAGAAATGAAAAGACGATGTCTATGTTATCATTTTTTTATAAATCTCTAAAAAACTCAGTTACAATGAAAAAGGTTTTATTGATTATGCTGATGGCCATCACGTCGATGATGGCGAGTGCCGATGTGGGAGAGTGGTCTCTCGGCGGACAGTTTGTCTTTGGCACCAAGGGCAGTATGCCGGGTGTGGGACTGAAGGTTCAGAGCAACTATTCCCACGCATGGCGTTCGGCCCTTTCGGGCAATTACTATTTCAAGAAGAACGGCGTGTCCTGCTTTGACCTCAACGTGGAGCAGCACTACCTGTTTGAGTTGGGTGACAGAGTCCGCCTCTACCCTCTTGCGGGAATCCGTGCCGCATTCTGGAAGGCAGACGACATCGATGCCAGCGTCGGGGATATCCACATCCAGGTAGACGGTGACAGCGAGTTGAAGCTCGGATTCAACGTCGGCGGCGGCATCGACTACCTGATCGGTGACCACCTCATGCTCAACGGTGAGGTCAAGTACGAGTACCTCAAGAACGCCGACTGGGTACTGTTCAGCATCGGCGTAGGCTACCGCTTCTGATTCCCCACAGCCCCTTTTTCAGTTGCCGGAACTCTTACATTCCGGCAACTGAAAAATCCTATCAAATCTATCGCCCCTATAACTACTATAACTACTATAGCCCCGACAAAAACCGGCAAAAAAAAATCCCCGACTCGCGCCGCGGATCATTTTGAAAAAAATCTAATTAACCTCTAATACCATTAACATAAACCTTAAAACTAAATCTTAACCTTCATAACAATAATCTCATGCCTCACGGCATCGATTTTTTGTCTTGATGAAAAATCGAGTGCAAAGGTAACCAGTTATATGTTATATAACATAATTTTTGAGCAAGAAATTTAAATATTTAACACTTTTTGTCACTTCACGGGCATTCTAAACAAGTTTTAGGCCCTAGGACCCACCTAAAGCCTAAAACCTAAAACCTAAAGCCTGAAGCCTGAAGCTATGCCTAAAGCTAAAACGCCGAATTATACAGCAACAGATACTGATAGGGCTGCATGGTGATGTGGGTATTCAATTTCATCTCATCACCGGTCATCAGGTTGGTGACAGTCCTGCCGGCCCACATGGCGGGCAGCTCGATGTTGTGGGCAGTGCCACGCACGTTGACCATTACCAGCACATTGTCGTTGTTGAGTACACGGTCCACAATCAGCACGTTGTTCTCATCGTCGTCAAAGGGGACAACCTTGCCGCTGCTGCGCAGGGCCGGATGCTCGTTGTAGATGGCAATGAGCTTCTTGTACTCCTCGCGCATGCCAGGATTGGCATTCCAGTCAACAGGCACATACTTAAAGAAGTTGATGGTCTCGGGATAACCCACCTCCTGGGAGCCATACACGAGCATGCCGCCGTGGAGCATCGTCGTGGCTACGAAGGCGGCCATCGAAGCCTCCTTGCCGCCGTAGAGGGTGATGGGGCTTGCCTTGGTGGCCTCGTCGTGGTTGGTGGTGAAGCGCAACTTGTACTTGCCGCGCTCCAGGTCCTTATACTCGTTCTTGTCGACGGCAAGCAGCTTGTTGATGCTCGCGCCGTCCTTCATCACCTGGGCAATGGCACCCATGAACTCCCAGGCATAGTTTAAGTCAAAGCCGGCGGTAAAGTTGTCCGGATTAGCGCCCTCGGCCAGCATGATCAAGTTACGCGGCTTGGCTGCGGCACGCAGGTTGCTGATGCAATCGGTCCAGAAGTCGGCAGGAACCTGGTCGGCCACGTCGCAGCGAAATCCGTCAACGCCAACGCTGTCAACCCAAAAGCGCATCGCATCGATCATGGCGGCACGCATGTCCTTGTTGTCGTAGTTCAGGTCGGCAACGTCGGTCCAGTCGGTACCCGGCGGGAAGATGATGTTGCCAGTCGAGTCATGGGTATACCAGTCGGGGTGCTCCTTGAGCCAGACGTTGTCCCACGCTGTGTGGTTAGCCACCCAGTCGAGAATAACGCCCATCCCGCGCTCGTGACATGACTGAACCAGCATCCGCAGGTCGTCCACTGTGCCATATTCCGGAGCTACGGCCTTATAGTCTCGCACCGAGTAGGGCGAGTTCTTGCTCTTTTCCTGGCCAATGGGATAGATGGGCATGATCCACAACATGTTCACGCCCAGGTCCTGGATGGAATCCAAGCGGCCAATAATTGCCTGAAGTGAGTTAGATGGCGCGAACACGCGCGGGTTAACCTGATAGAGCACAACGTCGGCCACCTCAGGCACCATAAAATCGTTAGCAACAGGCGTGGCATGATGATCCTTTGGCTTACAGCCAGTGGCCATCGCGACCATTGCCAGCGACAAAGTCAAGAATAAAAATATCTTTTTCATCACATTATATATATTATAATAGGTTAATAATCCTCTTCTTTCATTCTCAACGAAAACCGTATCTAATGCCTGTTTGGAGTTAGGAGTTAGAAGTTAGGAGTTAGAAGTTAAAGCCTAAAACCTAAAATCTAAAGCCTCCCCTTAAACTCCTCAAGTTCCTCGGCACTCACCTCGGTCACGGTAAGGCTGATCTTGCCGTCATCGCTTGTGCTGATGGCAAACACCAGCACATGCCCATCAACAGTGTAACCCGTCTCGATGGCTTGGGTCTGGCTATTGACCCGCCAGGGCACTGCCATACGCGCGTTGCTGCCCTTCAGGGCATTCTTGATGGCGAGCTTCGCCATCTCCACGTCCTTGACGGCGGTCGAGTACATGGTGCATGACGACTCGCCGGCAGCGGTCTGCGTGAAGTCATATTTCTCGCTCAGCCACAGGGCCACATCACTATAGTGATACTTGCTCTCGACAGACTTGGGAGCAGCAGCCTGCTTGCGCGAGGCTTCCTGTTCACGCCGCTCCTGCTCACGCTCCCGTCGTGCCTGCTCACGGCGTTCCTTTTCCTGCTGTTTCTTGAGCTGTTTTTCTTGCTCGCGTTTCTGCTTCTCCTCGGCTTTTTTCTGCTTCTCGGCCTCCTTGGCGGCACGGGCCTCCTCACGGCGCTTTTCCTGGGCACGGCGCAACCGGGCTCGCTCGGCCATCTCCTGGGCCTCCTTCTCCTCGCGCACCTGCTTGCGGCGCTGCTTCTCGGTCAGCACGGGAGCGCCGTCACCCGACTCGTCATCACCCTCGAGCAACGCCTCCAGATCCCCCTGAGCGGCCGCACTCTCCTCGTTGTCCACCACCTGTCGGCGCCCGCGGCGCGTGCTGCGTGTGGCGGGCTTATCGCCCCCCGACTTGGTCTGCTGCTTTGCCTGCTGGCCCGACTTCTTGTTCTTTGCCAGCGACTTGAAGTAGTTGGCCGACTCGGTGACGCTCACATAGTACGTGCCGTCGTCCAGGGCCTTGCGCTTGACGCTGAATCGGAATTTGTTGTTCTCAAAACGATATTCTTTCCAGTAGGTGGTCGAGGTCATGTGCCAGTCGGTCACGGCTTTGATGTCGTCATAGCTTGCCATCAGGCGGTCGATCATGTCACGTACCTTCTTGCTGTTCAGTCCCTGGGGCGTGTTGAGGAAATATGACACTTCTCCCTTGTCGCGCTGCTGCTGCATCTCGCTGGCGCTGGGCATGTAGTAGTACTCAAAGTAGTTGCGTGCAACAAATGTCTCGCTCACGACTTCATCGAGATACCACTCCTGTTCTTCAGAGCCAAGATTCTGGGACAATGCCGCCATGGGCAGACACATCAGCAGGGTCAGTATGATGCTTCTCATCAAGTTCATCATCAGAATCCAAATTATGGTTGTAGGTCACAAAGTTAAACCATTTTCTTGAAAAAAGCCAAAATCAATCATAAAAAAAGCACATATCCGGCTTTCGCCATCAATATTTGGCATTTTAGGCAAGAGTGATTACCTTTGCAACAGATAACCAATCCGCCAATAACATGATGAGACTGAGATTCCTGTTACTCACGCTCGTGGCGGCGGTAGCCGTTCTGCCCGCCACAGCCGATGTTCACCCGCGCTACACGACCGTGGTGAGCGATGCCACGTCGACCTATGTCACCAAGCGGCCACCAGCCGAGGAGCGCCTGTTCACCAGCGCCATCATCGAGAAGCGCATCCGCGAGGTGCTGAAGCAAATCAAGGGCAACCCCCGACTGGCATGGATGTTTGAGAACTGCTTCCCCAACACGCTCGACAGCACGGTGCACTACCGCATCGGCGACGACGGCGAGGACGACACGTTTGTCTACACGGGCGACATCCACGCGATGTGGCTGCGCGACAGCGGGGCGCAGGTGTGGCCCTACGTGAAGTATGCCCGCCAGGACGACAAGCTGCGCCACATGCTGCGTGGCGTAATCCTGCGGCAGCTTAAGTGCATCATCCTGGACCCCTATGCCAACGCCTTCAACGACGGGCCGACGGGCAGCCAGTGGCAGAACGACCTGACGGACATGAAGCCCGAGCTGCATGAGCGCAAGTATGAGATCGACTCACTGTGCTACCCTATCCGCCTGGCCTATGAGTACTGGCTCGTCACGGGCGACGACAGCATCTTCGGCGACCTGTGGCAAGAGGCCATGCAGGCCGTTGTGCGCACTTTCAGGGAACAGCAGCGCAAGGACGGCAACCGTGGTCCCTACAAGTTCATGCGCCGCGACATCGATGCCAAGTCCTCACTCACCTGGTATGGTTGGGGACCGCCCGTCAACCCTGTGGGACTGATTGTGTCCTGTTTCCGACCCAGCGATGACGCTACTGTGCTGCCATTCCTGGTGCCGAGCAACTTCATGGCCGTGAGCTCGCTGCGCAAGGCCGGCGAGATCCTCGACAAGGTGAACCATAACCTGGTGCTGGCCACGCAATGCCGCGAACTGGCTCAGGAAGTGGAAGATGCCCTGCACCGCTATGCCATCGTGAATCACCCCAAGTATGGCAAGATCTACGCCTACGAGGTCGATGGCTGGGGCGGACGCATCCTTGCCGATGACGCCAATGTGCCCAGCCTGCTGGCCATGGGATACCTGGGCGATGTGCCCATGGACGACCCCATCTACCGCAACACTCGGCGCTTCGTCTGGAGCGAGGACAACCCCTGTTTCTTCAAGGGCAAGGCCGGAGAAGGCATCGGCGGAGCCCACACGGCCTACAACCTCATCTGGCCCATGAGCATCATGATGAAGGCCTTCACGGCCGACAACGACGAGGAAATCAGCTACTGCATGCGCCAGCTGCTCACCACCGATGCCGGAACGGGCTTCATGCACGAGTCCTTCAACAAGGACGATGCGAGCAACTACACCCGTGCCTGGTTTGCATGGCAGAACACCCTGTTTGGCGAGCTGGTTATCCATCTGGTCGAGAAGGGCAAGACCGACCTGCTCGTCCACTGTCTGGATTGAGGCGAGCGAGCAATTTTTCAAAAAAAGCATTTACAATCCCTATCAAATATTAAAATGGTAGGGATTTTTGTTTCGAGCCTGTCAAATTCACTACCTTTGCCTTCCAAAACCAATTTTGATACATTCAACTACTACACATGAGTAAATACAAACAGCTCACAAACCAGCAAATCGAAGCCTTGAAGAAAAATGACTGTTGGGCTCAGGACTGGAACGAGATACAGGTAACTGATGATTTTAGCACCAGCCGATGTCATCGCGTCCAGTTCTATGGATGGGCACGACTGGGCAGCTCCGAGGGCACTGTGGAGATCACCGAGGGTTTTGTCAAGAACTGCGGTATCTACAATGCCACCCTGCGCAACGTCACCATCGGCGATGGATGCCTCATCGAGAACATCGGCAACTACATGAACAAGGTCAATATCGGTGACGGCTGCTACATCTCTAACGTGAGCACCATCGACACCATCGGCAATCCCAATTACGGTCAAGGACACACCATAGCAGTACTCAACGAGGTGGGCAACGGCAACCTGCTGCTGCTTAACGAACTCAATAGCCAACTGGCCGCACTCATGGTCAAGCACGGAGACAACAAGCCCCTGATGGATGCTATCAAGCGGATGGTCGCGCAATCCGTTGAACAGTCCCGTCCCGAGTGCAGCACCATCGGCAACCAGGTGCGCATGGTCAACACGGGCGTCGTCATCAACTGCGTCATCACCGACGGCTGCCAGGTGTGCGGCGTGTCGCGGTTGAGCAACTGCACCATCCGCAGCACCATCGAGAATCCCATCGTGCTGCGCACCGGCGTCATCTGCGAGAACACCATCATCAGCGGCGGATCGCACCTCACCGGCAGCGTCAAGCTCACCGACTGCTTCGTCGGGGAGTCTTGCCACCTCGAGAATGGCTTCACAGCGGCCAGCAGTGTCTTTTTTGCCAACAGCTATATGTCTAACGGTGAGGCCTGCGCGGCATTCTGCGGGCCCTTCACGGTGAGTCACCACAAGAGCTCGCTGCTCATCGGGGCGATGTTCTCGTTCTACAATGCCGGCTCGGCGACCAACTTCAGCAACCACGCCTACAAGATGGGGCCGATGCACTATGGCTCCCTGGAGCGCGGCTGCAAGACGGCCAGCGGCGCCTACCTGCTCCTGCCGGCCAACATCGGCTCGTTCAGCGTCTTGTTTGGCAAACTGATGTACCACCCCGACACGCGCGACCTGCCCTTCTCCTACCTCATCGCCTATGGCGACACCATGTACCTGAAGCCAGGACGCAACTTCGCCACCGTGGGCCTCTACCGCGACATCCGCAAGTGGCCCAAGCGCGACAAGCGCTACCAGGGCGAGCACCGCAGCGTCGTCAACTTCGACTGGCTCAGCCCGTTCACCATCAGCGAGGTGCTCAGGGGCAAGAAGATTCTCGAGAACCTCAGGGCCGCCAGCGGCGACAACGTGAGCACATACAACTACCACGAGTATGTCATCAAGGCACCATTGCTCCACAAGGGCATCAAGTACTATGACATGGCATTGCGCATCTACATGGGCGCCGTGCTCAAGAGGCACAAACCCGTTCCCCCCATCACCACCGACGGCGAGGGCAACTGGATTGACCTCATGGGCCTGCTCATGCCCCAGCGTGCCGAGGAGCGCATCATCGACGACATCATCGGTGGACGTCTCGATTCCATCTCCGCCGTCAATGACCGGTTCAGGCAGATCCATGCCGACTACAACGAGCTGCGATGGTCCTGGAGCTACCGCGTCATCCTGGACTATTACGGCATCGACGAGCTGACCGACGAGGTCGTGGAGCGCGTCCACCAGGACTACGTCACCGCACGCCGCGAGTGGATAGCCCTCATCCGCGAGGATGCTGAGAACGAGTACACCCTCGGCGACATCGACCGCGAGGTCCTCGATGACTTCGTTACCCTACTCGACCGCGAAGTGGACTTCGAGAACCAGAAGCTCTACATGTAGGTTAGTGATTTGATTATTGGACCTAAAATTTCAAGGGGCCGCGCCAATATGGTGCGACCCCTTGAACGTAGCGGGACTGAGAATTGAACTCAGGACCTCCGGGTTATGAATCCGACGCTCTAACCGACTGAGCTATCCCGCCATCCTTTTTCTAAAGCGACTGCAAAGGTACAACCATTTCCTTAACCCACCAAATTTTTTCTCAAAAAAAGTTGATTTTTGTCAATTATTCCTCCAAAAAGCAGGCGTAAAGATGACCAATACCGTGAAAATTTCAAGACGTCCCATGAGCATCAGCATCGAGAGAATCCACTTGACAAACATGGGCAAAACGCTCCACGACATAGTCGGCCCGATCTCAAGGCCCAGGGTGGGTCCCACATTGCTGGCACAACTCAAGGCTATAGTAAACGAATTGGTGCTGTCAACGCCCACCAGAATCATGATGAAATAGGCAATGAAACACAACACGAAGTAAACCATCAGGAATGCCATCAAGGTGATTTGACCCGACGAGTGAACTGTCGAATTGTTGACTTTTACCGGCAAGATGGCCTTGGGGTGAAGACGTTGAAGGATCTCGTTGCGCATGATTTTCAGTGCGATAATGCCACGGGCGCACTTGAAACCGCCAGCCGTACTTCCCGCACATCCGCCAAAGAACATGCACAGGCTCAGCACGACCCATGTGATGTGATGCCACTGAGCGGCATCCTCATTGAACATGCCTGTTGTCGTCAGGAAAGATACGACCTGGAACAGCGATACCCTGATAGCATCACTGACCGAATAATCGTTAAATCGCAACAGGAATGCTGTAATGATGGCTGCCGATGACAGTGCCAGAATCGAATAAAAACGAAACTCAGCATTCTTAAACAAATTCTTGATTTGGCCCTTGAACATCGCGGCATAGAGCATGGCAAAACTGACACCCGACAAAAACATGAACACAATGGCTGTATAGTCAATGGCCGGGTTGTTGAAATATCCTGTACTGGCATCATGGGTCGCAAAACCGCCTGTAGCAGTGACCGTCATGGCATAATTGACGGCATCAAACGGGCTCATGCCAAACAAGAAGAAGCACAGCGCGCAACCCGCCGTGAGCACGAGATACACGCCCCATAATGCCTTGGCGCTCATCGTGAGACGAGGTTGCAACTTGGATTGTATGGGGCCTGTTGCCTCTGCGGCAAAAACCTTAATAGAGCCTCCGACAAAAGATGGCAAAACGGCAATGGTAAAGAACACGATACCCAAGCCGCCAATCCACTGCGTCAACGACCGCCACATGAGCACACCATGAGGCAGCCCTTCCACTTGATCGATAATGGTGGCTCCTGTCGTCGTCAATCCCGACATGGTCTCAAAAAAAGCATCGGTGACATTGGAGATATACCCGCCCAACAGGAACGGCAGTGAACCAAAGGCTGCAAATGCTATCCAGACAAAGGTCACAAGAAAGTAGGCATCGCGACGACTCAGCGCATTAGAGGCGCCTCGCCCCAGGAATCTCAACAACAATGCCACAGCGACAATGATGCCAACAGTCACACCCAGCGGCAACATGTCGCTCTCGCGATACAACAGCGACAATATCAGGCACGGAAGCATGAAAGCCGCCTCGATGTTCAACAAGGCTCCTAAGATCTTAAATATGAGTTTGGTGTTAATCATGGGTTAAATGAAGTATTTCTCAATCTGGCTGATATTGGTGTCTTGACAGAAGACCACGACATGGTCTCCGGGCTGGATTTGAGTATTGCCATTAATCAACATGCCCACGCCATCGCGCACCAGTCCGCCCAATTCAATCTGCCTGGAAAGATTGAGTTCATACACCCGCTTGGAAGTGATGCGTGAACCCTCGCGAGCGGTAAACTCGGCAACGTCGGCATTGACCATGAGCAGGCTGCGTATGTTACGCACATCGCCGTCGAGCAGCAGCTGATAGATGTAGCTGGCCGTAAGGGCCTGTTTATTAATAATGATGCCAATGTCGGCATTGCCGGCTATACCCATGTAGTCCATATTCTCGATCATGGCAACAGTCTTGTGCACACCCAGTTCATGGGCCGTCATGCAGGTGAGGATATTGGCTTCGGCATTGCCGGTCAGGGCCACCAGCGCTTGAGCCTGCTTCACATTCTCTTCGAGAAGGTTGGCCACCGAGCGGCCATCGGCATTGATGACCATCACATGCTTCTTGTCGATGATTTCGTTGAGTTCCTCGCATCGCGCGGTGCTTGCCTCAAAGATTTTGACCTTCACCCCGCTCGGCAAGCGGTTCACCACACGCACTGCAGTCTTGCCACCGCCCACGATGATGACATTCTTGACCTCAGGATAATCCTCCTTGCCGACAATGCGTTGCATCTCGGGAACAAACTCCTTAGTCGTCATGAAATAGACATAATCATTGGGGAGGAGCATATCATTGCCCGTGGGGATGATTGTATCGGCACCTCGCTTAATGGCTAAGACATGATAGGGGGTATCGGGTTTACAGACTTCTTTGAGTGGATGCCCCATTACGTCACATTGCTCCCTCATTTTAATACCAAGCATAGTCAGAGCACCATTATACACATCCCATCGCTGACTCACCCATGACAATTCCAACCCGGCAACGATGTCCTGGGCGGCCAGGTCATCGGGATAGATTATCGACGAGACGCCCGCCCGCTTGAAAGCCTCGATGAACTGCGGATGGGTATATTCGACATTTTCAACTCTTGCCACGGTATGTTTGGCACCCATCGACTTGGCAAGTACACACAGATTCAAATTCAAGTTCTCGTCGCGCTTGACCGAGATAAAAAGATCGGCAGTACTCACTCTTGCCGCTTTGAACGTCTCGATGGGCGCATTAGATGTAGCATGAATCGTCAACAGATCGCTATCCGACGAAACCTGCTCCAACTTTGCCTCATCTTCATCTATGACGATGATGTTCTGCTTAATCTTGGAGAACAATTCGGCCAAATGTGCTCCAATGGCATCGGCGCCGTAAATTATAACCTTCATAGTCAAACATGATAAGTTCTGGGCGGCAAATATACAGGCAAATTTCAGTTTCCAGCCAATTTCTGGATAAAAAATTGTAAAAACAGCACATTATTTCGCCGATATCAATCAGTTGGGAAACATCTCAAGAAAAAAGACTATCTTTGTGGGACGAACAAGAACAAAAAAACGACAATATGACTATGAACAGCAACGACATCAAGATACCCGTGCTTGCGGCACCGCTGCAAGGAGTGACCGACAACGTGTGGCGCATGGCCCAACACGAGGTGTTTGGCGGCGTGGACGCCTACTATGCGCCCTTCATGCGCGTGGAACATGGCGAGGTCAGGCGCAAAGACCTGCGTGACGTGGAACCCGAGCGCAACGCGGGCACAACGCTCATTCCTCAGATTCTTGCCTGCCAGCCCGAGCATGCCCTGATGATGGTGGATGCCCTCAAGCAGATGGGCTATCGCCGCATCGACATCAACCTGGGCTGCCCCTTCCCGCCCATCGCCCTGCATCGCAAGGGCTCGGGCATGTTGGCCCATCCAGACCTCGTTGAGGCGCTGTTCAAGTCGCTCGCGAGTGTTGAGGACATCAAGTTTAGCGTGAAAATGCGCATCGGTTGGGACCGCAACGACCAGTGGCGCGACATCCTCCCCTTGATGGACATCATCAAGCCCGAGCATGTCGCCGTACATCCCCGCACGGGCAAGCAGCAATACAAGGGAGAACTGGATATCGAGCAGTTCGAGGCACTGCTGGCAGCCTCGGCATGGCCTGTCATCTATAACGGCAGCCTGCACACTGTCGAGGACATTGAGCAGACCATCCATCGCTACCCCACCCTTGCCGCTGTGATGGTGGGCAGCGGCCTGGCCGCCAACCCCGGCATGCTGGCCCCTGATGCCACACCCGACGACTACCGTCGCTTCCACGACCTGCTGGTGGAGGGTTACACCGAACAACTCAACGGGGGCGAAGCCCAGCTTGTGCGCCACCTGCAGGACATCTGGCAGACGTTCCTGCCCGGCATCGACCGCAAGCTCTTCAAGGCCATACGCAAGTCGCGCACCCTCGACCAGTACCAGAACGCTGCCGCTGCCGCACTCACCGACATCGAGGCCGCACTCAACCCCAAGCCCGAGGAAGAGGAAACCGCCGAAGCCCGCTAATGAACATCCTCAACATCCGCCAACTGAGCCAGCAATTGGCCACGCCGCAGTTCACCACGCCAATCCAGGTCGTGGACTGGTTCGGCTTCATGCAGGCCCAAGAGAAGAGCATGCTGCCCTGGGCCGTGGCGATGCGCACCCAGCGGCCGTCATTGTCCGCCTACAGGCTGGCCTACGACCAGGGGCAGATTATCCGCACGCACCTGTTCAGATGCACTTGGCAACTCACCACAGCAGCTGATTTGAGGTGGATGACACAGCTATGCGCCGACAGCAGCCGACGCACCGCCAGGGGCTACCTCAAGCAAACAGGCGGCGCCATCAGCGAGGACGAGGAGAAGCGGGCCAACGATGTCATTGCCACCGCGCTGCAGGGGCGTGGCTCCGTTACCGGCAAGGAGCTGAAAGCCTTGCTCTCTGGGCGCGGGCTCACCGACGATGCCCACACGATGAGTGTGTATCTGCGGCTGGCCGAGTATGATGGCGTCATCTGCAGCGGCAAGTACCATCCCAGTCAGAACACTTATGCCCTGCTCGAAGAGCGCCTTCCCAACCAGCCGGCCGTCACCCGCGACGAGGCACTGGCCCTGCTGGCACGCAAGTACTTCCGCAGCCACGCGCCGGCGACACTCACCGATTTCGTGTGGTGGACGGGGTTGCCCCTCACCGCTTGCCGTGAGGGCATCGCGGCCATTCAGGGTGAACTCCTCACCGATCGCTATCGTGGAGAGACCTACTATCTGCATGCAACCACCCGTACGCGAGGTTGCCGCACCATGCTCCAGCTGCTGCCTTCGTTCGACGAGTTCCTCATCGGCTACAAGACCCGCCACCATGCCGTGACCGATCAGCACCGCCATCGGGCGTTTACCAACAACGGACTGTTTTTCCCCGTCATCGCTCTTGGCGGCCACATTATCGGCAACTGGCAGGCCAAGAGCCAGCAGGCCAGATATTTCGACCCCGGTGCCGCCCACGACACCACCGCCGCTTTTTCCCGCTACAACCGATTCCTGACCCACTAGCTCCGCAATGCCGACACCGTCCACAACTCAATTTTCAGGCTTCAATTTTCCCATTATCCCTGAGGAATTGGTTATAAAAAAGGGCAATGATAGTTTTTGGTATCGGATAAATGAGTAATTTTGCCCACCGGATCAAGCTAAAACGATTACTGACCATTTTTGTATACAATAGCTTAAAATAACATCATAAACATAAACAAAGATTATGAGAATCCATCGCATTTTGACCGCGTTGGCCATGGTGGCACTGATGTGTGCTCCTGCCAAGGCCCAAGACGACGACCTCCGTCACGAGATTGCTATCTCCTATGGTGTAGAGCCTAATTCCTTCTGGATTGATGTCATGACCGACATCGTTCCCTCCATGCCTGGACAGAAAATCGACAACAAGAAGTGGGTGGGCCCCCTCGGCTTAGAGTACTTCTACCACACCTCTCCCCTGATCGGCGTGGGCGGCATTTTCACGACCAACATCTCTTCAGAGGACGTTTATTCCAATGACAAATTGATGATTCACCGCGACAAGTCGTTCTTCTCATTGATGCCGGCTGTGAAGTTCAACTGGTTGCGTAAAGACCAATGGGGGCTCTACAGCAAGCTCGCAGCGGGTGTGTTCTTCGGACGCTTTGCCGACAAGGACTATGACGAGAACGGTAAGCGGGCCAGCAAAGCCGATGTGGAATCTGACTGGGGCTTCAACTGGCAAGCATCGGTCATTGGCATCGAGGCCGGCAGCGACAATGTCCGCGGCTTCATCGAGCTCGGTGTTGGCGAGCAGGGTGTTGCGCTGGCTGGCGTGCGCTGCAAGTTCTGAATCCTGCACATCACCTCACAAAAAGCGGTCCTGAGATCATTTCTCGGGCCGCTTTTGTTTGCCCCTGTCGGGAATTATCACTAACTTTGCGCTACAATAACAACCTCACAACCCTACTACATCAATGATGAAGCTTAACCTGATTACCTTCGCCTCGTCGCTGGCTTCGCGCGAGTCGATTTTCACCGACCATCACGAATTGCTCGATACCATCGGTGCGAAATACGATGTGCAGTACATCTTCCCCGAACAGCTCACCGCCCCCCTACCACCGGGTGCCACGATGGCGCTCGTGGGCAGTGGTGGCGTCGAGGAGATGGTCAAGGCCCACATCGGCCAGCTACCGCCCTACGTGGTGCTCATCGCCGATGGCCTGAAAAACTCTCTCGCCGCTTCTCTCGAGATTCTGTCATGGATGCGGCAGAGCGGGCACCACGGCCGCGTGCTGCATGGGCCCACTGACTACATTGTGCAGGGAATCGACGACTATGCCCATGCCAGCGATGCCGTGACCCGACTGTGCGGAATGCGCGTGGGAGTCATTGGCAAGCCCTCAGGATGGCTCATCGCCAGCGATGTCTCATATCAGGACATGATGCGCCGCTGGGGCATCGAGATGGTGGATGTGCCCCTCGACGAGGTGGTGAAGGGCTATGAAGCGGTTACCGATGCCGAGGTTCAGGACATCACCGACGATTTCTTGAACCGCGCTTTTGGCATCCTGGAGCCACCGCGCGACGAGGTTGTCAAGGCCATGAGGCTCTACCGCTCTGTCAAGGGCATCGTGGAGCGCTATCAGTTCAATGCGTTCACGCTCAACTGCTTTGACCTGATCCCGACCACCCGAACCACGGGTTGTGTGGCATTGGCGCTGCTCAACCAGGAAGGCATTCCCGCGGGCTGCGAGGGCGATGAGCAGACGTTGCTCACCATGCTCGCTGTCCATGCCTCGACAGGCGAAATGACCTTCATGGCCAACCCCTCAAAGATTCTTGACAACGCGGCCCACGAGATTGTCATGGCCCACTGCACCATCGCTCCCGCGATGACCGACCGATACATCATCCGCAACCACTATGAGTCGCTGAGCGGTGTTGCCGTCGAGGGCATTTTCGACCCCATGGAGATGACGGTTGTCAAGTGCGGCGGCAAGGCCATGGAGCATTACTTCATCAGCAAGGCGCAACTGCTCGAGTGCACCACCAACCCCAACATGTGCCGCACGCAGCTCCACCTGCGCTTGGACCAACCGCTCGACTACTTCCTGGAGCGCAGCATCGGCAACCACCACGTCATCGTCCGTGGCGACCACACCGCCCGCCTCGAGGCCACCCTTCGCCTGCTCGGCGCCACTTCAATCTAGAGAGAAGTGTCCCAGTGTCTCACTGGTCACTTGTAGAGGACATATGCACTCATTGGGGCCAGCGTGCCCTTGAGGACGCCCTTCTTGACCTGCAGGCGCTGACGGGTCACCGCGTCGCGGTATTTGCCATTGCTCAGGGTGACGGGGATGGCCACCTGGCTGGGCTGTTCGTCGAGGTTGATGACCACGGCGGCACGGGAGCCGCGCTCGACGATAATCTGCTTGCCGTTTTCGCTATAGACGATGTTCTCGGGCTGATTGATGTTGCGGTGGCGGAACTCGTTGACGGCCTTCACCACGGGGTGCTTGAACTCGTCGTTACCCACCTTGCCGATCTCGTTGTCGCCCCAATAGTTCTCACGGGTGCTGCCGTGAGGACGGGAAAAGAACAGCGGCGTGCCATACTGGCGTGCGGTCAGGAAGACCCATCCCAGGCGGATGAGCTCGTCGCTCATACCGGCCGAGGCGTGTTCGTTGCAATAGGTGTCATGCGACTCTACCCAGGTCACCAAGTGGGCGGGATCCACCGAATGGTGCCAGGAGAGCAGGTTGTCGGCACGGGCATCGTGCTTGTTGAGCACGTTGCGCAGCACCCAGCCATAGTTGCTGGCCGTCAAGTCCATGTACTCGGCATAGCCCTGCTCGGGCACATTGCGGTCCTGCAGCACCTCGCCATAGATGAAGAACTCCTCGCGCGGCACAGCCAGCCTGAGGCCCTTGACGGCCTTGCGGCCCATGGCCACGTCCCAGAAGTCGTTCTCGGGCGACTTGGGGTCACGCATCTCGCCCGGCAGGCCGATGTGCTTGGCCGTGTCGTAGCGGAAGCCCCCGGCACCACAAGCCAGCACGTCGTTGACAAACTGCATGTAGTAGTACTGGAAATCCGGATTCTCGGTGTTCACGTCGGGCAGCGTACCCATCTCGCCCGTCGTGCACTGGTAGCGGTCGCTATAGTCCTTGATGGGCCACAGGCCGTTGGCGTGGAACAGGTTCTCGCGGCCATTCACGGCACTGTCCAGGCGGGCATTGATCTGCGAGCGGTCAATCACCGTGTGGTTGGGCAGCACGTCCACGATAACGCGCAGCCCCAGGCGCTTGGCCTCGGCACACATCGCCTTGAACTCGTCGCGCGTGCCCAACTGATAATTACCTATGGTCCAGTCCGTCGGCTGGTAGTGATAATACCACTTGCCGTGCCCGAACAGTTGCCTGCCGCCGCCCTCACCCACGACACACTCGTTGATGGGCGACGTCTGCACTATCGTGTAGCCCGCATCCTTGATCTCGGACAGATGTTCCTTGATGGTGTTGAACGACCACGACCACGCATGGAGGATAATCTCATTATTTCCCTCGGCAGCATCGGCACCGCCTGAAAAGCAGCCCAAGAGGGCAATCAAAAAAATAGAACAAATCTTCTTCATATACACTGAAATCTTGTTTAATCCTCGCAAAGATAATCATTTTTTCACTATATTTGCAGCCGTAAACGACTACATTCTTTATTAAACCTGTAAGACATTAACAGAATCAAGAAATGAACGAGATTGAAAAACTGAATCCGACGTGCATCTGGCGCAACTTCTATGCGCTGACACAGATTCCCCGTCCCTCGGGACATGTTGAGAAAGTCCAGCAATTCCTGCTCGACTTCGCCAAGAAAATCGGCGTTGAGGCTTTCCAGGATCCCGCCGGCAACATCGTGATGCGCAAGCCCGCCACTCCCGGTATGGAGAACCGCAAGTGCATCACCATGCAGGCCCACATGGACATGGTGCCCCAGAAGACACCCGAGAGCAAGCATAACTTCGAGACCGATCCCATCGAGCCCTATATCGACGGTGAGTGGATCAAGGCCCGCGGCACCACCCTGGGTGCTGACGATGGTCTGGGCGTGGCAGCCATTATGGCCGTCATGGAGGACAACACCCTGAAGCATGGTCCCATCGAGGGCCTGATCACCAAGGACGAGGAGACCGGCATGTATGGCGCCAATGACCTGCCCAAGGGCCAGATGAAGGGCGACATCCTGTTCAACCTCGACAGTGAGACCTGGGGCAAGTTTGTCATCGGTAGCGCCGGTGGTATCGACGTTACCTGCACGCGCAAGTATAATGAGGTGAAGACTGCCAGCGGCGACACAGCAGTGCGCATCACCCTCAAGGGCCTGAAGGGCGGACACAGCGGCCTCGAGATCCATGAGGGCCGCGCTAACGCCAACAAGCTGATGGCACGCCTCGTGCAACTGGCCATCGTGGACCACAAGGCCCGCCTGGTGAGCTGGCATGGCGGCAACATGCGCAACGCCATCCCCTTCAAGGCCGAGACCGTCATGGTTCTCCCCGAGGATAACCTCAAGGGCCTGAAAAAGCTCATCAAGACGATGAAGGCCCAGTTCGAGAGCGAGTTCAAGCTCATCGAGGACAACGTCGACCTTACCGTTAAGGCCATCGACCGTCCCAAGATGAAGATGGCTCTCGACGACCAGACGACCATTCTGCGTGCCCTCTACGCCTGCCACGACGGCGTGGTGCGCTTCATCCCCGCTTATCCCAACGTGGTAGAGACCTCGAGCAACCTGGCCATCATCGACATCGAGGACGGCAAGGCCAGCGTCAAGATCCTCGCCCGCTCTGCCCGTGAGGACATGAAGGAGTACATCGTGAAGATGCTCATGACTTGCTTCCACCTCGCCGACTTCAAGGTAGAGACCGGCGGTGACTACATCGGCTGGGATCCCAACCCCGACAGCGAGGCCCTGCACATGCTGCTCGACCTGTACAAGCAGCTGTTCAACGAGGACGGCATCATCCAGGTGGACCATGCCGGCTTGGAGTGCTCCATCATCCTGGGCAAGTACCCGCACATGGACGTCGTGAGCTTCGGTCCCACCCTGCGCAGCCCGCACACCACCATCGAGCGCGCCTACATCCCCGCAGCAGAGCCCTTCTGGAAACTGCTCGTCAAGGCCCTCGAAGAGGCACCCGTCAAGAAGTAACAAGTTGTTTTTTTTCATAAGCGTTTACCGCAGGGGGCTCTCAATGGGTTGCCTGCGGTAATTTTTCAGGCCCACAAAAATCTTTGAGAAAAAACGGCTTGCATGTGAAAAAATGATTATCTTTGCAACAAACTAAACACCATTAATTAACCTGCGAGGACTATGCTACCCACAATTACTGCAATCAAAACTCATTCAGCGATTTGAGCAGCACGCCTCGATTAATAACTTAAAAAAAATTGGAAAACGAAATTCTGGCACTTAACGCCAATCAGGTAGTGGCCTACCTGCAGAAGCAACCTCACGAGTTTACCAAGGCCGACATCATCCGCTTCATTGAGGAGAACAACATCCGCATGGTCAACTTCATGTACCCTGGCGGTGACGGCAAGTTGAAGACCCTGAACTTTGTCATCAGCAGCAAGGACTACCTGCGCACCATCCTCTCCTGTGGTGAGCGCGTCGATGGTTCCAGCCTGTTCAGCTTCATCCAGGCCAGCTCCAGTGACCTGTATGTCCTGCCCCGTTTCAGCACCGCTTTCCTCGACCCCTTTGCCGAGATTCCCACCCTGTGCATGCTTTGCTCCTTCTTCGACAAGGACGGCAACCCCCTCGAGAGCTCTCCCGAGAACACCCTGCGCAAGGCCGCCAAGGCCTTCCGCGAAGTGACCGGTATGGAGTATCACGCCATGGGCGAACTCGAGTACTACGTCATCCGTCCGTCGGTTGACTTCTACCCCGCACGTGACCAGCACGGATACCACGAGTCGATGCCCTATGCCAAGACCAACGACTTCCGTCAGCGCTGCATGGACTATATCGCCAAGGCCGGTGGACAGATCAAGTACGGCCACAGCGAGGTGGGTAACTTCGAGCAGGACGGCGTGGTCTATGAGCAGAACGAGATCGAGTTCCTTCCCGTTCCCGTGCTCGACGCTGCCGACCAGCTGATGGTCGCCAAGTGGGTTATCCGCAACCTGGCATTCCGTGCCAACCTCAATGTCACCTTTGCTCCCAAGATCACCACGGGCAAGGCTGGCTCGGGTCTGCACATCCACATGCGCATGATGAAGGATGGCCGCAACATGATGCTCAACGACAAGGGCGTCCTCAGCGACGAGGCCCGCAAGGCCATCGCCGGCATGATGGACCTGGCTCCCGCCATCACCGCATTTGGCAACAAGAACCCGATGTCCTACTTCCGCCTGGTTCCCCACCAGGAGGCTCCCACCAACGTGTGCTGGGGTGACCGCAACCGCTCGGTGCTCGTGCGCGTGCCTCTGGGCTGGACGGCCGGTGCCGACATGTGCCGCATCGCCAACCCGCTGGAGCCCGCCAGCAACTTCGACACCACACAGAAACAGACGGTCGAGATGCGCTCGCCGGACGGCTCAGCCGACATCTATCAGCTGCTCGCCGGACTGTGCGTTGCTTGCCGTCACGGTTTCGAGATGGACAATGCTCTGGAACTGGCCGCCAAGACCTATGTTGACGTCAACATCCACGATGCTGCCAATGCAGACCGCCTCAACGAGCTCGACTGTCTGCCCGACAGCTGCGTCGCCAGTGCCGACTGCCTCGAGAAACTGCGTGGTGCATTCGAGGAGAAGGACGTCTTCAGCGCTCACATGATCGACGGCATCATCGCCGAGCTGCGCGCGTTCAACGACCGCACTCTGCGTCACGACATCGAGCACGATCCCAAGCGCACCGCACAGCTCGTCAACGAGTACTTCCAGTGCGGCTAAACCGACCTTAACTTACTGACAAATCGAGTAGGTCGGGAAACGAAAGTTTTCTGACCTACTTTCGTTTCCTTCCCTCTCACACCACCGCACGTGCTAACATTAATGACAAGGGCAACACTGATAATCGTGTTGCCCTTGTCATTGATTTCTGTTTCGCAAGCTGATAACTTGCTCAAGCCTTATTTCTCTTCATCCATCAGGCCGGCACGGTAGCCGCTTGCCTGTGCCACCTGCACGCCATACTGGTAACCCAGCTGGTAGGCTTGCTGAACGAGCTGCTGCATCTGCTGCATGATGGCTTGATACTGCTGCTGATACTGCTGCTGGTTGGGCATCTGCGGCTGCTGGTAGCCGGGAGGATAGTTAGGCACTTGCTGCTGAGGCTGCTGCGGCTGCTGCGGAGCTTGGTCCCATGGATTAGGTATTTCGTTACCGCCACTCGTGGTTGCGCTGCCCTGCTGAGCCTGACGCGCAGCTTCTTCTAGCTTTTTCTGAAGTTCGTCAAGTAATCCCATAATAGTCTAAATTTGTGGTTAATAATCATGTAACCTGTAGAGATAATTCTATTTCAAGTCTTCTTTTCAAGCACAAATTTAGATATAAAATCTGAATATCACAAGACTTGTAACAAAAGTTTATAAATTATTTATAGAAATCATTCCCCTGGTTACTCAGGGCATTGCAACACAACGGCGCTCAAACGGCAACAGCCCCTGCTGCTCGCCCTTGACGATAACAGGCATACCGACACGGGCATAGTTCTCCTTGAGCGAGATGATGTCCTTGTCGAGCAGACGGATACATCCCTCGCTGGCGCGTCCCGGAACGGTGTTCTCGTTGCCCGTGCTGCCATGGATGCCGATGCCGCTGTGGCCTGGCGTGTCGAGCCTCAGAAACCAGTGGCCATAAGCCAGAATGCTGCCGCGGCCGTCGCCGAAGTCGTGATGCCAGGTCGATGCATCCTGGATCATCGTGATGCTGAACGGCCTGCCAGCAGGTGATTCGGGCGTGCGCATATCGCCCTTAGCCTGCTTGTCGCCCCTGTTCTTTCCCATGCAGGCAGGATAAGAGGCCAGGGCTATGGTGTCGCCCTGATTGCTGCGGGCATACACGGTGAGCCGCGTGTCCTGCTTCGACACGACGATAAAGGTGGAGTTGCTGTCGTAGTGGGCCTCAGGATGGAGCGCTATCTGAGCCGTTGCGGGCTCGGATGCGATGGTGTCGTGGGGCGGCTCTGCCGCGCTTGGCTGGCTGGTGGCTGCATTCTGGTTTCCGCCACACGAGAGCAGAAACATGCTGAGTGCTGCTATGAGGATGGGTCTGTGCTTCATTGTCAAGTTATTAATGGGTCGGTCGATGATTCCGGCCCAGGAAATCAATGCAAAAGTACAAAAAAATGACGTAGACATGAAAAACGCGGGGCCAGAAACTTGTTCGTCCTGACCCCGCGTGATGGGAAGTTCAATAATTGTTATTGAACCTTGCAGGTTTGATTAGTCCTCGGCAACACCCCACTGCTGGCGGGCCAGACGGCGGTAGTTGTTGTAACGCCACTGGGCGTTCTCCTTAGCGGCAGCGAACAGCTCGGCAGCCTCGTCGGGATACTGCTTGAGTACCGATGCGTAGCGCACCTCACCCTTGAGGAAGTCCTCGAAGGCATCCCAGTTGGGCTGGTTGCTGTCGAGGGTGAAGGGGTTCTTTCCCTCGGCCTCCAGCTGCGGGTTGTAGCGCCACAGGTGCCAGTAACCGCATGCTACAGCGGCCTGCTCCTCGGCCTGGGCCTTGCCCATACCGCGCTTGATACCGTGGTTGATACAGGGGGCGTAAGCGATAATGATCGAGGGACCGTCATAGGCCTCAGCCTCGCGGATAGCCTTCAAGCACTGGGCGTTATCGGCTCCCATCGCAACCTGTGCGGCATACACGTAACCATAGGTGCTGGCAATCAGTCCCAGGTCTTTCTTGCGGATGCGCTTGCCGGCAGCGGCAAACTTGGCGATTGCGCCGATAGGAGTAGCCTTAGATGCCTGACCACCGGTGTTGGAGTAAACCTCGGTGTCGAGAACGAGGATATTGACGTTCTTGCCGCTGGCAATCACGTGGTCCAGACCACCAAAGCCGATGTCGTAGCTGGCGCCGTCACCACCGATGATCCACTGCGAACGCTTCACCAGATACTGGCCAAGCTCGCGGACCTTAACGTCGGCGGGATTGTCGCTGTGCTCGATGGCCTCGAGGATCTTGTCGCTGAGTTCACGGCTCTTGTCGCCGTCGTTGAAGTTCTCAAGCCACTCCTGGTAGAGCGCCTTGACATCGGCAGCCACGGTAGCGTCGTCGATAGCTTCCTTGACAAAGCCTGCTACGCGGCAGCGCATCTTCTCGTCGGCAATCGTCATACCCAGACCGAACTCGCAGAAGTCCTCGAACAACGAGTTGGCCCATGCGGGACCGTGACCCTTGGCGTTAACGGTGTAGGGGCTGGAGGGAACCGAAGCACTGTAGATCGAAGAGCAACCGGTGGCGTTGGCAACAATCTGACGGTCACCAAAGAGTTGGCTGATCAGCTTAACATAGGGGGTCTCACCGCAACCCGAGCATGCGCCCGAGAACTCAAACAGCGGCTGAGCGAACTGTGAGTTCTTCACATTGGACTTGGTGTCCACCAGGTGCTGCTTGCTGGTGACGTTGTTGATGGCATAGTCCCAGAGCTTCTGATCCTGCTCATGGCCCATGAGGGGAACCATCTCGAGGGCCTTCTCACCCTTCTTGCCCGGGCAGACGTCGGCACAGTTGCCGCAGCCCAAGCAGTCCATCACGTCAACAACCTGCACGAACGACAGTCCGTCGAAGCCCTTGCCGATGGCCTTGAGCTTGTCGCTGTCCTGGAAGGGCGATGCGGCAGCCTCGGCCTCGTTCATCAGGAAGGGACGGATGGCAGCGTGCGGGCAGACGAGAGCGCACTTGTTACACTGGATACAGTTCTCGGCCTTCCACACGGGAACGAAGGCGGCAACGCCGCGCTTCTCGTAGGCGGCCGTTCCGGGATCCCACGTACCATCCTCGCGGCCCTTGAAGGCGCTCACGGGAAGCAGGTCGCCGTTCTGGGCGTTGATGGGACGTACCACGTTGTGGACGAAGGCGGGAGCATTGTCGGCGGCGGGAGCCTCGACGGTCAGGTTGCTCCATGCGGGATCAACAGCCAGCTCGGTATACTCGTTACCACGGTCAACGGCCTGGTAGTTCTTGTTCACCACGTCCTCACCCTTGCGGCCATAGGACTTGACGATGAACTTCTTCATCTGCTCGATGGCCAGGTCTACGGGAATCACCTCGGTGATACGGAAGAACGCGCTCTGCAGGATGGTGTTGGTGCGGTTGCCCAGACCGATCTCCTGAGCGATCTTGGTAGCATTGATGTAGTAAACCTTGATATTGTTGTCGGCGAAATACTTCTTCACGTTGTTGGGCAGGTTCTCGGCCAGCTGGTCGCCGTCCCAAACGGTGTTCAGCAGGAAGGTGCCACCCTTCTGCAGGCCGCGGGTCACGTCATACATGTGCAGGTAGGCCTGAACGTGGCAAGCCACGAAGTTGGGCGTGGTCACCAGGTAGGTCGAGCGGATGGGCTCGTCGCCAAAGCGCAGGTGAGAGCAGGTGAAGCCACCCGACTTCTTGCTGTCGTAGGAGAAGTAGGCCTGGCAGTGCTTGTCGGTGTTGTCACCGATGATCTTCACACTGTTCTTGTTGGCACCCACGGTACCGTCGGCACCCAGACCGTAGAACTTGGCCTGGAACATACCGGCGCCACCCATTGCCACCTCTTCCTTCATGGGAAGAGAAGCGAAGGTCACGTCGTCCTCGATACCGATGGTGAACTGGTTCTTGGGCATCGGCAGGGCCAGGTTCTCATACACGGCGAGAATCTGGGCGGGCGTGGTGTCCTTGGAACCGAGGCCGTAGCGGCCACCCACGATAAGGGGGGCATTCTCGGTGCCGTAGAAGCAGTCCTTCACGTCGAGATACAGGGGCTCGCCGTTGGCGCCGGGCTCCTTGGTGCGGTCGAGCACGGCAATGCGCTTGGCAGTGCTGGGAACGGCTGCGAGGAAGTGCTTGGCGCTGAAGGGGCGATACAGATGCACGGCCACGAGGCCGACCTTCTCACCCTTCTCGGTCAGATAGTCGATGGTCTCGCGGATGGCCTCGGTCACACTGCCCATGGCGATGATGACGCGGTCGGCATCCTTGGCGCCGTAGTAGTCAAACAGACCATACTTGCGGCCGGTGATCTCGCTGATCTTGTTCATGTAGTCCTCGACGATGGCGGGAACTGCGGTATAGTAGTCGTTGCACGACTCGCGGTGCTGGAAGAACACGTCGGGGTTCTCGGCAGTACCACGGGTAACGGGCTTGTCAGGATTCATAGCGCCCTTGCGGAACTTGGCAAGCTCCTCCATGTCGATGAGGGGACGAAGGTCTTCCTGGTCCATGGCCTCTACCTTCTGGATCTCGTGAGAGGTGCGGAAACCGTCGAAGAAGTTGACAAAGGGAACATGCCCCTTGATGGCGCTCAGGTGAGCAACGCCGGCGAGGTCCATCACCTCCTGGACACTGCCCTCGGCGAGCATGGCAAAGCCCGTCTGGCGCGTTGCCATCACGTCCTGGTGGTCACCAAAGATGCATAGCGTGTGGCTGGCCAGCGTACGGGCCGACACATGGAACACACCGGGGAGCAATTCGCCGGCGATCTTGTACATGTTGGGGATCATCAGCAGCAAGCCCTGAGATGCGGTATAGGTGGTGGTCAAGGCACCAGCCTGCAGTGAACCGTGAACGGCACCTGCGGCGCCACCCTCGCTCTGCATCTCCTGTACCGTAACGGTCTCACCAAAGATGTTCTTGCGGCCAGCGGCAGCCCACTCGTCCACGTGCTCGGCCATCGTCGATGACGGAGTGATGGGGTAGATTGCGGCTACCTCAGTGAACATGTAACTGATGTGAGCAGCAGCCTGGTTGCCGTCACACGTCATGAATTTCTTTTCTTTACTCATAAATTTTTTTGAAAAAACTGATATAGTTAGTTATTAGTCGTTTTTACAGGGTGCAAAGGTAAGCATTATTTTTTATAATAATGTAATTATAAGCCAAAAAATAGGGAATCAATTACCGCTTTAGTCCGCTTTGGTGACGCGGCTCTAGTCGGTGGCATGGCGCACACCATAGCACATCACCACCACGAAGCAGGCCATCGGCACAACGAACGACAGGTTGACGGACGGAAGGAACTGCATCGGGCTGTCGATGATCATGGCCTGCAAGGCGGGCAGGACGCTACCGCCCAGGATGGCCATAATCAAGCCTGCCGACCCCACCTCGGTGTCCTGACGGACACCTCCGAGGGCGATGCCGTAGATCGTGGGGAACATCAGGCTCATGCACGCCGACACGGCAACCAGGCAACACATGCCCACACTGCCGCCTACCAGGATGACACACAGCAGCAGCACGATGGCGAGCGCTGCAAATGCCGCCATCAGCCGGCCGGGCCTGACGTATTTCATCAGATAGATGTTGACAAAGCGCATCACGCAGAAGAGCAGCATCGCCACGATATTGTATCGCTGCGACATCACCTCGGCTGCCTGCTCACTCATCCCCTGAGCCATGAACACCCGCGTGCCATACTGGATAATGAAGGTCCAGCAGGTGATCTGGGCACCCACATAGAAGAATTGGGCCACCACACCATGGCGGTAGGGGCGGTTGCTCCACAGGCGCTTCACGGCGGGCCACAATGGAGCGCGTTCCTCACGGGCCGACTGCCGCACAGCGGGAATCTTGACCATCAGCAGCACCACCAGCAGCACAATCAGCACCACTCCCAGCATGGCATAGGGCTGAACCAGGACACTCAGGTCACTCTGTTTCAACGCCTCGAACCGAGCATCGTCGAGCGTGGACCGCTGGGCGGTGTCGAGGGGGGAGAGACGCGCCTGTATGTAGTTCATCGCCACAAACATGCCTGCCAGCGACCCGATGGGGTTAAACGACTGGGCCAGGTTCAAGCGACGCGTGGCCGTGTCGCTATCCCCCATGAGCAGGATATAGGGGTTGGCTGTCGTCTCGAGAAACGACAAGCCGCAGGTGAGGATGAAATAGGCCACAAGAAAGGGCCAGAAAACGCCCGTAGCACGAGCGGGGATAAACAGGAGCACGCCCAGCGCATAGAGCGCCAGCCCCATCACGATGCCGCTCTTGAACGTGTGGCGGCGGATAAACATCGCTGCCGGCAACGCCATGCAGAAGTAGCCCCCGTAGAAGGCCACCTGGACCAGGGTGCCGTCGGTCACACTCATGCGGAATATCTTGGAGAACGCCTTCACCATCGGATTGGTGATGTCGTTAGCAAAACCCCACAGGGCGAAACAGCAGGTTACCACAATGAAGGGGAGCACGTAGCTCACGCCCTCACGGGTCACCAGTAATCGATTCCTCTTCTCTTCCATTCCAACCTAAAAAACCTAAAGCCTATTAGTCGTTGTTCGTTGTTATCCTAAAGCCTAAAAATACACTCCATCAGTTGCCACTTCGCTGTCGATGGGGCCGACGGGTCACACCCCTGGAAACGGGCCACATAGGCCTCCCACTCGGCCTGGCGGGGCAGTGTGGCAAGGCGGGCATTGTCCGCTTCCCAGTCAAAGTCGTCGACCGTGTCACATATCATGAACAGGCGGTTGCCATGGATATAGATCTGCATATCCAAGATGCCCACACTGGCGATGCCGGCCCGTATCTCGGGCCACACATGGGCGTGGGCCTCGACATATTTCTCTATCATCTCGCGGTCATCCCGCAATTCCAGGGTTTGGCAATATCGTTTCATTTCACAACAATTACTGAAAAAACAATGTTTCTTAACTTCATTTCTCACAAGCCACTGCGGCGAATCGTGAGCGAAATCGCGCCCTCGGGAAAACAGCCCCTGTCGCGGCACACGAGGGCCAGATAACCGCCGCCACCGGCGCCGGGCATCTTCCAGGCCAGCACCCCGTCCATCACGCTATAGCGGTCAATGTAGTCCTGCACTCCGGGCTGGATCATCGCCGGGAACATGGCCACCTGGGCATCGAACGAGGCCCCGTAGGCCCTTGCAAACCCGTCAATGTCCATCCGCTGGATGCTCTGCCAGCAATCGTCAGCCGCAGCGGCAAGCGCCCGTACTTTCTCGGGAGTGATATCCTTGCCATCGACCACGCTGCAGCCCGGACGACGGGGAAACATGGGAATCATGCACAAGTGATCCTCCAGCCATCCGAGCAAAGCGGTATCCTGGGTATACTCTATCTTCTCGGGCCAGTAGCTTCCGTTGTAATAATGCCTGGCCAAGCCCGGCACACAGATGCCGATGGCGTCCTGGGCTCCACTCACGATGCCGTCGCTGCGTTCGGGGTCGTTCTCGAGGCAGAACACCAGGCGAGCCAGCATCTCGGGATCCATGTCGGGCAGCTGGTAGGGCCACACGCGCTTGATGGTGTTGCGTGTGCTGGTCGACAGTCCGCAGCGTTCACGTATCTCAAAGGTGGGCTCCAGCGAGATGGTCAACGCCCAACCCGGTGCATGACACGACACGTAGGGCTGGTCGATCCACGTGCCCGCCAGGTCTAATCGGGTCGGCAACTGGCTCATGGCACGCTTCAGATCGGTGCTGCTGCGCGCTGCCAGCCCCTCGCCCGGCACGCGCTTGAGCACGATGTAGTCCATGCCGCGCTCACGGCACAGCTGCCGCTTGTCTTCGCGATCGCCGTCCTCGTTGACCACCAGGCAATCGGGATGCACGATATCCAGAGTGGGGAGGAAGTCCAGAAAACCATTGCCCTGATTGATGTAGGCCTCCTTGACATACCTGATGGCACGCACCATGAAAAGCCGCTCCTGCTCACTGTACATCGTCTTGTGCCCCTTGAGCGCCTCGATGGTCTTGTCACTGCCGATGCCCACATACAGGTCGCCGTAGAGCGACGCCTGCCTGAAGAACTCCACATGGCCCGAATGAAGCAGGTCGTAGCAGCCCGAGACAAATACTTTCCTCTTGTTGTCCTTACTCACTGTCGTCAGAAAAAAACTAAAATTTCGGTTTCAACGACAAAGGTACAATTTCCCATCCACAGGTACACCATCTCAAGGAAAGAAAAATATCCCCACCTCCCACCGCGGCAGGGTCAACGTGCGCCACAGCCCGTCGCGGCGTTCTCCCAAGCCCTAATTTCACCAATAATTTGGTTTTATGGCAAAAATAGACTAACTTTGTGACCAGCAAATATCAACCAATAAACGACAACAAGACTATGTACACTCAAGAGAACGGATTCTACATCGCCCACGGGCCCAACGGGCCCATCAGCATCCTGGGCAACATGGCTAACCGCCACGGCCTGATAGCCGGAGCGACCGGTACCGGCAAGACGGTCACCCTGCAGGTGATTGCCGAGAGCTTCTGCAAGGCGGGCGTGCCATGCTTCATGGCCGACATGAAGGGGGACCTGTCGGGCGTGAGCCAGCCAGGCAAGCTCTCCAGCTTCATCGAGAAGCGATTGCCCGAGTTCGGCATCAACCAGGATGCCCTCACCTTCGAGGGCTGTCCGGTAAGGTTCTATGACGTCTATGGCGAGCAGGGCATCTCCATGCGCTCGACCATCGGCGAGATGGGTCCCGACCTGATGGGACGCATCATGGGCCTGAACGACACCCAGACGGGCGTGCTCAACATCCTGTACCGCATCCTGGACGACAGGGGCATCCTGCTCGATGACCTCAAGGACCTGCGCAGCGCTCTGGACTGGCTGTCACGTCACGCCAAGGAGTACACTACCCAGTATGGCAACGTGTCCACCGCCAGCATCGGTGCCATCCAGCGCTCGCTGCTGCAACTCGAGAACCAGGGAGCCGACAAATTCTTCGGGATACCCTCGTTCGATATCATGGACCTGCTCGCCACGCGCGACGGCAAGGGCGTGCTGAGCGTCCTCGCTGCAGACAAGCTGATGCTGCAGCCCAAGCTCTATTCCACCTTCCTGTTGTGGCTGCTCAGCGAGCTCTACAGCACCCTGCCCGAGGTGGGAGACCTGGAGAAGCCGCGCCTGGTGTTCTTCTTCGACGAGGCTCACATGCTCTTCGAGGACACCAGCAAGGCGCTGACCGACAAAATCGAGCAAGTGATCAGACTGATACGCAGCAAGGGCGTGGGCATCTTCTTCATCTCGCAGCTGCCCACCGACATCCCCGACGTCATCCTCGGCCAGCTGGGTAACCGCGTGCAGCACGCCCTGCGTGCCTACACCCCGCGCGACCAGAAAGCCGTCAAAGTGGCGGCCGAGACCTTCCGCGCTAACCCCGAATTCAAGACCGAGGACGCCATACTCGAACTGGAAACGGGTGAAGCGCTTGTGTCGTTCCTTGACGAGAAAGGTGCTCCCAGCGTCGTCGAGCGGGCCAAGATACTCTTCCCGCTGAGCCAGATCGGCGCCATCACCGAGGGGCAACGGCTCGACATCATGAACGCGAACAGCGACATCAACGCACGCTACAAGCAGTCAGGGGACAGGGATAGCGCCTTCGAAGCGTTTGCCCGCGAGGCCGAAGCCGATGCCAAAGCCGCCGAGGAAGCCGCCGCTGCCAGGGAAGCCGAGAAAGAGGAGAAGAACAAGAAGAAGGAGAAATCCATCTGGTCCAAGGTCTGGAAGGCCGTCGTCACCGCCATCACGGGAACACTTGCGACAATAGCCGGCAAGACCATCTCCGATACCATCACCGGCAAGAAGGGGAAGGGCACCAGCGCCAAGGATGCGGCCGGACGGGCCGTCAAGAACGCCACCAGCGCCGCCACGCGGCAGATTGTGCGCGACATTCTGGGCAATGTGACCAAGTAGGCCCACCACCGCTATACACCGACGACAAGAGGGTGTGTCAAAATTCTGGCACATCCTCTTTTTGTAACATGCTGTAAAACATATAACAAAGCCTCTACTTTCCCAAGCGGAGGCTTTGTCATGTCAAAAAGTTTTAGTAACTTTGTGACAATCAAATAATTAAAAAATATTATGTCTGCAAAGTTACACTTTCGTGAGCACATAAACAACCAATTGGTGCTTTTTCCTCAAAGAATCGATGAGGACATCGCTCCGAACGACCCTGTGCGTTTGGTTAATGCGGTCGTTGACAGTCTGGATCTACAGCGTTTCAACAAGCTGTACAGGGAGCGCGGCCGCAGCCCTTACCACCCGAGGATGATGCTCAAGGTGATTATCTACGCCTACATGAACAACATTTACTCGTGCCGCAGGATTGAGCAGTCGCTGCGTCGCGACATCCACTACATCTGGCTGGCGGGTTACGAGAAGCCTGACTTCGTCACGATCAACCGCTTCCGCCTGCGCGTCAAGGACGAGATCGACAACGTGTTCACGCAGCTGGTGCTGATTCTTGCCGAGCGGGGCTTCATCAGCCTCGATGTGGAGTACATCGACGGCACGAAGATAGAGTCGAAGGCGAACAAGTACACCTTCGTGTGGAAGAAGACTGTGGTGAAGAACCGGGCAAAGCTGCAGCAGAAGATACGCGTGCTGCTGAGCCAGATCGACGATGCCATCGCCCAGGAGAATGCGGCCCAGGACGAGTCGGTGGACTTCACGCCCGCCCAGCTGACGGAGATATGCGAGGAACTGCGCGGCTCCATCGAGCGTGCCTCGGCTGAGAAGGCCAAGGACAAGGCTGAGAAGGCAAGGCTGCGCGAACTCAAGCGAAAGACCCGGGAGCTGGAGAAGCAGCGCGACAAGCTCGACGCGTACGACGGCCGCCTCGAGCAGATGGGCGGCCGCAACTCGATGTCCAAGACAGACCCCGACGCGACGTTCATGCGCATGAAGGAGGATGCGATGAACAACGGGCAGACCAAGCCCGGCTACAACCTGCAGATCGCCACCGAGAACCAGTTCCTGGTGGACTTCGGCCTGTTCCCCAACCCCGGCGACACGCTCACCATGCCCCTGTTCCTCACCTCGTTCCACCGCCGCTACGGCCGCTTCCCCTATGAGGGCGTGGCCGACTCGGGCTACGGCAGCGAGGAGAACTACCGCTTCATGGAGGAGAACGGCATCCAGGCCTACGTCAAGTACAACTACTTCCACATGGAGCAGAAGCGCTCCTTCAAGCAGGATCCCCGACGCGTGGAGAACCTCCACTACAACGCCGAGGGCGACTACTTCGTCTGCCCGATGGGGCAGCACATGAGGCGCGTGGGCACGCGGCACGACAGGACCGAGAGCGGCTACATCGTCGAGATGGCCGCCTACCGCGCACAGCGCTGCCATGGCTGCCCGCTGAGGCCTAAGTGTTACAGGAAGAAAAGAGGCAACCGAGAGATCGAGGTCAGCCACAGGCTCATCGCCTACAAGCAGAGGGCAAGGGAAAACCTCAACTCCGAGAAAGGGCTCGAACACCGCTCAAAAAGACCCATAGAGCCGGAGGCCGTGTTCGGGCAGATGAAGAACAACATGCACTACAAGCGCTTCCGACACTTCGGCAAAGACAAGGTCACGATGGACTTTGCCTTCTTCGCCATCGCCTTCAACATCAAGAAAATGGCCTCAAAAATAGCAAAATCCGCCCGAAACGGTGGAAATACACCCCATTTTTGTCATTTTGCCGTCACAGTTCATTTTTTACTCCATGAGAATCGGAAGTCCTGGCAAAACACAGAAAAAACAGCCGCCTGAAAAATATCGCATTCTCAAGCGGTTGATTTGCAAAGAGGGTGAGCCATAACTTCATTATGACACACCCTCTTGTCGTGCTTAGATTTCAGGTTTTGTTGTTGAATTCTTCTTAGTAATAATGGTTGTCTTATATTCCAGTGCTATTATTGTAATGGTTGTTGATATCTCTTGTTTCTGTAACAGTTCACTCACTGGCTTGCCGGCCGCCAATCGATAGCAATGGTTTGTTTTCTATTCTGGTATTGGTCTGTCTTACTATTAATGTGCGGCAAAAGTCGTTATTCTAAAAGTGTGTCGCGACCGGCAAAGCCTGGTGAGTCAACATTATTACATATAGTCTTTTTCTTTTCAACATCATGATTGCTGTGGCACAAACTGCTCAAAACGCCCATCGCTGTAGAAGACCATGATATTGACCACACGCCGCGCGTCGGGCGAGGCAGCGCCACGCTGCATGCGCCCGCCTCCGTTGCTGCGCATGAAGCTCTGGATGGCCTCGTTGACAGTCGTTGGGGTGGCCATGCGCTGGGCGGGACGCGACACCTGGCGGTAGCCCTTGGTATCCTCGTCGTCAAACGTGATGGCCCGCTGGCCCATCTCGTCAACATGGTCTTCGGCAGCTTTGCTGGCGGCTGACAGATTGTCACCCTCGGCTAAATCGGTATCGCCGCCGGTAATCATCTCCCCGTCGCCAAACAGGAGCCACATAATGTTCAATGACGGATACGCGCGATGGATCTTAGCGATGACCTCATCACTGACCTTCTTGTTGCGACCATTGAGCAACTGCGACAGGGTGGGACGAGGTATCACACAAGTGTCAGCAAACTGGGAATTGGAAATCCCAGCATGTTCCAGAAACTTTTTTAATCTCGATACAATATCCATTTTAGAACACTTTTTATCTCTCTGGCGAGGGCACGAGAATCCAATAATTGGTAACGAAAATTTTTCTGAACCAAAATATCGGCCAGCGATACCCTCTAAAAACGCCCCGAAATCAAAAATCAGCCTATTTGGTTTTCTTAATTTTGGGATTGCAAATTTAAAACGAATTATTGAATTGACCAAATTTAAAAACGAAAATTTTAAAATTCACAATTGTCTTTTCCAAAAATCGACAATTTTTGCCTGATTTTAAAAGTAAATTATTCTTATTCGATTAATACTTTATAACATAGCGCGTAAAGTACTTATTTATAGTGTTTTGCATAATTAATTTTTAACACAAAACACACCCGAGCACAGTACAACCATAATAACTATAGTAATGCTCGAGTATTTTTGCGTAATTTATTGGTTTTCAGCTTGTTGTAGTATGTTTTAAAATGTGTTAATGTGATTTTTGACTGTTTTTGTAAACTTTACGGTCGTAAATTTTCGTTTTATAAGCACCGGTCGCAAATGTAAACGGCCATCCAGAGGGAAAAACAGCCGATTTTCGACCCCACCCCGACGTTTGAGAACGCAAACCAAGGGGCGTTTTCAAACCCGAATTTTCCGTTGGTAAAATACCAATTTTGATTTTCTGGACGCTCAACTCGATTTCCTTGCGATTTTTTCCACCAACGTCTAACTCAGGGCGAAAAACGCGATTTTGAACGATTCTAACACAGTCATATAATTTCCAATATTCGACAAAAATCACTTATTTATCGATGTTTCAGTGATTTTTTCATGGCCAAAAATCATTCTTTTTTTGATTCCAAAAAAGTAGAAAATCCGGCAAAATCAGCATTTTTTCTGATTTTCGGCCGTTTCAAGCAAAAGACGTAAAAAAAACGACATTTTGAACACTTTTCTGCGATGCTCCATCTCCCGTAACCGCCTGATTCTTGCCTACCCTACAGGCCTTCCTTGCCATGAAAAAACGTACCAGACGCACCGTCATTCTGTTTTTGCCAGCACCATTTCGAGATGAGATTTTGGGGCATGAACCGAATTTTTCTGACCTAAAATCCGTGCATTTTTTCGAAATGCGGCTTCCACGCCCCCACTCTAGTGCTCAAAAAAACCTGACACGCACAACTCCGAAGCGGCATCTTGACTCACCAAATCACTGCCATCGGCCATTACCGGATGAGCCCCAAACGCCCCCTGACGACATGAAAAAATCAGGGAGCGATGCCCCCTGATTGATATCTCATGACAGCCATCTGGCTGGTCAAGCATGTGCCCGGAAAACACAAAATCCGGGCGGTTGCCTGCTACTGGATTTCCTGCCGCAGAAAACGAGCTGTGACCGAGGTGGTGGATTCTGCCACCTGCTCCGGCGTACCCATGGCCACCACGTGGCCACCCCCTCGCCCACCCTCGGGCCCCATGTCGATGATATAGTCGGCACACTTGATGACGTCCAGATTGTGCTCGATGACGATGACCGTGTTGCCCTTATCGACTAACCGGTTGAGCACGCCCAGCAGCACCTTGACGTCCTCAAAGTGCAGACCCGTCGTCGGTTCGTCCAGGATATAGACAGTCTTTCCCGTGTCCTTCTTGGCCAGCTCACAAGCGAGCTTCACTCGCTGGCACTCGCCGCCCGAGAGCGTGCTGGACGGCTGTCCCAGCTTGATGTAACCCAGTCCCACGTCCTGGAGCACCTTGATCTTGCGCAGAATCTGCGGCACGGCGTCAAAGAACTCCACGGCCTGATTGATGGTCATGTCCAGCACATCGGCAATCGACTTACCCTTGAACTTGACCTCGAGCGTCTCGCGGTTATATCGCTTGCCGCCGCACTCCTGGCACGGCACGAGCACGTCGGGCAGGAAATTCATCTCCACGGCCTTGTAGCCATTGCCGCCGCAGGCCTCACAGCGCCCGCCACCCGTATTGAAGGAGAAACGGCCGGGCTTGTAGGCACGGATCTTGGATTCAGGGAGGTTGACAAACAGGTTGCGTATGTCGGTAAACACGCCCGTGTAGGTCGCGGCGTTGGACCGCGGAGTGCGTCCCAGCGGTGCCTGGTCCACGGTGACCACCTTGTCCACGTGCTCCAGGCCCGACACCTCGTCGTAGGGCATGGGAGCGGTGTGCGACCGGTACAGCCTCTGGCTCAGGATGGGCTGTAGCGTGGCGTTGACCAGGGTGGACTTGCCGCTGCCGCTCACTCCCGTGACGCAGATAAACGTGCCCAGCGGGAAGCTGACGTCCACATGGTCCAGGTTGTTGCCGCAACACCCTTTCAGGGTTAGGCGCTTGCCGTTCCCCTCGCGCCGTCTCTCCGGCACATTGATGGCTCGCGTGCCGTTCAGGTAGTCGGCCGTGAGCGTGTGCTGGCCCATGAGCTCGGCAGGCGTGCCGGCAAACACGACGTTGCCGCCCTTGCGTCCCGCTTGCGGGCCGATGTCGATGACGTAGTCGGCCTGCAGCATCATCTCCTTGTCGTGCTCGACCACAAGGATGGTGTTGCCATCATCACGCAGGGTCTTCAGCGAATCGATGAGCCGCTGGTTGTCGCGCTGGTGCAGGCCTATCGACGGCTCGTCCAGGATGTATAGCACATTGACCAGGCGCGAGCCGATCTGCGTCGCGAGCCTGATGCGCTGGCTCTCGCCTCCCGACAGCGAGGCCGAGTTGCGGTTCAGCGACATGTAGTCCAGCCCCACCTCGAGCAGGAAGTTGAGCCTGGAGGTGATCTCCTTGACAATCTCGCGGGCGATCTCCCACTGCGTGGGCGTGACATGGTGCTGCAGGTCGCTAATCCAGTCGCGCAGCTCGCTGATGTCCATCGCCGCCAGTTGGGCGATGTTCTTGCCGTTGAGCCTGAAGTGCAACGCTTCTCGGTTCAGGCGTGCGCCGCCGCACTCGGGGCACACGGCTCGCGAGAAGAACTGTCCAGCCCACTTCTGGGCCGCACTGGTGGCAGTGTCGTCCTGCTGCATCTCGATATACTTAACCAGCCCGTCAAACGACAGGAAGTAGTTGCTGGTCGAGAGGGTCTCGGTGCGCAGGTTCAGCCGCTCGTTGGTACCATTCAGTATGTCGTTCAGGGCCTCCTCGGGCAAGTCGCCAAGCGGGGTGTCCAGGGTGCATCCGTACTTCTCACAGATGGCGGCAATCTGCCAGAATATCTGCACGTTCTTGTACTTGCCCAGCGGCAGGATGCCCCCTGCGCGGATGCTCAGGCTCATGTCGGGCATGATCTTGTCGCGGTCGATGATGTTGACGTATCCCAAGCCCTTGCAGTGCGGGCATGCGCCCAGCGGCGAGTTGAACGAGAAGTTGTGGGGCGCCGGCTCCATATATGACAGGCCGGTTGCCGGGTCCATGAGCGATCGGCTGTAGTAGCCCACCTCGTCGGTCTCAGCATCGAGTATCATCAGCTGCCCGTTGCCCTGCTTGAATGCGAGGTCCACCGTGTCGGCCAGCCGCTTGCTGTCCTTGTCGCTCACCTTCAGCCGGTCCACGACGAGCTCAATGCTGTGGTTCACATAGCGGTCGAGCTTCATGCCGAAGGTGATTTCCCGCAGGTTACCGTCTACCCTGACGTTGATATACCCTTTCTTGCGCAGGTTCTCGAACAGGTCCTTGTAGTGTCCCTTGCGGTTGTTGACCAGCGGCGACAGGATGTAGATGCGGTGCCCCTGGTAACGTTCCAGGATCAGCGACAGGATTTTGTCGATCGTATATTTCACCATCGGCTCGCCCGACAGATAGGAATAGGCGTCGGCAGCACGGGCATACAGCAGCCTGAGGTAATCGTAGACCTCGGTCGTTGTGCCCACGGTGCTGCGGGGGTTGCGGTTCACGGTCTTCTGCCCTATCGAGATGACAGGGCACAGGCCGGAAATCTTGTCCACATTGGGGCGCTCGAGCATCCCCATCATGTTGCGGGCATAGGACGAGAACGTCTCGAGATAGCGCCGTTGGCCCTCGGCAAACACCGTGTCGAACGCCAGCGACGACTTGCCGCTGCCGCTCAATCCCGTTACCACCGTAAGCCGATAATGGGGAATCTCCACATCTATGTTCTTGAGGTTGTGCACCCTGGCTCCCAGCACCTCGACGCTATCAATTTCCTGCCCGTTCAGTTTCATTGTTCAGTTTTTCTGTTATCGGTTTTTCTGTTATCGGTTTTTCAGTCAACGACCCAGTCCTTGTTATAAACAGAGAACGTCCGCTTGCTGCGGTAGAGCTCGCTCTGCTTGGGAATTCGCACCTTGTAGGTCTTGCCACCGGCATTGGTCAGCTTGCTGGACCGTATCCACGGATTGGCTTCCCGCAGCTGGGCATAGGTGATGCCCTTGTCCTGGGCCCAGTCGATCCAGCTCGCCACGGGTCCTGTCACATCGACAGTGGTATAGGCCACTGGCTGATACAGGTTCTTGCGCGAGAATCGATAGCCATAGCGCTTGGGCGACTCCATCACCAGCTTGTAAGCGATGATGCGGAACACATAGCGCGAGGTCTCCTGTACCAGGTACAGGTCAAACGAGTTGTCGACGCGTTGTTTAGTCAACTCGTTGGTCAGGCGCTGCATACCCGCGTTGTAGCTGGCAGCCACCGTTGGCCAGTGGCCATATTTCTTGTAGGCGGCCTTGAGGTACTTGCATGCGGCGACGGTGGCCTTCTCGGGGTCATATCGCTCGTCCACCTCGTCACCCACTTCCAGGCCATAGTCACGGCCCGTTCCGGCCAGTAGCTGCCACATGCCGGCAGCCTTGGCGCTCGAGTAGGCGTTATAGTCCATCGAGCTCTCGGTAACGGCGAGGTAGAGGAAGTCCAGTGGCACACCCTGCTCCTTCAGTATCCTGGCCAGCGCCGGAAAATAGCGGTTGGCGCGCTTGAAACACAGCTCGGTCGTCGTCTGGCCATAGATGATGCCCGTCAACTCGCGGTCCAGGCGCTCGGCCATGTCCAGGCGGTCAAAACTCACCTTCTCGCCGGCAAAGGTCACGCTTGTCGGGATGTCGGGACTCGCCGTCGTGCTGAACACTGGCGACGCGCTGCCCGTGGCCGCCTTGCTGTACTCTCGCTTGAGCTGGGCAGGTGCTGTGACAGACGTAGCCATCAGCAGAACTGCCATCAATAATGTTTTCTTCATGCTATCGGTATTTCTCTAATCGACAAATTGCGGCTCGTGCCGCAACCTGTGTATCATTAATACCCTCCTGTGTCCGCGCCTCCCGTGCCGTCACCCGAGGTGCCGCTGGCGCCCTTCTTGTAACGCATGATGGTGATGTCGCCACGCTTCTTGTACTTCACGCCATCGCTGCCCAGTGCCGTAATGACGTAGTAATAGACGCCCGTGTCAACGAGCTTGCCGTGATAGGTGCCGTCCCATCCCGAGCCGGGATCGGTAAACTCACACACCAGGTTGCCCCAGCGGTTGAAGATCCAGCAGTGGAACTCAACCAGCGACTTGTAGGACACCTTCCAGACGTCGTTCACACCCTCGGTCGAACCCGGCGAGAACACGTTGGGGCACACCAGCTCGCTCTCGCTCACCATGATGCTGTAGGTATCGCCATATGCCTCACACGTTCCGTCCGCGTTGGCAACCATGTAGCGCATGTAGTACGTGCCCGCCTCGTTGAAGGTGTAGTCCACCTCGTCCTGGTTATATTGCAGAATCACATTCTCAAAGTCCTGATCGGTAGCCATTTCCCACACGCGATACACGACACCGTCGGTAGGATAACCCGTGAACACGATGTGGACTGGCGCCGAACCGCCCAGGCCCGAATCGATACCCTTCTCGTTGTTGTTTCCGCGCATCTCCTGGACGGCGGTCGTCGCGCAATTCACGGCCTGAGTGGTGTAATAGTCACTCTCGGCACCCTCTTCCAGGCCCCACTCCCTGAGGAAGCGGTCACCGGTCATCAGGAACTCGGTATTGCACAGCGGCTGGTCGATTTCCAAGACCTCGTCCAGGCTCTCAAATGTCTCCACAATGGGCTGTTCTTGCCAATGGGTGCTGTCGTCCCACACCAGGGTGTTATAGCGCAACTCGATCTCGCGGTCCAGCACCAGTGTGGGGCCATCCAGGGTATAAAGTATCCTTGGGCCGGAACCGTCCACGCTGAACGACAACAGGCTGCACGGCGAGTTGTTATTCAGGAACAGGTCATTGAGCGACAAGTAGTAGTCGGCATAATTGACCACCCACAGGTAGGTCCGGTCTGTTCCTTCCTCGATGATGTAGCCCGAGTTGGGCTTCACCTGGTCGAGCCACGTCTTGTAACCGTCCCACTTGACGCCGGCGATTTCCTCGGCATAGCCGCCACCCCGCATGTCATAACTGTACCACACGGCACGTTCACCGCTTGATGACGGGAATTCCATCCCCACCCCATCGGTGTTATAGATAACATATACCTTATAGGGCTTGTTCGTTCCTGTGATCAGATCGGTCGTCACCTCGATGACAGGATACTCTCCCACACCGGTAAACGACACCTGGCCTGCCGCCGACAACAAAGCCAGCGCAGCAGCCATGAGCATAACGATTCTCTTGTTCATAGTGCGCACTTGATATTTCTTTTTACATTATATATAACGTCACACCCCGCCCCGTTATTGCCACCCCACCCCAATAAACATTAAGGCGGGCGAAGCGACCACCCTCATTTAATAGCTACGTTACACCCTTGCAACAAAAAAACAGCTTTTCCCAACCGTTATTCTCGCCACTATGACTACCTTTGTGGTGGAAAGAGACAAACATTATTATATTATATATAGACAATGGAACAGAATGATGAGATGATGAGTGGCATGCCCCGGCGCGAGCGTGCTGTGATGTACAAGCGTGAACACAACTGCTGCCAGGCTGTGCTGCTGGCTTATGCTCCGGAACTTGGGCTGCCTCAGGATCGCCTGTTGGCGATGGGGGCATGTTTTGGCAGCGGCATGGGCAGCATGGACGAGACATGCGGAGCCCTGTGCGGTGCACAGATGGCTCAAGGGCTGCTGCGGTTTGACAACCGCCGGATGAACCCCCAGGCGAGCCAACTGCGTGCAGAGTTTGAACGTCGCTGCGGCGCCACCCGTTGCCGGGACCTGAAGGGCGTGGGTAGTGACCATGGCGTGCTGTGCTCGTGTGAAGACTGCGTGCGCCATGCAGTCTCAATTCTGGAAGAAATGCTCTGAAGCGTGCCCTGATCAGCTGTGCGCTGGTGGGCATCAAAAAAACCTGCAAAAACTACACTAAAACATAGCGGTAAATTGGCAAGAATTGAGTAATTTTGCAGTCCGATTAACGTGAGTTTTTTTCATCAGATTCTTATAATTAACTATCAAACATACAGATAACAATCATGGGATGGTTTTCATTCACACAAGAGATCGCTGTGGACTTAGGCACAGCCAACACCATTATCATCCATAATGACCGCATCGTCATCGACGAGCCGTCGGTAGTGGCTCTCGACTCCAAGACCAACAAGCCCATCGCCGTGGGTGAGCGAGCCCGCGAGATGCACGGCAAGGTGCATGAGGGCATCCGCACCGTGCGCCCTCTGAGCGACGGTGTGATTGCCGACTTCAATGCCGCCGAGCACATGATCCGCGGCATGATCAAGAAGGTGAGCGCGAAGAACCACTGGTTCTCTCCCTCGCTGCGCATGGTGGTTTGCGTCCCGTCGGGTTCGACCGAGGTGGAGATCCGCGCGGTTCGCGACTCGAGTGAGCATGCCGGTGGCCGTGACGTGTACATGATTTATGAGCCGATGGCTGCCGCTCTGGGTATCGGCCTGGATGTGCTGGCGCCCGAGGGCAACATGATTGTTGACATCGGTGGCGGTACGACCGAGATCGCCGTGATCTCTCTGGGCGGCATCGTGAGCAACAAGAGCATCCGCACTGCCGGTGACGACCTGACCGAGGACATTCAGGAGCACATGCGCCGCGCCCACAATGTGCGCGTGGGTGAGCGCACGGCCGAGGCCATCAAGATCAACGTGGGCTCTGCCCTGACCGATCTGGGTCCCGACGCTCCCGAGGACTTCATCATTCATGGTCCCAACCAGGTCAACTCGCTGCCGCTGGAGGTTCCCGTAACCTATCAGGAGGTGTGCCACTGCATCGAGAAGTCGATCTCGAAGATCGAGGCTGCCGTGCTGAGTGCCCTGGAGCAGACGCCTCCCGAGTTGTATCAGGACATTGTGCACAATGGCATCTTCCTGACGGGTGGTGGTGCGCTGCTACGCGGCCTGGACCGTCGCTTGACCGACAAGATCGGCATCGAGTTCCACGTTGCCGAGGACCCCTTGCACGCTGTTGCCAAGGGTACCGGCATTGCACTGAAGAACATCAAGCACTTCAAGTTCCTGATGCGCTAATTTATTAGGCTTCAGGCTTTAGGTTTTAGGCTTTAGGGGGGTGAGCAGCTATCTTAAGCGCCTGAGACTTAGTGCTTGAAGCTTAACGTCCACAAGATGAATAATCTGCTCAACTTTTTCGTCAAACACAGTGCGTGGTTCATATTCGCTATCTATGTGATATTGAGCCTCGTGCTGCTGTTTAGGGATAACCCTTACCAGCAGAGCGTCTACCTGACATCGGCCAACTCGGTGAGTGCCGCCGTGTATAAGGCGTTCAACAGCGTCACGTCCTACTTTCACCTGCGTGACATCAACGAGAGCCTGCAGGAACGCAACGCTGCGCTGGAGATGGAACTGATTGAGCTGCGCCACCAGATGTCGGAGCTGTCGCTGGAGTCGCCCGACTCTCTTCGCCAGCCGGCCCTGAGCCAGTACACCTTTGTCATGGCCCAGGTCATCAGCAACAGCATCGCCCAGCCGAACAACTACATCACCATCAACCGGGGCTACATCGACGGCATCGAGCCCGAGATGGGTGTGATCGACCAGAATGGCGTCGTGGGCATCGTCAACGTGGTGGGCCCGCATGCCGCCCGGGTCATCTCACTGCTCAATCCGCACATGAGGCTCTCGTGCAAGCTCAAGGGCAACAACTTCTATGGCAGCCTTGTGTGGGACGGTAAAAATCCGCAACTGGCTGTGCTCGAGGAGCTGCCCAAGCATGTGCAGTACCACAAGGGAGACACGATAGTCACCAGCGGCTACTCGGCGGTCTTCCCCGAGGGCATCATCGTGGGCACCATCGAGGGCTTGGCTCGTGGCATGAGCGACAGCTTTGTGTCGTTGCGCATCAGGCTGACGACCAACTTCAGCCAACTGAGCAGCGTGCGCGTGATCACCAACTCGATGAAGGAGCAGATCGACGCCCTGCGCCGTGCCGAGGAGGGCATCGACACCGCGGCCAACATCGAGACGCGTCCTGAAATCAAGCCCGAGATCATCGATGTGATTCCCAGTGAACCCAAGCCGGGCAAGTCCAAGCCGCAGCCCGCCAGCGAGCCCGCGCCGGCTGCCGCGCCAGCCGTTCCCGTCCAGCCTGTTGAACCCGATAACGCCCCCGCCGACCAGCCATGACCAAGACCGTGATACAATTTATCGTGCTGTTCCTGGCCCTGATGGTGCTGCAGCTGGTGTGCAACAAGATCGTGTTGTTCAACATCGCCATGCCCGTGGTGTTCATCTACCTGATTCTGAGGTTGCCCGTCAACCTGCATGGCGGTTGGGTGCTGACCATCGCCTTCTTCACGGGTCTGATCATCGATATCTTTAACAACACCCCGGGCATGAACTCGCTGGCCTGCACCATCATGGCTGCCATGCGGCGTCCGGTGTTCAACGCCTACGTCTCGCGCGAGAACGACATGAACATACCCATCCCGTCGGTCGACTCGATGGGCGTGGGCGACTACTTCAAGTATATCTCGACACTGGTTACAGTTTATTGCACGCTGATCTTCATGATCCAGGCCTTCTCGCTGCACAACATCATGCTCACGCTGGCGCGCATCGCCGGCAGCAGCGTGTTGTCGATCATCATCATCTTTGGTTTAGACACACTAGTGAGCACGCGCCGTGAGAAAAGATTATAACCTCGAGAAACGCAAACTGGTCATCGGCGGGTTCATTGTGGCGATTGTCATCATCTACATCATCCGCCTGGTGCAGCTGCAGGTTCTGGACAGCACCTATAAGGAGAATGCCGACAGCAACGCCTTCATGGAGAAGGTGATCTACCCGTCGCGCGGCCTGATCTATGACCGCAACGGTCAGCTGGTGGTGTATAACACGCCCGAGTACGACCTGGTGATGATTCCGAAGGACGTGACGCCGTTTGACACGATTGACTTCTGCAACACGTTGCAGATCAGCCGGTCGGAGTTTGACCAGCGTTGGCAGGAGATGAAGAAGGCCCGCAACTACTCGGCCTTTACCCAGCAGGTGTTCATGAACCACCTCACGCCCGAGGACTACGGGCGCCTGCAGGAGAAGCTATACCGTTTTCCCGGGTTCTATGTGGTGCAACGCATCCTGCGGCAGTATAACTATCCTGTCGCCGCCAATGTGCTGGGCGACATCCGCGAGGTGAATGCCCGCGACATCGAGAACGACGGTTACTACCGTCCCGGAGACTACACGGGCGACCTGGGCATCGAGAAGAGCTACGAGACCTGGCTGCGCGGTGTCAAGGGCAAGGAGATCCTCATCCGCGACGCGACGGGCAAGATCAAGGGGCGCTACAACGACGGCGCCGACGACGTGATGCCCGTGGCGGGCAACAACCTGAAGCTGAGCATCGACATCGGCCTTCAGGCCTATGGCGAGATGCTCATGCAGGGCAAGGTTGGCGCCATCGTGTGCATCGAGCCCAAGACGGGCGAGATCCTGGCGCTGGTCTCCAGTCCCACCTATGACCCGTCGCTGCTCATGGGCAAGGAACGCGGCAAGAACTACCGCGACCTGGTCAACAACCGGCTCAAGCCCCTGTACGACCGCTCAATCATGGCTGCCTACCCGCCCGGGTCCACCTTCAAGCCCACTCAGGGCTTGATTTTCCTGGACGAGGGCATCATCACCACGAGCACCGTGTTCCCGTGCCACCGCGGCTACGTCAATGCCGGCCTGCGCGTGGGCTGTCACGGCCACGGCTCCCCGATCCCGCTGAAGCCGGCGCTGCAGACGTCGTGCAACGCCTACTTCTGCTGGGGCTTCAAGTACATGATGGACAAGCGCAGCAAGTATGGCTCGACGGGCAAGGCCTTTGAGGTGTGGAAGAACCACATGGTGTCGATGGGCTATGGCTACAAACTGGGCATCGACATGCCTGGCGAGAGCCGCGGCTTCATCCCGAACACGGCCTTCTATGACAAGATTTACGGTCAGGGCAAATGGGTTGGGCAGACCATCATCAGCGACGCCATCGGCCAGGGTGAGATTCTGGCCACGCCGCTGCAGATCGCTAACCTGAGCGCGACCATCGCCAATCGCGGCCACTACATCACGCCACACGTGGTCAAGCACATCGAGGGCGTGGGCGTGCTCAAGAAGAACCTGGAGCGCCACGATACCGACATCGACAAGCGCTACTATAGCGACATCGTGGAGGGCATGCGCATGGCAGTGCTCGGCGGCACCTGCACGGGAGCCAACCTGCCGGGGCTGGACGTGTGCGGCAAGACGGGTACGGCCCAGAATCCCCACGGCCGCGACCACTCGGTGTTCATGGGGTTTGCCCCGATGAACGACCCGAAGATCGCCGTCTGTGTGTATGTCGAGAATGCGGGCTTTGGCGCCACCTATGGCGTGCCCATCGGTGCGCTGATGATTGAGCGCTATCTGCGCGGAGACTCGCCAGGGCTGCAGTCCCGCGGGCGCGCGATGGCCAGCCGTCACACCATATCCTATCCCAAAGCCAAGAAAACCACCCCCGGCGGCAATCAGGGCGACAAGCATAAGAAATCAACCGTTAAACCCGTGAGCGACAACAATGGAAGTAAGGAATGAAGACGAGAACACCAACTTGCTGAGATCAGTGGACTGGTTTACCATTGTCCTCTACCTCATCATGGTGGTTGCCGGGGCAGTGAGCATCTATGCTGCCACCTACGACTATGACAAGGCGAGCATGTTCGACCTGAGCGAGTTCTCGGGAAAGCAGTTCCTGTGGGCTGGCCTGTCGTTCCTCATCGGCTTCTCGCTGCTGCTGATCGACCGCCGCATCTATGAGGCCTATGCCTACCCGCTCTACGGGTTCATGATTCTGCTGCTGATTGTCACCATCTTTGTCGCGCCCGACATCAAGGGTTCGCGTTCCTGGCTCGTCTTTGGTCCTGTGAGCCTGCAGCCCGCCGAATTTGCCAAGACGGCGACAGCGCTGGCCCTGGCCAAGCTGTTCAGCACCTATGGCTTCCAGCTCAACGGGTGGCGCAACTATGCCATTGCCATCGGCATCATCGTGCTGCCTATCCTGTGCATCATCCTGGAGAAGGAGACGGGCTCGGCGCTGGTCTACACGTCGCTCATCTTTGTGCTCTATCGCGAGGGCATGTCGGGGTTTGTGCTGTTTGCTGCCCTGATGGCCGTAGTCTACTTTGTCGTGGTGCTGAAGTTTGCCGCCATCACGTTCATGGGCATCCCGCTCGGCATGGTCATCGCCTTTGTGCTGGTGATGGCGCTCATCGTGGCCATGCTGCTGGTCTATTGCCGCTCGTGGATCCTGGGGCGCAATGTGCTGCTGGGCTACGCGGCAGCCGGAACTGTCGCCGGCGGCTTGGCGCTGGCAGGTGTCCATGTCAACGGTTACGCGTTTTTCCTGCCGGTGATCATCCTGTCGCTGATCTACCTGCTGTGGGGCATGCTGCATGACGACCTGAAGAAGGTGCTGATCACCATCTGCTTTGCCGGGGCCTCGCTGATGTTCCTGTTCACGGTGAGCTTTGCCTTTAACAAGGTGCTGGAACCCCATCAGCAGAAGCGCATCATGGTGACCCTGGGCATTGCTGACGATCCGCGGGGGGCGGGCTACAATGTGAACCAGAGCAAGATTGCCATCGGCAGTGGCGGTGTCACGGGCAAGGGCTTCCTGCAGGGCACACAGACCAAGCTCAAGTATGTTCCCGAGCAGCACACCGACTTCATCTACTGCACCATCGGCGAGGAGCAGGGTTTTATCGGCAGCGTGGCGGTGCTGGTACTGTTTCTGGCCCTGATATTGCGTATCATCACACTGGCCGAGCGCAATCACTCAACGTTTGCACGGGTCTATGCCTACTGTGTCGCGTCCTACCTGATCTTCCACCTGGCCATCAATATCGGCATGGTCATCGGCCTGTGTCCCGTCATCGGCATCCCGTTACCATTCTTCAGCTACGGTGGCTCCTCGCTATGGGGCTTCACCTTCTTGCTGTTCATCCTGTTGCGCATCGATGCTGACCGCGGAACCTATGGTTCATGGTAACCACCACGAATGCACGAGTACAGACGTAAAAAAAGTCCGACTCTCACGAGTGGGACTTTAAATTTTATGAATAGAATCTGTATAGAAAAGTGCAATATCTCCTTAATGCGTCTGCAAAGAACGGATTTTTTTCTGAACCACCAAAATATTTAACGGGGAATTTGTCAACACCCGTGTAAAAAAATGCACAATTTACCCCTTTTGGGAAGGCGTCGCTATGGTTTTTGGTAGTTTTAACTGCGCTGAAAGTTCCTTTAGCACTTCATTTTATTGATTAAACGCCTTTCAGAAACCGACGTGCCGCATTATGCAAAAAAGGGAGATTGAGACAATCCGAATCGCCCATGTGATGTTAAAACATGTTGAGTTATGACCTATTTTCGTTGAGCAGATATATAGGAGACTTCTATAAATTACCCTAATGATAGTTTTTCGCATTGGATGTCTTTGGCCGCTTTTCGGCATCTTTTGCCTTACCTTCTTGGACCATAGCTTGCTATGCTCCTGCGAAGTCAAGTCAAAATCTGCTCGAAAATCAATCCAAATCCATTCCAAGCTAATTTATAGAAGTCCTCTATACTATCAGAGACGTGTTTCACGTTATTGATATGTCAGTTGGCATCATTCTTGCTACTGACACATATTATAATAGATGCAACGGCTATTAAGGAAATATTGCTACGTGACCGTGTTGTGTGCCCTGTGTGCAACGGGTACACTTGAAGCTTCGCCCGATCTGCCGTCCTCGATACCCGACCAGTCTCAGGAAGAGGACCAGGTGAGTGTGAGCCTCGTCACGTTCTATCCTGGCAGCGAGCCGCATAACATCTTCGGCCACAGCGAGCTGCGCGTCAAGCAAGGCCCGAGCGATGTGTACTTCAACTATGGAGTGTTCGACTTTCAGGCACCAGGATTCGTGTGGCGTTTTGTCCTAGGCGAGACCGACTACATCTGCCAGCCAGTACCGCGGGCCTATGCCACGATAGGCATGGAGGGCCGCCGCATGGTGGAACAGGAACTGAATCTGCCACAAGACAAGGCCAGGCAGGTCAGCGACTTTCTGTGGAATAATGCCCTGCCCGAGAATCGGACGTATCGCTATAAGTTCCTGAGAGACAACTGCTCTACCCGCCCCCGCGACATCATCGAGATGGCAGCGGGCGACGGGCTGCAATATCCTGCGATGGGCGACAGTGCTGTCACCTATCGTGACATCTTGTCACACTACTGCCGCAATTACGCGTGGGAGCGATTCGGCATCGACCTGGTGCTGGGATGGGATGTGGACACGGCTCTGGACAAGCGTGCGACCATGTTTATCCCGATGCTGCTGATGGATGCCGTGGCAGGCGCCACTATCACGACCGACAGCGTGGCCGTGCCCCTGGTCAAAGCAACAACCGTGCCCATCGACGCCAGCACCCAGGGACTCGTAAAATCCCCCACCCCGTGGTACCTGTCGCCGATGGCTGTGGCGCTGCTCGTACTGGCGGCAACGCTGCTCGTGAGCGGCCATGACTGGCGCCGCCATGCGCTGTCACGCTGGTTCGACACCATGCTTTTCGCCACTGGCGGGCTGGCCGGTTGCATCCTATTTTTCCTCATTTGCTTCTCGACCCACGAGGCCACCTCGCCCAATATCAACATCCTGTGGCTCAACCCCGCGCTGCTGTTGCTTGCCGCGCTGCCCTGGTTTGCCAAGACGCGCCCCATCGGTCGCTGGCTCCACGCGCTGAATGCGCTGGTCGTGCTCCTGCTCATGCTGGCATGGCCCTGGCAGCCCCAGGTGGGCAACCTGGCCTTTTTCCCGCTGATGGCGTCGCTCGTCATCCGCTCAACGGCCAACGTGCTGCTCGGTAGCCAGACCACGCGTGGCCCGACTTCGGCCAAACACTAAGCGCACAACAAACCGCCATTTTTCATCATAAGGGGTGATTTCTCCTTATATATAGACGTTTATCAGTCAAAAAATTGTATCTTTGCGGTTTGGATACAAGCAATCACAACGACAAGAACAAAACAAATCATAACATAACAACAACAAATGGGACTTAGTGACATTTTGAAATCAATGTTTGGCAATAAGTCGTCACGTGACCTGAAAAAGATCACACCTATTGTCAACCAAATCAAAGCGATTTATCCCGAGATTGACGCACTGGACAACGACGCGCTGCGCCAGCGCACCGCCGACATCCGCCAGTTGCTCAACGACTCGGTACAGGACAAGCGCGATGAGATTGAGCGCATCAAGGCCGAAATCGAGACCCTCGACTATGAGGAGCGCGAACCGCTGTGGAAGAAGGTCGATGACATCCAGAAGGAGATTCTCAACGTCCTCGAGGAGAAGCTCAACGAGGTACTGCCCACGGTGTTTGCCATTGTGAAATCGACAGCGCGCCGCTTTGCCGAGAACGAGACCATTACCGTCACTGCCACGCAGCTCGACCGCGACCTGGCAGCTCAGGGCAAGGACTTCGTGTCGATTGACGGCGACAAGGCCATCTACACCAATCACTGGATTGCCGGTGGCAACGAGATCAAGTGGGACATGGTACACTATGACGTGCAGCTCATCGGCGGTATCGTCCTACACCAGGGCAAAATTGCCGAGATGGCCACTGGTGAAGGAAAGACCCTGGTGGCAACCCTGCCCGTGTTCCTGAACGGCTTGACCGGCAATGGTGTGCATGTGGTAACCGTCAACGACTATCTGGCCAAGCGCGATAGCGAGTGGATGGGTCCGCTGTATATGTTCCACGGCATGACCGTTGCCTGCATCGACAAGACCGAGCCCAACTCGCCTGAGCGGCGCGCGGCCTACAACTGCGATATCACCTTCGGCACCAACAGTGAGTTCGGTTTCGACTACCTGCGCGACAACATGGCCATGCGCCCCGAGGATATGGTGCAGCGCCCCCACAACTACGCCATCGTCGATGAGGTCGACAGCGTCCTGATCGATGACGCCCGCACCCCGTTGATTATCTCGGGTCCCGTGCCCAAGGGCGAGGACCAGATGTTCAACGACTTCAAGCCCAACGTGGAGCGCGTGTACAACGCTCAGCGCCAGTTGGTGACCGGCCTGCTCGCCGATGCCAAGAAGATGATGGCCAGCGACGACCAGGAGACCGTCAAGGAGGGTACGCTGAGGCTCTTCCGTGCCTTCAAGGGCCTGCCCAAATACAAGCCGCTGATCAAGTACCTGAGCGAGGAAGGTGTCAAGAACGCCATGCTCAAGACCGAGGCCTACTACATGCAGGACAACAACCGCGAGATGCCCATCGTCACCGATCCCCTGTACTTCATCATTGATGAGAAGAACAACACCGTAGAAATGACCGATAAGGGCATCGACGTGCTCACCAAGGGCACCGATGATCCTGAATTCTTCATCCTGCCCGATATCGCCGCCCAGCTGTCGGCTGTAACCAACGAGCCCCTTACCGACGAGGAGAAGACCAACAAGAAGGACGAGCTGCTCGCCAACTACTCGATCAAGGCCGAGCGCGTGCACACCGTCACCCAGCTGCTGAAGGCCTACACCCTGTTCAACCGAGACGACGAGTACATCGTCGATGCCGAGGGCAAGGTAAAGATCGTCGACGAGCAGACGGGCCGTGTGATGGAGGGCCGCCGCTACAGCGATGGCCTGCACCAGGCTATCGAGGCCAAGGAAGGCGTGAACGTCGAGGCCGCAACCCAGACGTTTGCCACCATCACGTTGCAGAACTACTTCCGCATGTATCACAAGCTGGCCGGTATGACCGGTACCGCAGAGACCGAGGCTGGTGAGTTCTGGGACATCTACAAGCTGGATGTTGTCACTATCCCGACCAACAAACCCGTGATCCGCAACGATATGCCCGACCGCGTGTACAAGACACAGAAGGAGAAATTCAATGCTGTCATTGCCGAGATCGAGGCCATGCGCAACCAGGGACGCCCCACGCTGGTGGGTACCACGAGCGTCGAGATCAGCGAGATGCTGAGCCGCATGCTGAACCTGCGTCACATTCCTCACAACGTGCTGAATGCCAAGCTTCACCAGAAGGAGGCCGACATCGTTGCCCAAGCCGGCCAGTCGATCGACGGCAAGGGTGTGGTTACCATCGCTACCAACATGGCAGGTCGTGGTACCGACATCAAGCTCTCGCCGGCCGTTAAGCAAGCCGGTGGTCTTGCCATCATCGGTACCGAGCGCCACGAGTCGCGCCGCGTCGACCGCCAGCTGCGAGGCCGTGCCGGTCGTCAGGGAGACCCGGGATCGTCGGTATTCTTTGTGTCGTTTGAGGACAAGCTGATGCGCCTGTTTGCCAGCGAGAGCGTTGTCAAGACGCTCGACCGTCTGGGTCTGAAGGATGGCGAAGCCATCGAGAGCAACATGGTGACCAAGAGCATCGAGAACGCCCAGAAGCGCGTCGAGGAGAACAACTTCGGTATCCGCAAGCACCTGCTCGAGTATGATGACGTGATGAATGCCCAGCGCAAGGTGATCTACACCCGCCGCCATCACGCACTGATTGGCGAACGCATCGGTCTGGATCTGATCAACACCCTGTATGACAGTGTGGAGGATATCATCGACAAGCATGGCGCTGACGACTTCGAGGACTTCAAGATGCAGGTTCTCAAGACCTATGCCATCGAGAGCCCGTTCGAGGAGGAGGAATACCGTCGCATGGACGATGGCAAGAAGCAGGAAATCCTGTACGATGCTGTGCTCAAGACCTTCAACCGCAAGATGGACCGTCTGAGCGAGGTCGCCGACCCCATCATCCAGCAGATTGTCGCCGACCAGGCAGCCAACGGCATGGAGCCCCAGGGCCTGATCCGCGTTCCCATCACCGACGGCAAGCGAGTGTTTGGCATCGTCATCGACATCAAGGAAGCCGCCGAGACCCACTGCAAGTCGCTCACCAAGGCTTGGCAAAAAGCCGTCATGCTGCTCACCATCGATGAGAACTGGAAGGAGCACCTGCGCGAGATGGACCAGTTGCGCCAGAGCGTGCAGAACGCCAGCTACGAGCAGAAGGACCCGCTGGTCATCTACAAGACCGAGGCGTTCAACATGTTCAAGCAGATGGTCGGCATCATGAATGGCAAGTCAATCGCCGTGCTCATGCGTGGCCAGATTCCCGAGGCACCGCCCCAACAGAACGTTCAGGAGCGCGAACCTCAGCCCCGCCAGCAGCGCTACAGCGAGAATCGCGGCGGCGAGCCCGACCCGAGCCGTCCCAACGCAGCTCCCGTGGGTCCGCGTCCCCAGGGTCCCGTGGGCCCCATCCGCAACGAGGGTCCCAAGATCGGACGTAACGATCCCTGCCCGTGCGGTAGCGGCAAGAAGTACAAGAATTGTCATGGCCGCGGCTTGGTATAATCCAGCTCAGGCCACCAGATAATAGCGAGTTCACGCCTGCCCCACATGATGGGGCAGGCGTGAACTCGCTATTATAGAATCTATAGAAGCTGAAGTCGGTTATAGGGATTCCGCTGGCAACTCGTCATCGATGATCAGGCGGAGCCACTGGGCCGTGGTCAGCGGGATAGGGCCAGCGGGTTCTGTGGACATCAGGCGCTCGTTGAGTTCCAGCAGTAGCGGACGCGCGTCGCTCTCGCCCGCACGAGCGATGATGGCATGGGCCTGAGGCGTGGCACGGTCCATCACGGCCTGTGAAGACGGGCGCAGCAGGAAACTGCGCCAATAGAGCCAATAGGCATAATCATAGATGCGCTGGGCGTCCTGAGGGTTGTCCAGGTCCACCTCGCTGGCGATGCACAGCTGCCGTGGCACGGGAGCCTCCTCATATTCCTGATCGAGCAGCATGTGGAAAGCGGTGGCCAAGGCCTCGAGCTCGCTGTCGTGAGGATCGAGAGCGTCGGTTCCCATCATGCCAGCGATGGTCCACCACATCACATAACGCACATCATCGACGTTCAACTCATAGTCAACGTAATCGCCGCGGCGACCATAAAAAGGCAGGGGCGAGCCATGACGCTCACTGTGGAGCCTCGTGAACGAACGCCACAAACCCGCATCAGCGACCACATCCTGATAATAGCCAGTTACTGCCAGCACCACCTCGCGGCGCACATTGTCGTCCAGCGCCCTCAGCCACGGAGCCTCGTCCCATAGCCGAGCCAATCTCAGCGCAATCCACAAGAAGAACTGGTCGGTCTCGGCCACACGGGGGTTGCCCGGCTGCCGCTCCATGTAATCTTTTACAGAAATTTCCATATTTACCTCATGCTGATTATGACTCTGAAAAAACGGGAAAACGATGTCGTTTCCCCGTTCTGGAGCCGCGAGCGGGACTCGAACCCGCGACCTTTTCGTTACGAATGAAATGCTCTACCGACTGAGCTATTGCGGCTTGGTGCACTGCGATTACTTGCAATGCGGGTGCAAAGGTAACACAAATTTTCTAATTCAGCAAAAATATTAAGGCAGAATCTATCAATTTTAAAAAAGCAAAGACGAATCCAAGCTGTTCTTGTGCCCTAATTGACAATTTGCGAACTATAGGTTATCTTGATCTTTGCCTTATCGAGCAGGAGCTCGACAATGGCGGGCTGGGACACCATGGGCGAAATCTTGGTTACCACCGATGATGTTGATGAGCTATAATAGTAGGAATACGACGTCGGATAGGTGTATGTTGTCACGTCAACAGGCGTGATGGTGAAGTTCATGTCGTCCTCGGTGGCGATTCCACCCTTGTTGTTGATGATGTCCAGGATGTAGTTGCGCAGTCCCGAGAAGACATATTTCTTGGTCACAGCGTTATAACTGGCGTAGAACGAGTCTTTGTTATTGGCCAGGCTGTCGCCATGGATAAACTGGTCCTTCATCGAGGTCTTGACCATAAGCAGATAGGTGGGCGGCTGGATGTTGTACTGCGTTATGGGGATGCTCACTGGCAGTTCGAGCGCCAGCGAGTTGATAACCGACTGATTGCCGCTCCCACCCGCCTGATACTTGTCGATGATTTCCTGTATGGGGAACTTTACCTGTACCTCATATCCTGCAGGAGCCACAATCATGGCCCTGCCAGCGTTGACCATCGATGTGATCTGGTCGTCGATGTCAAAGCTGATGATGTTATTGGAAATCACCTCGGGTGTCGAGGCCAGATAGGACTGCGAGAAGGTCGAGTCGACCTCAGCGGTATCATTGAGCACGATGTGCTTGTGGTAATAGACATCGAGCTGTGTGGCCTTGATGTTGATCAGATGTCCGCTGCCATAGCTGTTGGTGACATAGATGCCGGGGAAAATGTCGGCAAAGGTGCGGGGATTGGAGAACCTGTCAGGGTCGCTGACAAATGCGTTATAGAGCTCCACTGCCAGGGAGGTGGGCATGGGGACAGAAATCACGTTGACGGTATCGACCTGGCGGGTTCCGCTGATATAGGACTCTGCAATCTCCATCCATCCCGATGAGGGTGAATAGGGTTCTGAGGCCAGCAAGTCGTCCGGGTCGTAATAGTCTGTAGGGTCAAAGTCGCTGTAGATGGGCGACGGCAAGGCCTTGTTCAGACGGTAAACATTCAGCCGCATCGGAGCGAGCAGGTTACCAGTGAAGCCGTTACGGTAAGGCATGCGCAGCTTGAGTCGGCAGGAGTCAATCCACTCCGGCTTCATGCGTGCGGTATCGATGTTCATAGCAGGCATCCACATGGTGACGGCCGATGCGGTGAGGTCACCATAGCCATCGGCGCTGAGCGAACCCAGCATCTTGGTGCTGGTGCGCATCTGCACCCGCTCGTTGCGCACGGAGTGCCCCGTGATGACAAAAGAAGAATCCTCGATGATAGACGAGACGCTGTCAGTGATGGAAACGCCGATGGTCTCGTCGGTGCATGCGTACAGGCCAAACAGCAGCGCTGCTGCCAGTATCACATTGAAGAATTGTTTCATATTCTCGAACTGATCAATCGTTAAATCTAAGAATACCGAAAAAACCGGGGACAAAGTTACCCGACGGGCATCATTGCCGACTATAGTGACGCATAGAACTCGTTGACCCGAGCCACGTCATCATCATCGACAAAGCGCAATGAGGGCAAGTCCTGAGCCGACTCGAGGACAGCGGGGCTGATGCCCTCTTCGCACTCGATGACGGCATCGCTGTACTTGAGCGAAAGGGCCATGAGGCCGTCGTAGGTCAATTCCTTTCCAGCGATGGGCTTGAGTGCGTTCTTGGGGATGCCGTCCATGTGCATCTTCTCGCTCAAGCGGGCATCCAGAGGTGCGGGCAGCTGCTCATTGAAGAGCGCAGTCACGATCTTGGCATCGCGGAAGGACGGATCGTCGCCATAGAGTGTCCGGATGTAAACTGGCGCCAATGCCGAAATCCAGCCGGTGCACTGGATGATGTCGGGCACCCAACGCATCTTGCGTATCGACTCGATGACCGCGCGCACAAAGAACATGCTTCGCTCGTCGTTATCATCGGTCGAGCAGTTCATCTCCAGCTCATCGATGCGGCTACTGGCAAAGTAGTCCTCATTGTAGATGAAATATACCTGGAAATGCGCCTGTTGCAATGTTGCCACCTTGATAATGAGCGGGTGGTCGGTATCATCGATTATCACATTCATGCCCGAGAGACGGATCATCTCGTGCAACTGGTTGCTACGCTCAGCTATCATGCCATACTTGGGCATGAAAGTGCGTTCCTCAATACCCCGCTCCTTAACACCTTGTGGAAAGATTCTGCCAATCTGTGACAAACGTCGCTCGGGCACATAGGGTGCAATCTCTTGTGATATAAATAAGATTTTCTTTACATCCATGTTGTTTACACTATAATTTAATATGCAAAGTTAGCATTTTTTTTTCATTTTCAAGACCTTTTCGGCCAGTCAGCAGGTCATTTTTAAGTAAAAAAGGCGCGTTTTTAACATCTTCTAATCATTTTTTGAGGGCAAGTGGACGCTGCGACAGAGCCGCAGCACACGGGAGCACTGAGGCGGTGCGGGGGCTGGTAATCGAGAAGATATCTGTAATAATAATCTGGAGGGCACTTCCTTCAACCAGGAAGCACCCCCCACTTTCAAAACACACACACGATTAAGTCACTTCATTTCTCCACTTTCTTGTCACAACAGCAGCAGTTACCATCCTGTGCAAGCCCCTTCTTGGGTCCATGCTTGGCATCAGAGCGGCGGTCATGTCGCTTGTCATGTCCGCGTTTTCCCTGTTGGTCCCTGAACTGAGCAAACTTGGCAGCCTGCTCGGGGGTGAGCAATGATTCGATCTTGGCATTGGTAGCCTGGCGCTGCGCGCTCATTTTCTCGCGTTTAGCCTTCATGGCCTCCTCGCTGAACTTCTCGCCATTGCTCATCTGTGCTGGGGCATCCTTACTCATGGCCTCCATCTCCTGGGTGTAGACCTTTGTGATTTCGGCTTTCTGCTCATCAGTGAGCCCCAGCGCCTTGTCCAGACGCTCGACACGTTGCTGCACCATGCGCTGCGGATCCCTGTGCTGACGGTGCTGCGGCTGTGCGTTAGTCACCATTGTGTCCATCATGAGGGCAACAATCATCATTAAAACAATCTTTTTCATTCTACTTGTGGTGTTTTTGAAATATTAATAAGAGTAACCCCAAGTGCCCCAATGGCGGTACTCGATTACACCGCAAAGAAAAAGATAAAAATCCAATAAAAAAAATGCCTCTGGGCCACTTCGGGACCAATAGAGCAATCATGTTGACAAACACCCGAAATATCAAGACAAATGCGGCCCTGGGCACGGGTCGCCACAGGCACAAAACAGGGAGCTGCCAGTCAACGGCAGATGGCATCATTCAAAATTTTCGTCAAGAAATCAAAAAAAATGTAACCTCAACATACAACCTATCAAAAAACAATGTATATTTGCATTTCAAGTAGGAGGTAAGGACAGAAAGATTGACAATGCTGACTCAGATTTACAATGGTCACGTGCTCACCCCGGAGGGGTGGATCAACGGCGGTTCGGTCATCATCGAGGACAGCCGCATCAAGGAGGTGAGCAAGAGCAGCCGCATGCTAGACGGCATGGACAAGGCTATTGATGCCCATGGCATGCACGTTGTGCCAGGTGGCATTGACCTGCATTGTCATGGTGGCGGTGGTTGCGACTTCCAGGAGTGCACACGTGAAGCGTTTGAGACCGCCGCCAGCACTCACCTGCGTCACGGCACGACGGCAATCTATGCTACGCTGTCATCGTCGACACTCGACATGATGGAGCGGGCGTGCCAGACGTGTGACGAGCTGATGGAGGAACCCCACTGCACCATTATGGGCATGCACATGGAGGGCCCCTACTTCAACCCCAGCAAGGCAGGTGCCCAGATGCCCGAAGTCATCCGCATTCCCGACCCCGCCGAGTATATGCACATCGTTGAGGACTATGACTGCATGCGCCGGTGGGACACGGCACCCGAGCTACCCGGGGCGGTGGAGATGGGCAAGTACATCACCGGCAAGGGCATTGTCGCCGCCATCGGCCACACGGGAGCCGAGTATCCGCACGTGAAGGCCGCCTGGGATGCCGGCTACACGCTGGCCACCCACTTCTATAACGCAATGCCCGGTTTTCACAACGTGCGCGAATTCAAGCATGCCGGCACGGTTGAGAGCGTGTACCTGCTCGAGGACATGGCGGTTGAGGTGATTGCCGACGGCATCCATGTCCCCTCGACCCTGCTCAACCTGGTCTACCACATGAAGGGGGTGGAACGCACAGCGCTGTGCACCGATGCTTTGGCAGTGACCGACAGTGACAGTGAGCACGCGTTTGACCCGCGCGTGATCATCGAGGACGGCGTGTGCAAGCTCTCGGACCGCAGCGCCCTCGCGGGCAGCATCGCCACGATGGACCGCCTGATCAAGACGATGGTGCGCGTTGTCGGCGTGCCGCTGCAGGATGCCGTGAGGATGGCGAGCGAGACACCAGCCCGCATTATGGGCATCTATGACCGCAAGGGTTCGCTGCAGCGCGGCAAGGATGCCGACATCCTGCTACTGGACAGCGACATCAATCTGCGCGGCGTGTACTCACTGGGCGAGTTTGTCAAGGGCAGCGACCGCATTGCGCCCGCCGAGATTGTGGAGCGCTAAAATCCGCCTCAACAGCTCAGGAAAACAGCTCAGGAAACATTTTTTTCACGGATTTTTTGCGACAAGTCTTGCACAGGAACAAAATTGGTATTATCTTTGCACCCGCGTTTGAGAGAAAACGCTACATGGTGGACGTAGCTCAGCTGGTTAGAGCGTCGGATTGTGGTTCCGAAGGTCGTGGGTTCGAGCCCCATCTTCCACCCCACCAAAATAAAACCTGTATCACTCGTGTGATGCAGGTTTTTATTTTTTCATACAGGGGGCTTTATGGATTGAGCCACCGGCTGTATCGTTACAGTCCCAGGATAGCCTTGACAACGGGATTAAGGTCGACGGTAGCCGGTCCCGTATAGGCCACAGGGGTGACTGCGGTGTCGAGCACCAAGTCGAGCCCTCCCTGCTCGCCAGCCTGCTTGATGGCAGCCTGGATCTTGTCGGTGATGGGCCGCGTCAGGGTCGTGCGGCGGGCATCGATGTCCTCGGCAGCGCGGCGCTCAAACTCACGCATCTTCTTGTCGCTCTCCTGCAGTTCATGGACGCGACGTTCCTTGATGGTCTCGGGCATCGAGGCATCGGCAGCGACAGTCTGGTAGTCGGCGTATTTCTTGTCGAACTCGGCCTTAAGCAGTTCATACTCGGCATGGTACTGGTCGCTCAGGCTTTTAAGTTGGGCTTCTGCGACAGCCTTCTCGGGCATGAGATTAAAAATCTCTTGCGAGTTAACAATACCGATTCGGGCTTGAGCCATTAGCATCAGTGGCAATAACGCCACTGCAGTCAAGAGAAATCTTTTCATCGTTTTATCGTCTTTTATCACATTATAATATTATAATGACAAAGGTAGTATTTTTTCACACATGCCACAACCCATTGCCACAAAAAAAGAAGCTCCCAGCACGGCGACCGCCGGCAGAGAGCTTCGCATCTTAGCTTAATCGTGTTATGTATGTATGTTGTCTGTAATTACTTGATGCCCAGCTTGGCCTTAACCTTGGCGCTGACATCCTCGGCATTGGTACCCGTGTAGATGATGGCACCAGCAGCCTGGTCAAAGATGAAGGTGTAACCACCCTCGGCGCCGACAGCCTGGATTGCGTTCTGGAGCTTCTGGGTGATGGGGGCAAGCAGAGTCTCCTGCTGACGCTGCAGGTCCTGTGAGGCGGTCTGCTGGAAGTTCTGGATCTTCACGTATTCTTCCTGCAGTTCCTGGTTGTGACGGTCCTTGATTGCCTGGGGGGTACTGGCATCCTTATCGGCAGCCTCATAGTCGGCCATCTTCTTCTGGAAGGCGTCCTGCAAGTTCTTGAATTCGGTCTCATACTTGTCGCTAACCGACTTGAGGGTATTCTCGGCAGTGGCCTTCTCGGGCATGACGTTGAAAATCTCGCTGGTGTTGACGTAACCGAACTTCTGAGCTTGTGCGGCAAAGCACATCATAGTAGCCGTGACGGCTAAGAGCATAAATCTTTTAAACATGTCTAAAATCGATTTTCGTTATTATAATAATTGTTTTTTACTCAATAATACACTAACTGTAGTTGTCAGTGGCCTTAAGAGCAACAGCCTAAAGCCTTACTTATAACCCATCTTCTCGAGCACTTCGTTGCTGACGTCGATGCGGGGCGAAGCGAAAATGATGCTCTGGCTGCTGGCGCGGTCAAAGATGACCTGGAATCCACGCTCCTCACACACCTTCTTGCAGGCGTTGTAGACATCGTCCTGGATGGGCTTGATGAGCGACTGGCGCTTCTTGAAGAGCTCACCTTGCGGTCCGAAGTACTTGTACTGCAACTGCTGGGCCTCTTTCTCCTTCTCGGTGATTTCGGTCTCCTTTTTCTTCTTCTGGTCGTCGGTGAGGAATACCATGTCGGCCTGATAATTCTTGTACATGGTGTCGGCCTCCTTCTTGAGTTCGTCCACCTCACGCTGCCAGCGTTGCGACACCTGGTTCAATTGCTCATTGGCCATCTCATAGGCCGGAATATTCTTGAGCACATACTCCATATCCACAAGAGCAAACTTCTGCGCGTTGGCAGCCATGAAGCCGGCAACGAGCGCCACTGCAATTAAAACTATTCTTTTCATATCTCTTCTATATTAATTTTAAAAATTTCGACTTTTAGACTGACGATATTTCAAATCGTTTATTTCGGGCTGTCAAAAATTGATTGCACCCGTTGAACATCGTTAGAACTCCTGTCCGAGCACAAAGTGGAAGTTGCTGCCACCCTTCTGCCCGTTGACGACATCGAAGCCGTAGCCCCAGTCGATACCCATCATACCAATCATGGGCAGGAAAATGCGTGCGCCGACACCAGCCGAACGCTTAATGTTGAACGGGTTGAAGTCCTTCATGTCGGTCCAAGCGTTACCCGCCTCGACGAAGACGAGGGGATAGATTGTGGCACTCTGGGATAGCATCAACGGGAAGTGGAGCTCAACGACAAAGCGGTCATAGGCGTAACCGTCGCTGCGGGGAGTGAAGGCGCCATTCTCGTAGCCACGCAGGGCGATGGCCTCGGTAGCATAAGTGTAAGATCCCGACATGCCGTCACCACCGACATAGAAGGTCTCGAACGGAGACTTCAGCCACTTGTTCCAGCTGCCGAGCAAGCCGAAGTCGGCACGCGTCATCAGCACCAGGGTCCAACGTCCGTCGGGGTCGGTCAGCGGGGTGTAAGTTCGTGCCTGGAACTTGAGTTTCCAGTACTCGATCCAGCGGTAGAGTTCCTTCTTGGCCGCATCGGTATCGCTCTCGCTCAGAGCCTTCCAGTTCTTCTTGCCAAACAGGCTGGCCGGCGGGGTCATGTTGAGGCTCAAGGTAAAGGAGCTGCCTCGGCGTGTGTACAAGGGATTGTCGATACTGCTGCGCGACAATGTCAGTCCGAGTACAAACGAGTTGGCGACACCGTTTCTCATAGACATGCGTCCATAAGAGCTGTAGGAGAGGTAATCCCAGTTCTTGAGGCTATACCACTGGTAGCTCAGGCTAGCCATGAAGGTAAAGTAATCATCGGGCCACTTAAGTCGCTTACCGAATCCCACCGTCACACCTGCCATCTGCAGGTACTTGTTGGGGTCATAGGAGTTCTCATAGTAGTTGTATCCACCATACCCACCGTAATCATAGTATCCGTTAAATCCGGGATACATATTATACATGTTGTAGGCATAGTTCTGCATCTGCTGCTGGTAGTAGGACGAGTTGATACCCGTCTGGCGGCTATAGAATGCCGATACCGACAGCGAGTTGGGACGCTTGCCACCAAACCAGGGGTCGAGGAACGACACGCTGTAAGCCTGATAGTACTTGGCATTGGTCTGCGCACTGATGGTGAAGGTCTGTCCGTCGCCCTGGGGAATGAGCCCCTTGAATGACGATGGGTGGAACAGGTTTTTCATCGAGAAGTTAGTGAACTTCAGCGACGCCTTGAGGATGACACCCGTCTGTCCCCAACCAGCACTCAGCTCCACTTGGTCGTTGGCTTTGCTCTCGAGGTTGAGAATAATGTCCACGGTGCCGTTATCGGGGTTGGGCTCGGGGCGGATGTCCATCTTCTCGGGATCGAAGTGACCCGTCTGGGCAATCTCACGAGCCGAGCGCATGAGGTCCTCCTTGGAGAACAGGTCGCCAGGCCGCACGCGCAGCTCGCGACGCACCACCTTCTCGTAGAGTCGGTCGTTGCCATTGATGACAACCTTGTTGATGCGGGCCTGCTTACCCTCGAACATGCGCATCTCCAGATTGATGCTGTCGCCCTCGATTTTGCTCTCGATGGGCACGAGCTGGTAGAACAGGTAACCGTTGTTCATGTACAGGTTGGCCACAGCGTCATCGTCTTCCTGGGTGCGCTTGGAGAGCAGTTTCTGGTTATAGACGTCGCCCTTCTTGATGCCCAGCACCTCGTTGAGGATGACCGAGGGATAGACCGTGTTGCCCACCCAGCTGATGTCCGAGATGTAGTATTTCTTTCCCTCATCGATCTTGAGGTAAACGTCAACGGTCTTCTCGTTGAAGGGGACCACGCTATCGCTCACGATGACAGCATCGCGGTAACCCTTCTCGTTATACTTGTCGATGATGAGCTGCTTGTCGGCCTCATAATCACTCTGGACAAACTTCTTCTGCGAGAAGATTTTCCAGATGGATGTTTTCTCGTTGGTCTTCTTCATGGTGCGCTTGATCTTGTTGTCACTCAGCACCTCGTTGCCGTCGATATAGATCTTGTGGACCTTGATTTTCTCATGCTTGTCCACATTGATATTGACAATAACCTCGTTCTGCTTACTCAGGTCGGGCACTTGCACGACCTCGCATGTTGCCTGGCCGAAGCCCTTGTTGGCATAGTACTTCTCGACGATAATCTTGATGCGGTCGGCAATGTTGGGGGTCATCTGGCTGCCGATCTGGAATCCCAGTCGCTCCATGATGTCCTTCTTCTCGCCGCTCTTCATGCCGTTATAGTTGACCTGTGACACGCGAGGCTGCTGGCGCAGGTTGAACACCAGCCAAGCCTGGTCGTGATAGGTCTTCTCAACCAGAATCTGCACCTTGGAGAACAGCCCCTGGCGCCAGAAACGTTTTGCGGCAGCCTTGATGTCGTCACCAGGGATATCAATTCGCTGTCCCACAGCCAGTCCCGAGTAACCGATGATGATGTTCTCATCATAGTTATCGACACCCTGGACCCGGATGCCGGCAATCTCGTAGGTGGAAGGCGTTCCCGTGAAGATAACCTTGGGATTGTAGATGGTATCGTTGACCGTCAGTGTCTCTTGTGCATTCACAGCCAGAGGCGACAGCGCGGCAAGGGCCATCATCGCCAGCAGTATATGTTTTATGTTCATATTATATGATCTACGCTTCATTTTCATCATTAACCTGTTCGCTCGTTTTACCATAACGTCGCTCACGCGCTTGGAAGTCGGCTACCGCGTCGACAAAATCTTCCTTGGTGAAATCGGGCCAATATTTTGAGGTGAAGTAGAGTTCGCTATAGGCTATCTGCCACAATAGATAGTTGCTCACCCGCAGGTCGCCGCCCGTGCGAATAAGCAGGTCGGGGTCGGGCATGTCGCTCGTCGCCAGGTGCGCAGCCAGCATGTCATCGTCGATGTCGCTAGGCATGATAGTGCCATCGGCGGCCTCGGATGCTAGTCGTCGGCAAGCCTCAACGATCTCCCATCTCGAAGAGTAACTCAGCGCCAAGCACAACACGAGTCCTGTGCATTGCGCAGTGTCCTGCATGCACTTACGCAGCCTGTTGGCGGCAAACTCGGGCATGCGGCGCATGTCGCCGATGGTGGTCAAGCGCACGTTGTTCTTGATCAAATCGGGCGTCTGCTGCTCGATGCTGACCACAATGAGGTTCATCAGGGCGTCGACCTCGTCCTGCGGACGGTTCCAGTTCTCGGTCGAGAAGGTGTAGAGCGTCAGGAACTGCACGCCCACCTCGCTGGCGATCTCGGTCACCTGGCGTACGGTGGACACACCATTCTCGTGGCCGAAGCTGCGCTCGTGGCCATGCTGCTTTGCCCAACGTCCATTGCCGTCCATGATGATGGCGACGTGACGCGGAATGCGGGTCGGGTCGAGTTGTTGTATTTTGTCACTAAGTGCTGCCATAGCGATTATTCTATATAGTTACACTTGATGCATCGTTTACCGAACTCATAGGTTACCGAGAACATGGCAAAAGAGTACCAGTCGGTATTCTTGGCAAACGAGTGCTTGATGCCAGACAAGTCGCTCAGTCCGTCGATGCGGTCACTGAACTCCTTGCGCATGGTGAATTCAAAACCCAGATTGAGTCTGTCCTTAAACTTGTATTTCACACCAATGCCGATGGGGATGGTGAACGATGCCTGGTTGTGTCCATTACTGATGGCAAAGACAAAACCCACACCCGCAACCATGTAGGGCGAGATGGGCTTGTATTTCTTGTACATGGGGCCACGGCCATAGTTCAGGAAATTGAACTCAGCGGTGATGCCGGCATCGATGAGGCTCGCCGAGAACTTGTACTCTGCCTCCTCGGGGAACCTGATGTCAAGACCCTGGCTGTTGCCACTGATGCTGGCATAACTCAGATTAGCCTTGAAGGCCCAGCGGCTGTTGTGGTTGTAACGGAACATGGCACCGCCGGTGATGCCCGGGTGCTTGAACAGGTTGCCATTGTTCACGTCGCCCAGATAGCCCGTCATGCCCAACAACGGTCCCAATTCATACTTATACTGCTGCGCGGCCATGGGAATCACGGCCAGTATCATGAGCATCAATATGGACAGGGTTTTCTTCATCTTGTCGTCAATATTATCGAGGGGGATGAGAATCAATAGACGGGAGCATTGGTCAGGCGGTTATACACGCCGCGCCACACGTTGGGCAGCAAAGCTCCATCAGCGTCATAACCACCATAGAGGTAGATGTAGGGGCACTGCCATGAGGTGACCAGCGAGGCCACCTGCCGTGGCATACGCTTGGGCACATTCATCGTCTCGTCGGCAACAAAAACCTGTGCCCCATAGAACTTGGGCATGAAGTCGGGTTGAACCATCATGGAGTCGGCCTCAAACCAGGTGATACCCTGGCTATTGGAGAGATAGATGTCGCTGTTGAGTGTGCCGTCGGCTTTGCGGCCGCCCATCACGTACCATGTCGTCTGACGGGCATAGCGGCGAACGCCAGGCAACGTCTTGTAGGTATAGTACGAGAACAGGGACGCATCGGCAAGCGCTGGCATCACGTCGGAATGGATGTTGTTGATTTTACCCCAGCGGCTGCCGTCATATCCCCAAGTGTCCTGCTTGAAGTCGCCATCGCTGTCGATGCCGCCTACAATCATGGCCTGGGGGCCTACCGACCAGTTGTTGGTCACCGTAATCATGTTCGACGCGTGGGCGACGGGGAAGTCTTGGTCCACCTGGGCGTTCTCAAAGCCCTCGGGACGGGGATACTCATCATGGTAGAAGGCGGAGCCATCGGTGACGAGGCCCAGCACCCTGTCCTCATACGCGCCCAGTAGCGAACACCAGTTCACACCACAAGAGGCCCAATCCACCGCGTTGGCCGACGTATAGAGCGTGCCGTCGTCGGCAAGCACAAACAGGGCGCTGCCCGTAGCGGTCAGGGTGCTGACGTTCGGTGTGAACGGCAATGACAAGGTCTGCTTGTCCCAAGTGGCCTGGCTGGGAGACGATGCCGTCAGCAGAGCGCACTGGTTGCCGTCATAGGTCATGGCAAACATCTTGCCGTCCTGCTCAACAGCCTTGAACGCGGTCACACCGCTACTGTAGCCCGGCAAATCACGTCGCCACGACTGTGCCCAGATGAGCGTGTCGGGTTCCACCTGATGAACGAGGACCTTGATCTCATAGTCCTTGACCTGGGTCTCGTCGGCCGAAGTCACCTTGAGCAGGGTCTTGCCTGTGAAGTCAATCGGCTGGGTCATCGAAGTGGTGTAATTGATGGAGGTGTCGGCCTGGACCGTTGCGTCCGAGATATTGAACACTGCCGATTTGACCGTATTCAGGAATTCCACGACCACCTTGAGCTTGCTGATGTCGGTGCCCACAGGCAATGAGTCGGCATTATAGATCAAGCCGTTGTCATAATCGATGGTGAATCTCACCGAGTCGAGGTTGGCCAGCACATCGGAACTCGCCTGCAAGGCAAAGCCCGTGACCAGCGTCGTCTGCTTGCTCGTGCTGTAATAGAAGGTGTCGTCGTCATCGTCCTTGTTCTTGTTGCATGATACCAGCGTGGGCAGCGATGAAAGCATCACAGCCATCGCCAGTATGAGATATAGAGCGGTTCTATTGGTCATTATCGTCTGTATTGTTCTTTTATTACAAACGGCAAAATTACAAAAAAATTCGGTCTTGGGGCCATTTTTCTTTATTATTAAGGTAGAGCGCCCCCATTTTACACCTTTTTAACGAACCACGACACGTCAGCATCCGCTTACCGAAAACGTCATGAGAACCACCTAACGGCAGCGTCTGTCATGCTTCAATCGCCAGGGGTGTAGATGCTGATGGTGTTGCTATCGATATGATAAGTAGCTGTGAGACAGCCATCGATGAACGGAGCCCGGACACCCTGCCCCACCACGCGGGGACTGGTCTCGACACGAGCCTCGTTCCACAAGCGGGCATCAATGAGCTGTCGCAGCACCTGTGCTCCGCCCTCGACCATCACGCTGGTGATGCCGCGCCGGCGCAGGTCGCGCAGCCATGCCCGGGGATCGGCGGTGTCAGTCTTGACATACTCCACTGCGCCATGTGTCTCGTTCTTCAGGCCGTTATACACGATAGTAGGCAAGCCGTCGTTCAACAGAGTCAGGTTGTCACGGATTGACATGTTGGCCGATAGGACCACCCTCAGCGGTGATCTGCCTGGCCAGTAGCGGGTCGTGAGTGAGGGGTTGTCGATGCAGGCCGTCGCCGCGCCCACGACAATCGCGTCACAGAGAGCACGCTGGCGGTGCATCAGCCGCATGGTGATAGGGGTAGACATGTGGAGGGGATTCTCGCCCGCCCCGGGCGGCAAGGCGATGAAGCCATCGGCCGTCTGTGCCCACTTGAGCTGCAGCCATGGCAAGTCGGTCGTGTGTGCCGTCATGAATCGGCGGTTCAGGGCGCGGCACTCCCGCTCCAGGACACCGACGACAACCTCCACGCCAGCCTCCTGCAATAGCCTGACGCCCCGCCCGGCGACCTCGGGAAACGGGTCCAGTGTCCCGATGACCACACGCGGAATGCCCAGCCCGATGAGCATGTGGGCACAAGGTGGCGTCTTGCCATAGTGCGAGCAAGGCTCCAGCGTGACATACATCGTGCTATCGCTCAGCGCTTTTCGTGCTGTCACAGAGGCCACCGCATTGACCTCGGCATGAGACTGTCCGCACCGACGGTGCCAGCCCTCGCCCACGATGGAGCCCCCCGGGTCGACAATCACAGCGCCCACCATCGGGTTAGGCGACGTACGCCCTTCCCCCAGTGCGGCCAGCTGCAATGCACGCCTCATGTATTTCTCGTCAACGGTCATTCCCTGACAGCTATCGTTAGTTGGGGTCAGCTGATGGCTATGGCCGGCATGCGGCAGCAAAGCGCACCTTGCCGTATGAGTCCTCGATGATGCGCACCCCGTCCATTCCAGCCGATTCGAGCAGCTGCTTCACCTCGTTGCCAAAGCGCTGATTGATCTCCAGATACAGGTGTCCGCCCCGCTCGAGCGATTGGGCGGCATAGGGGGCAATGGCCTTGTAGTACATCAGCGGGTCACTGTCGGGGACGAACAAGGCCTGGCCCGGCTCATAGTCCTTGACATTGCGGTCCATGGCGTCGCGCTCGCTCCAGCACACATAGGGCGGATTGCTCACGATGATATCATAACGGGCTGGCGGCTGTGGTGCCAGCATGTCGCTCTCGAAGAATCGCACCCTGACCTTGAGCGAGGCGGCATTGGCGCGGGCCACCTCCAGGGCATCGCGCGAGATGTCCAGCGCGTCGACCTGTGCAAACTTCAGCGCCCTGGCCAGCGAGATGGCGATGCAGCCGCTCCCCGTGCCCATGTCGAGCACGCGGAGGTCCGACTCAGGGTTCTCGTCGACAATCAGGTCCACGAGTTGCTCGGTCTCGGGGCGCGGAATTAGGGTTGCGGGAGTCACGCGGAACTTGTGTCCGTGAAATCGGGCACTGCCCACGATGTACTGCAGTGGCTCGTGACGGCGCAGCCGCGCGATGATGTCGGCGATGCGCTGCGGAGCGAATTCGGGCAGCTCGCTTTCCTGTCTTAGGGCCACATCCACCTGGTCATAGTTGAAAATGTCCTCGCAGATGATGCGAATCATCGCCTGGACCTCTCGGGGCTCAGCCACACCGGCGAGTCCATCCTTGAGTTGTTCTATTGCTTGCTTTAGTATCATCATGTGCAAAGATACAGCATTTCGGCCGAACTGCCAGCATATCAGCCACAGATGTTACCAACCGTCCGAAAAAAAACATTTATCGCAAACGATAGCACCACAGGTGCTGTGACAGGACAATTCCCAATAAATGACCCGCAAAAACCTGCAAGATGAGAAGATTTTTTATAAATTTTCTTATAATCTATCAATTTCTTTGAAAAAAATGTTGTAACTTTGTCGCGCAGTAAGCCCGCCTCATGGCTAGGACAAGGCGCTTGCACTTTGTTAATGAACGTGTTGAAACAATTAATAATTACTTTTAAAGGCATATAAATTAATAACTATATTCTTATGGCTACAAAACTCGATTCTCTAGATTACAAGATTCTGAAAATGCTGTCCCTGAATGCCCGCAAGCCTTATCTGGAAATTGCACGCGCATGTAACGTATCGGGTGCCGCTATCCACCAGCGCATCCAGAAACTCTACAATATGGGAGTCATCAAGGGGTCCATCTCCCTGATCAATCCCGCCTCGGTCGGCTATCAGACCTGTGCTTACATCGGCTTCTTTCTGAACGACCCCTCAAAGTTTGATGAAGTGGTTTCCAGGCTCAAGACCGTTCCCGAGGTTGTGGAGTGCTACTTCACCACAGGCAAGTATGACATGTTTGTCAAGCTCTATGCCAAGAACAATGACCACTTGCTTCAGGTCATCCATGACCGTTTCCTGAAGATGGGCTTGGGCCGCAGCGAGACGCTGATCACGTTCAAGGAAGTCTTCAAACGCCAGATTCCTATCGAGCCCGAGGGCGGCGAGGAAGCTGCAAGCTAAAGAACAAGATGAGAGGGGGTCACACCACAGTGGCTCCCTTTTTTATGGATATTTCAGGTTTCAAATAATCACTAAAGGTAAAAATGATGAAAAACATGACCAACAACAATTTCACCACCGAGGAGCTGCAATGGCTCCGCAGTGCCATGCTCATGGGCCACGAGGCAGGCGAGGCCTTGAAGAGCTACTTTCGCCGCCGTGATTTGGACATCCAGGACAAGGGCAGCGCATTTGACATCGTGACCGAGGCCGACAAGGCCAGCGAACGCATCATTATTGACTATCTGCACAACCACTTCCCTGACCACGCCATCCTGAGCGAGGAGAGTGGCGACGACCATCGCCAGGCCCAGTGCCAGTGGGTCATCGACCCGCTCGACGGCACAGTCAATTACAGTGCCGGACTCGCCACCTACTGCATCTCCATCGGCCTGAAGGTGGACGGAGAGACCCGCCTGGGTTATGTTTATGCCCCCACGCTCGGCGAGGAGTTCTACGCCATCAGGGGTAAGGGAGCCTTCGGTCCGTGCGGGCGTCTTCAAGCCAAGGGCACCACGCAACTCGAGCGGGCTGTGGTGTCGACAGGATTCCCCTATGACAAAGCGACCAACGCCGACAACAACTTGGACAGCTTTGCCCAGGTCATGCCCCGCGTCAGGGGAATCCGCCGACTGGGTTCGGCGGCGATGGACCTGTGCTATGTTGCCGCTGGCTGGCTCGACGCTTACTGGGAACTCAACCTCAAGGAGTGGGACGCATGTGCCGGCGAACTCATCGCTCTGGAAGCCGGAGCCACCGTCGAGCGCTACCGCACCGACCACAACATCTGCATCCTCGCCGCCTGCCCCGGCATCGCGCATCAACTGCTGGAGATAGTGGTCTGAACGCCTCAAACTAAAAATCTGAAAACTGAAAAAGTGATAACTGAAAACAATTTATTACCTTTGCAGCCATTGAAATAAAAATTACAGGAATTTGAATATGGATAACAAGAAGATTGTTTTGAGCGGAATACGTCCCACGGGGCAGTTGCACCTGGGTAACTACCTGGGCGCCTTGAGTAACTTTGTGAAGATGCAGAACGAGGGCAAGTACGACAGTTATTACTTCATTGCCGACTTGCATGCCCTCACCACCAACCCTGACCCCAAGGAGCTGCACACCAACGTGCGCCACATCCTGGCAGAATATCTGGCAGCCGGACTGGATCCCGAGAAATCGACGATCTTTGTGCAGAGTGACGTTCCCGAGGTGAGCGAGATGTACCTGCTGCTGAACATGCACGTGGGCATCGGTGAGCTGATGCGCACCGCCGCCTTCAAGGACAAAGCCCGCAAAGCGCTGGGCATCACCACCCCCACTCAGGGCGATGACGATGAGGACGTGGCCAAGGAGATTATCGGTGCCAGCACCAACAAGCGCGTCAACGCGGGCCTGCTGACCTACCCCACCCTGATGGCCGTGGATATCCTGATCCAGCGTGCCGACTTCGTGCCCGTGGGCAAGGACCAGGAGCAGCACCTGGAGCTCACGCGCAGGTTTGCACGCCGCTTCAACTCGTTCTACAAGACCGAGTACTTCAACGAGCCGCAGAACTTCAACTTCGGCAGCGCACCCGTGAAGGTTCCCGGCCTGGACGGCAGCGGCAAGATGGGCAAGAGCGAGGGCAACTGCATCTACCTGGTTGACGAGGAGAAAGCCATCCGCAAGAAGGTGATGCGTGCCGTGACCGATGGCGGTCCCACGGAGCCCAACCAGCCGATGGCCGAGCCCGTTCAGAACCTGTTTACCATCCTGAAGCTCGTGGGCACGCCCGACAAGGTGGAATACTTCACCGAGGCCTATAACAACTGCTCGATCCGTTATGGCGACCTCAAGAAGGAGATTGCCGAGGACATCGTGGCGCTGACCACTCCCATCCGTGAGCGCATCATCGACATCGAGAACGACGACGCCTACCTGCACCGCGTCCTGAAGATGGGTGCCGAGCGTGCCCGTGCCCGTGCCAGCCAGACGCTGGCCGATGTGCGCGAGATTATGGGTATCACTAAGTTCTAATCTACAACACAAACAAAAGGAAAACAATAAGTACAATAAGTACAATAAATACAAATTATTCATTATCAGCAGATTGTATTTGTTGTATTTATTGTCTTCTTTATGAATAAAGAGCCAAGCCATGACGGGTTATATCGAGGACGAGGAGTTCGGGAAGATATATGTGGAGCTGCGCCGGGGCATGACCTCGGTGCGGTTCACTTATCATGCCGATGGACATCTGCTCATGCGGGCCCCAATCGGACTGCGGGCTGCCGAACTCAATCGACTGGTTGAGCAGAACCGTGAGGGCTTGCGGCGACTGCCGCGCCCTGAGGGTGTGACGTTCCAGCTCGGTCAGGTTATCGAGTGCTACAAGTGCCGTGTGGTCATCGAAGCCCAGAGCCGTATGCCAGGCTACATCCTCAACCACTGGGAGGGTGATAACCTGCACCTGCAGGTCCACGAGAAGGCCAATCTGAATGATGAGAATATCAAGCACACGATATCGAGCGTGATCGGGCGAGCGATGGAGGTGCAGGCCCACGCTGCCCTGCTGCCGCTAGCCCAGCGGGTGGCTGATGAATTGGGACTGCGGCCGGCGGGGTTTGAAATCGGCCGCGGCATGCGCAAGTTGGGTCACTGCACGGCCAAGAAGGTGATACAGCTCTCGCGCAACCTCATGTTTATGCCCGAAACCCTCATCCGCTACATCATCTGCCACGAACTGGCCCACTTGACCCACATGAACCATTCCGCCCAGTTTCACGCCCTGGTCAACGAGTACACCAGCGGCCACGAGCAAGACCTGGAACGGCAACTGCGCCAATTCCGCTTTCCCATCCTCAAGTAAATTCAGACAACGCCTTCTGATTTATCAGACAACCATGACAACAATATTGACAACCACTACAACCTTTTTTGTTGATTGACATCATTTGACCAGTCGCTTGTTGGCGTACCACGGACTTTAAATATAGACCTATAGGTCAAACTTTCAGTTTGGGTGGTCTTTGCTTTGAAGTTAGTGGATGGTGACCTGGGTGGCGCCGAAGCCGTACTCGCGGAAGCTGGCGTCCTGAGCTGTGCAGCGGGGGTAGCGGCGCTTGAGCTCGCTGAGCAAGTGCTGGCGCAGCTTGCCTTCGCCCTTGCCGTGGATGAAGACGATGCGCTGTCCGTGCTTGCTGATGTTGGCGTCCATGACCTCGCGGAACTTGTCCATCTGGTACTCGAGGATGGCGCCGGGGGTCATGCCGTTGAGGTTGTCGAGCAGGGAGGTGATGTGGAGGTCCTGGACGATGATGCCGTTGGGGTCGGTCTTCTTCTGCACGGGCTTGCGCTGGGGACGGTCCATGCGCTTTTTCTCCTTCATGGCACGCTCGAGCTCACCGCTGTCGATGCGCATCTGGCGGGCAGGGCGGTCGTTGGTGACGATCTCGACCGCGATGACGGGCACATCGAAGTATGGGTTGTCGTGGAAACAGTGCACCTTGTAGAACTTGGTCACGTCGAGCCGCTGCTCGATGAGAGCCGGGTTCTTGAGCTTGAAGCCCTTGCCCTGCTTGAAGGCGACATACTGCACGGCCACATGGGTCATGTCGTTGAGGTCATCGTGGCCGAACTCCTCGAGCTCGACCTGGATATTGGGCTCGACAATGCCATGATAGCGGGTCTTCCACTCGCCATCGCCATCACCGCGGGTCATGTAAGTGAAATAGAGGAAGTAGTTGCTGTCGTTGACCAGTGTGGCATAGAACGTGGTGGTGTTCAGGTGCTTGATTTCACGCGCTTCATAGCCCAGCACGACGTTGAGGACCTCGCCCTCGGGGGTCTCCTCGATGGGCAGCGAGGGCTCGGGAACAGGTTGAGGTTTGGGAGCGGGCTTGTCGGGCTCGACCAGCCGTGTGCGGATGTCGAGGGGGCGCTCATAGGCCGACGCCTTGTTTCCGGCCTGCCCCACGACAACCAATTCCTTCTCAAGAGCCGGACGCTCAAAGCCATCCTGATCCTCAACGTAGACGGTCTTGCCGTCGATTCTGGAAACTCTGCCGCCTCCCACGTCATTGAGGAAGCGCACGATATCGTTAATCTTTACGTTCATGATTCAATTTTTTAGGCTGCGAAGTTACAAATTTCGGAGCACTTGGGCAACAAACGAGACAACTTGAACAACAAAAAGATTGTCAGAGTTGACCCTAATTGTTGTTCAAGTTGCCAGGAAACCAGCTATTATCAGGCTAATAGCCAATCAATACTTGTGGTCGGTGGTGTCGAGCTCGTCGCTGGTGAGTTTCTTGCGGTCCATCTTGTACCAGCAGTAGGCGATATAGGCCACGACAAAGGGGACGAGGATGCTCACCACGCTCATCACGGTGAGTGTGAACTCGCTAGAGGAGCTGTTGCGCAGCGTGAGTGAGCTCTGGACGTCGAGCAGTGAGGGCAGATAGGCCGTGTTGTTGTATCCCACGACCCAGAAGAGCGTCATCACCACCAGGACGGTGCCGATGCCTGCGGGCCAGATGCCGCACTTGTAGTCGCCCTTGATCAGCGTCTTGCCCACGCCAAACAGCACCATGACCACACCAGCGAGCAGAATCACCAGCGCCCACCACATGGACAGGTAGTTGTTCAGGTACTTGTAGGGCACCCACTGGGCGTTGCCACTATCGTCATATCCCACGCCGGGCGAGGCGAGGATGACCACCACGACAGCGATGAACAGGGGCACGAACACGCCCGCATTGATGAGCAGCAGGTGGCGCTGACTGGCGTCCACCTCACGGTCATCGATGTTGTTGATGAAGTAGAGCGATGCCAGGGTTCGTGCCAAGAAAAACACCATCACGCCGAAGATCAGGCACTTCCAGTTGGCGATGGCTTCGAGGCCATGACGCGGCCCCCACTGTGAGATGGACGATGCGTGGACGTTGAGGATGTTGGTCTTGGTTACCGTGAACTCGGCGCCAAAGAACATCGTTGCCACAGCCACGCCGAGCAGGACGGGGCCGACGATGCCATTGATGAGCAGCAGCGTGTCGTAGAAGCGCGAGCCGTAGATGTTGCCCGGCTTGGAGCGGTACTCATAGCTGATGGCCTGAATGACAAAGCTGAACAGGATGAGCATCCACAGCCAGTAGGCGCCGCCGAAGCTAGTGCTGTAGAACAGCGGGAACGAGGCGAAAAAGGCGCCGCCGAAGGTGACCAGCGTCGTGTAGGTCAGTTCCCACTTGCGCCCCATCGAGTTGATGAGCAGGGCCCGCTTGTCGGGCTTGGTGTAGTGGATGAGCATGGACTGTCCGCCCTGCACCATGAGCAGGAAGACGAGCAAGGCGCCCAGCACCGACATGATGAGCCACCAGTAATTCTGTAACAAATTGTATGTAGTCATGAGTTGGTTCCTCCTTTCTTCCCTAAATTAATCGTTAACAGTCTCTAAGTCGGTCTGCGACTTCTTGGAAATCTGCTTGCAGATGATGCCGACGTCGGCAATGAGCAGCGCGGTGAATACCACAGCAAAGATCCAGAAGGTCGTCTGGACATAGCCAGCGCTCAGGTCGCTGATGGCCACCTTGTTGGGCATCAGATCCTGGATGGTCCAGGGCTGGCGTCCCACCTCGGCAACAATCCATCCGCTGGCACTGCACAGGTAGGTGAGCGGCACGGTGATGATGGCCAGGATGTACCACCAGCGTGCCCACTTCGCCTTGTTAAGGATATTAGGCTTGTAGACGAAGAGCAACGCCAGCAGCAGGAAGGCCAACAGGTAACCGCCCACGGTGACCATGAAGTGGAAGGTGTAGAACGTCAGGGGGACGTTGGGGACGGCCTCCTCGGGCTTGTCGAGGTAGGCGTAGCCAAAGTTCTTGAAGTCGGCATTGATGGCGCCCTTGAGACTATCAGTGACGACCTTGTTGCCGCTGCGGCCCGCCTGGTCGTACTGCGCCATGAGTTCCTGTAGCTGCTTGCCGCGCTCCATGCGCTCGGCATAGGAGACGGTGTTGATCTCGTTACCCACGTTGTCATAGCTCTTGCCGTTGATGATATCCTCGATGCCAGGGACAAAGGCGTGGAAATCGTGGGTAGCGAGGAACGACAAGCCGTAGGGGATGCTGATGTCGAACAGGTAAGGATCCTGGTCGTCGAATGCCTGCTTGGACGGATTCAAGATACCGAATGCCACGATGGCCTGCTCATGATTGCCCTTGTACAGGCCCTCCATGGCCGCCAGCTTCATGGGCTGGTACTTGGCCACAGTCACAGCGCTGGTGTCGCCAGTCGCCATTGTGAGCACGATGCCGATAACGCCGACCCATGCGCCGACCTTGAGGCTGCGCTGGCAGTGGTCATAGTTGCGCTTCTTGAGCAACATCCATCCGCACACGCCGCAGACAAAGGCACCGCCCAGGGTCCATGCGCTGAGCACCGTGTGCAGGAACTTGCTCACCGCCATGGGTGAGAGAGCCACCGCGGAAAAGCTCGTCATCTCGTTGCGCATGGTGGCGGGGTTGAACTCACATCCTGTGGGATATTGCATCCAGGCGTTGGCCACGAGAATCCACAGGGCCGATAGGCTGGCACCGATGGCCGTGAGCCAAGTGGCTGCCAGATGGAACTTGGGGCTCACCTTGTTCCAGCCGAAGAACATGACCGCGATGAACGTCGACTCCATGAAAAAGGCGAGGATGCCCTCCACAGCCAGTGGAGCACCAAAGATGTCTCCCACAAACCAGCTGTAATTGGACCAGTTGGTGCCGAACTCAAACTCCAGGATGATGCCCGTTGCCACCCCGATAGCAAAGTTGACGCCAAAGATTGTCATCCAGAACTTGGTTGTTGCCAGCCACTTCTCGCTCTTGGTCTTGTAGTAGATGGTCTCCATCACCGCGATGATGATTCCCAGGCCGAGCGTCAAGGGCACGAACAGCCAGTGATAGATTGCCGTGAGGGCGAATTGCGCTCGCGACCAGTCAACGACTTGAGTTAATTCTTGCATGATATTCAGTTTTAAATGTTAGTTGTTAGTTGCTAGTTGTCCCCTACTCCGAGTTGGTGACGGACGTATTCGGACTTCTCCTGGTCGGAGTCACACCTGGAGTTGAGAAAATTGGGGAAGAAGAGCAGTTTGATAATGACAAAGAAGACAAACAGCTTGATGCCGATGATCAGCCAAAGCGTCTTGCCCACGGTCATGCTGCGGAACCCATCGTAGTAGAGATGGAACACGCGGGACCAGAATCCTTGTTTCGTGTCTTGGTTGTCACTCATGGAGGAGGCGTATTAGGGTTACAAAACACAAAATTACTACAAATAGTTTGAGATTGCAAATATCTGAGCTTTTTTTATTTTAATCTCATCAAAAATCGAAAATAAATACAATAAGAATTTGGCTTGTTATCCTTTTTGACTATATTTGCCGTATCATTTCTCTGTAGTATATTTTCAAACCAATAATTTTACGCATATGAACAAACTTTTTCACTTCAAGACATTAGCGGCGATACTGGCCTGCATGGTGGCAATACACGCGAGTGCCTACGACTTTATGGACAACGGTATCTATTATACCGTGAATGGCACCAATGCATCGGTCGCCAATAATGGATCATTCAACACCTACAGCGGTGACGTCGTCATCCCTGCAACCGTAACCCACAACGGCAACACCTATAACGTCACCTCTATCGGTTTTCAGTCATTCTATAACTGTACGGGGTTGACGAGTGTCTCGATCCCCGAAGGCGTGAACTACATCATGGGGCAAGCTTTCTACAATTGCTCTTCGCTCACGAGCATCACGCTGCCCAGCACTTTGTTCACCATTTACACAAAGGCCTTTGCTGGATGTACAGGATTAACAACTGTGACGTGCCTGAAATCGACACCTCCCAGTACGGCAAGCGATGCGTTTGACGCCGACGCATTCTCCCGAATCACACTCATCGTCTCCATGGGCTCGCTCAGCAACTACCAGAGTGCTACACCATGGTCCAGTTTCTCCACCATTCAAGAGATGGACCAATTCATGGTCAACGACATCTACTACCGCGTGACGGGCAATAACACCGTGGAGGTGACCTACAAGGACAAAAGCTACAACTCCTATTCGGGCAATGTGACGATTCCCTCGACCGTGACCTTTGGCGGCGTGACCTACACTGTGACGGGCATCGGACGATCAGCCTTCAGAAGTTCACCCAGCTTGACCAGTGTCTCGATTCCCTACAGTGTCACCTATATTGATTATGGTGCCTTCTACGATTGCGATGGTCTGACCCAGATAAGCATTCCCAGCAATGTCGCTACCCTGGGCGAATTTGCTTTTATGAACTGTAGTGGGCTGACGGCTGTCTATATGCACAACAGTGCGGTAACCGTCATCCCCCGTCAATGCTTCACCTACTGTACAATGCTGGAAACCATCACGTTTCCCGCGCAGCTCAAGGATATCAGCTATTTTGCCTTCTACAATTGCACGAATTTGAGGTCACTGTCCCTGCCCCAGGGATTGGAAAGCATCCAGTATTCGGCCTTTGAGGCCTGCACTTCTCTCACGAGCGTAACGATACCGTCGTCGGTCACCTACATTGGCGGAGGTGCCTTTGCCCAGTGCAATAACATGGTCAGCTACAATGTCAACTCGATGAACCAGCATTACAAGTCGGTGGACGGAGTGTTGTTTGACATGGCGATGGACACCCTGCTGCTGTATCCCAACATGCATGCCCAAGTGTATGAGGTGCCCACCAGTGTGAAGGTTATTGGTGAGTTGGCATTCTCGGGCTGCGACAACGTTACCCACGTGACCCTACCCTGGGGTGTGAGATACCTAGGTTCGAGCGCCTTTTCGTACTGCACCATCCTGGAAGCCATCGAGATTCCAACGAGCGTCGAGTACATCGGATCGTCGGCCTTCACGGGTTGCCAGCAGTTGGAGAGCATCCTGATTCCGGCAAATGTTAACTATATCGGCGAAAACGCACTAACAGACTGCACTAATCTACGAACAATCGATGTAGATAAGGACAATACGAACTACAAATCGGATTACGGTGTGCTGTACACCATGGATGGCCATAAACTCATCCAGTACCCATGTGCTCGCCCCGATAAGCACTACTCCGTGCTCAACACCACCGACACGATAAGCCAGAGCGCTTTCGCGTATAGCAAGGTCAAATCGGTGTATCTGCCCAAGAGCCTAAAGTCGCTGGGCTACCAGCCGTTCGCATCCTCGGAGGTGGAACGCGTCGTGATTGACGAGGGTTTGGAAGCCATCCCGAGGAACGCGTTCTTCGATTGCGGGCTGATGAAGTCCATCTACCTGCCATCGACCATCAAGGAGATTGGCGATCAGGCCTTTGCCTACACCCTTAACCTTGAAGAGCTGACCATTGCCGTCGATGGCGAGGCGCCCGTCATCGGCAGCAATACCTTCTACGGCATGGGCTATGATACTGAAACACATCGCACCACTGTGTATGTTCCCAATGGCATGGAAACACAATATCAAGGCAAGATCGAATGGACAGAAGGTGCGGTCGTGTACTCCGACATCATGCCTCTGACAGCAGGCTCCGCATTCACTGTTGACAGCCTGAACATGGAGACGACCGATAGCCTGCTCAATGTCAAGGTCACTGGTGTCGTAGCCAATACCCTCCAGGATCCCGGCATTCCACCCAAAGTGGCCGTGGGCGGTAGCCTATACACCGTGACCACGCTGGGCTACACTTCGCTGCAGAAGTGCACCCGCATGGTGCGTGCCGAGGTACCCTTTACCGTCACGTGGATGGACGACTACAGCTTCTATGGCTGCACCAATATCCAGGAGCTGAGACTGCGCGAAGGCCTGAAGCAGATCGACCCCTTCTCGGTTTCGCACATCAACGCCCTGACGACTCTGACAATCCCCGCGAGCGTAGACAGCATTTCGGGAACATTTGTCAACTACAGCTATGGTCTGAAGGAGATTGCCGTCGATAAGGACAATGCCAAATACACGAGCTACAACGGCGTGCTGTTCTCGAAGGACCGCAAACGCCTGGTAGCCTATCCCTATGCCCATGGCACCACGTACACTGTTCCTGCCGGCACCGAGGTCATAGTGGTCAGTGCCTTCCGCGGCTCGGCATTGACCCAAGTGAGTCTGCCCACAACGCTGAGGACGATTGAGAGCTCAGGTTTCTTTGACAACCAGTCGCTTACCAGCGTTGTCGTTCCCCGTGGCGTGCTGACCATTGGCAACTCGGCCTTCGGCAGCTGCACCGCGATGACCAGCGCCGAGCTTCCCGAGACGCTCACTTCGCTGGGATACAATGCCTTCTACAACGTGCCTCACCTCACGTCGCTGACGGTGAAGAATCCCACTCCGCCCACCTGTGTCGTCTACACTAATCCCCACACTCACACGGTCAGCAACCCGTTTATGGACATTCACTTCACGCAGTGCACCCTGTATGTTCCTCGCGGCAGCAAGGCGGCCTACCAGGCGGCTAACATCTGGAAACAGTTCAGCAACATCGTTGAGATTGATGTTCCCGTCGAGGCCAAGCGCGGCGACGTGAATGGCGACGGCGATGTCGCCATCAGCGACGTGAGCGCGCTGATCGACTATCTGCTGGGCGGTGGCAGCATCTCGATGGATGCGGCCGACACCAATGGCGACGGCGAGGTAGCTATCGGCGACGTGTCGACGCTCATCGATTTCTTGTTGAGCGGGACGTGGCCCGAGTCAGGCATCGACATGTGGTACCTGATCGGCGACTTCGTGGGTTCTGAGCCGTGGGCCAACTATGCCGGGGGTGTGGGTTACGGCTTGATACCATTGTTCCCGAGAGGCGAGTTTGACAGCCGCGGTCACGGCATACTGACGTACACCGGCTACTTCGGCGGCACTAACTATATCGCCATCCAGCACACGCCCGGCAGTTGGAATGACCGCTGGGGCATCGACAGTGAAGGCAACTTCATCCATGGTGACAGCGAGGAGGCCGAGGGTTTCTGCATGGGCAATGACGGCTACTACACGATTACCCTGAACACCGTGACCAACGAGTTCAGCGTGATGCCTTATCTGGGCGAGATTCCAGGCCCGTTCAGTGCCGCATCGATCACTGGCTCGCACAACTACTGGATGATCAGCGACGATAACTACGACATGACCCGACTGAATCCCTACAAGGAAAGCCACGACTGGGTTTTCAGGGACTTTACCGTCACTGGCGATAACAATGAGCTCAAGTTTACTGCCGACGATGATTGGCTGAACAACTGGGGCGATGTTACGTTCCCATGGGGACAGGGACAGGTCAACGGGCTCAATATCCCTGTGAAGGCCGGCACCTACGACGTGTATCTGAATGACATCACAGGCGACTACCTGTTTATCGAGAAGTAAGACAATACACGCGTAAGGCAATCATAATGAGGGCGTTGCTATTGCAGCGCCCTCATTGTCTTAATCAATAAAAAACAGGGAATCCATAAATAATGTGCCAAAAGTGGGTGGAGTTTGGGCAAAAACCATTATCTTTGCTCGTTAAACCACCTACTATTTTAAGTTTTTAGTCATGGAGTTCAGGACGACAGTGAAAACGGGCGAGAACCGGGGCTGGCTACACCACAGCGACAACGTGGTGCTGCTGGGCTCGTGCTTCAGCGACAACATCGGGTCCAAGATGCATGGTGCGCTCATCAACGCCACCGTCAATCCCATGGGCACCCTCTATAACCCCATGAGCATCTCACGCGGCGTGTCGCGCCTGCTCGATTGCCGGCCCATGGCAGGGCAGGAGTTGTTCATGCAGGGCGGCGTGTGGAACAGTTATGACTTCCACTCGCGTCACAGCATGCCCGACAAGCAGGTGACCCTGGAGCGCATGAACGCTCGCATCGAGATGGGCCATCAGGCCCTGAGGGATGCGCAACTGCTCACCGTGACCCTGGGCACGGCCATCGTGTACCGCCTCAAGTCGACCGGCGAAGTCGTGGCCAACTGCCACAAGGTGCCCCAGCATGAGTTCGAACGCAAGATGGCCCCTATCGGCGACATGGTGGACGAGCTCGACAAGATGCTCACCCGCCTGCACGACTTCAATCCCGGGCTGCGTGTCATCCTCACGGTAAGTCCTATCCGCCACATTGCCGACGGAATGGACATCAACTCGCTGAGCAAAGCCTCGCTGCGTGTGGCCATCCACCAGGTAGTGAGCCGCCACCACGCCTATAGCGACTACTTCCCCGCCTATGAGATCATGATGGATGATCTGCGCGACTACCGCTTCTACAGCAGCGACATGGTGCATCCCAGTGACGTGGCGGTGGAGTACATCTGGCAGGCCTTCCAGGCGACCTATCTCGACGACCACAGCGCACTTGCCGTCGCCCGCTGCGAACGCATCCATAAGCGGCTGCAGCATCGTCCCATGAGCACCAACCGCGAGACCGTGGAGCGCTTCAACTCCGACACGGCCAGCGTGGTGCGCAACCTCATCAAGGAATATCCCTACCTGGCCGATAACCCCGAGCTCCAGAGAGTGCTAGAACCTAAAGCCTAAAACCCACAACAGCATGAACTACTCTATTACCGAAATATCGAATGCGCTGGAAATCAGCGGCAGCCACATCATCGACGAGGATGCTATCGTGAGCCAGCTGCTCACCGACTCGCGCTCGCTGACACTGCCAGGCGAGACCATCTTCTTTGCCCTGCGCACCGATGCCGGCGATGGCCACAACTACATTCCGGACCTGTATGACAAGGGCGTGCGCAACTTTGTGGTCGCTAACGACTACTTCCCGTTGCCCGAGTGCTCAGGAGCCAACTATCTATCGGTGGAGTCTCCGCTTGAGGCCCTGCAGGCACTGGCCACTTTCCACCGCAGGCGTTTCCGCGAGCTGCCGGTAATCGGCATCACGGGCAGCCGTGGCAAGACCACCGTGAAGGAGTGGCTCTACCAGTTGCTCAAGGACGACTACCGCATCGTGCGCTCCCCCCGCAGCTACAACTCCCAGATCGGTGTCCCCCTATCGCTGTGGGAGATTGACAACAACACCGACCTGGCCATCATCGAGGCCGGCATCTCGACGACCGGCGAGATGGACAACCTGCAAGCGATGATCAGGCCCACTATCGGCATCATCACCAATCTGGGCAGCGAGCACAACGACGGCTTCGCCTCGATGGAGCAGAAGGCCCAGGAGAAGGCCAAGATCCTTTACAACTGCGAGAGCGTGGTCTATTGCGCCGATGACCCGCTGGTAACCCACACCATATCCCCGCTGGTCGAGAGCGGCGTGGCCACCGAGATGTCGTGGTCGCGCAACCACTGCGAGGCACCCTTGCAGGTCGAGAGCACCGACCGTGGCGAGAAGAACATTACCGTACACTACACCTACGACGGTGAGCGCAGTGAGGTCATCATCCCCTTTACCGCCGACCGCGACCTGGACAATGCCATCATCTGCCTGGCCGTGCTGCTGCAATTAGGTCTCGACCGTGAGGTCATCGCCGAGCGGATGGCGGCTCTCACCCCCGTGGGCACGCGCCTCAACGTCATCGAGGGCGTGAACAACTGCACCGTCATCGTCGACAGCTACACCAGCGACTACTACTCCCTGACCCCGGCGCTGAACTTCATGACCCGCCGCGCCGGCAACCGCCCGTGCACCGTGATTCTGAGCGACCTGGGCACAGAGAGCTACAGCGGCGACGAGCTCTATATCCGCGTGAGCGAGTTGCTCAAGACCAAGCGCGTGAACCGCCTGATGGGCATCGGCAAGGAGATGTGCCGCTACAGCCACTACTTCAACGAGCTGCCCCAAGCCCGATTCTATAACGACACGCAGGAGTTCATGAACGACTTTGCCAAGGGCGACTTTGACGACGAGACCATCCTCATCAAGGGAGATCCGCGCTACGGCTTCAGCCAGATCATCGACCTGCTCGAGGCCAAGCAGCACATGACCGTCATGGAGGTGGACCTCAATGCCCTGGCCCATAACTTCAAGTTCTTCAAGTCGCTCATCAAGCCCGGCACCAAGACCATCGGCATGGTCAAGGCCAGCGGCTATGGGGCCGGCAGCTACGAGATTGCCAAGACGCTGCAGGACTGCGGCTGTGACTACCTGGCTGTGGCGGTGCATGACGAGGGCGTGGAGCTGCGCAAGGCGAGCATCACCATGCCCGTCATCGTGCTCAACCCCAACGGCGTGAACTACAAGGCCATGTTCCAGTACCGGCTAGAGCCCGAGCTCTACAGCATCGAGATGACCCGCGACCTCATCAAGGAGGGCAAGCGCTATGGTGTGCAGGATTTCCCCGTGCACATCAAGATTGACAGCGGCATGCACCGATTGGGCTTCACGCGCGAACAGTTGCCCGAACTCATCGAGTTGCTCAAGGGGCAGAACATCGTCACGCCCGCATCGGTGTTCACGCACCTGAGCGTTGCCGACGAGCCCGAACAGGACGCGTACACGCAGGGGCAATTTGCCTACTATGACGATTGTGCCAGCATGCTGCAGCAGTCGTTCGACCACTACATCATGCGCCATGTGCTCAACACCAGCGGCATCGTGCGCTTTCCCGAGCGCCAATACGACATGGTGCGCATCGGTATCGGCCTGTACGGCATCCGCACGCTGACCGACGGCAGCGAGGAGATGCTCAAGCCCGTGTCGGCCCTGCGTTCCATCATCATCAGCATCAAGCAGTGGCCCGCCGGCACCACCATCGGCTATGGTCGCCACGGCCTGCTGGAGCGCGACAGCCTCATCGCCACAGTGACCATCGGCTATGCTGACGGCTTTGACCGCCACTTTGGCAACGGCGCCGTCAAGATGTGGGTCAACGGCAAGTTGTGTCCCACGGTGGGCAACGTGTGCATGGATGCCGTGATGATCGACGTGACCGATGCCCCCTGCAAGGTGGGCGACACGGTCGAGATCTTTGGCGAACACGTGCCGATCGAGCAGCTGAGCGAGGCTCGCGGCACCATCCCCTACGAGATCCTGACCAGCGTTTCACCACGCGTCAAGCGAGTATATTATCGAGAATAATGATGAATCAGAGAATACGAGACATAGTATTGCTGCTTGCCGCCTGGCTGTGGTGTGCCATGAGTGTCCACGGTCAAGACATCGAGGCGTGCGGCATCTACTACAATATCATCAGCGACACTCAGGTCGAGGTCGCGCCCGCCTACCATGACGGCGTGAACCACTACCAGGGCTGCATCATCCTGCCCGAACGGGTGTACTGCGACGGGGTGAACTATGACGTGACGGCCATCGCCCCTCGGGCCTTCTGGCAGTCGGCAGTGACCGAGGTGCAGATTCCCAACAGCGTGACTAGCATCGGCGAGGCCGCATTTGCCGACGCCGAGCAGCTTGCCAACATCACCTTGCCGCTGGGTCTGAAAGCCTTCAGCCGCTACATGCTGGCCGGTACCGCGATCACCCACCTGGTCGTGCCCGAAGGCGTGACCAGTATCGGCAAGGGAGCCCTGGAGGACTGCTACTGGCTGCGGACCATCTTCCTGCCCGCCTCGCTGCGCTACATCGGAGAGCGTGCGTTCAGCTACTGCCATAGCCTCGACGAAATCTATTGCGATGCCACCACGCCACCCCTGACGCTGAGCGACAACACCTTTGAAGGCTGCAACGACATCCACGTGATGCTCCCCGATGGTGCCACGACACGGGATTACGAGGACGACCCCGTATGGGGCAACGAGGAGCAGTTCACCTTGTGGATAGACGAGGGGCTGGCCATCATTCCCCACATCGAGCAGGAGGCCGTCGGCGACAGCTGGACCGCTGTGACGCTGGGCAACAGCCTGGCGTATAAAATCTACGGTCCCGACGGCTACCTGGTCGCCGTTACCGCTGCCGACCGCTATTTCCTGCCCATCAACGCCCAGAGCACCGACTACCTGGTGGTGCCCACCACGCTGATGTATGACGACGAGGACCTGCAGCTGGTAGCCACCAGCGAGGCTGCCGCCATTGAGGAAATCGAGGAGCCCCGTCCCGAGGGCGACCTGACCATCGTGGGCATCGACGGCACCATCTACATCAAGGGCGACACCCACGGGATGTGGACGTTTATCTACGACGTGTATGGCAACCTGTGGTATGAGCGCCCGTCGGTAAACAACTGGATCAGCCTGCCCGGGCATCGGGTGTATATCGTCAAAGTGGGCAATACGGTCCGTAAAGTGTACCTGAACTGATGCTGAACAAAGAAGACATTGACATCAAATACATGCGCATGGCCCTCGACGAGGCCCACAAGGCGCTGGAGCGCGATGAGGTGCCTATTGGGGCCGTCATCGTCAGTAAGGGACGTGTCATCGGCCGCGGCCATAACCTGACCGAGGCGCTGACCGACGTCACCGCCCATGCCGAGATGCAGGCCATCACCGCCGCTGCCTCGATGCTGGGCGGCAAGTATCTGACCGACTGCACCCTCTACGTCACCGTGGAGCCGTGCCTGATGTGCGCCGGAGCGCTGGCCTGGAGCCAGATTCCGCGCATCGTCTACGGCGCGAGCGACGACAAGCGGGGCTACCACACGATGTGCGCCTCCCCCTTCCACCCCAAGACGGTGGTCACCGGGGGTGTTCTGGCCGACGAGTGCGGCCGCCTGATGACCGACTTCTTCAAGAAAAAACGACCTGTTAAAAAAATAGAGAAGTGATGAAAAAGACCATTTTGCTACCGCTCATGACGCTGGCCGCGATGATACTCATGGCCGCGACAGCTTGTGCCCACCCAGCATCCACGAGCCAAGCCTCCGTTGGGCAGGCGACCCGCGAAGAGAACAAGGGTTACTGTGCCGACACGATTGAGGTCATGAGCCAGGCCATGGGCCGCATGATTAAGAATGTGGTGGTGATACCGCAGACGTCCTATATCATCGACCGTGACACGAGGCGTTACCCCGTGCTGTACCTGCTCCACGGTGCCGACGGCTGCTATAACGACTGGTCTCGCAAGGCCGACCTGCATCAGCTGGCCGACCGCTATGGCGTGATCATCGTGTGCCCTGACGGCCAGGACAGCTGGTACTTTGACTCTCCCATCGACCCCAAGATGCAGTTCGAGACCTATGTGAGCCAGGAGCTGGTGGCCTATATTGACGGCCACTATCCCACGTATGCTCACCGCTACATGCGCGCCATCACGGGCCTGAGCATGGGCGGCCACGGCGCATTGTTCCTGGCCTTCCGCCATCCTGACGTGTTCTGGTCGTGCGGGAGCATGAGCGGCAATATGGACATCACCCAGTTTACCGACCGCTGGCACATCAGGGCTCGCTTGGGGGACTATGAGAAGAATCCGCAGAGCTGGCATGACCATGCCGTGTGCAATCAGCTCGATCGAGTGAAGTCGTGCCCCCTGAAGCCCGCCCAGAACATCATCATCGATGACGGCCTGAATGATATCTTCATCAAGAACAATATCGCCCTGCACGACAAGATGGTAGAGATGGGCATTGACCACGACTTTACCGTGCGCCCCGGCCGTCACAGCTGGACCTACTGGGTGAACTCGCTGGACTACCACATGATGTTCTTCAGCAAGGCATTTGAGCGTGGCCAGCAGCTCATGAACGAGTCCGTCATCAATCAGCCATAAAACCAACCCGACAATACCATTAATTACCAATGAGACAGCCCAAAATACTCATCATCTACACCGGTGGCACCATCGGCATGATCGAGAATCCCGAGACCCATGCGCTGCAGCCATTTGATTTCTCGCACCTGATGGACAATGTGCCCAAGGTCAAGAAACTGCAGTATGACATCGACAACATCCAGTTCGACCCGCCTATCGACAGCAGCAATATGGACCCGACGCACTGGCGCGACATCGCCCTGTCCATCGAGGAGCACTACGACCGCTATGACGGCTTCGTGGTACTGCACGGCACGGACACGATGGCCTTCACAGCGTCGGCGCTGAGCTTCATGCTCGAGAACCTGAGCAAGCCCGTCATTATCACGGGTTCTCAGTTGCCCATTGGCGAGGTGCGCACCGACGGCGAGGAGAACCTGATCACGGCACTACAGGTTGCTGCCGCAATCGACGAGAAGGGTCGTCCGCGCGTTCAGGAGGTTGCTATCCTGTTTGAGAACTACCTGTGGCGCGGCAACCGCTCGACCAAGATGAGCGCCGACAACTTCAACGCCTTCAAGAGTTTCAACTATCCCGAGCTGGCCGAAATCGGCCTGGATATCGAGTATAACGAGAGCAGCCTGAGGAAGATGCCGCCGCGTCCGCTGCGGGTGTGCACCGATATGGACACCAACGTCATGTTTCTGGAACTCAACCCCGGCATGACCGAGCCGACGCTGGACTACCTGCTGCACACACCGGGCATCAAGGGCATCGTGCTGAAGACCTATGGCGCTGGCAACACTCCCAGCCACCCGTGGTTTATCAAGTGCATCCGCGATGCGGTGGAGCGCGGCGTTGTGATCGTCAATGTGACCCAGTGCGTGAACGGAGGCGTGAACTGCAGCCTGTACGAGACGGGCAAGACCCTGCTCGATGCCGGGGTAATCAGCGGTGCCGACATGACCAGCGAGGCGGCCATCACCAAGATGATGTTCCTGTTCGGTATGCGCTACTCACCGAGCATGGTCAAGAAATACATGGTGAGTGACCTGTGTGGCGAGCTGACCACGCCCTGAAAAGCAGCAGCACCATCATTCAGCAACCCCTCGGTCAACCGATCCTCTCGCGAAGTCGCAAAGAAAAAGGCGATGATATAGATGTTGGCCCGAACCCTGCGGGGCTAATGCTAATTACACGAATTAGTTTTAAAAATTTTTCGTGAAATACGTTTTTCTTCGCGAAATTCGCATTAAAAAATTTGGCGGCTTCGCGTGAGTCATGCATAGCACAGGTGCCATCGGCTCAACTCGATGCCGCCACTATCACTATCAAAAAAAGGCCCACCCGGAAGGTGGGCGGCGGTCTGGCGTGATCAGTAGGTCACGCGAGGCTCCAGTTCCTTGGCCTGATCGATCATGCGCTGTAACTCGCTCTCGACGGGCACTCGCCGGCAGAGGTGTTTCTCCTCGTTGACCTCGAGGAGCTTGGCGGCCAGGTTGGCAGGCACACGGTGTCGCAGTTCCTTGACGGTGTCGACGCCGGCAGCCTCGAGCAACTCGGCAAACTGCGGTCCGATGCCATCGACGCGGAAGAGGTCGGCGTGGTTGGTCCATCGGAGAATCAATTTCTCACTGATGCCGGTTTTCTCGGCCAGACCCTTGCGTCCTGCCGGTGCAGCGCAGCGGTCGAGCAGTTGTTCAACAGTATCGATGTTTTCGGCCATCAACTTGGAGGCGAAATTTTCGCCAATGCCTTCAATGTCAATAATCTTGTAATTCATTGTCTAGATTAAATTTTTTGGTAATAATAAATAAACTAAAATCATAAATGCCGCTAAAAGCTGGAAACGTGTCACTTTTAGTCGCCCTAAAATTACAATCTTTCCGATAAAAAAACAAGAAATTTACATTTTTTAATTATCTGCAATCAATTTGTATCTTTTCTGAGAATCCTCAGTACGTATACCTCACGCAAAGCCGCCAAGCCGCTAAGTTTTTTTCTTAGCGGCTTGGCGTAAGACTCTATTGGTTGAATAATTATTTTACTCTGCCTTCTTGTCGCAGTTGCAATCGATGAGCTTCCAGATGCAAGCTGCCAGTGCGCCGCCGACAAGCGGTCCGACGATGAAGATCCAGAGGTTAGCGAGTGCCGTGCCACCCTGGAAGATGGCAGGAGCGATGGAGCGTGCGGGATTGACCGAAGTGCCCGTGTAGCGGATGCACACCAGGTGTACGAGCACCAGCGCGAGACCGATGGCAAGGCCAGCAAAGTTGTTGGTGGCGCCATTGGTCTTGGCTGTAGCACCGAGCACAACGAGGACAAACACACAGGTGAAGATGATCTCGGCCAGCAGGCCACCCACAGCCGTGACACCCTCTTGCAGGTCGTTGGCTCCGGTTCCGTCCATACCCATCACGTTGGTGGTGAGCAGATAGAGCAGGGCCGAGCCGATGAAGGCGCCGATAACCTGGAACAGGATGTACATGCAGCAATCCTTAGCGCTCATGCGGCCACTGAGGAAACATCCCAGGGTGATGGCGGGATTGATGTGGCACCCGCTGATACCGCCAATGGTGTATGCCATTGCCACAACAGCGAGTCCAAAAGCCAATGCAGTGCCTACCACTGCGGGAATGTTGATAATGGGGTCACAGCCCAGACTCACGGCCACACCACATCCCATCAAAACGAGGACCATCGTGCCGACCATTTCTGCTAAATACTTTTTCATAGTAAAAATCTGATTATTTAATTGGTTAAACAAGTGATTTGCAGGTTTTATCAATAATGCTATCAATTAGAAAGCGCAAACTTAGGAAATTTTAATGAAAAACACAAGATTTTGTAATAAAAACTTTCTATATTTGCAGATTAATTACGACTGAGAACCTAACAACTGATAATATATAGTATAGCGATGAATGTTTCGATAGTTGGAACAGGATATGTGGGTCTGGTGAGCGGAACATGCTTTGCCGATCTTGGCGTGAATGTCACCTGCGTGGACAGTGATAGCCAAAAGATTAACCGTCTGGTCTATGGTGCTATTCCCATCTACGAGCCGGGCCTGGACAACATGATAGCGCGTAACGTCAATGACAAGCGCCTGACGTTCTCGAGCGACTATAAGCAGGGATTTATCGACCAGGATTACGTGTTCTGTGCCATCGATGCCACCGCCGACGTTGACGGCTCGACCGATGTGGGCCCTATTCTGGACATCGCCAAGTCCTTCGGGCAATACATCACGCGCTACAGCGTGTTTGTCATCAAGTCGACTGTGCCGGTGGGCACCGCCCAACACGTGACCAAGATCATCAGCGAAACGCTGGAGGCCCGAGGGAAGAGCGACATCAAGTTTGACGTTGCCAGTAACCCGGATTTCCTTACCGAGGGCAATGGCATCAAGGACTTCATGAAGCCCGACCGCATCGTGATCGGCACCGAGTGTACCAGCGCCCGCCAGGCAATGGAACGCCTGTACCGCACCATCCTGATGCACAACAACCGCACCGTGATCTATACCGACACCCGCACTGCCGAGATGATCAAGTATGCCGCCACATCGATGCTCGCCACCCGCGTGAGCTTCATGAACGAGATCGCCAACCTGTGTGAAATTGTGGGAGCGGACATCAACGTGGTGCGCCATGGCGTGGGCAGCGACAGCCGCATCGGCCCCAAGTACATCTTTCCGGGCTGCGGTTATGGCGGCACGCTGTTTCCCCAGGACATCAGCGACCTGATCAAGATCGGCAACGAGCACAATGTGGACATGGAGGTGCTTAAGGCCGTGGACAACGTGAACACACGGCAAAAGCGCATCCTGTTCAAGAAACTCAACAACCACTTCAAGGGCGACCTGGAGGGCAAGACCATCGCCCTGTGGGGTCTGGCCTTCAAGCCCGAGACCGACGACATGACGGCGGCGCCGTCGATCGACACCATCAACCTGCTGATGGAGGCAGGATGCCATGTGCGCGTGTATGATCCTGTTGCGATGAACGCCACCAAGCGCCGCTGGGGTAATGTGTACTGTGGTGTGGACATGTATGATGCCGTCAAGGGTGCCGACGCGGTGCTGCTGCTCACCGAGTGGCGCCAGTTCCGCATCCCGGCATGGCAGGCGGTAAAGAGCCTGATGAAGACGCCGCTCATCATCGACGGGCGCAACGTGTATGACGGCGATGAACTCGAGGAGATGGGATTTACCTACTACTGCATCGGCCGCTGACAAGAATCGCCAGGAGATGAGGAACTGAAGCAAATCAGCCAACAACAGAAAAACCGCTCGCTATGGGCGGTTTTTCTGTTGTTATGTAGCACAATGTGTTGATGAGCGCTAGTACTGGTAATTGGTGTCCAGGACCTGGAACTCGGTTCGGCGGTTGATCTGGTCGGCAGCCTCGCGGTCTTCCTTGCTCAGTGTCTTGATAAACTCCTCGGTGAGTGTGACACCTTCCTCGAACTGGGGGTACTTGCTGTGGATGCGCTTGGTGACCGTCTTGGGGCGCGACTCGCCATAGCCGGCTGGCTTGAGGCGCTCACGCGGGATGCCGTTCTCGATCAGGTAGTCGACCACACTCTGCGCTCGCCGTTGCGAAAGCCCCTGATTGTACTTCTCGCTGCCGACGCGGTCGGTGTGTGATGCCATCTCAATGACGATGTTAGGATGGTCCTTGAGGAGCATCACCATGCTGTCGAGCGCGAGCTTGGACTCATCGCGCAGCACGGCTTTATCGAAGTCGTAGAAGATATTCTCGATGATCTGTGCCTTGAACATGGCGGCGAGGATAAAGTCGACATTGTACTCGGCATCTTCCTCGGCACTGTCGCTCTCAAATTCCTGTCGCGCATTGAGGTATCCATCAGCGCCAGCCATCATGGCATACTTGACGCCACGCTGCAGATCGAACCGGAACGAGCCGTCGGGCTTGGCAGCGGTCTTCTGATTGCTGCCGTCGTCGCCGACGATGCGGATGACGGCATTGGGCACGGGCTCATCGTCCTTGTCGAGCACATAGCCCGAAATCCAGATCTGCAGATCGGGCTTGACGAAGTCAAAGATGTGGTCATAGCCACGCGCATCACCGCGATTGCTTGAGAACATGCCACTCTCTCCCTGTCCGAAGGTGATGCCGAAGTCGTCGCCCGACGAGTTCATCGGCACGCCCATATTCTCAATGACCCAGCGGTCCATCGATGTCTTGTCGTCCTCGTCACGGGGCTGCAGTTTGGCCACAAACAGGTCCATGCCGCCCATGCCGGGATGTCCGTTGCTGGAGAAGTAGAGCAGGCTGTCGGTACGCATGTTGGGGTAACGCTCGTTGCCCTTGGTATTGATCTGCGGACCCATGTTCTCGAGGGTGCCGTGCTTGTCCTTGAGGTTGATGCGCCAGATGTCGGTTCCACCCTGTCCGCCAGGCATGTCACTGACGAAGTAGAGCCACTGCCCATCGGGGCTGACAGCAGGGTCGGCATAGTTGCTCAGCGTGTCTGCGGTGATTTCATACTTCTGCGGGGCGCTCCACTTGGCCTCGCTGCGAGTGCTGGTATAGATCTCGACGGTGGTGGGCCAATCCTGACGAACGGCGCGTGCCAGATACATCGTGGACCCATCGGGCGTGAATGCGGCAGCTCCCTCGTCATGCTCCGTGTTCAGACCGCCGTCCACCACCTCGGGGCGCGTCCAGTTGCCCTTCTCGTCCTTCTTGGTGAAATAGATGTCGCCCTTCTTGGTACCGGTAATCTCGCTGCGCAGTTCGCCGGTCGACTTCTCGTTGGTCGAGGTGAAGTAGATGTACTCCATGTTCTTGTCGAGGTACATGGGACAGTAGTCGGCGCGGCGCGAGTTGAGCAACTTGTTCTGCTTGACGATGTAGCGTGAGCCCTCCTCCTTCCATTGCGGAGCGAGTTCACAGCCGCGGCGTCCCACCTGTGCCTCCCAGTCATCGGGGAACATCTCGAGATAGGCGTCATAGCTCTTGATTGCGGCAGCATACTGCCCCTCAAGCTGCTGTGCCTGTGCTAGCCGCAACAGTGTTGTCGAGTCCTCGTACTCATATCGGATGGCATTCTGGAAGGCTGCCGTCGCGCGGTTTCCCTGATTGAGCTTCAGGTGGCACATTCCCAGCTGGAATGCCAGTTCGCCGCGCAGCCAGGCGTCCTGCTTGCGGTTATAGCGGTTATAGAGCTTGCGATAGATCGTTGCCGCGTCGAAGTACTCGCCGCGGTCGTAGGCCTCATCGGCCTCCTTGAGTTTAGGCCCCTTGCATGACGTCAATGACAAAGCCACCGACGCCAGCATCAAGCCCACCATGATGTATAGAATCCGTTTCATGAACATGCGTTGCTATTGCTTACGTGGGGGAGAAGGGTCACAAAATGCTATCACATCGCACCAGGCGCAATCGGCTGCTTGGGCATCCGTTCCCCCTTCCCTTGACTATTTAAACGTCAAAGCAGGCCAATTTATTGTACCCGCAGGATAAAGCCCGCCCGTGCAGGGCATTGCCGCTACAGGCTGTAGGTCCTGGTAATGGTCATCTGCCGCCTGCCATCGAGGGCTATCTCCACTCGGGTGTATCGGCCATGGGTGTCGATGTCGTACTTGAAGGTGCGCTCGTGTATCACATCATTGCCCTTAAGTTCCTTGATGGCAATGAGGAATTTCTTGCCAGTCGCCGAGTCATAGTCGTAGTGGTAACGGAACACCCTGGTTCCCACCTCCTCGCGGATGATGTAGCCGTCCTGGTAGATGAGCGTGCGCTTGTCAGTACCAGGCTGGGAGATAACGCGCTTGGTGAGGTGCCCGTTCTCGTTGAAGGTGTTGTCCTGACGGCTGCCGTTACTGCCCTTGAGTGAGACGCAGCGGCCCTGCTCGTCATAGATGGCGGCATACCGGATGGTCTTTCCCCTACGCCGGCTCTGCTTGAGGACGGGTCCATGCTGGTTGTCGTAGGCATAGGTGTAGTCGACCACCACCGTATTGCCCTTGCTGCCCTGTATCGAGGACTGCGACAGCAGGCCCTGCTTGTTGAAGATGAAGACGTTGTCGCGCTTACTGCCGCCCGCCATGTCAACATGCTCGTCGACGCGCCCGGTGCAGCCATTGAATCCCAGATCCAAGTGCTCGATGCGATAGCTGTGGGTCGGGTTGTTGACCATATTGCCATAGAACACCCTGATGCGTGGAGAATAGTGGTGTGCGGTATCCATATAGGAAGCCAGATTCTCTAAGGTCACATTCTCGTTGCAGAAGGCATCCACAACATCCTGGTCCTCGTCGGCTGCATGGACCTGTATCGCAAGCACCGACACGACAGCAGCCATCGATATCATCAAAAACCTCTTAATCATAATTCACATCCGTTTAATTGTTTGTCCTGCAAAGATAACCAAAAACTTCAATCTCACAAAAAATAGTACATTTCTAACGATAGATGATGACGGTTTGCCGATTTTTGCCTATCTTCGCAGTTTGTTAACCGTCTGAGACAACCCTAAAACCATAATAAATAATAACATCTTTGAAACAAGTTATGAAAGACGAAGAAATCATTGTTCAACAAGAGCAAGACGAGATCGCGCTTCCCGAGAACGCCACTCGCGAGCTGAAGCCTGGGGAGAAGTATGTTCCCATCCTGAAGCCCGACAAGACGTATCCCGAGGTCACGCCCTACTCGGTCTCGCTCGGTCTGATCATGGCGGTCATCTTCAGTGCCGCCGCAGCCTATCTGGGCCTCAAGGTGGGCCAGGTGTTTGAGGCGGCCATCCCCATCGCCATCATTGCAGCCGGTATCGGTGCCGCAACCAAGCGCAAGAACTCGCTGGGCGAGAATGTCATCATCCAGTCGATTGGTGCCGCATCGGGCATCATCGTGGCGGGTGCTATCTTCACCCTGCCTGCCCTTTATATCCTGCAGGCCGAGTATCCCGAAATCACCGTGAACTTCCTGGAAGTCTTCCTCAGTTCACTGCTGGGTGGATGCTTGGGAATTTTGTTCTTCATCCCCTTCCGCAAGTACTTCGTGAGCGACATGCACGGCAAGTTCCCGTTCCCCGAAGCTACCGCGACCACCCAGGTGCTCGTCAGCGGCCAGAAGGGCGGCGACCAGGCGCGTCCCCTGCTCATCGCTGGTATCGTGGGCGGTCTGTACGACTTCCTGCTCTCGACCTTCGGATGGTGGAAAGAGGTGCTCACCACCCAAGCCATCCCCGCACTTGAGAGTTTCACCAACAACGTGAAGATGATCTTTAAGATTAACACCGGTGCCGCAGTGCTGGGTCTGGGCTACATCATCGGCCTGCCCTATGCCTTCATCATCTTTGCCGGCAGTGCCTTTATCTGGTGGATTATCGTTCCTCTCATGGGCATGAATCCCGAGTTTGCCCAGATGACTCCCGATGAGATCTTTGCTGGCGGTGCACGCTACATCGGTATCGGTGGTATCGCCATGAGCGGTATCATCGGCATCGTCAAGTCATGGGGTGTTATCAAGAACGCCGCCGGTCTTGCCGGACAGGCCTTCAAGGGCCAGGCTCAGAACGTGGAGGTGGAGCGCCATCAGCGTGATATCTCCATGAAGGTCCTCGTGTTTGCCCTCTTGGCTGCACTGCTGGTCACCTTCGTGTTCTTCTACATTGGCGTCATCCACAACCTGATGCAGACCATCGTGGCCTTCCTCGTTGTGCTGGTTATCGCCTTCCTGTTCACCACCGTGGCCGCTAACGCTATCGCTATCGTGGGCAGTAACCCCGTGTCGGGTATGACCCTGATGACCTTGATCGTGGCCAGCGTCATCTTTGTCGCTATCGGTCTCGAAGGCTCTAAGGGCATCGTTGCCGCCATGGTCATTGGTGGTGTGGTTTGCACCGCCCTCTCGATGGCTGGCGGTATGGTCACCGATATGAAGATCGGTTACTGGATTGGCACCACGCCCGCCAAACAGCAGACGTGGAAATTTGTCGGCACCCTCGTGTCGGCAGCCACTGTAGGCGGTGTGATGATGATTCTCAACAAGGCCTACGGCTTTACCGGCCCCAACGCCATGGTCGCTCCCCAGGCCAATGCTATGGCAGCGGTCATCAAGCCGTTGATGATGGGTGGCGAAACCCCCTGGTTACTCTACGGCGTGGGTGCTATCCTCGCCCTCTTGCTCAACTGGCTCAAGGTGCCCGCCCTGCCCTTCTCGCTGGGTATGTTCATCCCCTTGCAGTTGAATGCCCCACTGCTCGTCGGTGCCATCATCAGCTGGTTCGTCGGCAGCCGCAGCAAAGATGAGGCTGTTAACAAGGCTCGCAAGGAGCGCGGTACCCTGTTGGCATCCGGTTTCATCGCCGGTGGTGCTCTCATGGGTGTTGTCAGTGCAGCCATGATTTTCTTCGGCTTCAAGTATGAGAATCCGCTGGGCGAGACTACCAGCAACTTCCTGGGTATCGTCATGTACATTGCCCTCATCCTCTTCCTGGCCGTCTCCTGCCTGCGCGCCAAGAAAGACAGCAAATAATCTCTGGACAGCCTACCAAAAATCTGAAGAGGCGCAACCAATTCGTGTTGCGTCTCTCTTTTTTTGACTCCATGAGATGGCGGGAATGTGCTAGCCAAAGGTTTGCAATACCTCGATAGGATGATGGATGATCGGGACAAAAAAAAGAGGCGACTGGTGTTGTCGTCTCATAAAAGGGGCGGAGTGACCGAGATTCGAACTCGGGAAACGCTTTTGACGTTTACACGCTTTCCAGGCGTGCCTCTTCAGCCACTCGAGCATCACTCCATTCGCTAAATGCGGGGCAAAGGTAATACAATTTGGCGGATTATTGCAAGTTTTCAATGATTTTTTAATATTTTTGTGGCATGAACATCAATGAGCGCCTGCATAATCTCAATGACAGTGGTGAGACAGACCGCCATGATCCGCGTGTGAAACAACTGGCCGTGGACGTGCTGAGATGGCTACCCTATGACCCCAATGATGACCAGATGCTGGTCATCGTTGCCCTTGCCCAATTCCTGCTCTATGCTCCCGAGCGGTCGGTGTTTGTGCTGGGGGGCTATGCGGGTACAGGCAAGACGTCGCTGACGGGTGCGATTGTCAAGGCGCTGAACCAGCAGGGCGTAAAATCGGTGCTGATGGCGCCGACAGGCCGGGCGGCCCACATCTTCAGTGACTACTCAGGGCACCCGGCTTACACCATCCACCGCAAGATCTACCGCCAGCAGAGCTATGGCGTTGACGCGTTTGGTCTGGCCGACAACAAGCACACGAACACCGTGTTTATCGTCGATGAAGCCTCGATGATCAGCAACGCCAGCGACGGGTCGACCTTCGGTAGCGGCCGGCTGCTCGAGGACCTTGTCAGCTACGTGTATAACGGTCTGGGGTGCAAGCTGGTACTCATGGGCGATAACGCGCAGTTGCCGCCCGTGGGCCAACTCGTGAGCCCTGCGCTAGATGATGAAATCCTGCGATCGCTGGGACTGACGACCTATGGGGTGTTTCTGCGCGAGATTGCCCGTCAAGCTCAGGAGAGCGGTGTGCTGCACAACGCCACGATGCTGCGCCAGGCGATGGAGGAGGGTGTGCTGGGGCGGCCCCGCTTTGACCTGGAAGGGCGTGAGGACATCGGTGCGGTGTCGAGCGAGTTTCTGCTCGAGACGCTGAGCGACTGCTATGACCGCGACGGCATGGGCGAGACCATCATCGTGACCCGCAGCAACAAGCGCGCCACATTATTTAATATGGGTGTGCGCAACTCCATCCTGTATCGCGAGGACCTGCTCGTGAACGACGACATGCTGCTCGTGGCCAAGAACAACTACCACTGGGCACGCGAGTACGACGAGCTGGACTTTATCGCCAACGGCGACGTGTGCCGCGTGAAGCGCGTGTGGGGCGACATCGAGCGCAAGTACGGGTTGCGCTTTGCCGATGTCACCGTCGAGTTTCCCGACCACGATGGTGTGGAGATGGACTGCAAGATTGTGGTGGACTGCCTGATGAGCGACACACCGGCGCTGAACCGCGAACAGAGCGACCGCCTGTTCAATGACGTGTACAACGAGTTGACGGGCGACAAGCGAGAGCGTTACAAGGCGCTCAAGGAGCACCCCTACTACAACGCGCTGCAGGTGAAGTATGCCTACGCGGTGACGTGCCACAAGGCACAGGGCGGTCAGTGGCGCAACGTGTTCATCGACATGGGCGGCATCATGCCCGACGCGATGCAGTCGATGGACTTCTACCGCTGGCTGTACACCGCCATGACGCGTTCGCGCGAACGGGTGTACCTCATCAACTGGATCAACGACCCAGAAAACTGAGGACTAATGGTCGGCAAGTCAAAAGATTATTGTAAATTTGCCGACTAGAATCATCAACACATTATATAGAGAGACATGAAACAAGAGAGACTTTACCAATTGGCCTTAGTCCTGATTGCCGTCACATCATGGCTGGGTGCCGCCGCAACCATTCCCGCCGGCTACTACAGTTCGCTGGACGGCAAGAGCGGCGAAGCGCTGAAAGACGCCATCCACGAGCTGGCGTTGCGCCACACGACCCTGAGCTATGGCAGCCTGTGGGCATACTTTGCCGAGACCGACTGCCGCGACAATGACAAGAGCATGGTGTGGGACATGTACAGCGACCGCAACTACTACTTCAGGGGCGGCACCAGTGGCGTGTATGGCATGCACAAGGAGCACTCGATGCCCAAGAGTTGGTGGGGCGGCTATGACGAGACACAGGGTTACGCAGGCTACACCGATATCAACCACCTGTATCCCGCCGATGGTGATGCCAACATGGCAAAGTCCAACTATCCGCTGGGCGAGGTTTCGAGCGCGTACTTTGACAATGGAGTGACCCGCGTGGGTCCGCCCAAGTCGGGTCAGGGTGGCGGAAGCAACTCGGTGTTTGAGCCCGACGACCGGTACAAGGGCGACTTTGCCCGCACCTACTTCTACATGGCATGCACCTACCAGCACTACAAGTGGAAGTATACCTACATGCTCACGAACAGCACCTGGAAGAGCTTCAACGAGTGGTCGATCGACCTGCTGTGCCGCTGGGCCCGTGCTGATGCGGTGAGCGACAAGGAGGTGAACCGCAACGATGCGGTACAGAAGTACCAGAACAACCGCAACCCGTTCATCGATTTCCCCAACCTGTTTGAGTACATCTGGGGCGACCGCCAGGGGCAGGTATTCTACGTGAGCGACGCGGGCATGAGCAGCGACACCACGACCTATACGGGCGATCCCGAGCTTCTCGCTCCCGTCCAGGGCACAGTCCTCGACTTTGGCGAGGTGGCTCTGGGCCGGTCGCTCGACTACACCCTGTATATCAAGGGCCGCGGCCTGAACAACCCGCTGTCGCTGCAGCTCTACCTCTATGACTACGAGATGTTTGACATCCCCGTCACCAGTGTGAGCCGCACGGTAGCCAACAGTGCCGAGGGCTACCCGCTGAAAATCACCTACACGCCGACCAGCATCGGCGAGCACACGACCCGTCTGCTCATTCTGGATGGCGGTCTGACAGGCAGTGTGGGTGTGGAGCTGCGAGCACGCTGTGTTGCCGTGCCCTCGCTGTCACAACTCACTGCCCTAGAGGCGACCGGCATCACCGACCACGGTTACGTGGCCAACTGGCGTGCCGCCCAGGAGGAGGTGGACTACTATGTCATCACCCGCACCGTCTATAATAAGGAGAGCGGCGAGACGCGGACCGAGACCTTCACTACCGACGACGGCACGACGACGAGTTACGCGTTTGATGACCGGCATCCGGGCGAGAGCCACACCTACTACGTGCAGTCGTACCGCCTGGGCTACCTGAGTGAGCCGTCGAACGTCATCACCATCGACATGAGCGGCATTACCGGCATCGAGGCCGACAAGCCCATGCAAATACTGGCCATGGAGGGTGGCATCCTAGTGAAGTGCAGCGAGAACGTCGGCAGCGCCGACATCTATGACATGGCGGGCCGACTCGTGCGCCACATCGACTCGATCAACGATGACATGACCATCGAGCTGCCGCGTGGCATCTACCTGTTGAAGACGGCCACAAGCCGCACTGCCTGGAAAGTGGCCGTGAAGTAAGGCACGGCGACACGGATATTACAGATAATGAAAATCAAGCGGTTGACTATGAGGTCAACCGCTTGATTTTTATCGGGTAGTAACAGATTGATTACTCCTTGATGAGGTTTCCACCCTCCTTCAGAGCCTCCTCGTTGAGGGGGATGAGGTGCCAGTGGCGCTCGGGAAGGGTCTTCTTGAGAGCCTTGAGCACGCTCTCGATGGTCACCATGGGGCGAACCTTGAGCATAGCGCCCAGAACAATCATGTTGAAGGTCTTGGAGTTCTTCATCTCGATCGACTTCTCAGTAGCGTCGATGGGATAGATCGTGATGTCGGTGCGGGTGGGTTTCTTGTGGATACCATAGGTGTCGTACATCAAGATGCCACCAGGCTTTACCTTGCTCTCGAACTTGTCGAGAGACTGCTGGTTGAGGACAACCACAACATCGTAGGTGTTCAAGACGGGCGAGCTGATGCGCTCATCGCTCACGATAACGGTAACGTTGGCGGTACCGCCACGCTGCTCGGGACCATAAGAGGGGAGCCAGCAAACCTCCTTGTCTTCCATCAAACCAGAGTAGGCCAGGATCTTACCCATTGACAATACACCCTGTCCGCCGAAACCGGCAATAACTATTTCGTTAATCATAGTGTCTTCTAAATTTTAGCGTTGAATACCATCTTTCAAGTCCTTCAAGTCTCCCAGGGGATACTTGGCGAACATATTCTCTTCCATCCACTTGTTGGCCTTCTCGGGAGTGAGTTTCCAACCGGTGTTACATGCGCTGACAATCTCGACAACCGAGGTTCCCTTGCAGTTGATGCTGTTCTCAAAAGCCTTGCGCAGAGCGGCTTTGGCCTTGCGGACGTTGGCGGGCGTGTGAACGCTCTGACGGGTAACGTAGCAGGTACCGTCGAGCTGAGCCAGCAGCGGAGTGATGGCCAGGGGATAGCCATTCAGGTCAGGACGGCGACCGTAGGGGCAGGTAGCGGTCTTCTGACCCAGCAGGGTCGTGGGAGCCATCTGACCGCCGGTCATACCGTAGATCGCATTGTTGATAAAGATGATAGCAATGTTCTCGCCACGGTTGCAAGCGTGAATCGACTCGCAGGTACCGATAGCCGAGAAGTCACCGTCGCCCTGATAGGTGAATACCAGGTTCTCGGGCCACAGGCGCTTTACAGCGGTAGCCAGTGCGGTAGCACGGCCGTGGGGAGCCTCTTCCCAGTCAACGTCGATGTAGTTGTAGGCAAACACGGCGCAACCAACGGGCGAAATGCCTACGGTCTTCTCAGCAACACCCATTTCCTCGATGACCTGGGCAACGAGTTTGTGTACAACGCCATGGCTGCAACCAGGGCAATAGTGCATGTGAACTTGGTTCAGCAGCGCGGGTGCAGAATAAACTTTATTCTCAGGTTTAATGATATCGTTCTGTTCCATTGCGTTATATTACTTATTAATGAGTTTCTCTTTCAGTACGTTCAACAGCTCGTCGGGAGTGGGCACGTTACCACCGAAGCGGCCATAGTGCTCAACCGGCATCTTGCACTCAACGGCAAGCTTCACATCCTCGACCATCTGGCCGGCGTTGAGCTCAACGCACAGGATGCCCTTGACGTTCTTGGCGGCCTCGCGGAGTTGCTTCTCGGGGAAGGGCCACAGGGTGATGGGACGGAACATACCCACCTTGATACCTTCGGCGCGAGCCAGCTCCATCGTCTTCATGGCGATGCGGGCGGTGGTGCCAAAGGCGGTGATCAGGTAGTCGCAGTCCTCAACGTCAATGAGCTCGCAACGGGTCTCATTCTTCTCGATCTCGCGGTAGCAAGCCTGGAAACGCCAGTTGTTCTCCTCCATCTTGTCGTCATCGAGCTCAAGGCTGGTAACGACGTTGCTGGGACGCATGCCCTTGCGGCCATTAACAGCCCAGGGGCACTGCTCGCGGATCTGCTCGTCGGTGCGGCGCGGACGCTGCTCGGGCAGGACGACCTTCTCCATGAGCTGACCGATGGTACCATCGGCGAGAATCATCGACACGCAACGATACTTGAAAGCCAGGTCAAAACCCAGGGCAACCATGTCGGCCATCTCCTGCACACTGCTGGGAGCGAGCACAATCATGTGGTAGTCACCATGACCACCACCCTTGCAAGCCTGGAAGTAATCGGCCTGTGAAGCGTGGATGGTACCCAGACCGGGGCCGCCACGCTGCACGTTGATCAACAGAGCGGGCACCTCGCTGGCGGCGAGATAGGACACACCCTCCTGCATGAGGCTGAAGCCAGGGCTGGAAGTTGACGTGCAGACGGCCTTACCGGTCATGGCACCGCCATAAACCATGTTGATGGCAGCGACCTCGCTCTCGGCCTGCAGCACGACCATACCCGTGGTATCCCAGGGCATCTCTTCCTCGAGTTTCTCAAGCACCTCACTCTGCGGAGTGATCGGGTATCCGAAATATCCGTCGGCACCATAGCGAATCATAGCCATGGCGAGGGCTTCGTTACCCTTCATCAATGTTACTTTATCGTTCATATTGTTCGACAGTAATTTAAATGGTTAGTCACTATTATTTTTCCGTTACGCGATAGACCTCGATGCAAGCATCGGGGCACACCAGTGCACAACTCTGGCAACCGATACAAGCATCGGGTTGCTCCATATACGCGAAATGATATCCGCGGTCATTTACCTCTTTCTCTTTGAGGTTCAGCACATTGCATGGGCATGCCACAACACACAGGCGGCATCCCTTGCATCGTTCCGTATTCACTACTACGGCTCCATGAATTTTTGCCATAAATTTAGATATAGTTTAAAGGTTATAAATAGTTAGTCTTTCAATTACCGCAAAAATACTGCTTTTTGGGGACATAGCAAGCAAAAATGAATGAATATTTAGCCACAAATGATGATTTTCTGCATCACTACTGCCCTAAACCACAAAACTGAGTTTCCTTAAACTGCCGCTGAAAGTTATTCTCAATGACTCCTGGAGTGTTTGAGGGTTGCTGATCGCAAATTCATGGTGTTGCGTGGGCGTTAAGAAGCGATTAGCGATTCAACAGGGAACAGGAAACCTTTTTCATTTCCTGTGGAAATAAAAAAAAGTCAAGGCGGCGGGACCGTATGGTCTCGCCGCCTTGACTATTGACGGGGGCTCGCAATGAAGCCCTTGATGGGTCAAATCTGAGGATTACTTCTTGTAGGCATTGATGATATTGTCGATGCTGTCGTCGATGCGCATGCGGTAGAACGAGCGCCAAACGAAGAAGATGGCAACGAGGACAAAGATGATACCTACACAGGGAGCATACTCGCGGAAGTTCTCGCTGATGGCCATCTCCATGGCGAGCAGTCCGAACAGGGTGGTGAACTTGATGATCGGGTTCAACGAAACTGACGAGGTGTCCTTGAAGGGATCGCCGACGGTGTCACCGACAACCGATGCGTCGTGCAGGTCGGTGCCCTTGAGGTCGAGGTCGACCTCAACGACCTTCTTACTGTTATCCCAGCTGCCACCGGCGTTGGCCATGAAGACGGCCTGGAACAGACCGAAGAGGGCAATCGAGATGAGGTAAGAAACGAAGAGCGATACGGCGTTGTTGCCACCCACGCTGCCGGGCGAAGCCAAGCAGGCGAAGCCGAGGGCAAAGAAGAAGATGGCCAGGAAGATGTTGAACATACCCTTCTGAGCATACTGGGTGCAGATCTTAACCACCTCGACCGATGACTTGGTGTCGGCCTTCTTGGGGGCATTGGGGTCGAGCTTGATGTGGTCCTTGATGAAGGCAACGGCACGGTTGGCACCGACGGTAACGGCCTGGGTCGAAGCGCCAGTGAACCAGTAGATGACACAACCACCCAGCAGGAAGCCGATGATGGTGTAAGGATTCAACAGGTTGAGCAGGCTGGCGGGATCCACACCGAGGGTCTTCTGGATCACGAGGATGATGGAGAAGATCATCGTGGTTGCACCAACGACAGCGGTACCGATGAGCACGGGCTTGGCAGTGGCCTTGAAGGTGTTGCCGGCACCGTCGTTCTCCTCGAGGTAGTGCTTGGACTTTTCCCAGTCGGGCTTGAAACCGAAATCACGCTCAATCTCTTCGTCCTTGTTGGGAACCTCTTCGATGAGGGAGAGCTCATAGACGCTCTGGGCGTTGTCGGTTACGGGACCGTAGCTGTCAACAGCGATGGTCACAGGACCCATGCCGAGCATACCGAAGGCCACCAGACCGAAGGCGAAGATGGCAGGATAGGACATCAACGGCTCGGGGATGTCGATAGAGAAGGCATAGCCCACGAACATCAGCAGCACGAATGCCAGGCCCGTCCAGAATCCGGAGAAATTACCGGCCACAAAACCGCTGAGGATATTGAGGGAAGCACCACCGTGGTGCGAGGCCTTTACCACCTCGAGCACATGGCCGCTCTTGGGCGATGTGAAGATCTTGGTGATCTCGGGAATCAGCGCAGCGCCCAGGGTACCCATCGAGATGATGCTGGCCAGCTGCCACCACAGGTTGGGCTGTCCGGCAATGCCACCGAGCTGCATGTAGGAAACGACATAGGTAACGGCGATACTCAGCACGCTGGCGAACCACACGAGCGAAGTCAGCGGTTTCTCGAAGTCGAGGCTGTCCTTGCCGGCATACTTAGCCTTGCAGAATGCCTTGTTGATCCAATAGGCTACTACCGAGGTGATGACCATCAAGATACGCATCGAGAAGATCCACACGAGCAGGTTCTTCTGCATCTCGGGATCATTGACTGCGAGCAGGATGAACGACACCAGAGCGACACCAGTCACGCCGTAGGTCTCAAAACCGTCGGCCGTGGGACCCACGCTGTCACCAGCGTTGTCACCGGTACAGTCGGCAATCACACCAGGGTTACGGGGGTCGTCCTCACCAATCTTGAAGACCACCTTCATCAGGTCACTGCCGATGTCGGCGATCTTGGTGAAGATACCGCCTGCGATACGCAGGGCGCTGGCGCCGAGGCTCTCACCGATGGCAAAGCCGATAAGGCAAACACCGGCCAGGTCACAGGGGACATACAGCAGGATGACCAGCATGATGATGAGCTCAACGCAAACCAGCATCACGCCGATGCTCATACCGGCGTTCAGGGGGATATTGAGCAGGCGCAGCGGGTCGCGACGCAGCGAAGCGAAGGCCATGCGGGCGTTGGCATAAGTGTTCATGCGGATACCATAGGCAGCAACGGCATAGGAGCCGAGCATACCGATGATGGTGGACAACAGGATGATGCACACCTCCCACACCTTCATGCCGCTCAGTCCGCCAAAGTAGAAGGCGACAACGACACCGATGAACACAAACAGGATGGCCAGGAAGCGGCCCTGCTGCTTGAGGTAGGTGGAACAGGTCTTGTAAATCACCTCACCAATCTCGCGCATAGCTTCATGCACGGGCAGGTTCTTGGTTTTCACAAAGTGATACACGCCGAACAGCATGCCCAAGATGCACACGAGGAAACCCCAGTGCAGGAAGCTGATCTCGTGCAGCGACTCCGGCATTACCAGGTCGGCTTCGCTAGCGCTCAGCCCCATCGACGAGGCCAATGCCAGCAGGAAAACAAAAGATTTCTTCATAGATTTACTCTAAAATTACTTGTGTTTGTTTATGTTGAAATTATAATTGTCGTTGGTTTTCATGCGGAGCTTCATAAAGACAAAAGCCCTTCTCGAAATCGGGCACAAAGATAGCACCATTTTTTTTAATAGGTATTATTTTGTTAAGAATTTAACACCCAAGGTGTCAAAAAAAATTGTTTCGAGTAGCTAAAAAAGCCAAAAAGATGGCAAAAAACTCGGATTTTATCATTTTTTAATGACAAAATGCCGACCCACAGGCCAAAATCGTGGCAAATTCCCAAGTTACGGTTTGTAACCAACGGCGGAGTTATTCAAACACATAATTAAGGAAATCATGCAAAGGCACGAGAGGTTGTAAGTCACTGGCCACGCGCTCGACCCAATCCTCGCAATCAAAGTAGGCCTCATCCACCCGCTTGACCATGAGATACTCCTTCATCTTGAGGTAGCGGGCCATGGGGTGATCTTGCGGATACCCCTTGGGGACGGACTTGAGCGACCGGGACATCCACTCATAGCGCGAAGTAATCTCTGGATTGTTCACAATGGCCAGAAACTCCTCGGACTCGGCATCGATAAGAGACCTCAGCTGGTCCAGGATGGGTTTCTCGGGCCACCAGATGCCGCCGCAGAGCATCATGTCCTCGACGCCGATGTGGACATAGTACCCTGATTGCACAGTGTGGCGGCCGCCCTTGCCGATGACGCCCGAAAAATAGGTCTTGTAGGGGCTCTTGTCATGCGAGAAACGGATGTCGCGATAGATGCGGTAGACGCATTCCTTGATGCCAAGCCCGCGCACATCGGGATAATACTCGGCGACGAGGGCGATGAGACGTTCCATGTCCTGCTCCCAAGCTCCGCGCAGGGCGTCGAACTCCGTCTTGCGGGCTTTGAACCAAGTGCGGTCGTTGTTGATAGCCAGCTGGCGCAGGAATGCCAGCACCTCGGGTATATTGCTTGCTGATCTCATGATTGTATGGACTAATATAATGTATTGGGTACAGGGCTGCAAAGGTAGTCACTTTTGGGCAGCTGTGCAACCATTCTGCCGAAACCAGTAAATGAGGCGCCGCAAACCGAACAGTCCGTAGCAATATCAAGAAAATTTTTAAAAAAGTTGAATTTTATTTGCTGTATATGCAATAAATGATTACCTTTGGAGCGCTAATAAACTTAGTGGCATAGCACAACTAGTTCTATTCCTTTATTAACTACTTAGTACAATTTCTTAATCCTTAATGACTTATGAAGAAAATTTTCTTTTTCTTAACTGCCGCCATGCTGGCGATGTCCTCATGGGCCGCACCTGTCGACCAGGTAAGGGCCAAAGTGATAGCCCAGCGCTATCTGTCCAATGAGTTGTATGCAGGCAAGATCATGTCACCTGCCGCGCTAAATCCCGTTCTGGTCAAGGCCGAGATAGGCAACGTGAAACTCAACCAGCCAGTGTATTACATTTTCAACACGTCCACGACCTTCCTTGTTGTCGCCGGTGATGACCGCGCCGAGGAGATACTGATGGTGGGCGACCGTCCCCTCAAGGATGTGAACAACCTGCCCCTGGGCATGCGTGACATGCTGGGCCAGTACAAGGACCAGATCATGTACCTGCAGGAGCATCCGGGCTTGAAGGGCAACCTGATGATGAATCCGGGCAACACGCCCTCGTTGCGTGCCGGGACCTATGGTCCGCTGCTGACGTGCAACTGGGATCAGTCGGCCCCCTATTATAATCAATGTAAATTCGGTAGCTACCAGTGTCTGACGGGCTGCCCCGCCACGTCGGCCTCGATGGTATTCTACTTCTGGAAATATCCCACGGCAGCGACACCCGCTGTTCCCGGTTACAAGTCCACGATCAGCTACTCGAGCTATGGCTCGACCAGCTACACCCACTCGGCGCTGCCCTCGGTAACGTTTGACTGGGCAAACATGCTGGATAGCTACAGTGGCAGCTACACGACCGCCCAGGGAAATGCTGTGGCAACGCTGATGCACTATGTAGGCCAGGCCGAGCGCATGGGCTATGGCACGAGCGCAGCCGGTGGTAGCGGTGTGAGTGTTGACAGTGTGTGCAACATCCGCGACGCTTTCACCTTCTTCGGCTACGATGCCAGCACGACGCGCTTTGTGAAGAAGACCAGTGCCTACAGTGGCGGCACCACGCTGTACAGTGACAGCCAGTGGGCAGCCCTGATTCAGGAGGAGATGGCCGCCGGACGTCCCATCGTCTTCTGTGCTGTGAGCACCAATGGAGGCGGTCACGCCTTCAACGTGGACGGCTATAACAGCAGCACCAACAAGTATCACGTCAACTTCGGCTGGAGTGGCGATGGCAATGCTTGGTGCTCGCTGAACTCGTTTGGCTACAGCAGCTATAACTTCAACGTCTACCAGCAGATGGTGATCGGCATTCAGCCGCCCTCAACGGTTGCTACTCCCACGCTGAGCGTCAGCCCCAGCACCCTGTCGTTTAGCACCACCGCTGGCCAGACTGCTACCAAGACCTTTACCGTGACCGGTACCAACCTGACGGGCAATGTGACCCTGTCGCTGACCGATGCCAACGGTGTGTACAGCATCTCGCCGTCGACGATCAGCGCCAGCGCAGCCGCTAGCGGAGCCACCGTTACGGTGACCTACAAGCCGACCGCGGCAGGTACGCACAGTGCCAGCGTTAACCTGGCCAGCAGCGGAGCCACCAGCGTGAACGTGTCGATGACAGGAACGGCCGCCGCCGCTGCCTTAGAGACCTACACTCCCGTGATGAGCACAGCCAACAGCAACTACATCACCACCAATAGCTTCCGTGCCGACTGGACCGACCAGACCCCCAGCGCCAACGTAACCAGTTACACCCTGCAAGTGACCGAGAAGGGCAGCACGCCCGCCACGACCGAGCTGGCCAACATCGACCTGAGCGGCGTGACCCAGGTCACCACGTCGGACGGCTACCTGAGTGATGTGTCGAGCAACATCACCAGCTATCTGGGCACGGGATGGACAGCATCGACCTATGTGTATGCCAACACGGGCATGCTCATCACCAAGGGCAACCTGGTATCGCCCACCTATAACCTGAACGGCTACAGCCAGGTAACCGTCAAGGTTAAGGCTTACTCCTACTACTCGAGCTACTATGGCAACGCCACGCTGAGCGTGGGCACAGGCAGTGCCAGCCAGACCCAGGCCCTGACGGACAACAACACCGAGTATACCTTCGTGCTGAACTGCTCGTCGAGTGACAAGATCACCATCGGCTCCACGAGCAACTACATCAGTGTGAGCAACATCCAGATCATCGCCGGCAACGCGAGCGCCAACATGCTCACCGCCAGCGAGACCGGTGGCGAGAGCAGCCGCACCATCACGGGCATTACCAACAAGTACTATACCGTGAGCAACCTGAAGGAGGGCGCCACCTTTATATATAAGGTAAAAGCCATCTACTCTGACGGCAGCGAGAGCGCATGGAGTAACGAGCAAGAGGTTACCCTGAACTCGTCTACCCCGTCGATCGTCACCTACACTCCCGTGATGCAGGCCGCAAACAGCAGCTATGTGACCACCAATAGCTTCCGCGCCGACTGGACCGACCAGACCGAAAGCGCTAACGTGGCCAGCTACACCCTGCAAGTGAACGGCAATGGCGGCGGCACCACCCCGTCGACCGATGTCACCCTGCTGGGCAGCATCGACGGCAGCAGCTACACTGGCAGCTACAAGACCATCACGCTGAGCTCACCGTGGGGCGGCAGCAACGTCAAGGGCGGCAATAACGCCGTCTACTTCACCAAGAGCGGCAAGATCACCTTCACGATTCCCAGTGGCTACAGCAATGCCACCTTCAGCGTGAAGGTCACCACTGTCACTGGCACCTATGGCACCGGCAACGTCACCGTGGCCTCGACCAAGACCAGCGCAGCGGGCCACACCTTTGCTAAGGGCGAGACCTACACCTGGACCGTCACTGGCAGTGCAGGCGATGTCATCACCCTGACAACGACCGACAGCAGCTACTCTCCCGACATGGCCCTGATCGAGGTCTATGCCGGCAACACGACCCTCAATGCCACCGAGAGCGGCGATGCCACTGCCCGCACCATCACCGGCATCACCAACAAGTACTACACCGTCTCGGGCCTGACCGCCGCCACCACCTATACCTACAAGGTAAAGGCCATCTACACCGACGGCAGCGAGAGCGAGTGGAGTAACGAGGAGACGGTGACCCTGAAGGAAGAGCAGCAAGCCGCTACGCCGACCCTGACGGTTACACCCGCCAGCTTGAGCATGACCGCAGGCGTTAACGAGACCAAGACGGCTACCTTCAAGGTAACAGGCGCTGACCTGACTGGCAACGTGACGCTCTCGCTGAGCGGAGCCAGCGTGTTCAGCATCACGCCGACGACCATCACGGCCGCCAATGCCGCCAATGGCGTTAACGTGACCGTAACCTACAAGCCCACCGCCTATGGCACCCAGACGGCCACCGTCACCGTAGCCAGCAGCGGAGCCGAGAGCAAGACCGTGGCCCTGACCGGTAACGCCACCATCGACAAGGCCACTCCCGTGCTCAATGCAGCGACCAACATCTCGAGCACCGGCTTCACCGCCAACTGGACGCACGACGTGTCGAGCTCCAGCGTATCGAGCTACACGCTCTATGGCAAGCTGACCGCACAGCCTGGTGGCGATGACGAGCCGACCAGCACCCTGCTGGGCAGCATCGACGGCAGCAACTACACCGGCAGCTATGCTACCGTGACGCTGACCTCGCCCTGGAGCGGCACTAACGTGAAGGGTGGCAACGGCGCCGTCTACACCAAGAACAGCACCTCGAGCTGGTGGTGGAACTCGACGACGACCTATGGCTACATCTACTTCACGATTCCTTCGGGTTACACCAATGCCACCTTCACAGTTGTGGTCACCACTGCTAACAGCAGCTATGGCACGGGCAACATCACCGTGAAGTCGGCCAAGACCTCGGCCGTGGGCCACACCTTCGCTAAGGGTGAGACCTATGCCTGGACCGTTACCGGCAGCGCTGGCGACAAGATTGCCATCTACTCGACCGACAGCAGCTACTCGCCCGACATGACACTCATCAGCGTATATGCCGGCACGGCTTCGCTCAATGCCACCGCAACGGGCGACAACACCGACTTTGTGATTACCGACATCGAGGCTGGCAGCACCAGCATCACGCTGAGCAACCTGGTTGAGGGCGGCACCTACTCCTACTATGTGGTTGCCAACTACGTGGATGGCACCACCGCCACCAGCAACACCCAGGAGGTAACGCTCGTCAGCGTGAACATGGGTGACAATACCGCCATTAACTCGATTGCCGCCGATGGCGACGAAATCGAGTCGGTAACCTACGTGAACATGTCTGGTGTTCAGAGCAAGGAGCCGTTTGAGGGTGTCAACATCGTGGTAACCCGCTACAAGAGCGGCGCGATGAAGAGCAGTAAGGTAATGTACTAGGACCATTCGAGTACCGTAAGGGGTACTGAGAAACATCACTGATTGTGAGGGCGGCGCCAACCGGGCACCGCCCTCAGTTTTGTTAAAAGGAGCAAATTCATGTCGTTCCGTATAGAAAAACTGAGAAAACTTTTGGAGTTTTAAAAGTTTTCTATAATTTTGCACGCCAAAAACAGAGATTAACAAGACTACCCATCAAGTAATGGACATCAAGGAACGAATCATCACTGAGTGCTACAGATTGCTGATGAACGTGGGCCCCACGTCGATGACAATGGATGACGTGGCACACGCCTGCGGGATTTCCAAGCGCACACTATATGAAACATTTCCCGATAAGCGCACACTGATCTCGGAGTGCATCCGTCACGAGCATGAGGCCAAGAATGCCGAGGTAGAGCATATCTTCTCCACCTCGGATAATTGTTTTGAGGCCATGTTCCGGGTTTACACGCGGGCTAAATCGATGCAAGAGAAGACATCGATGGCGTTTGTCAACGACATCAAGCGCTTGTACCCCGACATCTTTGAGCAACACATCAGCAGCGAGAAGGTGACCGTCGACGGCTTGGCGAATGTCCTGCGTCAGGCCCAGGACGAGGGGTTGGTCATCAAGCGCATCAACCCCGAGATTGCTGCATACCTGTTTGTCATGTCGATGCGCGAATTGCACAACTCGAGCAAGGCCGCCGAGTACGGCTTCGAGCAGTCGGACCTGTTCGAGCACATGTTCATCAGCTTCCTACGCGGTGTGGCCACCATCAAGGGCATCGAGATGATCGAGTATCTGGAGCAACAACAATCACGACAAAACCAATAAACCAACCATATCAATGTTAAACAAGAAGCAATTATTCTGCATCATCCTGCTCATGTGCATGGGCGGAGTGCTGACCGGCAAGGCCCAGCTTGCGCTCTCACTCGACGAGTGCATCAGGATTGCCCTGAACGAGAATCCCACCATCAAGGTCAATGAGATGGAAATCACCCGTGTGGACTACAGCCGCAAGGAGGTGGTGGCACAATTACTGCCCACCATCAACCTGGCCGGCCAGTACACCCGCAACCTGTCGTTGCAGACGATGTACATGGACACGCCTAACGGCACGATGGCCATCAAGATGGGTAGCGACAACACCCATGCAGCGGGCCTCCAAGCCCAGATTCCGCTGGTAGTGCCTCAGCTCTGGAAATCCATCAAACTCAACGAGAACCAGATTCTGCAGAACCTGGAGAAGGCCCGGGCCAACAAGCTGTCCCTGGTCAATCAGGTGGAGAAAGCCTACTATGCACTGCTGCTCGCTCAGGACAGCAAACGCGTGATCGAGGAGAATCACGCCACCGCCAAGCTCAACGCCGACATCTTCCAGAAGAAATTTGACCTCGGCGCAGCATCGGAATACGACGTGCTGCGAGCCAATGTCGCCGTGACCAACCTGGAGCCCTCGATCCTCGAGGCCGAGAACTCCATCAATGCCCTGCTGCTGCAGCTCAAGGTGCTCATGGGCATGGATGTGCGCACCGAGATCGCACCGAGCCAGCAGCTGAGCGACTTCAGGGGCGAAATGTATGCCCGCGCAATGAGCAACACCCTGGGCAGCGACACGACGCTGGCCAACAACACCAGTCTGAAGTCACTGGACCTGCAGACCGATTACCTGAAGAAAGCCCTGGATGTGCAGAAGATGGCTTGGTTCCCCACCCTGACGGGAAGCGCCAGCATGATGTGGCACTCGATGAATAACGGCAGCCCGTTCACGGGTCTGCGCTGGAGTCGCGCGTCGAGCGTGGGTCTGACGCTCGCGTTCCCGATTTTCCAGGGCGGCCAGCGCTACTACAAGCAGAAGCAGGCCGAAATCGCCGTTGAGGAGATGAAGTGGCAGCGCGAAAACCTGGAGCGCAGCCTGCACATGCAGGTAGCGACCCAGAACGACGTGATCGCCAAGAACCTGAAGCAGATTGAGAGCAACGAGAGCGGCGTGAAAATGGCACTGAAGGCCAACGACATCATGCAGCAGAGTTTCAAAATCGGTGCCGCATCGTTTATCCAGCTGCGCGACACCGAGGATGCGCTGATGGCAGCCCGCCTGGCCTATTATCAGGCCATCTACAACTACCTGGTTGCCGAGAGCGACCTGGAGTATGTGCTGGGTAAGACTCACTACGTCCGCGATTAGAGATTAGATAGAGAGAACAATCAACAATAAAATATAAGACACAATGAAGACAAAAAAACTATTGCCGATTGCGATGCTCGTGCTGGCACTGGCATCCTGTTCCAGTAAAGAGGAGAAAAAGACAACCGAGGTCAAGGAAGAGCTGCCCATCGTGGAAGTAGTGACCATCGGTGAAGAAGCCGTGAAACAGACCAGTGAATACACCGGAACTGTTGAGGCATTCAAGACCAACAACATCTCGTCGAACAGCGGTGCCCGCATCAAGCGCATCCTGGTCGACGTGGGCTCGCGCGTGTCGCGTGGCCAGCGTCTGGTCATCCTCGATGACGTGAACATTGCCCAGCAGCAGATTGCCCTGGCCAACCTGAAGCGAGAGCTGGACCGCGCCCGCGAACTGGTGAAAATCGGTGGCGGCACGCAGCAGCAAGTAGACCAGCTGCAAGCCCAGTATGACGCCAATGCGCGCGCCATCCGCACCATGCAGGAGAACACCGTGCTCACCTCGCCCGTGAGCGGTGTGGTAACAGCCAAGAACTATGATGCCGGCGACCTGCCCGCAGGCCTTCCCGTGCTGACCATCGAGCAGCAGCAGCCGCTCAAGGTCATCGTCAACGTGAACGAGACCGAGTATCCCAAGGTGAGGAGAGGCATGCCCGTGACGGTGAAGTTTGACACCTATGGCGACGAGATTTTCCAGGGTCAGGTATACCTGATCCACCCCACCGTGGATGCCACGAGCCGCACCTTCCAGGTCGAGGTGACCATCACCAACCGCGGAGATAAGGTTCGCACCGGCATGTTTGCCCGCGTAAACTTCAATTACGGCACCAGCCACAGCGTTGTTGTCCCCGACCGCGCCGTGCAGAAGCAGGTGGGCTCGGGCGTGCGCTACGTCTGGGTTTACCAGGGCGGTGAAGTGGAGCTGCGCGAGGTGGAGCTCGGCCAGCGTCTGGAGGACCGCTATGAGATCAAGGGTGGCCTTGCAGCCGGCAGTCAAGTGGTTATCGCAGGCGCCTCCCGCCTGACCGATGGAGCCAAAGTTGAACTCAAGAAACAGTAGTCCATAACGTTATGAGCCTATATTCCAGTTCAGTAAAACGACCAGTGACCGTGAGCCTCGTGTTCGTGGCCCTGATCGTACTGGGTCTGTTCTCGCTCAAGAACCTGCCCATCGACCTGTTTCCCGACGTGGACACCAACACCATCATGGTGATGACGAGCTACGCCGGCACCAGCGCGTCGGACATCGAGCAGAATGTGACCCGCCCCCTCGAGAATACCCTCAACTCTGTTGAGCACCTCAAGCACATCACCAGTAACAGTAGGGAGAACATCTCGATTGTCACCCTGGAGTTTGAGTACGGTTATGATATCGACGCGCTGACCAACGATGTGCGCGACAAGCTCGACATGGTGTCGAGCATGCTACCCGACGATGCCAACACGCCCATCATCTTCAAGTTCAGCAGCGACATGATTCCCATCGTACTGCTCTCAGTACAGGCATCCCAGAGCATGCCGGGATTGTACAAAATCCTGGATGAGAACGTTGCAAACCCGCTGGCGCGTGTTGATGGTGTGGGCTCGGTATCGATTGCCGGTGCCCCCAAGCGCGAGGTCCACATCTATCTGGACCCCCTGCGCATGGAAGCCTACAACCTGAGTGTTGAGACCGTCGCTGCCCTCGTCGGCGCGGAGAACCGCAACATTCCCGGTGGTACGTTCGACATCGGTAATGAGACCTATCCGCTGCGCGTTCAGGGTGAGTTCACCGACCCGCAGCAGATGGGCAACATGGTAGTGGGCATGTCGCCGACTGGCGGCGTTGTCCACCTGAGTGACGTGGCCCGCATCGACGACTCGCTGGAGGAGCGTGCCCAGGAGAGCTACAGCAATGGGCAGAAGGGCGCGATGATTATCGTGCAGAAGCAGTCAGGTGCCAACTCGGTACAGATTTCGGACAAGATTGCGAAGGAATTACCCAGGATTCAGAAGAATCTGCCCAGCGACGTTAAGTTGGGCTACATCGTGGATACGAGCGACAACATCCGCAACACCATCGGCTCGCTGGTCGAGACGGTGCTTTTCGCCCTGTTGTTTGTGGGTATCGTGGTGTTTGTGTTCCTGGGACGCTGGCGCGCGACCGTTATCGTGCTGGTGACCATCCCCATCTCGCTGATCGCGTCGTTTATCTACCTATATGCCACGGGCAACTCGCTGAACATCGTGTCGCTGTCGGCCTTGTCAATTGCCATCGGTATGGTGGTCGATGACGCCATTGTGGTGCTCGAGAACGTGACGACACACATCGAGCGCGGCTCAGCACCGATGCAGGCCGCTGTGAACGGCACCAACGAGGTGGCCCTCTCGGTAATGGCATCGACACTAACGCTGATTGCCGTGTTCTTCCCGCTGACACTGGTCAAGGGTATGACTGGTGTGCTGTTCAAGCAGCTGGGCTGGATGGTAACCATCATGATGGTACTGTCGCTCATCTGCGCCCTGATGCTGACCCCGATGCTGTGTAGCCGCCTGCTGCGCCTCAACGTGACCGATACCGCCATCTTCAAGAAAGTGTATGGTCCCATCCTGAAGGTGCTCGACAAGATCGACGACTTCTATGCACGGGTTCTCGACGTGTGCGTTGCGCACCGCTGGATCACGTCAGCGACAGCATTGGGTATCTTTATCGCCTCGATGTTCCTGATGAAGTTTGTGGGCACCGAGTTCTTCCCGACCAACGATAACGGCCGTCTGGGCGTCTCGCTCGAGCTGCCCATCGGTTCACGCGTGGATCTAGCCAAGGACGTGAGTCAGCGCCTGTACAAAGAGTGGACCCAGAAGTATCCCGAGATCAAGGTGTTCAACTACACTGTGGGCCAAGCCAGCAGCGACAACACCTTTGCCTCGATGCAGGACAACGGCTCGCACATCATCTCGATGAACATCACGCTCACCGACGCCGATAAGCGAGACCGCGGCATCACCGAGATCGCCGGCATGATGCGTGAGGACCTGAAGCAATATCCCGAGCTCAAGAAGGCCCTCGTGAACGTGGGTGGCTCGCGTGGCGGCGGCATGAGCGGCCAGTCCACGCTGAACTACGAGATCTACGGTTACGACTTCACCAAGACCGATAGCGTGGCCCAGCGCCTGAAACGCATTCTGGAGAGTGTGCCCGGCGCTGCCGACATCAATATCAGCCGCAGTGATTATCAGCCAGAGTACCATGTGGACTTTGACCGCGAGAAACTGGCGATGTACGGTCTGAACCTGAGCACCGCAGCCAGTGCCCTGCGTAACCGCATCAACGGCACGACAGCCAGCTACTTCCGCGAGGATGGTATGGAGTATGACATCAAGGTGATGTATGATCCCGAGCACCGCCGCAGCATCAGCGACATCGAGAACATCATGCTCTATAACACCATGGGACAGGGTGTCCGCCTCAAGGAGGTGGGAACTGTGGTGGAGCGCTTCTATCCGCCCACCATCGAGCGTAAGGACCGCGAGCGCATCATCACGGTGTCGACCGTAGTTCAGGGCCGCCCCATGAGTGAGGTCATTGCCGATGCCCAGCCGCTCATCGACAAGATGGACAAGCCCTCCGAGGTGTCCATCAACCTGAGCGGTAGTTATGAGGACCAGCAAGACTCGTTTGGCGACCTGGGCGTACTGGGTATCCTGATCATCATGCTCGTGTATATGGTGATGGCAGGCCAGTTCGAGTCGTTCACCTACCCGGCCATCATCATGACATCGATCCTGTTCGCCTTCTCGGGTATCGTTATCATCCTGCTGCTCACGGGCACTAACCTGAACGTGATGTCGATGATCGGTGCCATCATGCTGATCGGTATTGTGGTGAAAAACGGTATTGTGCTCATCGACTACATCAACCTGAACCGCGAGCGCGGCATGAGCATCCGCCGAGCCGTGATCAATGGCGGCCACTCGCGTCTGCGTCCTGTGTTGATGACCTCGTTGACGACCATCCTGGGCATGGTGCCCATGGCAGTCGGCACGGGTGTGGGTAGTGAGATGTGGCGCCCGATGGGTACCGCCGTGATTGGTGGTCTGACCATGTCCACACTGATGACCCTGCTGTTTGTGCCCACGATGTACACCATCTTTGCATTGACGGGCATCCGCCGCACCCGCAAGAAACTTCATGAGAACAACAAAAAACGATAAGAAGAAATGAAAGCGATATTTATTGCCTTTGACGAGGCCTACTATGACCGCATCGTGGAGAAGCTGCAACTGCTCAACTGCCGCGGATTCACCGGGTGGCGCGAGGTGCAGGGCCGTGGCAGCAAGACGGGTGAACCCCACTACGCTACGCACGCGTGGCCATCGATAGCGTCGGCCATCCTGACGGTGGTCGACGACCGCCGCGTGGACGTCGTGCTCGACGAGTTACACCAGATGGACCTGGCGACGCCCAAGCTGGGCCTGCGCGCCTTTGTGCTTCCCGTGGAGCGCACCATCTAGTCACAGGTCAACCTAGTCTCCCCTTACGAGGCACGGACTGAAAAAAAGCACTATCTTTGTAGGCTGAAATGAAGAGAATACTACTGGTCATATTGATGACGGCCATGGCTACGATTGTAGCCATGGCACAGTTCACCCAGGAGCGCTCAAAATCCGCTAAGACCAAGAAGCAGCGGGTAGAGCCCTCATTCGCCTGGCGTGTGAGCGAACCCCTGGGGCTGCACTATCCGTCGACGATCGACACCCTGCACCTGGACTACCACCGCACCATGGTGCCGTCGATGGTGAGCGAGGCGTGGGCCACCACGGGCAACTATGGCGGCCCAGGTCAGGACCAGGTATTCTTTAACCGGCCACTGACGAGTGACTTCTTCCTGGAAGACGCCATCGGTGCGTGGATGCACACCACGTCGACGATGCGCTACTACAACACCCGCATCCCCATGACCCTGCTGAGCCACGCCACGGGCGGCGACAAGTACAGCAACCAGGACAGGACCCAGGTGGAGTTCTCGGGAAATGTGAACCGTCGAACCCAGGTGGGTGGCGGCCTTGACTACATCTATAGCAAGGGCTCCTATGACATGCAGGCCGACAAGGACTTCACGTGGCGCCTGTTTGGCTCGCACATGGGCGACCGCTATGAGATGCAGACCTTCTTCAACCACTACAACTACACGACCAAGGAGAGCGGCGGCATCACCGATGACCGCTATATCACTGACCCTGCCGAGGTGCAGGGCGGCGAGACCCGAGTCGACAACAAGAGCATTCCCACGCGGCTCACGGCCACCCACAGCCACCTGGAAGGCAGCCACCTCTACCTGAACCAGCGCTATAAGGTGGGATTCTACCGCTACCGCCGCGACAGCGTCACCGACACCGTTATCGACCGCACTTACGTGCCCGTGACAAGCTTTATCTGGACACTGGATTTCAAGCAGTCCAAGCACCAGTTCCTGAACAGCTCGGGCTATGAGGACACCACCTACTTTGCCCACACCTACTTGAGCCTGAACGGCACCGACGAGGCGACGAAATACTGGCGCCTGCGCAACACCGTTGGCGTGTCGATGCTCGAGGGCTTCAACAAGTATGCCAAGTTCGGCTTTGCCGTCTACGGCACGCATGAGTTGAGGCGATATACCCAAGTGGACCGCGACAGCTTGTCGGACACTCCCCTACCCGATGCGCTCACGGCCAATCCACCCCACCACAAGACCCAGAACGTCATGTGGCTGGGAGGCCAGCTGACCAAGCAGCGGGGCTCGTTGCTCAGGTATAATGCTACGGCACAATTCGGTGTGCTGGGCGATGTGGCTGGCGAGATCGACATCACGGGCGATGTGACCACGCGATTCAAGATGCTGGGCGACACAGTGAGCATCAAGGGCTATGGCTACTTCAAGAACCTGACGGTCCCCTACCTGCTGCAGCACTTCGTCTCGAACCACTATGCCTGGGACAACAACTTCAGCAAGACCAAGCGGATGCGCGTAGGCGGCGAGCTGGATATCCCCTTCTCGTGGACCCGTGTCAACGTGGGCTACGAGACGCTGAACGACTACATCTACTGGGACAACGATGGTCTGCCAGCGCAGCATGGCGGAGCGATTCACGTGCTGAGTGCCCGTCTGCAGCAGGGGCTGCATTTCAAGGCGTTCAACTGGGAAAACCGTCTGACCCTGCAGACGAGCAGCAACGAGCAGGTGTTGCCGCTGCCCAAGTTTGCCATCTACAGCAACCTGTACGCCACGTTCACCATCGCCCACGTTCTGCACGTGCAACTGGGCGTTGACGGCAACTTCTACACCAAGTACTATGCCCCGGCCTACAATCCCGCGACGATGACCTTCCATAGCCAGCACGACATCAAGTGCGGCGGATTCCCGTTCGTGAACCTGTATGCCAACTTCAAGATGAAGCAGGCCCGCTTCTTTGTCGCGTGGACCCACGTCAACCAGAAGCTCAAGAGCGGTGACGCTTACTTTGCCAGTCCCCACTATCCGCTCAATCCCGCCAGGCTACAGCTGGGTGTGAGCGTGAACTTCGTCAACTGATCTTCGAAGGGCAACTGAACAGTCAGATTGTTTTCTGTGGCTTCAGCAGACGTTTTTTAGTTTCCAATTATTCTGGCGATGACTCTTCCCATTATCGACACGCCGGGTTTTTGCGGTTGTTTTTCTTGTGGTGGGTTATCGATATTGGGGGAAAATTTTGTGGAGAGTCGGTTTTTGTGTAACTTTGCCGCGTAAAGTACTAAACTTCATATATCATTAATATAATATCAATTTTCAAAAACTGTATTATGCCTAAGATTTCACAACGCAGCGTAGACATGCCCGCTTCGCCGATTAGGAAGCTGGCTCCGTTTGCAGCCGATGCCAAGAAGCGCGGTATCAAAGTGTATCACCTGAATATCGGTCAGCCCGACCTGCCCACCCCCGAAGAGGGCCTGCAGGCGCTGAAGCACGTGGACCGCAAGGTGCTCGAGTATTCCCCCTCACAGGGTTATCCCAGCTACCTGGAGAAGCTGGTGGGCTACTATAACCGCTATGACATCAAGCTCAATGTCGATGACATCATCGTCACCTGTGGTGGTAGCGAGGCCGTACAGATGGCCTTCATGGTGTGCCTGAATCCTGGTGACGAAATCATCATTCCCGAGCCCGCTTATGCCAACTATATGGGCTTCGCCTGCGAGACGGGTGCTGTGGTACGCACGATTACCACCCACATCGAGGATGGTTTTGCGTTGCCTCCTGTTGAGGAGTTTGAGAAGGTCATCAACGAGCGCACCCGCGCCATCATGATCTGCAACCCCAACAATCCCACGGGAACGCTTTACAGCCGCGAGGAGCTGATGCGTCTGCGCGACCTGGTTAAGAAATATGACCTGTTCCTGTTTGCCGATGAGGTCTACCGCGAATTCATCTACAGCGATGCCCCCTATACCAGCGCGATGCATCTCGAGGGGATCGAGAACAACGTCATCATGATCGATAGCGTCTCGAAGCGCTATAGCGAGTGCGGCATCCGCATCGGAGCCTTCATCACCCGCAACAAGGAAGTGCGCGCTGCCGCCATGAAGCTGGCCCAGGCCCGCTTGAGCCCTCCCCTGATTGGCCAGATTGTTGCAGAGGCATCTCTCGATGCACCTCAGGCCTATCACAAGGCCGTGTATGACGAGTACATCGCCCGCCGCAACTGCCTGGTCGAGGGTCTGAACAAGATTCCCGGTGTCTTCAGCCCGATGCCCATGGGTGCCTTCTACACCGTTGCCAAGCTGCCGGTGAAGGACATCGACGACTTCTGCCGCTGGTGTCTCGAGGAGTTCAACTACGAGGGCGAGACCGTGATGATGGCTCCTGCCAGCGGTTTCTATGCCACCCCCGGCCTAGGCAAGGACGAGGTGCGCATGGCCTACGTGCTCAAGATCGATGACCTGAAGCGTGCCCTGGTGGTTCTCGAGAAAGCCCTCGAGGCCTACAACGCACGATAATTGTCACATACACAACAACCTACTGCCGCCAGCCCCCGATAGTGGGGTTGGCGGTATTGCATAAATGGATGGAAAGTTGTATCTTTGCACTCCAATTACGAACTGATGGCAATCAACAGACGACAACAGCCCAAGGGGCGTGGACAGATGATATTGTACGCGGTGCTACTCGCCGTGGTCGTGGCATGCATGTTTGCCCTGAGCTTGTGTGACCGGCCCAAGGAGTCGCTGAGCGATCGTCCCAGCGGCGGAGACACCCTCGACATCGCCATCGAGTACTCACCGGTGACCTACTACACCTATGACGACACACTGGGCGGATACAATTACGACCTGCTGAGGCTGATGTCAGACAGCACGGGATGCCCGATGAAGTTTCACCCCGTAGTGACCCTGGAGAAGGCCCTCGACGGCCTGGAGAGCGGCCGCTATGACGTGGTGGTGGCACAATTCCCGATGACCGCCGGCGACACTGCCCGATTTGCCTTCACCCAGCCCATCTACATCGACCAGCAGGTGCTGGTACAGCGCCGCGACAGCCGCGCCATCCACTCGCAGCTCGACCTGGCAGGTGACACCGTGTGGGTCGTGAAGGGATCGCCCATGATTGAACGCATCTCCAGCCTGAGCCGCGAAATTGGTGACACTATCTATATCCACGTGGATGAGCTCTATGGCCCCGAACAGCTGATGATGATGGTATCGGCAGGCGAAATCCGCTATGCTGTGGTCAACCGCTCCATCGCCCGCGCCATGGCGCCCCGCCTGGGCAACCTGGACCGCTCGGTAGCCATCAGCCTGTCACAATTCCAGTCATGGATGGTGGCAAAAGGCCGCCAGAGTCTGTGCGACAGCCTGAACCAGTGGCACAACCAGCTGAAGCGTGACACGGCCACATACCTGGGACTGCAACGTCGCTATTTTGGTGGCACATTTCCCACATTGGCACGATAATTAGGGATATTATCGGCGGCACCTCAGCCATTGATGCAAGCATCATGGCGTTCGGTTGGCACGATAATTAGGGATATTATCGGCGGCACCTCAGCCATTGATGCAAGCATCATGGCGTTCGGTTGGCACGATAATTAGGGATATTATCGGCGGCACCTCAGCCATTGATGCGAGCATCATGGCGTTCGGTTGGCACGATAATTGCAGTATTGATGTACATTTTACCCATAACCCACACAGACAAATAAACATCTCGACACAACTATGTTCACCAGGAAGAAAAAGAAAGAATCAGCTACCGCCAGCTTTGAGAGGTTTCTCAAGGCCAATAACTGCACATACACCATTGACAAGGAAGAAGGGTCGAAGCAGACCTACTCCTTTGATTTCCAGGCAGCGCACTTCATCGCATCGATTCGCCGTCAGGATGACTGTGTCGAGATCACATACCCCTGCATGGCCAAGGCCAAGATGAGTCAGCTGGACCTGGTACGCTCGAAGTGCAACGACTACAACAACAGCAACATCCTGTTCAAGTTCAGTTACACGATTGATGACGAGAGCAACGACATCAACGTGCACCTGTCCTTCTTTAACAACTGCATCGATAACGACGAGATGATCAACGAGCTGAAGGCCGCATTCCACTTCCAGCGCGACTGGTACCGCAACTTTGACGAGGCGGTATCGATCTGCAAGGACAATGACACTCTGGACATGGAGAGCGAACTCTACAAGCACCAGCGCGAGATGTTCTTGCTGCGCCGGCTGGAGCTGAAGCATCAGTTCGGCTGCAGTGACGCCGGCATCGCGGCCGGTAAGGACAAGCTGCCGTTGTGGCAACTGCTCGAGACCGTGAACCCGCTGCCCCAGTCCTTGCTGTTGTTCATGACAGTGAACACCGTGAACGGGCAGCAGCGCATCGACAAGGTGGATGACATCCGCAACTACGACCTGCGCCGCGCCCTGGTCGAGGGCGAAGGCGAGCAGGCACGCTTCACGCGTGACTATGCCATCCTGGACCTGCACTACAAGCAGGGACATGACGAGCAGCCGCGGCTGGTCACCATCGTCCTCACGGCCGAGGGCCAGGACAGCCACAGCATCTACACCCGCGTGACCGTGACCCAGGTGCCCCGCAATGCCAGTCGCATGAACTCGCTGAGCAACGAGGATCGCCGTCCCCACAGCGAGAGTCTGCTCATCGCCCTGGACCTCAGTTCCGACAAGCAGCGCCAGCAAGAGTTTGAATACATGTGGACCGATGCCCAGCTCAAGGTGGAGAACGGCGAGCAGGACTCGCTGACCGAGGAACAGTTGATGCTCAGCCAGGTCAACGTTGCCGATGTGGCCTACAACATGTACTGGGGCCAGCAGCTGTTCTACTCCGAGCGCTACTACGAGGCCATCCTGCACCTGGAGAACGTGTTCAACAGCTTCCGCGAGAACTTCTTTGAGATGACGGCCGAGCACAAGCGCCTGTTCATGGAGGTAGCCTACAAGCTGGGATTCTGCTACAACGAGCTGGGCATGCCCAAACAGGCATTCTATTACCTGGACCTGATGGCCAGTGACGGCAACATCCGCCACACGATGGAGCTGGTCAATGCGATGGCCAACAGCAAGGACCTGCGCCTGTTCAGCTACACGGAGGGCGTGATGGATGAGATTAAGCGCAACTTCAACGAGGACGACGAGTTGCCCAACAACATCAAGGACTTCATCAACTTCCTGAGACGCCGCCGCGGCTATGCCTTCATCGACTTCAATCAGCTGGACAAGGCAGAGCACATCTTTACCCAAATGCTGGACGAGGAGGACAATGCCGACTATGCCATCAACGAACTGGCCTATATCAAGAAGCTGCGCCAGCAGCGAGGCGATACCGACCCCGAAACCGACGAGGACAAGCCCCAAGGCGGGAGCCATGCCGCCCCATTCTGACCATCACGATCAGCTGCTATAGAATGCAGGCCGACTCACAGAGACAGCACACTCAGTGAATCGGCCTGTTATTCATTACTACGCCCTATTCTGGTCACTCGTCTTTCTTGTGAAGGGCGGTGCCGAAGTAATGGGGAATTGGGGTCTCGAAATACAGGGGTTCGCCCGTAACAGGATGATGGAAAGCCAGCCTAAAGGCGTGCAGGCACATGCGGCTACCTGGGTCATCCTGGTGGCCATACTTGCCATCACCGACCACGGGATGTCCCAAGTCGGCCATGTGTACACGTATCTGGTTCTTGCGCCCGGTCAGCAGATGCAGGAATAACAAGCATCGTTTGGGGCCGTCCTCAATCAGTTCCCACTCGGTTGCGGCAAACTTGCCACCGTCATCGACCGGACTGCTGACAACGATCATGCGGTCGGTATCGTGCAGCCAGCTCTCGACTTTGCCCTGAGGCTCCTGCATGTGCCCCTCGACCACGGCGACATAGCGGCGGTCGATGATTGTGCTGTGCCAGTCGGCAGTCATCTGCTGCTGGACGTCGACACTCTTGGCATAGACCATCAGACCTGATGTGCGGCAGTCGAGGCGGTGCACCACGTGGGCCGTGCAACGCTGGTGAGTCTCGGCGAAATGCCGGTCAAGCAGGCTCTTCATGTTGAGGCTACCGGCGCCTACGGGCATCGACAGCACGCCTTGCTGCTTGTCCACGACGACCACCCAGCGGTCCTCGTACACGATGCGGTAATGGGGACTGCTGGCCGACGAGGGTCGGGCATGGCGGCGTATCTGCACCACGCATCCCGGGTCAAGCGGGTAATCGACATGGGACTGCACCTGGCCATCAACGGAAACGCCGCCATGAGCCAGAATGGACTTGGCCTTGTTGCGGCTGATGCCGTCAAGGGCCTGCATGACAAAATCGAGCAGTTTGCAGGGCTGCATCACCTCGCGGGTGACAGCCTTGTCGTTGTTGCGGGGAACGCGATGATCGTGACGTCGGGGCATTGAAAGTGAGTATTCAGTTAAGGGGGTGGATGAATATCAATAACGGTTATCGTCGGGTTCTAATCAAAGATGTGGCGCAAGCGGGAGAAGATGCGGCTCTTGTCGCCGTCGCTGGGCTTCACGTGCTCCCCGCTGTTCTGGAGCATCATGATGGCCTCCTTCTCCTTGTCGTTGAGCTTCTCGGGCATGTAGACCATGACATTGATGAGCAGATCGCCAGTGCCATAGCGCTCGGGAGAGGGCAAGCCCTTGCCGCGCAGGCGCAGGATGCTTCCTGGCTGGGTACCGGGCTTGATGGTCACACGTGCCTTGCCATCGACGGTGGGCACATCGACCTTGCCGCCCAACACCGCTGTGGGGATGTCGAGCATCAGGTTATATATCAGGTCATTGCCATCGCGCGTCAGCTGAGCGTCGCGCACTTCCTCGATGACCACGAGCAGGTCGCCGGGAACGCCACCGCCAGGGGTATCGTTGCCCTGCCGGCCCATGCGCAGAGTCATGCCATCGGCCACACCAGCGGGAATGCTGATGCTCACCACTTCCTCCTTACGCACCAGTCCCTTGCCGCCGCAGTGGGTGCAAACCTCCTTGATGCGCTTGCCGCTACCGCCGCAGGCGTGACAGACGGTCTGGGACTGCATCGTGCCGAACATCGTGCGCTGCATGCGCACCTCCACGCCGCTGCCGTGGCAGTTAGGGCATGTCTCGATGGCGGTACCGTCCTTGGCACCCGTGCCATGGCAATGGTCACACGACTTCATGCGCGGAATGCGCAATTTCTTCTCAGCGCCCTTGGCGATCTCGCTGAGGTTCATCTTGACGCGCACACGCAGGTCACTGCCGCGGTTCACCCGCTGCGACTGGCCTCCGCCCCCGCCAAAGAAATCGCCGAAGCCGCCAAATCCGCCAAATCCGCCAAAGAGGTCACCAAACTGGCGCAGGATGTCCTCCATCGACATGCCGCCGCCATATCCGCCGCCACCCATCTGCTCGCCAGCGAAACCATACTGGTCATAGCGGGCGCGCTTGTCGGGATCACTGAGAACGTTATAGGCCTCGGCAGCCTCCTTGAATTTCTCCTCGGCAGCCTTCTTCTCGGCATCGCTCTTGCCCTGCTGCTTATCGGGATGGTACTGGATGGCCAGCTTGCGGTAGGCCTTCTTCAGTTCATCGGCCGAAGCATTTTTTTCGACCCCCAGCACCTCGTAGTAATCTCTCTTCTGAGCCATAATCTATCCTCCTGTTCTCGTATTAGCTGCCCACGACCACCTTGGCGTGGCGGAGCACCTTGTCATTTATCATGTAACCCTTGATGGTTGTGTCGATGACCTTACCCTTCATCGAGGGATCGGGGGCGGGGAACATGGTCACCGCCTCGTGGACATCGGTATCAAAATCCTTGCCTGTCGACTCGATGGCCGTCACATGCTGGCTCTCGAGAAACTTGACAAACTTGTTGTAGATGAGTTCCACACCCTGCTTGAGGCTATCCAGATCGCCACCCTTGCCGATGGCATCGAGCGCACGCTCAAAGTCGTCGACGACGGGTAGCAGGTCGCGCATGGCTCCCTCGGTGCCGTTCTTGATCAGATCGGCCTTTTCCTTGAGGGTGCGGCGACGGAAGTTCTCAAAATCAGCCATCAGGAAGAGGTATTCCTTCTTCTCGTGCTCAAGCTGTTCCTCGAGTGCAGCAATCTTGTCTTCGGGGCTAGTTTTCGTTTCTTTCTCGTTTTCCTTCTCGCTAGCTTCGGCCTGGGGCTGCTCAACATTCTCCTCGTTGAGGGGTTCCTGCTGCTGTGCGGCCTTTGCCTCGTCATTCTGATTCTTCTTGTTCTTTTTTGACATATTGTTGTTGTGTTAAAATTCGTTTTACCAGTCCAAACCTTGCAAAAACCACACCAATGAGGCGTGCGCCCTGCCAAAAATGGACAAACCGCTCAAAAGCTTATTATCACACGAGTCCTGGATCACAAATGAAGGACAAATGTAGCGCAATCGGCAAAAGTGTCAGCCGCGGCCTCTGCCAGTTTGTCATTATCAAAAATGCCAAACACGGTAGAGCCCGAGCCCGACATCGCGGCATATTGCGCGCCCGCATCGATCAGCTGCGCCTTGATGAGCCACAACTGGGGCAACTCGGCAAACACGCTTGCCTCAAAGTCATTGACCAGCAAGCCGTCCCATGCCGCCACGGGCATGCCGACAGCCTGTGCCAGGCTGGTCGCGGGCGCATGGGGCTGAACGTTGCTGTAGGCCGTGCGGGTGTCCACACCCACCGGCGGCTTGACTAGCAGCAGTGTCCATCCCTTGAGGTCCACATCGATGGGGGTCAGCACGTCGCCGATGCCCGTTGCCATCATGGGACGATTGTAGACGAAGAAGGCACAGTCGGCCCCCAGTGTTGCAGCCATGGCCGCTAACTCGGCATCGGCCAGATGCAGGTCGAACATCCTGTTGAGCATCGCCAGCGTGTGGGCCGCATCACTCGAGCCACCGCCCAGCCCGGCGCCGTCGGGGATGTGCTTATACAGGTGCATCTCCACCGGAGGCAAGCCGCAGCGCTGCTCCAACAGGCGGTAAGCGCGCATGACGAGATTTTTCTCCACAGGGCAGTCCACGGCATTCCCGTGGATTGTCAGTGATGTCGCGCCACTGGCGGCAGGAACGATCTCCAGCACATCGGTTAGAGGAACAGGATAGAACACGGTCTCGATATTGTGGTAACCGTCAGAGCGGCGCTCCACAATGTTCAAGCCCAGATTGATTTTGGCGTTAGGGAAAGTAATCATTACAACTAGGTTAAAGGATGGGACTGATGAGGCGCACCACCGACTCCAGGGCCTTCTGTAGCAGGGGACGCTGCTTCCACTTGGCCATGCTCACACGCGTGCACTGCTCCAGGTCGGCCACAAAGATGGCCTTCATCTTGCTGTTAAAGTCCTTACTATATACCAGCGCATTGAACTCAAAGTTGTGCTCAAAACTGCGGAAGTCGAAGTTGGTCGACCCTGTGGTCACAAACTCATCATCGACGATGACCACCTTGGCATGCATCATGGTGGGCTCGTAGAAGTAGATCTTGACGCCAGTCTGAAGGCACTCCTTGATATAGGAACCGGTGGCGAGTTTCAGCATCACCGAGTCCGGCGTGCGGGGAATCATCAGGCGCACATCGATGCCCGACAGCGCGGCTGCCTGCATGGCCTTGAGCAACGCATCGCTGGGCAGGAAATAGGGTGTCTGGATATACAGGGAACGCTTGGCCAGTGTGATGGCCTTAATAAAGACGAAGGAGATATTGTTCCATCGGCTGGTGGGGCCGCTGCTTACCATCTGAACCAGATTGTCAGAGCCGCCAGTAGAGGCGGTGAAATGCTTGGGAGGTGTAGCCAGCAGCTCACGGGTGGTGAAGTCCCAGTCGATGGCAAACGAGTACTGCAATGCGGCCACGGCCTCTCCCTCGATGCGCAGGTGAGTATCGCGCCAGGCGCGTTCCTTGCTCGTGCCGCACACATAGCGGTCGGCAATGTTCATGCCACCCACATAGCCTATTTTGCCATCAATAACGACCATCTTGCGGTGGTTTCGCCAGTTGAGGCGCAGGAAGAATTGCGTGAACGTCAGTTCCATAAACGGATGGACATCGATGCCGGCGGCACGCATCCGCTTCAACATCCGCGGGCGCACGTAGAACGAGCCCACATAGTCGTAGAGCACCCTTACCTTGACACCCTCGCGGGCCTTGCGCTCGAGCATCTCGATGAGCCGGCGCCCGGTTATGTCGTTCTCGATGATGAAGTACTGGACATGGACAAACTCGCGTGCCTGGGCGATATCGTGAAGCAGAGACTCGAACTTGTCACTGCCCGTGGTAAACACCCTGATGTCATCGCCGCGGAACAGGTGGGGTTCTGTCAGCTTGTTGACCAGCGATATGAGTTGGCGGGAATCATCTGTCAAGCCGCTCTCCATGTTGACGGCTTCGGGGAAATCGTTGGTGCGCCGCAGCTCACGCAGATGGGAGCGCGAAATGAGCTTCATGCCCTTGAGGCTACGGCCAAACACCAGATAGATCAGCAGCCCCACGACCGGCAGGAGCACCAGCACCAGCATCCATGCCATCGACTTCACGGGGTTGCGGTTCTCACTGAGTACCACGACGATCACCGCCAGCACAGTGAGGACATACAACACCGTGAGGATGTCATAGACCACATTGGCATATGGGAACAACTCAGCGAGAATCATGATTAATCATCAAAATCAGTGTTGATGGCCCACGGCCACCCAGAGGTTCTTCTTTAAAAAAACAATAACGGACGTGACCTAGCCACGCCCATTTCACTCATTCATTTCAATAAGAACTGCGCCAAGATGATGCTCCATTTGCAGTGCCGTCATCGCACCACCACCTTGCGCGACCACTGGTTGCTGCACTTGACGATATAGAACCCCTTGGGGAAATCGACAGATGCACGCTGCTCTGCGCTCACGCGAACCACCTTGACGAGCTGACCAGTAATCGAGTAAACATTAAAAGTGGCGTCACTATTGCCCGCAATGAAGACGATGCGCCCCTCGGCACCCTGAGCGGCAGGACCTGTCTGAGCGGTCTCGACGCGCTGGGGCAGGAAGTTGTCTGACACTGGGACGGCTTGTGCGCCTCCCATTGCCAACAACAATACCAATATGTAGAGCAATCGTCTCATCTTGCGTTTCGTTCCATTTCAATCTGCAAAATTAGTACAAATTTTCCAATAGTCAAGTTTTTTGGACTGTTTTTTTTCATTAGACCTTTGAAATCCGTTGAGGTTTAACGCCCGGGCCAAGACAGAATGCAGAGAGAGCTGGCGACTAAGTCCAGCTCTCTCTGTCTATCTCATGCTGCCGGCCTGTCAAGGCCGCCAGCTAGGGTTGATCACCAATTGCCGCTCAACAGGTAGTCGATGAGCACGGTCAGGTCATCGATGTTCATCTTGCCATTGCCATCAACATCGGCAGCGGGATGAGTCGTGTCATTGGCCAGCAGGCAGTCGATGAGCATGGTCAGGTCATCGATGTTCACCTTGCCGTCGCCGTCAACGTCGCCACGCAGGCCCTCGCCAGCCTTCAGGATAACCTCCTTCATGCTGCTCCAGGTGCTCTCGGTGCCGTTCACGTAGTAGGATTTCACGCGATACAGGTAAGAAGTGGCGGGAAGCAGGCCGGTAACGGTGTAGAACTTATCGGGGGTAATACCCTCGATCAAGCGGTACTGGGCATCGCCGGTCTCGCTGGGGCTCCTGAATGCGAAGGGCTCGGGATCGGTGATCTCACCACCGTAGATCTTGATGCTCTGCAGCTCGGGATAGTAGCCCGTGGTGAACTGGATATAGCCATGGTCGCCGACCTCAAGAACCACCAGATAGGTGTCGAGCTCCTTGGCCAGAATCAGATCCTTGGACTCAAGGTCGGTAGCCACCGTCAGCGTGGTGTTCGAGCCCTTGGTATAGGCCTTGGCATTGATGATTACGCTGATCTTGCTGTAGCCCACCAGATCGGTGTTCACCTTGATGACTGAGTTGCGGCCAGGCGACAGGAATCCGCCGTCCAGATACAGGTTGTTGCCCGTGAACGTCCAGCCCTCAGGCATGTAATTGGCGGCATCTGACGCGTGGTTGACGTTCTCCTTGGGCACATCGCTCCAGTCGGCCTCGGTGAGCAGGTTCACGTCGGGCTTCACCTTCACCTCGAGGGTGTAGCTGGTGACGTTCTCGGCGGGTGTGTTGTCGGTCCACTCGGCGCGGAACGAGTTGGCAGTCACATACTGATCATCGGCAGCAAGCATCACGGGGCGGTACAGCTCGTAGTCCGACGCGCCGTGAAGCGTGATCACGAAGTCCTCGACACCGGGTGTGCTCACCGTGATGGTCGCGGTATACTCGCCCTCGGTCTTGGGGGCATAGGTCACGGTCACTTCCTGAGAAATCTTACCCTCGGCATTGGGAGCAAAGCTGGTGCCGTCGATACTGAACACGCCGTTCTCGTCGTTGAGCGCCAGCGTCACGTTGCCCTCCAGGTTGCGGCCCGTCAGGGTGAACTTGCTGGTAGCAGTGTTGTTCTTGAAGCACTCCATCGACAGCTCGGTGTTGTCGGTGCGCAGACGGGGCTCCTGGATGGGGGGCTGGATGCCGATCACCATCTGCTGGTACTGGTTGAACGTCGAGCCGCCGCCGTTGAAGGCGTTCAGCGCATAGTAGTTGTTGGAGTCGCCGCTCCAGCCGAAGTTGATGTGGTACTTGTTGGTCGCTGCGTCATAGCCGTCGACATTGAAGGCGTGGCCGCCGCCAAAGAAACCACCGGCGATGGCACAGAACACGATGGGACGCTCCTCAATCAGCTCGTTCTGGATCAGCTCGGCCCACTCAGCGTCGGTGTACAGCGTGGTGCCGCCGCTGTAAGAGCTCGTCTTCTTGACCACCTGAACCGTCTCCTCGTCATAGCCGAAGAACTTGAATGCATTGGCAATCAGAATCACACTGTCGGCATCCACACCGCTGCCGCCGGCAGCGCTCGTGCCATAGGCCATGTGCTCGGCCTGGCCGATGTAGCGCATCAGCGTGGCAACGGCGTCGGCCTGAGCGGTGTTGTAGCCGCTGGTGTAGCGGTCGAGCATGTTGTCCCAGTCAAAGGTAACGGGGGGCAGTGGGGCCACGTTAACGTAGGATGTGCCGCCCCAGCTCGAGGTCGACAATTCGCAACGATAGCCGGGAACAGTAGGGGTCTCAAAGTCGGGATATTTCCAGTAGTGGAACACCATGGCTGCCGATGTGGCGGGGCAGCCTGTCAGGCACTGGTTGCCGTTGATCTTGCACTGGTTCCAGTAAGGGGCCTCCTGGTCCCACAGCGCCGTCAGCAGCGGGGCAACGCTCGGGATGCGAGCGGGTGCCATCATCGACGGTGTCTCCACCTGCATGCCCTCATGGGCCTGCAGGTACTCGATCTGCTCCTTGTAGGTTGCCAGCCAAGCCTTCATATTGGTCGGGATGGCGTTGATGTCCAGGGGACGGTCACCATAGCCCAGGATCTGCTCGGCGCGGTCGTCACCGGAGACGATCACGTAGCCGTTCTCGCTGTTGAACACGTAGTATACGGCACGGTCAAGCATCTTGGAGTTCATCTCGGCATGGGCGAGCTTCATCTCACCACGGATGGGAGCACGCAACACGCCACCATACAATTTCTGCTGTACGAATTTTTGGGCGCTGGCCTTTGCTGTCCTCAAATCGACAGGAGCGGCCGACATTTGGATTGCCGCTAACACAACGGCGGCAAACAGTAAGATTCTTCTCATAAATTCTAAATCTAATATTGTGGTTATTAACTGGTTAATCTCCTTGCTTCAGCTAGTTAATGTCAATCTCAAGCACTATGAATTGATTATATGTGCTTAAATCATTCGCAAAAGTACGCCAAAAGCGACAAAACAGCAACTTTTTCGACTAAAAAATTACAAAACATTTAGGCAGTCCACGGCACGCAGTCCACGGTATCCCATTTTTCACGCCAAGGCACGAAGACGCGAAGCCTATTTCTTCTTCGCGTCTTCGTGCCTAAGCGTGAGCCACAAGTTGCCGCTCACGGTAGCCGCTAAGCGGGTCCTCGTCAGTTGCCTCCCAACAGCAAATCGATCAGCGCACTCACGTCAGCAATCGACACACCATCCTGGCCGTCGACGTCGGCACAAGTGGCGCACACGTCATTGCCCACGCTGCCCAACAGGTAGTCGATGAGGGCGCTCACGTCGCCGATGCCAACCATGCCGTCGTGGTTGACATCGCCCACGGTATAGCTATGGCCACCATCGGCCAGGGTAACGATCTGCTCATCACTCCATCCACTGTCAGAGCCATCGATGTAGTGGGCCATAACGTGATAGAAGTAGGTGCCATTGGCCGCCAGATCCCTAATGGTGTAGCTCGTGGCGGTGATATCGGTAATCAGTCGATAAGTAGCGTCTCCGCTCTCGGTTGCCATCAGCGTTGCGCTCGTGGTGGCATCCCCCGCATAGATCTTAATAGCCTGGATCATGGGATAGTAGCCCGCCTTGAAACTGATCTGATCACCCTCGGCACAATCGAGCAGCACGCGCATCGTGGCATAGGAGAACGGCAGGGCCAAGGTCTCACTGGCCAGACTCGTCGAGATGGTCAACTCCGAGGGGTCACCCCACGAGCCGTAGCTGCGTGCAGTCAGCTCGACGGTCACCTTGTCATAACCCTTGAGGTGCAGCGCATCGGTGGTGATGACGCTATTGCGGCGGGGCATGATGCAACCGCCCTCCAGATTGAACTCGCTGCCGGTGAAGCTCCACCCCTGAGGCAAGTAATCAGTAGCATGCGACGCCTGGTTGGTAGGCGACATGCGGGGCAGGTCGCTGAAGTCGGCCTGTTCGAGCAAGATGTAGTCGGGCTTAGCATACACCTCCAGACTATAGCCTGCCACGTTCTGGGCGGGCGTCATATCGACCCAGTCGGCACGGAACCCCGTCGAGGTGACCGCTTGCCCGGCTGCGGGTTGCAGAACGGGTGGATAGACCTCGAGCGGTGCGGTTCCGTTGACGGTAATGGTCAGCGGATCGGCATCCTGGCTGGTGCACACGATGGTTGCCACATGGCTGCCCACGGCCTGGGGAGTGTAGGTGATGACAACATCCTGTCCAGCCTCGGCAGCGGTCATGCTGACGGTCTGCGCACTGAGGGCGAACACGCCGTTCTCGTCATGGAGCGACAGGGTCACGTCCCCGGTAAGGTTGGTCCCCTTGAGGGAGAAGGTCGCCGTCGACGGCTTGCCCACGTAGGCCGTCATGCCGATCGAGCTCGGGTAGGCCTGCAGACGGGGATTCTGATAACCCTCGGGCGGCTGAATGCCGATGACCATCTGCTGTGCTGTGCCAAAGGTCGACTCGTTGTAGGTAAAGGCGTTCATTGCGCAATAACCATTGCCACGGCCATTCCATCCCCAGTTGATGTGATAGGTGTCACTAACAGCGTCATAGCCGTCGACGTTGAAGGCGTGGCCCGAACCCGTCGTGTTTTCGTAGGCACAATACACAATGGGGCGGCCAGCCGTGAGTTCGGCCTGCATGAGGGAGCCCCACTGGGCGTCGCTGTAGTTGGCATAGCCCAGGTCGTCGGTCTTGAACAACAACTGAGCAGATTGCTGGTCGTACTCAAAGAACTGCACGGCCCTCAAGATGTCCTTGCCATAGGCACCGCTGCCGCTGATGGTATAGTCCATCTGCTCAACCTGACCGATGTAGCGCATCAGGTGGGCAACCGCGGCAGCCTGCTCATCATTGTACTGGCCCCCGGCATAGTTATCGAGCATGTTGGTCCAGTCAAAGGTCGTGGGTGGCAGTTCGGGCAGCTCCACACCATAGGTAGGTATCACATAGGCAGGCACGGCGGCCGTCTGTTGGTTGGGATACTTCCAGTAGTGGAACACCATCGACAACGAGGTGGCGGGGCAACCCGTGTAGCACGTGTCGGTGCCAAAGACGGGGCACTCGTTCCAGTAGGGTGCGGCCTGGCTCCAATTTGCGGTCAGCAGCGGGGTCACCGACTGATTGGCACGCTGGGGCGACTGCAACGAGGTGGCCTCGACCTGCAGATCAGGATGTGCCTGCAGGTACTCCAAGAGGGTGTTGCAAAACATACCTCAATAATGAAAAAAGCCTCTACTTTCCCAAGC
>CAZVMM010000002.1:0-168336 GCA_964628205.1 uncultured Muribaculaceae bacterium
AGTCGCTCTATGACGACCAGGTGTGCATGGACGAGGTGCTGCAGGAGGCCGAGAAGTATTATGCCAACATTCTGGCTCCGTTCAGCCCGCTGGTGGCCCGCAAGGTGAAGGAAATCCTGGGCATGAACCTGCCCGTGAAGATGATTTGTCCCAGTCACGGCATCATCTGGCGCAACAATCCTGGCCTGATTATCGAGAAATACCAGCAATGGAGCGATGCTTATCAGCAGGACCAGGTAACCATCGTCTATGACACCATGTGGCAGAGTACCCGCCTGATGGCTCAAGCCATAGCCGATGGCATCCGCCAGCAGTCGCCAACGACGACCGTCAAGATCTATAATGCAGCCCAGACTGACAAGAATGACATCCTCACCGAGGTGTTCCACTCGCGTGCCGTGCTTGTGGGTTCCCCCACCATCAACAACGGTTACAGCTATGCTATTGCGGGCATCCTGGAGATGCTTAAGGGCATGAAACTGAAGAAGAAAAAAGGTGCAGCCTTTGGCAGCTACGGCTGGAGCGGCGAGGGCATCAAGCTCATTACCGAACACTTGAAGGCCGCTGGCATTGAGCCGGTGAACGATGGCATCCGCACGATGTGGGTTCCCGAGCAAGACGCCCTGGAGCAGTGCCGCCAATTCGGCCGGGAATTTGCCGGCAACCTGTAATGACTGATAACATAAATTACACTATAAAAATCAACTAATAACTAGAGACAAATGAACAAAGTCGTTAGTAAAGAGCAGTTTTCTGCTAACGTGACCAAGCTTGTCGTTGAGGCTCCCCTCATCGCCAAGTCGCGCCGCGCAGGTCACTTCGTGATCGTACGCGCTGGCGAAAAAGGTGAACGCATCCCCTTGACCATCGCCGATAGCGACCCCAAGGCTGGCACCATCACGCTGGTTATCCAGAGTGTGGGCGACAGCACACGCAAGATTTGCGCCCTGGAGCCGGGTGAGTTTTTGCACGATGTGGTTGGTCCCCTGGGCCAAGCCACGCACATTGAGAAATATGGCACCGTGCTTTGCGCCGGTGGCGGCGTTGGTACCGCTCCCCTACTCCCCATTATCCGTGCAATGAAAGAGGCTGGCAACCGCGTCATCAGCGTTCTTGCCGGTCGCACTAAGGACCTGATTATTCTGGAAGATGAGGTACGGGCCTCGAGCGATGAGACCATCATCATGACTGATGACGGCAGCTATGGCAATAAGGGTGTTGTCACCGTGGGCATGGAGGAAGTGCTCAAGCGTGAACATGTGGACTATTGCGTGACTATCGGTCCTGCCATTATGATGAAGTTCTGTGCTCTGCTGACCAAGAAGTATGAGGTGCCCACCGAGGCATCGCTCAACGCTATCATGGTCGATGGCACTGGCATGTGCGGCGCTTGCCGCGTGACCGTCGGCGGAAAGACGCGCTTCGTGTGTGTCGAGGGTCCCGAGTTCAATGCTCATGAGATTGATTTTGACGAGTTGATGATGCGCTTGAAAGGTGCACAGTGAAATAAACCATAATAATGACTTATACCGAAATGGAACAGAATAATATGGATTCGCGTAACGAACAGTGGCGCATCGACTTGCGCAATGCTAAGACTCCCAAGGAGCGCACCGCTATTTCCCGTGTGGAGATGCCTCAACTCGATCCCAAGTACCGCATCACCTGCAACGAGGAAGTGAACCAGGGTATCAGTGCCGAGCAGGCTGTTGTCGAGGCTAGCCGTTGCCTGGATTGCGCTAACCCCCAGTGTGTCACGGGTTGTCCTGTAAACATCAATATTCCCAAGTTCATTAAGAACATCGAGCGTGGCGAATTCGGTCAGGCCGCTGCTACGCTCAAGGAGACCAGTTCACTGCCCGCCGTTTGTGGCCGCGTGTGCCCGCAGGAGAAACAGTGCGAGTCTCGCTGCATCCACACCAAGATGAAGCATCCGGCTGTAGCCATCGGCTACCTGGAGCGTTTTGCTGCCGACTGGCAGCGCGACAATCTGCCCCAGGAGGTACCTGCTATGGCTCCCGCCAATGGTATCAAGGTGGCTGTTATCGGTAGTGGTCCCTCGGGCCTGTCGTTTGCTGGCGACATGGCCAAGAAGGGCTTCAGCGTGACCGTCTTTGAGGCGCTTCACGAGATTGGTGGCGTGCTGAAATATGGTATTCCGGAGTTCCGTCTTCCCAACCATATCGTTGACTACGAGATTGAGGGCCTAAAGAAGATGGGCGTGGAGTTCGTCAAGGACTGCCTGGTGGGCAAGACCATCAGCTACGAGGACCTGCACGAGATGGGCTTCAAAGGTATCTTTGTAGGCTCTGGCGCCGGTTTCCCGCGCTTCATGAACATTCCTGGCGAGAACCTCAACGGCATCATGTCGAGCAATGAGTACCTGACCCGCATCAACCTGATGGAAGCTGGTCGTGGTGGCGATACCCCCGTATTGCGTGGCAAAACCATCGCCGTGATCGGTGGCGGTAACACAGCTATGGATTCTACCCGCACTGCCCTGCGTATGGGCACTGAGCGTGTCATTCTCATCTATCGCCGCAGTGAGGAGGAGATGCCTGCTCGTCGCGAGGAGATTGGCCATGCCAAGGAAGAGGGCGTGGAATTCATGACCTTGCACAACCCCATCGAGTACATCGGTGACGACAAGGGCCGCGTGGTTGCCATGCGTGTGCAGAAGATGGAATTGGGCGAGCCCGATGCTTCTGGCCGTCGCACTCCTGTGCCCGTTGAGGGTGCTATCGAGGAGATTCCTGTTGACCTGGTAATCGTTGCCGTGGGTGTTTCTCCTAACCAGCTTGTTCCCCGCTCGATTCCTGGATTGGACATTAGCAAGCGCAATACCATCGTTGTCAATGAGGAGACTATGCAATCATCAGTTGGTGACCTCTATGCCGGTGGCGATATCGTGCGTGGCGGTGCTACGGTAATTCTGGCGATGGGTGATGGCCGTCGTGCTGCTCTCAACATGGCCAAGGAGTTACTAGGCGAATAAACGGCTTTTGTCGATTTAACCCTTTATTACTGTGGGTGGTGGCCCTTTATGGGCTGCTATCCACAGTATCATTTTATTATTTTTTAAACATCGCGCGGGTTTCTGCTTGCGATACAACATTTTTTATAAAATGTGATAATTGACCACTCCGGTTTGCTTTGTATGATTATTTGACCTATCTTTGCAATTGAAATGTATAGAAATGTATCGCTGAGCCTAGCAGTAGTTCTCGCGACTATAGTCGTGGGATTTGTCTTGTTATGTTCATGCCAGGGGCGGAAAGAGATGGGAAACCATGTTATCGTCCAGAACGAGGATTTCACCCTGACTGGCGACAGCATTATCGAGGACACGGTGTTTGCGTGTGTCGACAGTCATCATCACATTAAGTCAAACATCACATTGCGACGGCTCGACAGCCTATATTCACATGTGGATTCTGGTCGGTTGAGGTTTGTGCAGGGCAAGCGTTGGCGCATGCGTGACAAGCGTCCTGCCATGATGCCCGAGTTCAATAGCGAACAACCCTTGGTCGACGCACTCTACAATATGTCAATCGACAATATCGCTGATGCCGTCGACAAGACAGGCCGTTTCACACCATCACAGAACAACTACAGCCGCTTGTATTGCTCAATTTTTCTTTCCCTGGCGGCCCTTAAGCCTCATCAGGCCATGGCATCGCTGCGGGCCATTGTGGACCGTGACAGCATCATCATGCAACGAGAGGGACAATGGCCTGTAGTCAGTGACCACATCGGTTGGGCCACTGCGGCATGGGAAGTTTACAAGACGACGGGAGATCGCAAGTGGCTCGCCTATTGCCAGCATGTTATCGAGAAAACCCTCAACATCAACCGCGAGGTGCTGCTCGACCACGAGTTTGGGCTCATACATGGTGCCGGCTACACCTCGTCACGCCCCATCGGTGTGCGCCGCATGACTTGGATGAATTACAACGACCTGTTTGCCTGCATGTCGCTGGGAAATAACATCTTGACCAGCAATGCCTATGCTATTCTTGCTGAGATGAGTGACGAGCTGGGGATTGAGAATGATTACCAGAAAGATGCCCAGCGAATCAAGGATGCCATCAACCAGCACTTGTGGAATGAGGATAAGGGCTTCTACAGCTCCTTCCTGTATGGTATGGCTTATCCCCAGCAATCGCCGCTAACTGATAACACGGCACAAGCGATGTGTGTTCTGTGGGGTATAGCCGACGATAATCGGGCCGAGAATCTGATTGCCAACACACCGGTGTCCAATGCTGGCGTCAACGTGTCTTATCCGACGGTCAATCCGATTGAGCCCTATTTCGCCAACTCCTCCTGGGCGACCACCCAAGCGTTGTGGAATCTGGCTGCGGCCTATGTGGGTAACGAGAATGCCTTGAGACGTGGTTTGGGCGCCTTGTATCGGGCTCAGGCCCTCTACCAGTGCCGCGATATCCACCTGAGGGACATCGAGACCGATCATTTGGGCACCAGTGCGTCAAGTGCCGCGATGATCTTGCGTGTGCTCATCGGCATGACGTTCAAGGCCGAGGGCATAGAGTTTGCCCCGTTGGTGCCTGAGTGCATGCCTGGCAAGAAGATCCTTAAGGGCTTAAACTACCGCAAAGCCGTGCTCGATATAACCATTGTGGGAACAGGCAACAGCATTGCCTCGATGACCATCGATAACAAGGAGCAAGAGAGCGCCTTTATTCCCTGCGATATCGAAGGGAGGCATCAGATTGTCATCACGCTCGAGCAGTCATCACGCCCATCCCAACATGTGACCATTCATCACGGCGAGGTGTTCCTCCCCCCCACCCCGACTGTTACCTGGGTTGGCGATAGCGGCCACATCGTGGACTTTGTCCCCGGTTCGCATTACCGCCTGTCGGTCAATGGCCAGCTGACTTCGATAAGCGATTCTGTTTTCTCCATTCCACAGACCGATGGTTTTGCCGAATTCTCAGTCGATATTGCCGGGAAATACGGTAATGGATTCATGTCTAAGCCCCTGTTCTACTTTGGCTTGACACCACAGGTGGCCTTTTTCCCTGACGGTACCGATGGGCACGCCACCATCATGGTGAGCGTGGCTCAGGGAGGAGACTATCTGCTTGACATCGGTTATCGTCCCACGGGAACCCTCGACGTTCGCCGTGTGACGGCCAACGAGCACCCTATGGGCACGCTGGTCATGACCAGCGCGGGCGCACCTGATGACGGTTCGCTAGTCTATAGCAACATGATTACAGCTAAGCTGCTCAAGGGGGATAACCGCATCGAGATCGATCAGCTGAGGCTGCCTAAAGCCTTTACTCCCTGCGAACCCGTTCACGTTAGAATCATCAAGCGTTAACATCACAACTCATTAATCAATATCTTCTAACTTTTATCAAAAAAACATGAAGTCTAGATTTCTTTTACTTGCAGCCATGGCAGCTGCAGCATTAACGAGCCAAGCCGATGAGGGGCGCTTATTGCGTTTTCCCGGCACCAATGGCAGCGAAGTGGCATTCAGCTATGCCGGGGATATCTACACCGTGCCCATTAGCGGTGGTATGGCCCGCCGCCTCACTTCACACAAGGGCTATGAGGCATTTGCCCGCTTCTCACCCGATGGTCAGACCATCGCTTTCACGGGCCAATATGACGGCAACACCGAAGTGTATCTGATGCCAGCCGCTGGCGGCGAACCCAAGCGCATTACCTTCACGGCAACTAATCCGCGTGACGATTGGGGCGACCGTATGGGCCCTAACAACATCACGATGACGTGGACGCCCGACGGTCGTGGTGTGATCTACCGCAACCGCATCAGTGACAGCTTCGACGGCAAGCTGTGGTGCGCTCCCACCGATGGTAGTATGTCCCGACAACTTCCCTTGCCCGAGGGCGGTTTCTGCTGTTACAATAGCGACGGAACCAAGTTGGCCTATAACCGCGTGTTCCGCGAGTTCCGTACATGGAAATACTACAAAGGAGGTATGGCCGATGATATCTGGATCTATGATACGCAAGCCCAGACCGTTACGAACATTACCAACAACATAGCCCAGGACATCGACCCGATGTGGATAGGCGATGAGATTTACTTCATGAGCGATCGTGATGGGCGAATGAACATCTTTGTTTACAACACGTCGAGCGCACAAACCCGGAAGGTCACCGACTTTACTGACTATGACGTGAAGTTTGCCAGCTGTGGCGGCGGCAAGATCGTGTTTGAGAATGGCGGTTATCTTTACGTGCTTGACCCCACAACCAAGCGCAGTCAGAAAATCACAGTCTACCTCAATAGCGAGAACACCTTTGCCCGTGAGGAGCAGCGCAAGGTCAAGGACAACCTGACCGGCGGTAGCCTTGCACCCGATGCCAGCCGTATCGCTATCAGTGCCCGTGGTGAGGTGTTTGACGTTCCAGCCAAGCATGGCGTGACACGCAATATCACCCACACGCCCGGCGTTCATGAGCGCAATGCCGCGTGGAGCCCTGATGGCAAGAACATCGCCTATATCAGCGACCAAACGGGCGAGACCGAGATCTGGATGCGTCCCGTAGGCAGCGACAAGGCCGTCCAGCTGACCAAGGACAATGACACCTACATCCGTGATTTGCAATGGAGCCCTGACGGCAGCCAGATCGTCTACACCGACCGCAAGAACCGCATGATTCTGCTCGATGTCAAGACTATGGTCAAGCAGACTTTGCTCACCGACGCGATGGGCGAGATTCCCACTCCCAGCTTCTCTCCCGACGGCAAGTGGTTGACCTATTATCGCCAAGCTCCCAACGAGTATGGCGTGGTTTATTTGTACAATATTGCCCAGCGCAAGGAGTATGCCGTGACCGATAGTTGGTATGATAGCAACTCGCCAGTGTTCAGTAGCGACGGCAAGTATCTCATTTTCGCCTCAGCACGTGACTTCAACCCCATCTATAGCAGCATCGAGTGGAACTTTGCTTACCGTGACATGGAAGGCATCTACCTGGTGATGCTCGCCAATGACACCCCCTCACCCTTCCTGCCTAAAGACGACCAGGTAATGGCCAATAGTGAGAAAGAGAATGCTTCCAAGGAAGCTCCTAAGGATAAGAAAGGTAAGAGTAAGGGCAAAGCCCAGGCTGATGCTAACACCACGCGCATCGACATCGACGGCATTGCTGAGCGCATCGTGAAAATTCCCGTTGGCACAGGGTCCTATGGCAACTTTGTGTGCGACGGTAGCCATCTGTGGTATAGTGGTCGCGGCAGTGTGCGCGTGTTCGACTTCGCCGAGCAGAAGGATGAGCTCGTTGCCGAGCGCGCATACATGCTCCCATCCTATGACGGCAAGAATGCGTTGTTCCTTAAGGGTGATGATCTGTTCATTGCCCCCTTGTCACCCCGCAAGGCCGACCTCAGCGACAAGGTTAATCTCGACGACATGATTGCAACTGTTAACTATGACCAGGAGTGGAACCAGATCTTCAATGAGGCCTGGCGTGCTTACCGCGATGGTTTCTATCTCGAGAATATGCATGGCGTCGATTGGAAGGCAATGCACGACAAGTATGCCGCATTGCTTCCCTACGTAAAGAACCGTTTGGACCTCACATACGTCATCGGCGGCATGATCGGCGAGCTGGCTGTGGGTCATGCCTATGTTGACGGCGGTGACCACATCAAGGCCGACGAGCACAACATCGGCATGCTCGGAGCTGAACTTGAGCCAGTGGCCAATGGCTACAGAATCAAGAAAATCCTGCGTGGTGCGCCCGACCGTGAGTCGTTGCGCTCTCCGTTGCTTGAACCCGGTATGAACGTCAAGCAGGGCGATGTCATTACAGCCATCGATGGTGTGCCCACAACAGGTGTTGCCAACGTGTACACGCTGCTTCGCGACAAGGCCGGCGTGATGACCGAACTCACTATGGAGGGCGGTCGCAAGGTGGTTGTCAAACCCATCCAGGACGAGTATCCGCTCTATCATCACGAGTGGGTGCAGCACAACATCGACTACGTGAGCGAGAAGACCGGTGGCCGTGTGGGCTACGTCTATATCCCCGACATGGGTCCCGAAGGGTTGCGTGAATTCTCGCGCTACTTCTTTGCCCAGACCGACAAGGAAGCCCTCATCATCGATGACCGTGGTAACGGCGGAGGCAACATCTCTCCCATGGTTATTGAGCGACTGCTGCGCCAGCCTTACCGATTGACCATGTACCGCGGCAGCAACCACAACGGTACCATTCCCGAGCGTACCATTGTAGGCCCCAAAGTGTTGCTCGTCAACAAGTACAGCGCCAGTGACGGCGACCTGTTCCCCTGGAGCTTCAAGGAGAACAAGATTGGCCCAGTGATCGGTACCCGCTCGTGGGGTGGCATCGTGGGCATCAGTGGTTCACTGCCCTATATGGACGGTACTGATATCCGAGTGCCCTTCTTCACCAACTACGACACCCGCGGAAACTGGATTGTTGAGAACCACGGTGTGGATCCTGACATTATTGTGGATAACGATCCCATCAAGGAGTTTAACGGCATCGACCAACAACTCGACAAGGCCATTGAGGTCATTCTCGGACAGCTCAAGGATCGTAAGCCCTTGCCTTCAACCCCTGCACCTCGTACGCTTCACGATCTCGGTGTAAACTAAGTTGGTGGGGATGTAATTCATTGGTCCCCAATATCCTCTAAAAAGAACTAGGGGCGCGTCACTATCATGATGCGTCCCTTTTTGATTTCACGATCAGCCGATGTGTTAATACACACTTGCGCTCGCTTGTTGCGATTGTTACCCGCTAAATCATGGGTGATTTTCTTGCACACATCAAGAATTATGACGAAATTTGCAGGTCTGAAAAGAACCAATGTGGACATGACACTATCGATACGAAATATCGCGGTGCTGGGCAGCACCGGGTCAATCGGGCGGCAGACGCTCGACGTGATTGCGGAGTACCCTGACCGCTTCAGGGCATGGCTGTTGGTGGCACGCAGCAGTGCGGATCTGCTCATCCAGCAGGCTCGGCAATTTCGCCCGCATATGGTCATCATCGCCGACGAGAGCTACTATGAGTATGTGCGCGATGCGCTGAGCGACACCGATACACGGGTCGCGACAGGCAGTAGTGCCATCGCTGATGCGGTAACCCTGCCCGAAGTCGATACTGTTGTCACTGCAATGGTGGGATACAGCGGGCTGGAGTCGACCATCGCAGCTATCCAGGCTGGCAAGCGCATTGCCCTGGCCAACAAGGAAACGCTGGTCGTGGCTGGTGAACTCATCGAGCGCCTACTTGATCAGTCACCTGGCAGTGTGCTTTATCCGGTCGACAGTGAGCATGGAGCATTCTATCAGTGCCTGGTGGGTGAACGCATGCAGGACGTGGAAAGGCTGTTGCTGACAGCATCTGGAGGCCCCTTCCGCACCGTGCCACGAGAGCAACTGGCTGGCGTGACGGCTGCCGATGCCCTGCGGCACCCCAATTGGTCGATGGGAGCCAAGATCACCATTGACTCGGCAACGATGATGAACAAGGGTTTTGAGATGATCGAGGCCCGCTGGTTGTTTGGCATCAGGCCCCGGGATATCGAGATCGTTGTCCACCCGCAGAGCATTATCCACTCGATGGTCGCCTTCAGGGACGGCTCTATCAAGGCCCAACTCGGCCTGCCCGACATGCGCCTGCCCATCCGTTACGCGCTGGGACTGCCTGATGGGCGACTGGCCAGCGAGTGCCGCAAGATGACCATCGAGGACATGGCCATGCTGACGATGGAGCGTCCAGACATGGAGAAGTTTCCGCTGTTGGGCACGGCCTATCGGGCGGCTCACGCCGGTGGCACAGCACCCTGTGCGATGAATGCGGCCAACGAAGTTGCCGTAGCCGCCTTCCTGGCCGGCAAAATACGTTTTACCGACATTTACGAGATTATCGAGCGCACAATCTCATGGGCACCTATGGTTGAGCATCCAGGGTACCAGGACTTTGTGGAGAGCAACGATGAGGCGCGTCGGTATGCCTCGCAACTGATTATGGATTTAAGATAACACAATTAATTGTCTGGATTCTGACAACTGAATAATAGATGGACTTTTCATTCCTAACCACATCATCATTTTGGATTAAAGCAGCTGAGCTGTTCTTATCACTCAGCATTCTAGTAGTATTTCACGAGTTTGGTCATTACTCTTTTGCACGCCTGTTCGGTGTGTGGGTAGAGAAGTTTTACATGTTCTTCAATTACAGGCTGACGCTTGTCAAGTGGAAACCGGGCAAGTACCTCAAGTGGTTCTCGACTGGTAAGGAGATGGCCGTTATGGAAGATGGCGACAATGAGGAGAACAAGGACTCGTGGCGAGCCACAGAGTACGGTATCGGCTGGATACCGCTGGGCGGCTATTGCTCCATCGCGGGCATGATCGATGAGTCGATGAATACCGAGGCCATGAAGCAACCTGCCAAGCCTTGGGAGTTCCGCAGTAAAGCCGCATGGAAGCGCTTGCTTATCATGCTGGGCGGTGTGCTGTTCAACTTCTTGCTGGCCATCATCATCTACTCGGGTATCGTTTACAGCCAGGGCGAACAATATGTGAAATTTGTCGACGCTACTGAGGGTATGAACTATTGCGAGACGGCCCACAAGGCCGGATTCGTGGATGGCGACATTCCCCTGAGCGCCGATGGCATGGAACTGGTGACAATGAGCTCCGAAGATGTGCAAGCCATGCTCACTGCCCGCGAGGTGAAGGTGTTGCGCAATCACCGCGACACGGTGACCATCCCCTTGCCCAAGGATTTTATCTTTAAGGTCGACGATGAAGCAAAGAACGGCGACATGAAGTTTATGGAATACCGCTGGCCAGTGGTCGTTTCACAGACGCTGCTCAACCAGGGCGGCGAGAAGGCCGGCTTGCGCGGTGGAGATCGCATGGTCAGCGTCAATGGCGTGGCTACTCCCGACTATCCCAGCTTCATGACAGAGCTTGCCAAGAATAGCGGCAAAGACATCACACTGGAGTTCCAGCGCGACGGCAAACTCATGACAGCCAGCAGCGTGCCGGTTGATGGCGAGGGCCACATCGGCATCTTGCTTACCGAGCCCATCAAGATTTTCAAGCCCACCATCATTCATTACAACCTGCTGCAATCCATTCCTCGCGGCATCGAGATGGGTTGGGATAAGATGGTCAGCTATGTCAAGCAACTCAAGCTTATCTTTACGCCCCAGGGTGCAAAGAGCGTGGGCAGCTTTGGCGCCATCGGCAGTATCTTTCCGCCTACCTGGGATTGGCTGAACTTCTGGTATGTGACTGCCTTCATATCGATTATCCTGGCAGTGATGAATGTTCTGCCCATCCCTATTCTGGACGGTGGACATGTGCTGTTCCTGCTCTATGAGATGATAACCGGGCGCCAGCCCAGCGAGAAATTCCAGGAGGTGTCGATGAAGATTGGCATGGCCCTGATTCTTGCACTCATGGTGCTGGCAATCGGCAACGACATCTTCAGGTTTGTCATTAAATAAGAAATGGTTTGCAGTAGTTTAATACGTTTATTGCTGACAACAGAAATCTGATTACTGAATGAAATATAAAAGTGTAACTCTCAAGCGCGGCAAGGAGGAATCCCTTCAGCGATTCCATCCATGGGTGTTCTCGGGTGCCATTGCGGCGGCCGACGACAGCATCGAGGAGGGTGACCTGGTGACCGTCTATAGTCACGATGGCACTCTCATCGGCAATGGCCATAGCCAGATCGGCAGCATAGCGGTAAGGATGCTCACATTCGACGATACCGCCATCGACGATGCATTGTATGAGCAACGGATCCGCGACGCATATCAGATGCGCCAGGCACTAGGCCTAGAGCGTGAGGACAACAATGCGTATCGACTAGTGCATGGTGAAGGAGATTTCCTGCCAGGTCTTGTAGTGGACATTTATGGACCGACCGCTGTCATGCAAGCCCATTCGCCCGGTATGCATTTTGCACGCAACAGCATTGCCAAGGCATTGACAAAATTGCCTGGAGTGAACAATGTCTACTATAAGAGTGAGACCACGCTCCCCTACAAGGCTCACCTTGACCCCGTCAATGATTACATCATCGGCGGCATGGAGACTGATCAGGCATTGGAAAACGGGCTGCGCTTTCATGTCGATTGGCTTAAGGGACAAAAGACAGGCTTTTTTGTTGACCAGCGCGAGAACCGTAGTCTGCTCGAGCGCTACTGCCGCGGCCGTCGTGTGCTGAACATGTTCTGCTACACAGGTGGTTTCTCTGTCTATGCTATGCGCGGAGGTGCCCAACTGGTCCATTCTGTCGATAGCTCCGCTAAGGCCATCCGCCTCACCGACGACAATGTGGCGCTCAATTTTGACCCCGAGGACCATCGTCACCAGTCATTCGCTGTGGATGCATTCAAGTTCCTTGACGAGATGGATAAGGATGCCTACGACCTCATCATTCTGGACCCACCGGCGTTTGCCAAGCACAAGAGCGCCCTGCGCAATGCACTGGTAGGTTACAGGCGTTTGAACGCGAAGGCTCTTGAGATAATAGCGCCAGGTAGCATCCTGTTCACCTTCTCATGTTCCCAGGCTGTGAGCAAAGAGCAATTCAGGCTCGCCGTATTCAGCGCAGCGGCTCAGACGCGCCGCAGGGTGCGGATCCTTCACCAACTCACACAACCCGCTGACCACCCAATCAATATATACCACCCAGAGGGTGAATACCTCAAGGGGCTCGTACTGTATGTCGAGTGACGCAAGAGCATGGGTTAACACCAATTTGCAGGGTTAACGTGTGCCGTGGACCTGTCACGGCAATTACAACAACAGTCAACCAACTATCAAAATAATAAACCGACAATGAAGAAATTATCAATCCTGATTGCTGCTATTGCACTGATGGCAATGACAGCTTGCAATGAGAAGCCTGCCAAGGATGCAGGCCAGAGTGATGACGGCAAGACCGGCATGGCAACCGAACAAGTGGACAGTGCTAAACAGAACCATCCGACGGTCAGTGTCGAAAAGGCAACGCCCACCGAGGACGGCAAAGACCACACTGTAGCCGAATTTAACACCAAGGATTACCAGGTGAAACTTGAGAATCTGGCTGACGGGACTTACCGCTTGAGCATGTGGAAAGCCGGACAAGACAAGAGCGCCAAGCCCGACCGACTGGTCGAGACGAAGAAATGTGTCTTGCAGGGTGACAACTACCTGATGAAAGATGACGAGGGTCAGAACTACATTATTAAGGGCGCGTCTGGTAGCGAGGAAATCACCATCATGAACTCGAAGGCCATCGTTTATCATGGCGCTAACGGCAAGTGAACCTGAGCAGAATCATTAATATAAACAAAAACACTTTCAAGTTTTTTATGAAGAAAACAATTCTAGCCGCCATCATGGCTGCGGCGTTATCATCTACCGCTATGGCTCAACAAGACAGCAAGTTTGACTACACCGTCGACCGCTTTGCCGACATTGAGGTACTCCGCTATCAGGTGCCCGGATTCGAGGAGCTTTCTCTCCAGCAGAAGGAACTCGTCTATTATCTCACCGAGGCCGCTCTCAACGGACGCGATATCCTCTTTGATCAGAATTGCAAGTATAACCTGATGGTCCGTCAGACCCTCGAGGACATCTACCGCAACTACAGTGGCAACAAGCAGGACAAGGATTACCTGGCTTTTGTCAAGTACTTGAAGCAGGTGTGGTTCGGCAATGGTATCCACCATCATTACTCGATGGATAAATTCACGCCCGAGTTCTCCAAGGATTTCTTTGACAAGCAGTTTGCTGCTCTGCCTGGAGCTAAGCAACGTGCCAGTGAGAAGAAAGTGCTCGACCGCGTCATCTTTGATCCCGCGTTTATGGCTAAGCGCGTCAATCAGGCCGATGGACAGGACCTGATCTTGACTTCGGCTTGCAACATGTATGAGGGCGTTACCCAGCAGGAAGTTGAGGATTTCTATAACAACCTCAAGGATACTACCGACCTCACTCCCATCTCATGGGGACTGAACTGCAAAGTTGTTAAGCGCGATGGCAAGATTGTCGAGGAGCCCTATAAAGTGGGTGGTCTCTACAGCAAGGCCATCGAGAAGATTGTCTACTGGCTGCAGAAGGCTGCCACCGTGGCCGAGAACCAGGGACAGCGTGACTACATCAACGAGCTGATTAAGTTCTACCAGACTGGCTCGCTAAAGACGTTTGACGATTACAGTATCATGTGGGCCGAAGAGACCAAGAGTGATGTTGACTTCATCAATGGTTTTATTGAGAGCTATGGTGATCCCTTGGGCATGACTGGCTCATGGGAGGGCATGGTCAACTTCCGCGATAAGGCAGCTTCCAAGCGCTCAAAGCTCATTAGCGACAACGCACAGTACTTTGAGAGCAATTCGCCTGTCGACAACCGTTTCAAGAAGAAAAACGTCAAGGGTGTCAGCGCCAAAGTAATTACGGCTGCTATCCTTGCCGGTGACAGCTATCCCAGCACTCCCATTGGTATCAACCTGCCCAACAGCAACTGGATTCGTGCTGCACATGGCTCCAAGTCTGTCAGCATCGACAACATCACTGATGCCTATAACCAGGTTGCTGCCGGAACCGGTTTCAACGAGGAGTTTGCCTATAGCAACGTCGAGGTTGAGCTCATGAAGAACTACCTTGCCCTGGCCGATGCGCTTCACACCGACCTGCATGAGTGCCTCGGTCACGCTTCCGGACAGTTACTCCCCGGCGTGGACCCTGATGCCCTCAAAGCTTATGGCTCATCACTCGAGGAGGGGCGCGCCGACCTGTTCGCCCTCTATTATCTGGCCGATCCCAAGCTCGTGGAACTCGGCATCTTCCCCAATATGGAGACCTATAAGGCCGAGTACTATAAGTACATCATGAATGGCTTGATGACCCAGCTTACCCGCATTGAACCCGGTAAGGACATCGAGGAAGCCCATATGCGTAACCGCAAATTTATCAGCGAGTGGTGTTACCAGCATGGCAAGAAGGACAACGTCATCGAGTACGTGAAGCGCGACGGCAAGACATTTATCCGTGTCAACGACTATGAGAAGCTGCGTGGCCTTTTCGCCCAGCTGCTTGCTGAGGTGCAGCGCATCAAGAGTGAGGGCGACTACGAAGCTGGCCGCCAGCTTGTCGAGACCTATGGCGTAAAGGTAGACCCTGCTATCCATCAGGAGGTTCTCGCTCGCTACGAGGGCCTGAATATTGCCCCCTATAAGGGATTTGTCAATCCCATCTACACCCCTGTGTATGATAATAACGGCAAGCTTGTTGACGTCAAGATCTCTTACACCGAGGGCTATATCGATCAGATGCTGCGCTACAGCCAGGATTACTCTCCCCTGACCCGATAAGCGTTTGTGAACAATATCTTCCCGCATTGAGGAGGCTACCACATGATGGTTGGCCTCCTCAATGTTATTGGTCTCGTTAGAATCCCTGCGATAATGGATGAATAGTTGCCAATCTTGGATATTTTGCCTAACTTTGCCAATTATACTATAACAATAACAACAGATGATGATGAAAGCAAGAAAATTGATAATGTGTGTGGTTGCTCTGATGACCATCACAATAATGGCCCAGGAAAACAGGGCTGACTATCGCGTGGTGCCTCTGCCTAATACGATTAATGGCATCAAGGGCGCCCCTTTTTACCTCACCGAGCGTTGCCTGATCAATTACCCGACTGGCAACCTCGACATGGAGCGCAACGCCTCGATGCTGAGCCTGTATGTTGAACAACTGACAGAGATGCACTTAAGCATCCGGCCCACCCTTAGCAGCAAGGACTACACGGGTAACATCTCACTGCTGCTCGACCCTACCGTGGAAGGCGATGAGGCCTATCGCATACTGATAACAGGCAAGGGCGTGGAAATCAGCGGCAAAACTGCGGCTGGCGTCTTTATGGGTATTCAGACGCTGCGCAAGTCACTGCCTGTAGCTAAATGTGCCAGGGTGGCCATGCCTGCAGCGCAGATTGCCGCAAACCCCAGGTTCGGTTACCGTGGCATGCACCTGGACTGCGTAAGGCATTTTTTCAGTGTAGAGACAGTGAAGCGTTATATAGATATCATGGCCTTGCATGGCATGAACCGACTGCATTGGCACCTAACCGATGATCAGGGCTGGCGTGTCGAAATCAAGAAATATCCTCGCTTGACCGAGGTGGGTGGTTGGCGTAACGGCACCACGCTCGGCCATAATTCACCTGTTAACGATGGCATACGCTATGGCGGATTCTATACCCAAGACCAAATCCGGGATATTGTACGGTATGCTGCCGACCGTTACATAACGATTATCCCTGAAGTGGATATGCCTGGACACATGGTTGCGGCTATGACAGCCTATCCGCAACTGGGTTGCACGGGCGGACCTTATCAGGTGTGGACCCTATGGGGTGTTACTGATGATATCTTATGTGTCGGCCGCGATGAGACGTTGCAGTTTGTTGCCGATGTGCTCGACGAGATAATGCAACTCTTTCCCAGCCTGTATATTCACATTGGTGGCGATGAGTCTCCTCGAGTCCGCTGGCAGCAGTGTCCACGATGTCAGGAGCGCATTCGTCAAATAGGTATCCATGCTAACGCCCAACAGAGTGCCGAGGTCCTGTTGCAAGGCTGGTTCACGACACAGATACAGCAATACCTGAGTCAACATGGCCGTCGCATGATCGGTTGGGACGAACTGTTGGGCTGCGATGTGGATGCTACAGCTACTATCATGTCGTGGAGAGGTGCGGAACCCGGCTCACAAGGAGCCAGGAAAGGACATGACGTGATCATGACACCAGTTGATCCATTATATTTTGACTACTACCAGACCAGCAAAACGTGGAACGAGCCCACGGCTTTCGGGGGATGCAACACGCTCAAGAAAGTCTATGACTTTGACCCGGTTGCAGCCGACCTGCCGGCCGACATGAGGCATCATATCTTGGGCGCTCAAGCCAATGTGTGGACAGAGTATATCACGTGTGAGCCTCAGATACAGTATATGGTGTTGCCCCGAATGGCGGCCTTGGCCGAATTGCAGTGGCTCCTGCCGCAGGACAAGAATTATCAAGACTTCTTGGCTCGAATGCCTAGACTTGTTGACATCTACAAGAAGTATGGCTGGACCTATCGCGCCAAGAGCCTTATTCCAGAGGCTGAGATTGACGGAAATAATTAAGAACAAGAAGTAAATATCAAAATATTATTACATTTTCTTTTGTTTTTACACAATTAGATATATATTTGCAACGACGAATAAGCCATTCTAACAAACCAAGAGACCCACACCGAACGATGTGGGTCTTTTTTAAGGATAGAATCTTATATTTTTTTGAATAACGACAGTGTTTAACTTTAAAAATCATTACTGTAATGAAAAGAATTATTTTACTACTAGGCATTGCCTTGGGGACATTTGCCGCATCAATGGCTGTCACAGCCGATGATGTGCGCATTTACATTAACCCAGGGCATGGCGGATGGGGACCAAATGACCGACCGATGGCCACAATCCCCTACCCTAATCTTGCCTCGACAGGCCGCCCGGACACCTGCGGGTTCTACGAGAGCAACACCAACCTGTGGAAAGGGTTGGAAATGCGCGAGGCTCTCATGCGTATGGGTGTCAAGGGCGAGAACATCACCATGTCCAGGACACAGAACGGGCCTTTCCCTTATGACGGGAACACCTATGGCACCTATAGCAAGAACTTGACTGTTATTGCTGCCGAGGCCGAGGAGGGTGATTATGACATGTTTGTGTCCATCCACTCCAACGCGTTGACTGAGGGGACCTCCACCAATTATCCGCTATACCTGTATCGTGGTACAAACGAGAGCGAAGCAGTCAGCGGTAGCAAGGCCATGTGTCAAGTCAGCTGGCCAAGGCACTGGATGAACGAGGTGGATCCCACCAGCGGATCATGGAGCAAAACCAACACCGTGATTCGGGGCGATGTGACATTCTACGGTAGTGGGACGAACTCGACCAACAGCGCTTCTGGCAACACCTACTACGGCTATCTGGGAGCACTCAAGCACGGAGTGCCTGGTTTTCTCGTCGAGGGTTATTTCCACACCTATCAGCCGGCCAGGCACCGGGCTCTGAACCCCGATTATTGCCATCAAGAGGGAATTCGCCTGGCCCGCGGTGCTGCCGACTACTTCAACATCGCCGGTGAGACAACAGGCTACATTATGGGTAGCGTGAAGGACGCCGTGAACAGTCTGCAGAACAGCCTGTACACTTACGCACCTGGCTCAATTGATGCCTATGCCCCTATCAACGGCGCTACGGTCAAGCTCTATAAGGGTGAGACACTTGTCGGCACCTATACCACCGACCAGAATTATAATGGCATCTTCGTGTTCAGCGGCTTAGCGCCGGGCAACGATTACACAATCAGTGTCTCGGCCGAGGGTTATGACGATCTGTCAAGCCAGGGAGCGTACGCCGTTAGTGCCAACGAGACAACATACATGGTTCTGTATTTGACAGGCGGGACACCCAATCCGAGTGGCAGGAAAATCAAGGGCATCTATGCCTATGACCTGAACCGCTTGACCGATGGCAATGGCAATTATGTCTTTACCTTCAAGAGCAATAGCGATGCTACAGAGGCATGCCTTGTTTTCACTGACAGCATCAGTGGCGAGGAAGTGGGCCGAATAACACTTAGTCAGGTCGTTGAGGGCGAGAACAGCATAACACTCGCACCGGAGGATCTGCCCGGTAATGACGGACAGGTTCTCTCGTGGGCAGTGCATGTGGTCGGCGAGGCCATTAACAGCATTGAGCGCTTGAACGAAGTGAACGCGACCTACACTCGCGCCACTGTCGCCATCGACCGCAATCCCGAGAGCACCCACTTTGGCACCATCTATGTGGGTGAACGTAAGGCCAAGAACGATGCCGGAAACGGGCTTTTCGCCTGCGACATCAATGGCAAACCCAGGAACAGCACGGTTTACGGAGGCGGACAAATCTGGGCCAACAACTTCAGAATTTGTGTTGATGGCCAGGGCAAGATATATATCCCCGAGTGGGGAGATGCCACATCTGGTATCTACATCGCTGATCCTGATAACCTGGGCGGCACATTTACCCAATTCTTTGTCGGAACCCGCAATAGTGACGGTCTGATCACCAACAATGGTGAGAGCGTGGGCAGCTCGGTTCCCGGTGTCTGGGTTCAGGGCACTGGTAGCAATGCCAAGCTGTATGCTTATCTTGAGGACGTTATCGGACCATCGGGCAAAGGCAACGGTGTGGGCATTTACGACATTGGCCAGCCTGATGGCACTATGCTCAGCACATGGGACAAGGCGCCGAGCAATTACCTGGACATCGGAGCACTGGAATTGAGCACCAACGGTACCGTCATCGCCGACCCCGATGGCCGCGGCGTCTGGGTCGTTCAGAACCGCAGCAAGGGCCAGAACACAGCCGCTGTTCCTTCGATCGTGTTTGCCGATTACAATGGTAACGTGCTATATAATTCAGGTATCGATCTGACTAGTCTTAATGGTTCTGTTATCGCTGGATTTGCTATCAATAACGCCAATGACCTGTTGGTGATCAACGATGGTGATGGTGTTCTGCAGTTCTACGACATCGCCTGGAATGGCAACACACCCGTGTTGACATCTAACGGGATGACTTATACCGCCGATGCACGCACAAGCGGTAACGCAATCCATCAGATGGCATTTGACTGGGGTGGTAATCTCGTGTGCGCCGGAGCCAATATCGGCATCTACTCTATGCCCACCGATGACAACCAGAGCACCACACCCGCCAGGACATCGTTGAGTGTCATCAAGAAGGAATTGCCGGTTGACACCTCATTTGTTAAGGGCATTTTCGCTTATGACCTATCCAGTACGCTCGAGGCCGACGGCAGCTACACATTCCATTTCAAAACGAATGCCGATGCTCAGGTAGCCAATATCATTTTCACCGATAGCGCTAGCGGTGAGGAAATCGGTCGCGTGGCATTGAACAACGTCATCGAGGGAGATAACAGCTTCATGCTCAGCAAGGACGATCTCCCCGGCAGCAATGGCCAGGTAATGAATTGGGCCATTAACGTGGTGGGCGAGCCGATTACACGCATCACCCGATTGAATGACAATTATGCCTCCTATACCCGTGCGGCGGTTGCCATCGACCGCAGTCCCGAGAGCGCTCACTTCGGAACTATTTATGTGGGCGAACGCGTGGGCAAGAATCATTCCGGCAATGGCATTTACGCTTGTGACGTCAACGGTAAGCCCAGCAACACCAACGTGTATAACGGCGGCATTACCTGGTCTAACGACATGCGACTTGGCGTGGATGGCGAAGGCAAGATATACATTCCTGAGTGGGGAGATGCCACATCAGGTATCTATATTGCTGATCCCGACAATCTTGGCGGCGAGTTCACTCAGTTCTTTGTCGGCACTCGTGCCAGCGACGGACTGATATCCAATAATGGCCAGAGTGTAGGTAGCTCTGCCACCAGCGTGTGGATTCAGGGCACAGGCACGGACGCAAGGCTCTATGCCTTCCTTGAAGATGTCATCGGCAAGTCAGGCAAGGGCAACGGTGTGGGTATCTACAATATAGGCCAGCCCGACGGTAGCCTACTCACCACATGGGACAAGGCTCCCGATAACTTCCTGGATGTAGGCACACTGATGATTAACGGTAACGGCAATGTCATCGCCGATGATGGCGGCAGGGGAACCTGGATAATGCAGTATCGCAGCAAGGGGCAGAATCTTGCATCGGTACCGTCGCTGATATTTGTGGACAATAATGGTGATATTGTTTACAACTCGGGCCGCGACCTGTCTTCACTCAATGGCTCACTGATGTCGGGATTTGCAATTAATAACGAGGGTGACATGATGGTTATCAACGATGGCGACGGCGTGTTGCAGTTCTATGATATCACATGGAACGGAACTGTACCGACGTTGACATCTACCGGTACCTCTTTTGAGGCTGACGCACGCTCTGGCGTGAATGCAATCTATCAGATGGCATTTGACTGGGGTGGCAACCTCGTGTGCGCTGGTGGCAATATCGGCATCTACTCCATACCCACCGATGACAACCAAAGCACCACTCCGGCCAAGTCCTCGATGACAGTTGTCAAGGGTGAGAACTTCAAGTCAGGTGATGTGAATCGTGACGGCGATGTGACTATCGCGGATGTGAGCGCCCTGATCGACTACCTCCTGAGCGGTGACCCTGAACCCATCGACTTGCAGGCAGCTGACGTCAACCAAGACAAGGAAGTTGCTATCGGTGATGTGAGCGCTCTGATCGATTTCTTGCTTACCCATAACTAATCAACAGCTATTGACACTAAATAATTGAGAATATGAGAAATATAGTATTAATGCTCTCACTTGTCAGCGTCCTTGCTTTGCAAGCCCAGATAATGAACGTGACATCGGTGCAGCAGTTAGGCGTCTCAAGTGACGAGAACTTGATAACTCAGGCTGTGGCCATCAGTCCACAGGGGGATTACCTTCTGCTATCGACCGACACCAAGCGTGGTCTGACCAAGTGGGATATAGCCACAGGGCAGCCTCAGGTTTTGACCGACGAGGAAGGGACTGGAAACCAGGTGATGATCAGTGATGACGGACGGCAATTGGTTTACAGCCAGGTGTCCTATTCCAATAAGCGCAGGCAGGAGACCGTTAAGGCCATCAATCTGGGCACCGGCAAAAAACAAACTCTTGTCAAGCCTACACGCGAGTTACAGGGAGTCGCACTCGACAATGTCACTGTGGCCACCATTTCGCGGGGACAGTTCAAGGCTCGCGCCCTCGATGGAAAGACGGCGACCATATCGCGGCCTGTTTTGACCCACCACCATCTGAAACTCTACATCACACGCAATGGTGTTACAAACCAGCTGGCCCCAAACGGAACCGACCAGCACTACATTTGGGCATCGCTTTCGCCCGATGGCTCCAAGGTGCTCTATTACGTGAGTGGATTTGGCACTTTTGTATGTGATACCGATGGCAACAATGTCATTAGCATGGGCAACATTCTTGCTCCCAAGTGGTGGGATGATTACACCATCGTTGGCACTCACGAAGTCGATGACGAGTATTCCATTCTCGCCTCGTCGATTGTCGCGAGAACGCTTGACGGACAAGAGCAAACACTTACTGGAGGCGAAGTGATAGCCACCTATCCCCTGCCTGCTGCAAAGGCCGGAAAAATCGCTTTCTCGACACCCGACGGCAAGGTGTTTCTCATCAACGTGGAACTACCCAAGTAAGTGGTAGTGCCTACAGACGATAATCCCCGCCGCATTCTCGAAGATTGCGGCGGGGATTTCTGTATAGCGTTGGCTAGGTTATTCTATCCGGCACTCATGAAAAATGGGAATAGGCTTTCTATATAAATGATTGCAATACCTGCGACATATCCAGCGAGTGCCAACAGCGAAATGCGTTTTACATACCAGAAGAAAGGTATCTTCTCGATTCCCATAGCCACGACACCAGCCGCCGAACCGATAATGAGCAGTGAGCCACCCACACCGGCACAGAAAGTCAACAAGTGCCAGAACAAGCCGTCCTCAACAAAGGCTAACAGATAGGGATCGGTGGTCCCGGCAGGAGCCATTCCCTCAAACATCTTGATGCACGCCGATACCAGCGGCACGTTATCAACAATTGAAGACAGGCAACCGATAATCGATGTCATCAGCACGGGTTCATGCAGGTTGGTGTTCATGTCTTCGGCCAAATCGGACAGGATACCGACCTCGGACAAAGCCGAAACCGCCATCAGGATACCCAGGAAAAACAGGATAGTGGGCATGTCGATGGTATGTAAAGCCGATGATACGCGTCCTCCCAACTTCGAATCGATCTTGAAATGCCGCACCCAAAATTCAGTCACACCCCAAATCACACCCAGTGAAATCATGATGCCCATGAAGGGTGGCAGACCAGTCAGGGTCTTAAAAACCGGAACAAACAACAGGCCCGAAATGCCGATGATGAGCATCGCCTTGCTTAAGTGAGGATGATCCTCATGCAGCTTGGGGTTCTTCTCGGCTAGGGTTGTCACTTTTTGCACTTTGCCCTCTTTCAAGAAGAACTGGGCAATCAGCAAGGGGATTACCATTGCCGCAATACTGGGCAACAGCAGGTTGGTAATCAGACCAATCGATGACACTTTCTCATCCATCCACAACATGATTGTCGTGACATCACCAATGGGAGAAAACGCTCCACCAGCATTTGCCGAAATGACAATGAGACCGGCAAAAAGCCAGCGCTCCTTCTGGTCACTGAGCAATCGGCGCAGCATCATCACCATGATAATTGTGGTCGTCATGTTGTCGAGCACTGCCGACATGATAAATGACAAGGTGCACAATATCCACATCAAGTGCCGCTTACTGTTGGCGTTAATGTGTTCGGTAATGAATGAAAAACCACCATAACGATCGATGATTTCAACAATGGTCATTGCACCTATGAGGAAAACAACAATCTCGCAAGTGTCTCCCAACTGGGTCACTATACCCTCATGAATATCGGGATTATTGCCCAGTAAAGCATATATTGTCCACATGATGCCGCAGGTGAGCAGGGCAAACGTGGCCTTGTTGATGTGAAGAGGATGTTCCAATGCGATCAGCACATAGCCGATCACAAAGACGATTATCATCGCTGTAGTCATCAGTACTCTAGTCTTTTAAAAGCTTTTTTAAGACTTCTAATTCTGCGGTTGATTTTACCTGAGCCTGTCGGCATCACGCAGTTTTTTCTTGTCACTGGACATTGCCTTGTGGGCCAACATCAAGAAAATGATCGACAGAACCGGCAGTACGAGGTACCACTGCCAAGTCAAGGAAAGGCCCTCCTTGCCACTAACGACATAAGCCTGAATGCCGATAGCCACAAGCATTGCCAGGCAGATGATGATGTCCACAAAACATACGGTCATCTGGCGCTGCAGGTTCTTATACAAGAAGATGTCGATAAGGGCCAGCAACGAGATGAGAATGATGAGCATCAGCATCAGCGGGTCAATATGGGTCATACCCACCTTGCCGGTCTCAAGTGCACCATAAACAAACTCCCTGCCTCCTAATTCAAATGACAAAGCGGGGAAAAAAGCAAATACTGCCATCAGAATGACGGCAATGAGTAAGTAAACAGTTTGAATGCGTTGAATAACCATAAAATTGATCTTTTTGTACTCTTATATTGATTCGGCAAAATTACGGAAATTTTTCTATAATCTTCATAAATAACAAAGAAATTTCGCTTATAAAAGCATTTATTGCTATTTTTGCATGATATTTGCTATTTCAGAGTATTATTAAGTTTTACTGCGAGATTGAAAAAATGACAAAACCAGAAATAGACAATACACATCGCCGTGCTTCTCAATGCATCGATGATGCCGAGGTCAATGATGCCTTTGCTCTCATTTCATCATTGATCACTGAATCGGGAAAAGCCAGCTTGAGCGACGAGCTGGGCCGGCTGGAAATGTCTTATACCCTTATGCTCAAATACTTGGAGCAAGGAGGGGTGGATCCGCAACGAGATGACATACTCTATAATATACGCCAGTCGTTATACACGCTCAACGACAAGTGTTACATCGGACTGATGGAGCAAGCCGGACACGAGGTTTTCTATACCCGCAGACGGGAACTGGCCGGCACTTCTCTTGTCGACATCGTTGAGGACTACCGAAAGGCTTTACGGAACCTGTCACTTGTCCAGTCAGTGCCCGATCAGCAAGTTGACAATCGTGCCATTTTGTCACAATTACGCGAGGCCGAGACGCTTGAGACCAAACTCTTCAACCGGGTGTGGTCATCATTTCCCTTGTCTACCGATGATGCCAACAGCTTGAAGCTCTGCATTAATGGTGACATATTGCCCGTGCATGCACGCTGCCTGCTGGTTGCTGCCCTTTTCTTGGGACTGATGATGTTCTACGACGAAAACAAATTGCTGATTCTGCTCGAAACCTACTCGATGAGCGATGAGCCTCTTGTCCAGTTGCGGTCTCTGGTTTGTGCACTGCTTACCATGCTGGCCCACAAGAAACGCACATCCGCCTCCCATACGGTACAGACCCGCATAGATGCGCTATTGGATATGCCTGACTTCAAGCATGACGTGTGGAGCATACAGATGCAGTTAGCTCGCTCGCGCAATACCGAGAATATCAAGCAGCGCGTGCGTAACGACTTGATTCCCAATATCATGAAGATGAGGCCCGATATCATCGACAAACTCAAGGATAAGGAGTCACAAGTGGTGGACCTCAGTGACATAGAAGCAAATCCCGACTGGCAGCAATGGCTTGATCAGAGTGGTATCACCCGAAAGATCGAAGAGTTTAATGCCATGCAACACGAGGGCAGCGACGTGTTTATCGCCACCTTCTCTCACTTGAAGACATTCCCCTTCTTCAAGACCCTAAGTAACTGGTTCCTGCCGTTCTACCCAGCTCACTCTGAGGTTGTTGAGAACCTGGGGCCCAGCAGGTTGTCGCTTGCTGAGGTAATTCAGCACGCCCCCTACCTGTGCAATAGTGACAAATATTCATTCTGTCTGTCGCTGGGTGCTTTGCCTGAATCGCAGCGTTCGATGATGTCAGCACAGCTCACGGAACAGGAGGCTGCACTCAACGAAGCTCGACACACCGAACTACCCGATGAGCGCCGTAAGCGTATCGCAATCATTAACGCGTTTGTGCAGGATCTATATCGGTTCTTCAAACTCTTCTCACGTCGGCGCGAGTTCATTGCGGTGATGGACAACGAGGGGCTCGACTTGACTGATTGCATGCCTCTGGCGCGTGTTACCCGTGATGCTCATGTCCTGGAATTGCTGGGGACACTGTATTTCAAGAATGCATTCTATGACGATGCCATCAAGTGTTTTACACGACTGGAAGGTCTTGATGAAACCACTGATGACCATATCTACCAGAAAATCGGATTCGCTTATCAGAATGCCAACAAACCCGAAAAGGCTCTGACTTATTACAAACGTTACGAACTCCTACATGAGGATGACGCTTGGAACATTCGCCACATCGCAGCATGTTGCCGTGCGCTCGGCAAACTAGAACAGGCATTGGAGTATTATAGGCGGGCCGAAACCATGAGTCCAGACAACGTTTCATTGGCGATTACTGTCGGACATGTACTTCTGGAACAGGACCGTACAAGTGAAGCTTTGCAGCAATACTTTAAGGCTGATCTGATGGATGACGCTAAACACCGTGCTTGGAGGCCCATCGCTTGGTGCTCCTTCTTGTTGCGCGACTATGACAAGGCTCTGGACTATTATGACCGCATCAACCGCAACGATACCCCTTCGGCCCAAGATAAGCTCAACCTCGGTCATGTGCTTCTGTGCCAAGGCAAAACCCAGGAAGCCATTGCCACCTACCGCGAATCTTTGCAACTCATGAATGGCGATTGCAAGAAGTTCCGTGCTGCATTCAAGGGTGATGCCTTAACACTCCGTCTTCACGGAATCTCCACGGTAGATCAGGTCCTTATCCCCGATGCCGTATGCTCGTCTTTGCAAATAGAGAAATAATCCCACAATGCAATTGATATGATTGACCATAACACCGTACAACAGATTCTCGATACCGCCGACATTGTGGATGTCGTGAGCGACTTTGTCGCCCTCAAGCGGCGCGGAGCTAACTGGATAGGCCTGTGCCCGTTCCACAACGACCGCCGACCATCTTTTTATGTCTCCCAGGCAAAGGGCATCTGCAAGTGTTTTGCCTGTGGCGAGGGTGGCAGTGCTGTCAATTTTATCATGAAGCACGAACAACTCAGTTACCCCGAAGCCCTGCGCTACCTGGCACGCAAGTACCACATTGAAATTCACGAGAAAGAACTTACTGACGAGGAAAAACAGGCTCAAACCGAGCGTGAGGCCATGCTTATGCTCAACGAGTGGGCATGCAGCTATTTCGAGAAACAGCTGCACGAGACTCAAGCGGGTAAGGATATTGGTCTGTCTTACTTCATGGAACGCGGATTTAATATCGCGACTATCAAGGAGTTCAGACTCGGTTATTCTAGTGATGGTTTCAATGATTTCTATCAGGCGGCCGTTAGCCAGGGTTTCAATCCCAAATTACTCTTTGATGTCGGTTTGTGCATCCCCGATGACCGTGGAGGGCACGACCGTTTCAGGGGACGGGTGATGTTCCCCATTATGAATATCGCAGGCAAAGTGATTGCCTTTGGCGGCCGTACCCTCAAGAAGGATAAGGATGTGGCCAAGTATGTCAATTCGCCCGAATCTATCATCTACTCTAAGAGGGATGTAATATATGGCCTCTATCAAGCCAAGCGTGAAATCGCCAAACAGGACAAGTGCTTTATCGTCGAGGGATATGCCGATGTCATATCGATGCACCAGGCTGGTTTCAAGAACGTCATCGCTTCGTCGGGCACAGCTCTTACTGAGGGCCACATACATGCCATCAGGCGCTTTACCAGCAATGCCACAGAGATGTTTGACGGAGATGCTGCAGGTGTCAAAGCTGCTATTCGGGGTGTGGACATGTTGCTCAAGGAAGGATTGAACATCAAGGTGTTACCACTTCCACCCGAAGACGACCCTGATACTTTTGTCCGTTCTCACAGCTACAATCAGGTCGAGGAGTACATCAAGCAGAACGAGACAGATTTTATCAACTTCAAGTCTGGCATTGTGCTTAAGGATGCCCAGAATGACCCTATTAAGCGCACTGCAGCTATCACGGACGTGATCAAGTCAATCGCCGTAATCCCTGACGAGATCGCACGCATGGTTTATGCCAAGGAGTGCAGCAACCTGTTTGGTTTTGACGAGCAAACCATTTTGCGGCAGATTAAGCAATACAGGGGCAAATACATTGAACAATGGCGCAAAGAGCGCCAGCAACGCCAATCGCGAGAACAACGCATGGCAGAGAAGGCAGGTGCCGATACGCCCCCACCCGCTAACGAGGAAACGCCGCCACCAGTGCCCGTCGACGTCCCCGCTGATTTCTCAGACCTGGGCCCCGCACCGATTCCACCTCATGAACCCAAAGAGCCTGCCAACACAATCAACGCTGTGAGGGTTCAGGAGCGCGAGGTAATCAGGCTCATTGTCAATTATGGCATGTGTTACCTGGCCGATACGGAATATGAGGACGGAAGCATGCGCCCCACCACGGTGCTTGAGTATATAAACAATGAGCTTAATCTGGACCAGATGAGCTTCAGCGACCCGTTGTGTAATCGCGTATTCGAAATTGCCAAGAAATATATCAAGCCCTTCTATGACGACTTGAGCGTCTTCAATGTGGAATTAGAGAAGAGAACTCGCGAATACATTGATAGCGAGATGAATAATGTTGCCGATGACGAGCCGGTTGCTATGGACAGCCAGGCTATTATCAGCGCACAGGAGCATAAAGAAAAATCCGTCAACGCCAAAGCAAGCGTTAAAGCGAAGAATGAGTTGGCCGAATTCTGCAGCGCATACCTTCAGCGGGTATTATGCTCTATCGATGATGACTCTGTAAGACAGTTTGCATGTGATTTGGCGACCGACAACATGCCACAACTGAGCAAGATTCACACGCAATATGCTGTCATCACCGAGGAACGCGACAAGCTGTTCACGCTTGTTCCCGAACGGCTGTATAATTGGAAGAACGCCCTGCTGACAGTCAAAATCAACGAGACACAAAGACAAATCTCCCACGCTCTGCCCGATGAATTGCCGGGACTCATGGAGCACTTGCAGCAGCTGTATAGCGTGAGGCATCAGCTTGCCGCCTTTATCGGCGACAGGGTCGTTAATCCCAAATGAGCCAGGGCGTAATTTTTTATTGCTGATAGCGCGGCATTTTGCTTAATAATTATTACATTTGCAGTGAGATTTGCGCCAGATTGGCGCGAAGTTTTTGACCATTACTTTAAGCAAGCATATTTAACTTATTAATTATGAGGTTTAAAAATATCATCGCACTGGTAGCATTTGCTTGTGCCGCGACATCGATTCAAGCTCAATTTAATCTGCCGAAAACCACTGTTGCCGGCCACCAGGTTTATTATTATGAGGCTGGCGCTAACGAGAGCATCTATGACATAGCGGCAAAATTTGGCGTTACCAAGGACTATATCATTAAGAATAATCCTACTGCCGCTGATGGCATCGAGAACGGGATGACCTTATACTTCCCGGTCGATGATCGTGATAATTCTGCCAACCAGCAAGCCAATATTACCCCTGCTTCAGCAAGTGTGACCCATGTGGTGGAACAAGGCGAGACGCTTTATGGCTTGGCAAAGCGTTACGGAGTAACTGTGGATGAACTCATAGCCGCTAACCCTGGAGCTGAGAACGGCATCAAAATTGGTCAAAAGCTGGCCATTCCCGCTTCCGGAGCCTCAACGGCAAGTGCTGTTAATGCCAGCCAACAAGTGCGCAACGCATTTGGCAACGCAACATCTCCGGCAACAGTGACAGTCCCCAATAGTTCGGATCCAGTATTCCACACACTCCAGGCGGGCGAAAGTATTTACAGTATCGCAAAGCAGTATAACTCGACCATCGAGGGCATCCTAACTGCCAATCCTGGTCTGGAGCCTAGCGAATATACCGCTGGAGCAAAAGTGAAAGTCAATCCAAACACCGCATTGCCCTTCATATATGAGCGAACAGGACGTCGCAATTACAAGTATGAAGCCAAACGGGGCGAAACCTACGCCACGATTGCTGCTGCCAATGGCTTGACCGAAGAAGAACTTAAGGCGGCAAACCCCGAATTGAAGAAGGTGAAGAAAGGCAAGATCATCATCCTGCCAAAGCCCTACAGCGAGCGCGTAACAGGCGAAATGGCGACGATTCCCATCGATGAGTTGCGCGATTATTACGAGCCCCGCATCAATGATTTATATAACAACTTGGTGGACAAGCGACTTGAGAACGAAGTGAACATAGCTCTCATTCTCCCATTCCAGCTCCACAAGAGCGCTCCCCCAAAACAGGCCTATCTCTACACCGATTTCTATAAGGGCTTGCTGCTTGCCATGGACAGTGCGAGCAACGTGACCAACAAGCACATTAATATTAAAGTCTATGACACCCAGCATAACCTTAATGTTACCGACAGCATTCTGGCTTTGCCCGAACTCAAGTCGATGAACATCATCATTGCCCCTAGCGAGCCTCAGCAACTGGCACGCATCAACAATTTCGGCAAAAACAGTGGCATTCCGGTTCTTAACTGCTTCACCACAAAGAATGAAGATTATCTGGACAACCCATATGTTTATCAGGTCAACACGCCCACTAATGAGATGATGCACAATGTGATGCGCTGGTTTGATGAGCAATTCAAGGGGTACAATGTCATCTACCTGAACGCTGCTGATGAGAGCGACAAAGAAATGTTTGAGAACATACGGACACATATCGGCCGCAAAAAGTATTCTACCAGCACCATCAATGTTAGCGGAGACCTCACTTATAATGACGTCTCCAACCAGATGAACCCGGGTTCGAAGTATGTGTTCATCCCGTCATCGGGCGACAAGGCCCTGGTCAAGAAATACATCAAAGCCTTAAAGCAAGTCAAGGCAGAACGATTCGACTGTGACTTGTCACTGATTGTCTATCCCGAGTATGTATTGTATCTCAAGGATTATCAGACTGAATTTCAGGATATTGATACCTATCTTTTCACGCGATTCTTTAATGCCAAGGGCTTCCGTTCTCGCGATTTGGAGACTGCGTATAAGGCAAATTATGAAGGCGAGCCGCTACAGGCTACGCCCCACATGGCTATCTACGGATTTGATACGGGTATGTACCTGTTAAAGTCTCTGGGTGTTGATGGAATCATCGATGATGAGACACCGCTCTACAAGGGAATCCAGACGAGTTTCCGCTGGGAACGAGGAAATAACTGGCGTGGCTACACCAATCAGGCCATCGAGGTCGTACACTTCTCCCCCGACCACCAGATTACCGTTCTTGTGAAATGAGGCGCTTAGCGTTCATCATAGCGATAGTTACTACCCTTTTCGCGACGGCTCAAACCCATTATGAGGGAACGGTTGCCGTCGGCGGAAAAGCAGGTGTTTCCTTGTCACGCCTGAACTTCAACCCCTCTGTACAGCAGATGATGTTGCCTGGCGTGACTGCAGGGGTGATGTTTCGTTATATCGAGGAAAAAAACTTCGGACTCATTGCTGAGCTCAACATGACTCAGCGCGGATGGAGGGAGAACCTTGAAGAGTCGGACTACACCTATAGCCATCGGTTCACCTATCTGGAGTTGCCGATCATGACACATATTTTCTTCGGTAACCAACGGGTGAAAGGGTTCTTCAATCTGGGTCCTGAACTCAATGTGATGTTGGGTGACGGCATCAAGTCAAACTTCAATTACCAGGGCGCCGCCGATATGGAATACTTCATCAATGACACACGCCACATCGAGCAGCTGACAATGAATATCAACAACCGACTGGATTATGGCATCTGTGCGGGCGCCGGTATGGAAGTCAACATCAATCCCAAGCACTCGCTCTTGCTCGAGGGGCGATTCTACTATGGCTTGACCGATGTGTTCCCTAACCATAAGACCGATTTCTTCTCCAGTTCTAACTCAATGACCATTACCCTGACATTGGGCTATTTCTATCGACTGAAATAAAACAATCCCCCCCCAAGTGTGTATTCGGGACAGTTATCAGAGTTCAGTTAACCGATATTATTGAATATAACGGGGCTCGCTGATAAGATAGTCCTTATTTTACCGGGGAATGGCTAATGGGTAAGAATCTCGGGGCCCTCCTCTGTCATGACAAACGTGTGTTCCCACTGTGCGCTCGGCTGCAAATCGCCAGTGATGACTTCCCATCCGAACGGGTCGTCGGCATCAATAAACACCTTCCATGTGCCCATATTGATCATCGGCTCGATAGTGAAGACCATGCCTGGCACAAGTATCATGCCTCGCTTGCGCTGTGCAAAGTGGCACACCTCGGGGTCCTCGTGAAACTTACAACCGACGCCATGTCCAGTCAAGTCACGGACCACACCGTAGCCATGCTGATGTGCATAGGGCTCAATTGCTCGGCCGATATCATTCACATCACACCATGGCCGTGCTGCCTTGATTCCGATTTCCAGACACTCCTTGGTGACACGGACCAGCCGCTCCTTGGCTGGCGTGGTACTGCCGATAATAAACATGCGCGACGCGTCGGCGAAGTAGCCATCGAGAATTGTGGTGAAGTCCACATTAATAATGTCACCCTCACGCAGTACGTCCTTCGACTTGGGGATGCCATGGCACACCACCTCGTTGATGCTGGTGCACACGCTCATGGGGAAACCACCATAGTTCAGACAAGCTGGTATCGCCCCGTGGTCGGCACAGTATTCGCGGCACATCTTATCAATCTCAAGAGTCGACATGCCAGCGTGAATCTCCCGCTCAACCAAGTCGAGCACTCCAGTGTTGACTACACCGGCTCGACGTATGCCCTCAATCTGTTCTGGCGTCTTGATCAAGTCACGCGATGGAACGATGTGTCCACGGCGCTCCAGGTCCATGATACGGCGGTCTAAATCAGTGGGTTTCCCTTTAGGAATATAGTGTAAACGATGCATTCACTTTAAATTTATGTTACCTTTGTTGTGTGCAAAGGTACTACTAATTCTTGTTAAGCCAGTACGAGAGGCCCCAAAAACGGAAATTGCTTAGTTTAAAAAATGTTATTTTCACGAGCAGCAGCCGATGTTTTGGGCGGTTTGCGGCATTGTGTAATCATATTTTTTGTAATTTTGTGCGTTATTTTGAAAATTAACTTAATTTCAATTAAATAATCGTTTAAAAATCAAAAAGTTATGAAGATTTCGCACATCGAACACGTGGGAATCGCCGTTACCTCGCTTGAGGAGGCTATTCCTTTCTACGAGAAAATGTTGGGCTTCAAGTGCTTTGCCATTGAAGAAGTTGCCGACCAGAAGGTAAAAACCGCCTTCTTCCAGGTGGGTCAGACCAAGATCGAGCTCCTCGAGGCTACCGCTCCCGAGAGCGCTATCGCCAAGTTCATCGAGAAGAACGGCGGCCGTGGCGGCATCCAGCACGTGGCATTTGCCGTTGAGGATGGCGTACAGAACGCACTTAATGAGGTTCAAGAACAGGGTGGTCGCGTTATCGACGCACAACCCCGCAAGGGCGCTGAGGGCCTGAACATCGCCTTCTTGCACCCCAAGACCACTTGTGGCGCTCTGTTAGAGCTTTGCGAGAATCCCAACAAGTAATATCCAATCGACATGGGAAAACAACTCGATAAAATCCAAGAGCTGATAGAGCGTCGCGAGAAAGCACGCCTGGGCGGTGGCGAGAAGGCTATTGCCAAGCAGCACGAGAAGGGCAAATTCACTGCCCGTGAGCGCATCAACATGCTCCTTGACGAGGGCAGCTTCGAGGAACTGGACATGTTTGTTCAGCACCGCTGCACCAACTTCGGCATGGAGAAGAAGACCTATGACGGTGACGGTGTCGTAACCGGTTTTGGTACCGTCGGTGGCCGTTTGGTATATGTCTTTGCACAGGACGCTACCGTTATTGGTGGCTCGCTGGGTGAGACCATGGCACTGAAGATGTGTAAGGTTATGGACCTGGCCATGAAGCAGGGTGCTCCTGTTATCGGCCTGAACGACTCGGGCGGTGCCCGCATTCAGGAGAGCGTTAACGCCCTGGCTGGCTATGCCGAGATCTTCCAGCGCAACATCAACGCCTCGGGCGTTATCCCCCAGATCAGTGCTATTCTGGGTCCTTGCGCCGGTGGCGCTGTCTACTCCCCTGCCCTGACCGACTTCATCATCATGGCCAAGGGTATCTCATTCATGTTCCTCACTGGCCCCAAGGTGGTGAAGACCGTCACTGGTGAGAACGTGACTCAGGAGCAGTTGGGTGGTGCCAGTGTGCATGCCAGCAAGAGTGGTGTGGCACACTTTGCCGCTGAGACTGAGGAGGAGGCTATTGCCATCATCCGCCAGCTGTTGAGCTACATGCCCAGCAACAACATGGAGGAGACTCCCCGCGTGGAGTGCACCGATCCCATCGACCGCGTGGAGGATGCCCTGAACAACATCATCCCCGAGAGCGCCAACGATCCCTATGACATGTATCAGGTGATCAGCGCCATCGTCGATAACGGTGAGTTCCTTGAGGTTCACAAGGACTTTGCCAAGAACATCATCGTGGGCTTTGCACGCTTCAACGGCCAGTCGGTGGGTGTTGTTGCTAACCAGCCCAACTGCATGGCAGGTGTGCTCGACGTGAACGCCTCCAAGAAGGGTGGCCGCTTCGTCCGCTTCTGCGATGCCTTCAACATTCCTCTGGTAACCCTCGTTGACGTGCCCGGCTTCCTTCCCGGTACCGGTCAAGAGTACAACGCGGTCATCATGAATGGTGCCAAGTTGCTCTACGCCTATGGCGAGGCTACCGTGCCCAAGGTTACTGTTACCCTGCGCAAGAGCTATGGTGGCTCACACATCGTGATGAGCTGCAAGCAGCTGCGCGGTGACTTGAACTATGCATGGCCCAGCGCAGAAATCGCTGTTATGGGCGCTGCTGGTGCTGCCGAGATTCTCTATGCCAAGGATAGCAAGAACTTCAAGACCCAGGCCGAGGAGGCCAAAGCCGCCGGCGACGAGAAGAAAGCAAAAGAACTCCTCGAGGCTGGCAAGAAGTTCATTCTGGACAAGGAAGATGAGTATAACAACCTCTTCTGCACGCCCTACAATGCAGCTCGCTATGGCTACATCGACGACGTGATTGAGCCCAGGAACACCCGCTTCCGCGTGATTCGCGCCCTTGAGGTGCTGCGCACCAAGAAGTTGACCAACCCTGCAAAGAAGCACGGCAATATCCCCCTGTAATCAATGCATTCAATTATGAGTAAAAGAGCATTGACACTGATGCTGCTGTGTGCCATCCTCGCCCTGCCCACTATGGCACAGGGGCGCAAGAACGTGCGCATCAACGAGGTAATGGTTCAGCAGGACACCACGGGCGGCAACGGCTGGGTCGAGTTCTACAACTCGTCCTATGGCACCAATGCCGTCGAGAAGATGTTCATCACCACGCTTAGCCGCGAGGAGATTCAGAAGATCTTCGACATGAACAAGGGCTCAAACAAGAAGCCCAATCAGGTGCTGCTCGAGTTGTGCGAAGAGCGTCCCATGGATATCTATGAGATTCCCCGTGGCGATGAGCGCAACACCAAGATCGCACCCCGTACCCACTTTGTCATGGAAGCCGACGGCGATCCCAAGGCAGGCACATTCCACATGCCTTTTGTCTTCACTGCCGGCAAGGATAATTATATCGCCCTCTATGACGTGAATGGTGACCTGGTTGATGACGTGACGATTCCCGCCGCGCTCAATCCCGGTGAAACCTACGCTATCAAGGCCGAAGGTCGCCTGCCCAGTGTGCTGGACGACGGCCAGACCGAATGGACTGTTAAGGACGGCAAGACCATCGAGACAGCTATCACCAAGGGGAATTACAATTTCCGTGAGGTGAACGAGAACATCGAGGCCTTCCACATCAAGGACCCCCACGGATACTGGATTGCCCTGCTGGCCATGACAGTTGTGTTTGGCGCCTTGGCTGTGCTGTACATCTGCTTTAAGCTCTTCGGAATTTTTGCCAGCAAGACGATGCAGAAGGACGAGGAGAAGCAGTCATCAGCTCCCGTTGCAGCAACCGCAGCGGCAGTTCCCGCTGCCGGTGGAGACCTGGACGGTGAGAAGATGGCCGCCATCTGCTTCGCCCTGTATCAGCACCTCAATGCCCACGACCAGGAGAGCGGTGTTCTGACACTCGCTCCCCGAGATGGTTCGGCTTGGAGCAGCAAGTCTGGTCTGATGCGTGAATTACCCGTTATCAAGAAATAATCACCACATTAATAAAACAATTCACTCATGAAGGAATATAAATATAAGATCAATGGTAACGAATACAATGTTGCCATCGATAACATTGAGGGTAACATTGCCCACATCCAGTTGAACGGTGTGGCCTATGACGTTGAGTTGCCCGAGCAGCCCAAGGCCGCTCCCGCTGTCAAGCGCGTTGCCGTGAGCGATGCTCCCGCTGCCGCTCCCAAGCCCGCAGCCCGCAAGGCCGCTCCCGCCGCAGCTGGTGGCCACGTGATCGAGTCGCCGCTTCCCGGCGTCATCAAGGACATCTTTGTTAAGGTTGGCCAGCAGGTTAAGGCCGATGACGTGGTTTGTATCCTCGAGGCCATGAAGATGGGCAACGAGATCCATGCTGGCGTTGACGGCACAGTCAAGAGCATCGAGGTGTCGAAAGAGGATTCGGTACTCGAGGGTAACACAATCATGGTAATCGGATAATAAGAGACTCCTGATTATGGTACTGCTTGACAATTTCCTGTTCACAAAGTTGCTGGATTTTTGGCACTTCACCGGATTCTACAACTTTGATATCACTAACCTGGTCATGATTATGGTGGGTCTGTTCTTTATCTACCTCGCCATTAAGCATGATTTTGAGCCTATGCTGCTCGTGCCCATCGGCTTCGGTATCCTGATTGGTAACATTCCGTTCCAGCCGGGTAATGAGATCGGCATTTACGAGGAGGGTTCGGTGCTGAACATCTTGTATCAGGGTGTCCGCAACGGATGGTACCCGCCTCTCATCTTCCTGGGAATCGGTGCAATGACCGACTTCAGCGCCCTGTTGGCTAATCCTAAGCTGATGCTTGTCGGTGCGGCCGCACAGTTCGGTATTTTCGGAGCCTACATGATTGCCCTGGCACTTAACTTCATGCCCGACCAGGCTGGTGCCATCGCCATCATCGGTGGTGCCGACGGTCCCACAGCTATCTTCCTGTCGTCCAAGTTGGCGCCTAACTTGATGGGAGCCATTGCCGTGAGCGCCTACAGCTACATGGCACTTGTGCCGGTAATCCAGCCGCCCATCATGCGACTGCTCACGACCAAGAAGGAGCGCAAGATGCGCATGAAGCCCGCTCGCAAGGTGAGCCAGCTCGAGAAGATCATCTTCCCGATCTTTGGTCTCATCCTCACCTGCTTTGTTGTCCCCTCGGCTATTCCTCTGCTGGGTATGCTGTTCTTCGGCAACCTACTGCGTGAGAGTGGCGTGACCAAGCGTCTTGCACACACTGCCAGCAACGCGATGACCGATATCGTGACCATTCTGCTGGGTATGACCGTGGGTGCTTCGACCCAGGCATCGCAGTTCCTGACCAAGGAGACCATCTTTATCTTCTTCCTCGGTTTCTGCGCCTTTATCATCGCAACCTGCTCGGGCGTGCTGTTCGTGAAGATCTTCAACCTCATCTTGCCCAAGAGCAAGAGGTTGAACCCGCTGATCGGTAATGCTGGCGTTTCGGCCGTTCCTATGGCTGCCCGCATCAGCAACGATCAGGGTCTCAAGGCCGACCCCAGCAACTACCTGCTCATGCACGCCATGGGTCCCAATGTGGCCGGCGTGATTGGCTCGGCTGTTGCCGCAGGTGTGCTCCTGGGATTCCTGGGATAATTCATAACGAATCCCCAATATCTTTTATTTCAACAAATCAGGCGACCTCAATGAGGCCGCCTGATTTGTTATTCAGTAATATGATCTCTCGCTTAATGCTTGAACATGCGGTCGATGGCCCGCTTGTCTTCACGTTCCTTGATCGACTGGCGCTTGTCGTACTGTTTCTTGCCTCGTGCAATGGCAATGACAAGTTTGGCAAGGCCACGCTCATTGATGAACAGGCGCAGCGGCACAATCGAGAAACCGGGCAGCAGGTTTTCCTTGGCAATGCGCCTGATTTCCTTGCGGTTCAGGAGCAACTTGCGATCGCGGTGGGTGGTGTGGTTATTGTATGAACCGTAGCTGTACTCAGCGATGTACATATTCTTGACCCACACCTCTCCGTTGATGACCATGCAGTAGGTATCAGTCAATCCACACTTACCCTGACGAATGGACTTGATTTCAGTACCAGTAAGGACAATGCCGGCAGTAAAGGTCTCAATGATTTCGTAATCAAATGTGGCCCGTCTGTTCTTGATATTAATGTTATTGCTGATGTTAGCTTTTGTCGACGCCATAGGTCAATAGGATGCTTAGTTACGATAAAAATCAGATAATGAGCAGGCTCAGGAGGGCCTTGAGTACTAGTGGCAGCCCCAGCAACAGGGCCGATGAGATGAGCACAAACTTGGGCACCTTGTCTTTCTTGACAAACAGGTGGGCAGTGCCACGATAGGCCATCCATGGCAAATATGCCATCAAGAAAAGGATCGGTGTGAAATCGCTAGGCAGCAGGTTGCGGAAAATCATCAGTATTACCAGGAAAATGAGATTGTAGAGGATGAAATCGTTGAGGCGCGCAGTGGCCCCCTCGGTCTTAACCAGTTCAGGATAAAAACCGCCCAGCAAATAGATGATGATATAGTAACTGATGAAAAAGGTGGAAAACATCACAATCCCCGTCATCAGCGAGGTGCTGAAGGTGATGGTGCTGTCATAGATCTTGGGCACAAAGCACGACAGGGCCAACAAGCACAGCAAGGGAAAGTATGCACTGCGCATCACCTTACCTGTGGGGATATTGGTCTCATTGATCAGTTCCCAGCCATATCTGGGGGCTGTTATCACACAAAATATGTTATGCCAAATGCTCATAGTGAAAAATTGCGGGTGCAAAGATACTAAATAATTTACAAATATAAACTCTATATGGGCAATAAAATTTACAATAGCAAAAATCGAGCTATTTCTTTCGCACCTAATGAAAAAAAACTATAACTTTGCAAAAACGAGAAATCATTTTTCAGTTTAACCAACTTAATCAATTTTCAAGATGAAAAAATTTGTTTTTGCTTTGGCCACAGCCATGCTTACGCTTGGAGCATGCACCTCGCCTGCATCCGATGGGCAGAAGCAGGGCAATGACTCGATCGACAACAATGCCAACATGGCCGCTATCGAGAACATCATGACCCGCACCAGCATCCGTCAGTACAAAGACCAGCCCGTGGAACAAGAGAAAATCGACATTATGCTCAAGGCTGCCATGGCTGCTCCCACTGCCGTTAATCTGCAACCCTGGCACTTCATCGTTATCGATGACAAGCAGACCATCGGCCTGCTCTCGGGCAAACAACCCACTAATGCGCCACTGCTGATTGCCGTGTGTGGTGACACCGACAAGACAACCATGCCCGACGGCAAATCCAAGTTGCCTGACTTCTGGGTCGAGGACGTCTCAGCTGCTACACAAAATCTGTTGCTCGCAGCCCATGCTCTGGGCCTGGGTGCTGTATGGACGGGTGTATATCCCGCTATGGATCGAACAGCCGAGGTCGCCAACGTGCTCAATTGTCCGCAAAACATTATCCCGATGGCAGTCGTGCGCATCGGCTATCCTGACGAGTCCCCTGAGCCCAAGGACAAGTTCAAAGAAGAAAATATCAGCTACAACAAATTTGGGGGCAAGAAACAGCAGTAACCGAACATCAGCCTCTGTCGCTAAAACACCAAACGCCCGCATAGCAGTGGGCGTTTGGTGTTTTGTTTTGGTTACCTCTTTCAGAACAGGAAGGTGTGATACAGTTCGGGGGCGTAGATACTACCGCGAATGGTGACAGCCTTAATGATTTCGTAATAGATGTAATAAAAGTTCAGGCCACACATCACCACGAGGGGCAACCATCGGCGCGAGCGCCACAGGCAGCACATCGTGTAGGCGGTCATCACCAGTGTGCATCCGCGCATCAGGTCGCCAGGGCGGCTCATGTACTGTGTTGTGTTAGCCATCAAGTTAATGTAGCAAACGCTTAATAACATGAAACGATAGAGGGCCGGCAAGTACTTATCGGCAGAAAACATACGCTTCACCTCGGGGTAATACCACAAGACTAGGACACAAGTCAGCAACGGGAAGAACCGGGTAGGACCTATCACAAATCTGAAGGCAAAAGTGACATTGGTCGAGGCTAAGCGGTAATAGTGGCCATACCCCATGAGCGTGAATAGCTGCCCGGCCTTGTTGAAGCACCACTGAATCCACTGCGGAAAACTGCCGAGCAATACACATGCCCCCAGCAGCACGAAAGGCAGCCACCGCCATGAACGGCGAACAGGAACCAATGGCACCACATAGAGCGGGAGTAGAAGCACTGACATCTTGTGGATTGATGTGGCGACAAGCACCAGCAAGAGGTACCACCAGAATTTGCGGTTAACAATTAGCTCTACCATCAGGATAAACATACACTCCACAACGGCCTGGCGCAATGTGCTCATCCACTGGACATAATAGGGTCCCATGAAGATGCAGAGGGCGATCCAGGGCAACAGGGCTTTGCGGTGACGCAACGCATAGTACAGCAACACGATGTGTAGTGCGGCCCATAGTCCGAAGTAGAAGGCATAGTGCAAGCCGGCCTCTGCCATCGCGCGGGTAACTAATTCAAACCCCGGTTCAAAATTCTCACGGGAAAAATCTCCCAGGGACTGCATGCTGATATAGTAGCTATAGTACATGTTGTAGTCCCAAGATGTGAGCCATCGCACCGACGACAGGGCAATGTAGATGAGAATGGCAGTTATGATTTCCCATGACAGGAAAGGCAGCTCTGCCCCACCCGATGCCATCAAACGCTGCTCGCGCCTATTCACATGCCACCCCAACAATGCCATCAGGATGGCCGTTCCAGTATAGACGACGAGACTCTGTATCATATGGCAATAGTTACTTGGCGAGCGTCATGTTGATGGACAAACCGTAATTGCTGTTCGTTGTGGGATAGGAGTTGGGGGAAACGAGCGGCGTATTGGTGTTGTAATCAAAGAACGCTCCGATATTGATACGCTTGCTCACGACATAGTCAGCCTTGAAATTGATGCTCCATGTGCGTGTGCCATTAGTGGCCTGAGCAGTCCTTGTCTCATACTTGCGTATCAGTGCCATGTTGTTCGACATCTTCACATTGAATGACAGTGAAAGCTCGTTGTTGACATTCTGCTGCTTGGATTTGATCTTGAGCACCTTGTTAAAGTTCGCAATCTTGTAGGTGGCGCCCAGTCCAAATGAACTCTGGGTGTTCTCTATGAGTTGACCAGCCGACGAGTTGAGCGACAACGTGCGCTTTGCCTCATAATTCATGTTTACCGTGATGTCGTTGTAGAAGGTGGCATTGAAACCAATGAGGGGTGCAAATGCCTCGGTTAGCGATATCGAAGAGATGTTGTAGGGTGATGAGGGTATAGCGCCTCCTGTAAGCACATCCTGCGTGAATCCAAGTCCGTTGCCGATTGATACCCAATCGCTGAATGAGTTATAATTGTCGACTTTGTATGCGCATTGATACGAGTGAGTGAGCTCGAACGACTTGAACAGCTTGCTGAAGAGCGGAATCCTCGTCAGACCATTATAGCTGATTCGCCAGTTGGGGAGAACCTCCTTGAGACCGGGGAATGGATCGAGGCTTACCTTCCTGGCATCTTTGCCCGAGTATGCAGCCATAAATGCCGGGATGAGGACATCGCTACTCGAGGTATTAATGTCGCCATTCTGCGCACTGAAGGTGTTGCCTGCCATAGCGGTATTCTCCAAAAAGCCCACATTAGGGTATGTGGTGCCGATGTATCGTTCCCGCAGGCGACCGGCAACAACGTCAATGTTATCAATAAACCTGTCAAACACATCACTGTGGTAATTGTCGGCAGATTTTACAGACTTCAAGGCCGTCTTCAGTGCGATGTGAGTCTTAGTGTAACGACCGCCATAGATAGCTGTCGGGTTAGCAAACATGAACTGAATCTGGCTCGAGCGGCTATCGGTGCGGTTGGCTAGCAGCTTTATCTTGAGTCCGGCAATGGGTTCTAACTGAATCTCAGCATTAAACTCATTAGTTACGCCATAGACGGCAGGAGTGGTCTGGCTCTGATCACTCATGAGCCAGTTGCGATTCAACGCCTTCTCGATATAGGACTGCCCCGCGAAACCAAATGCGAAGTCCAAGCCAGGTGCCATGACGTCATAACGGGTCGACTGGCCAAAGATGTCACCAACATCGGGCACAAACTGAGGTATCGACAAGTTCGTAGTCCTATTCAAGTGAAGGGTGAGTGAGCGCACACTCATCAGCAATCGTGTGGTGTACTGAGCTGCCTCGGTAAAGAAATTATGTCGTTCCTCTCCTTGTATCTCGGTAATCGTGAACTTTAGGTTTTCTGTTCCCAGGGTCGTGATTTCCAGATTGTCCTTATCCTTGACCTTGAAGTCCACCTTGTAGGGTTTGCCATCGGTAGTGGTAGCTGACACCTTCACTTTCTTGACACCTAACTTGTGGTTGATCACTACTGCCGAGTCAGGACTGAGTTTGATGGTTCGACTAAATTTCTTTGCCTTCTCGCGCTTTGCGGGTTTATTACGTTTGGTACCCTTTGAAGAGAAGCGCTCTTCTACCTTCTTGAGATAAGGCACCTTATTGTAGAATTGCTCAAAATTGAATTGGCCATCGAGTTTGCGGCTCGTGTTGTTGGTGATGATGTTACCCGTCGAGACTCCCTTGACAACAGCTCCGCGGTTCCAGGTATAATCCGACTGATAAGTCGCGGTGACGTTCATCCAGCCCAGGATAGGTATCTGGTTGAAGGGCGGCTTATAAGTAGCAGCAAAGGACTGATTGTAGTTCCACGGAGTTCCCAAGCCTCTGATTGATGACATTACCGAGTCGCGCCACTCACGATAGTCATCGGGGAATAGTTTGCGGTTTACCTGACCGATAGGCTCCATAATGTGGGCAATCGTGTTACTGTTAAAGCGGGCTGAGAGGGACTTGGTAAAGTTCCAGGAAAGGGCAAAGCGGCGATCCCACAAGAAACTCTTGCTTACCGATACTGGCAGTTCGACTTCGATACCCGTCTCATTACGGGTCTGTTGCTCATAGTAATTTCTTGTGATAGTGGTACTGAACTCCAGATTGGACGGCAACCAGTGCAATTCCCATTCACGGAAGAACTTCATGTTCTTGTTTTTCTCATCAATAAATCGGGAGAAAGGCTTGAATGGCTTGGCGTACGGGGTCCAGCCATAACGCATGCCTCCGTTGTATTCATTGGTGTTCTCGTATACATTCTCGGGATCACTCATGTGATACTTCTTGAATGAGTAGTTGAACGAGAAGTTTGCAGGATCCCAAGGCATGGGATTCTTCATTGTTTTGATATCAAACTTGACACCAGAGAGTGAGAAGTTCTTGGCGGTGTGTTGTGTGACAGCATAGTTCATGATACTATCCTTCTGCTCCTTGGTTTCACAGATGTCCACGGCCTCACTGAGTCTGACGTCTTGATCAAGAGGATTATACTTGGGGGTGCTCTTCTCGTTGCTGTAGAAGTAAACCATTTGAGCCTGGAGTTTCGCTTTCTTGGGGACAAAGCGGCCAAGGTCGGTCTGCACGGATATGTTGTACTTGTTGTAGTCATCCAGTCGGCGCATTGACAGTCCCTGGTCAACCGAGCCAAATCCAGCGGTCTCCCTATGGAAGTCCATGTTGAGCGTGACAATGTCACTCATGCCCAGCTTCATGCTGGCCTTAGCTGCCCAGCCGCCATCGCTATCGAAGTCTGTCACGCGCAACTCATCAACCCAGACGACACAACTCTTGGTCGTGGGAGAGTTGTTACGCACACCGATAAGCATCACGCGCACTTTGCTCAACGACGGATTACCCATCACATACACCTTGTTGTTGGGATGATCATCGTCAACGTCTTGATAGCGTATCGCATAACCAACGTCATCAGCACCAGCCATCTTGGCCGCGTTACGGTTTTTCTTTGCGTTGACCAGCACATCGAGATCGATGTCGAGCATGTTCTCCTCGGGCCACACCTTGAGTCGGTCGCTAGAACTATTGGTGCTATAACGGCCTTCAGGTGTCACACTCAGGGGTATCTCATACTCATAATAGTTATTCTTCACATCAGAGCCCAGTCGTACGAACAACGACACGTCGCCATTGCGCAAGTGGGTCTCATTGTCGATGGTGGCCTCGTTGTGAACAAACATCTGCAGGCGCTTATAGGTGCGTAAGTCGAGATCAGTATTGCGGTACACACCGCGGGCATCGCCAGCATCCAGATTATCGACGGTAAGCTGCATGGACTGCTCGTTGAGCTGCGTGATCTGTGACTGGCCGCTATCGATGATACGCGACACACCCGGCGGCAGCACATAGTTGACAGGATTACGGGATGCGTTTTCCTCAATGTTTACCGTATTGATGCTGATGCTGCCATTAGCCGGCTGCTCACCGCGCATATTCAGGTTGTACTTATAGTTACGCCACTCACCGCGCACCAGTTCCAGCGATGCAAAGCGCAAGTGGGTGGTCTCTTGGAATCCCGTCATGAACATGCGCATGAAACGGATGGTGGAGAAGTCCTGGATATTTCCCACCTTGCTCTGGTAGTTTGCCAGAGGTATGGTAAACTGATACCAGGTTGCCACCTGAGTCTCACCATTGCGGGTGTGCACGTTGGCCACCTGCTTGTCGGTAATGAAATTACGGCCCACCTGCAACGAGTCGGGGTGAATAGCCACCCTGTACTGGAAATAACGCTCATACTCGTTCAGGGTGTTGTCTTGGTTAATATCCTCGACATCGGGCGTTGACCGTGATGTCTGATACTGTCCGTCGGACGCATCGCTCTGTGACAGCGAGTTGCCATCAGAGCCATTATAATGCTTGTAGCGGTCATTGATTGTCGCCTTGGTCATGTCATAATAATTGTGACGGTAGAAGGCGTAATTATCGCTGGCCGGGTCATTGAACGGCGAGAAGGGATCTTGCTGCATAGCGGCAATGGTCGATTCGGACAAGGTGTTCCTCAGTTCGTTCAGGAATTTAGCGTAGCTCTCATGCTGGGCTTCTTCCGCGTCAGACAAGCCGTCAAGGCCAACGTCCTGGAGGATGCGGGCTCCATTGGTGTTGTCAAACGCGTAAGTCAACGAGGACTGTGACGAAACCTTTCCCCAAACAGTGTTCGACACATAGGTCGTGTCACCATTGATGGGCAAGCCATTCTCATAACTCTTGAGTCCATCTTTAAGGATATCCTCACTTACCTCACCGAGGTTGAAGTAAAGGTATCCGCCATCCTCGTTGTGCAACTCAGGATCCATGAATGGGTCAAGCATCCAGAACTGTATGTACTCAATATTGGACTGCTCAAAGTTGGTGTTGTCGATCTTACGCATGATGCCGCCCCATCGCTTCTCTGGATAAAGCAGGTTGCCGTTGTCAGGATCAACGTCGATGCCGTCCAGATTGTACGGGCCTCGCTCGCGGGGATAGAATGACAGGTTCAGCGTTTGGATAACAGACGACTCGCCATAGTTGAGCTCGCGACCAGGGAACACCTCACTGAAGGCTACTTCGCGTGCATAGGGATAGGATAGTGCATTTAGGTCGTTCTTGATGTAGCCCGGAGAGTAAGACGAGTTGCGCTGAGTGAACAATCGGTCCACGTAGTACCATGACAACAAGGCTCGGTTCTTACCGTAAGCCACATCACCGCTCAGAGCAGCTTCAGGGAAAAGCGCTGGCGCCGAAGCCAGGAACCAGGAATAAGGCGAGCGCATATCGATACCATTCTGGGTCGACTCAAAGTCGTCAATATAAGAACTACCTGAGTTGGAGCCCCTCTTGGCCTGGTGAGGCAGCAATTGGGCAAAATCCCCCCTAAAGGTTAGTGTCGACGGCTGAACGGCATTGACTGTGGGTATCTTATTGAGCAGGTTGGTCAACCACATGAATTGGGTGTTATAGGACAAATTAACGCCCCATATCGTATTGTTAACCAGCTCACGACCGATGGCTACCTTATCACCGATGGCTTTCTCGCCATAGTGCATGACCGTTCCTCCGATGTGCAAATCTTTGTTGAGCTCATAATCCAAGTCCAGTCCAAGTAGCGTCTTTCGTTGCATGCTGAAGGTGGACTGGTTCTCAAGCGACACATTGATGTTGGCGCCCGATTCGAGAATACTTGTATTGAGAATCGTAACGGTACCCATTGCGTAATCCACGATGTAGTCTGCATTCTCGGTAAGGGTCACACCACCAGCTGTAACGACCACCGATCCATGGGCCACGTTGGTGGCATTGAGGGGAATCACGCTGCCCCCCGATGTTGACTGGAATTCACCCGCAAGAACAAACTTATTCTTGTCGCTGAATTGCTGGGCGACAGTCAAGGTGGAATCGTATAGCTCAGTATAGATGTATTTCTGTGCTAGCGCATCATCTTCGAACTTTGAACGTAGATGCTCGCCAAACGGCTCAACCACAGGGAAAATGATTTTACCCTTCGATGCCATAACAGTATATCTGTCGATGTAGTCAAACCTTCCGTCGATATTGGTTTCCTGGTTGGCATCCAGACGGTCAAGGTTCATCACCTGCAACAGGGGCGTGCCATTGATCTTGCCGGCAGGGATATAAGTCAACTCGTTACCGGTGGTATCACTCAGGTACTTGATATTCAGCTTGAAATGATCCTTTTGGAACTGGTTGGTTCCCAAAGAATAAATGTTTTTCATCGCTAGGTCCCACATGGGATATGAGGGAGACGATGTCGTTCCCTTGAGCAATTTGACAAATAAGGACTGTTCGGTAGAGGTGATATCACTTGAGAATTCTCCCACCTGATAGGTGCGACCGCCATAAGTATACTGGTATGCGACCGCAAGTATCTCATCACTCGAGAGGGCCTGATTGAGCATAATGTAACCCAGGCTAGAATTCAGCGTGTATTCTGACGAGTTAAGCAAGCGTGCACTCTCAATTTTTTCATAGTCCTTACCGCCCTCAAAACCGTACACCTTAAGTGGAGCCAGGGCGGTTGAGGCTTTGCTGTTAATGCGGGCATCAGGGTAATTGTCCTTGATCTCGCTCAACAAGTTGTTTGACGAATTTGAGGGCAACGATGTGGGATCGCCCTGCCAGTGACTGTTGCAGATGTTCCGTTGCTCTCCCTCACCCAGGTCCATAAATCCCATGATATGGCGAGACTCGTTGTAATTGTTACGCTTGTTTGTGATCCAAACCTCGATGCGTGTAATCTGCATTCCCGACGATACTACGGGCAACGTTGAGCACCAATCGTCGTAATGGTCCCGGAAATAATGCGACAGGAAGAAGTTACGGTTCTGATCATACTTGTCGGCAGTAACATAGAATTCCGTAGTCTGCGATCCTCCCCTACTGCTTACAGACTGGGTTTCGCTGTTCTGCTGCGAAACCAGAGCCGTAACCTTAAGTTTTCCGAATTGCAGTTTAGTCTTGATACCAAACAGGGCGGCACTACCACGAATGAGCTGTGACCCCGTGGTCATGCTCACGTTACCGGCTTCGATCTCCTTGATAATCTCATCTTCCTTGCCCTCATAAGCGAGCTTCAGGTTCTTGCTGTCGAAGTCAAATGTCGCGCCAGTGTTATACGTCATATTGAAGCGCATCTTGTCACCGACGGTGGCGCTGACGTTGGCTTGAATCTGCTGGTCAAAGTCAAAATAGGTCTTTCGGCGTTGTGACACTGACAATGCAGGGTTGTCTGTCGAGTTGCTCTTGACGCCCATCTTGATATTCACCGAACCCGTTGTTTTGAGCTGTACACCGCCTGGGCCGAACACTTTTTCCAATGGCCCCATGCCAAACTGCATATCGAGGAAGTTAAACGGATCTTTCTCCTGTTCTTGGGCACTTTCGGCATTCTTTTGACGGTAATATTCCATCATTGAGCGCCTGAAGTCCATATTGCTGAACTCGTCAGCCGACATGATATAGGGGGTGACTATATCGTGATCTCCCAGACGGGTGTGAACGACATAACATCCCGTCTCGGGGTCATACTCGACCTCAGATGTGATGTTGGAGGGCGTCTTCAGGTCGGCGGCATATTCGCCAGTGCCCTGCACGTCGGTATAATTCTGCGGAATCGTGGGCTTCACGTCATAGTGCAAGTCCAGTTTGGGTGTCAGCATGTGCTGAGCTGATGGACGCAAGTCGGGTGGAGGAGGTGGAGGAGGCAAAGTGCTGGTCACATATTGTGCCAGCAGCGTGTCATTACCCGCCCAGATGCCGATGAGCGCACCAATGATGATAGCAAAAATTATTTTTTTCCGGTTCAGCATGAACTTTTATTATTCTTTAACCATTTCCACAGGTCGACGGCCTACTCATGTTGTTATTACATCATCTTGAGTGCCTGCTTGATTGCCTCCTCGACACTCAGCGCCGAGTTGCTGGAAAACAGCGACTTGAGCACTTTTTGAGATGCCTGTTGCGGGAAACCGAGCATGACAAGAGCAGCCAGGGCCTCCTCAAATGTTTCGCCCGCGACTTGACCTGTTACTTGTAATAACGTATCACCAGTGGGTTTTATTTTATCCTTGAGGTCAACTATTATGCGTTGAGCGGTTTTTGCCCCCACTCCTTTTACCGACTTGAACATGGCCACATTGTTGCTGGTAATGGCTTGAGAGAGCTCGTCGACACTCATCGACGAGAGTATCATGCGGGCGATATTGGGACCAACGCCTGATACTGAAATGAGCAACATGAATGCCTCGCGTTCACGTTTTGTGGCAAATCCGTAGAGCAGATGGGCATCTTCCCTAATCACTTCATAGGTGTAGAGCATTGCCTCTCCGCCCTTGCTGTCCCTGTTGAGCGCGTCGTAGGTCAGGAGTGTGATGTTGATCATATACCCTATTCCGTGATTGTCGATCACAGCATAAGCTGGGTTGAGTTCAGCTATTGTTCCTCTGATGTAATCTATCATATTCTTATTATTTTAGTATTAAGTCAATCAGGCAATTGATGTCAGCAAGCTGGATTTCACTATCACGGTTGATATCGGCCCTAAGTAGTGTGGCGGCATCATAGCGGACAGAAACATCCAGCACGATATCTGTCAACACCTGGACATCAGCTACTGTCACTTCTCCATCATTGTTCACATCCCCAGCAAGCAACGTGTTGGTGACAACATAATCGACGGCTGCTGCGGCATCCAGTTTGCCACTACCCCATCGCTCGGCCTCACCATTGAGCACAAAACTATCCTTTAGTGAAGTGGCCTTAAGTGCCTCACGCACCATCGATGGTGTGAGTTCGGGATTCACTTGCAGCATCAGTGCAATGGTCCCCGACACCACCGGGGCCGACATCGACGTCCCCTGATTGGCGTAATAGGGATATGTAATGCCATGGACCTCGACAGGTGTGGTCCAGTTATTGCGGGTGGCCTCAACATCATAGCGGTTAGCCGATGATAGCACAGCATTGCCAGGAGCACACAAATCAGGACGGGAAATGCCTCGTTCGTCAGGCCCGAAGGATGAAAAGTACGCGATATCAGTGGGGGTACTTTGGCTGACAGTATTAATGGCACCATCCAGGCCTGCATACGTCGCACGTGTAGAATAGGCACCTACCGAAATCACGCTATCGGTAGTTGCCAGGTCACTGATAGAACCCGAAGCCGACCCACCCGTGATGCCTGGCAGACCGAAGGAGTAGAAATAGGTGTTGGCGGTGCACCAGCCCGACAAGTTGACAATATCGTCTGCAACATACTGAATACCAACCAAGTGTCCAGGGCCAATCGCGGTGGCATCAAACATCCAATAGGAGTGAAAGCGTCCCTCAACTAGCAACGTGTCGCCAGGCAACTGCTCCACTGCGCTGGCAAATGACATTCGGCCTGTGTAGTAGGATGCAAATCCGGGATCCACTTCACTATCGATGGTAAAAATGCTGTCTTCGGGCAAGCCTCCCACGAAGGGTGACGCATATTCCAGCTCGAGGGTATTGCGGTTGATGATGACAATACGGGAACGGTGCTCCTGTGGCAAGTCATTCCACATGCTCACAAACCCCTTGCGCTGCAGACCACCCCATCGGTTGCGTAGCAGTGTGGTCACAGTGTCGCCGACACCTGTCAACTTCTGATGGAAACAAATGGGTAACGCACCGTCATTGCCTGCCGAGAGAACACAGATACGTCCTGGACCTAACACCGACTCAAAAGTCTTGCACAAGTACGATGTGCCATCATTGGGGCCGTCGTTGCTGCCCAGACTCATGTTGATCACACAAGGCTTACCCACCCTATCGGCATAGTCCATGATGTAAAGGATGCAATGAGCGATGTTCACATCAGTAAGTTCTTCTTCTGGCATGCCACAGGCAACGATATCAGCCCTAGGGGCGACACCATACCAGCCGTTTTGCATGTAACTGCCAGCAGCGGTGCCTGTCGTATGGGTGCCGTGTGAAGAATTGAACACATCTGATGTGAGCGCGGCAATCTGTCCATCGGTCTCAAAACAACTGCCAGGCAAAGGATTGCCGTCGACAATAGGAGAAGTTCCTGTACTGTCACATGGCAGATACACGGCCCTGACCCGTGAGTGACCATACTCGTCACACAAATTAATGTGGTTGAAATCAAATCCAGTGTCAATCATGCCCACAATGACGCCGGTGCCATCCAGTGGAGCAACGCGTCCCACAGCACGATGCACGGCATCGACACCCGAATAATGGCGGGCACTGTCATTGCACAGGGTCACGCGGCGCCCTAATGAGAGCTGCGTCACTCCTGGCATGGCCGACACATCAAGTAAAGCATGTTGGGGGATACGGGCGGTCACAAAGCCGTCAAACACCCCCTCGACAATAACACCTTTCTGACTCAAAGAGTCGATCGATAATTTATCATTGATCGAAATAAATGCTTGATAATCATTACCTGACCAGGAGGCTGTCTTTGCACGGCGTTGCCCAATCAGCATACGGGATGAGGCGCTCAAATGGCTGCTCGCCTGCATGACAACGCTAGCAAGCAGCACCGAAAAGGCTATGAGGGCAAACCGCTTCACCTATTGTGTTAATTGTTCAGGATGATGTCGAGCAGCGCATTGATGTCACTGATGCCAATCTCGCCATCGCTGTTCACATCAGCACGATTGAGGGTCTGACTATCGGCTTCGCCACCCAGGATAATGTCGATCGCCAGGTTCACGTCGCTGATGGTCACCTCGCCATCACCATTCACGTCGCCATTTTTATCCTCAATGTGCAGTATATAACGTATTCCAGCCAAGGCATTCAGTTTGCCACTGCCCCAGCATTGGGGATCACCGCTGATGACTGTAGCATCCTTGTAGCTGGAGTGCTGCAACACATCACGCACGTCGGCGGCACTCAGGTTGGGATTGGCCTGCAGCCACAGGGCAACCGTACCCGATACCACGGCAGCCGACATCGAGGTCCCCATGTCAGGGCAATAAGGATACTCCACTCCGTCGATAAAGGCTGATGGCTGCCAATACTTGAGGTTATGGGGATTAATATCATAACGGTTGGCGCTGGCAATGACCACACTTCCAGGTGCGCACACATCGGGGCGCATGATGCCGTTCTCATCAGGGCCGTAGGAGGAATTATGTGCCAGTAACGTGGGATGACTGTTCTGGCGGAAGAAATAGGTGCTATCACGCAGAATCACCCATTCCCTGGAATTGTAATTACCCACCGAGATGACGCTGTCGGTAGTGGCAAAATCGCTGATCGAGCCATGAATGTCGCCTGGCTCAGCCCAAGATACACCGTGGGTGCTGAAGTGAGCATACCACGAGGTCCATATCGACAATTCATTCTCCGAGGGGCCGAAGTACTGCATTCCCAGCACATAATTGTAGGAGTTGCCTTTCATGTCGAGCCGGCAGATGGTATTGGGGACTCCTCGATTGTCATGCGATCCCCTGATAGTCACATTACCAGTGAAATACTTGGACAGTACACTATCGGTCTCTGTCGAGAGTTCGGCCAGTGAGCCTTGGGCCACAGCTCCGACGGGGCGTGAACGGTACACGATGTCCTTAGTGCGCGTATCGACAACCACAATCCTGGTATTGAAAGGTTTGCTCAGTTTGCTCCATGCGTTGATGTGGCCAGTGAGGTCATTTCCGCCGTAGATGCCACCCAGCAACACGGTCACAGTGTCCTGCTTGCTTGCCAACTCACGGTGCACGTACACAGGATTGTCCCCGTCATTACCTCCCGAGACCACAAACACGCGTCCAGGACCTGAAAGCTGGTTACAGATACGATTCATGTAGGATGTGCCATCGTGCGGTCCGATGTTCGTGCCCAGACTCATGTTGATGACACAGGGCTTGCCCTTGCGGCTAGCGTAGTCACAGATGTAACTGATACAATTGGCTACAACCACATCGTTGAGCTTGCTCTCGGGGATTCCACACGCGACGATATCGGCATCGGGGGCCATGCCATGCCAGCCGTTTTCGCGATAAGCACCGGCAGCGATGCCCGCAGTCTGTGTGCCATGGGGCGTGGAGGGGTCATCGGTGGTTAATTGCTGGATAGCCTCGGGTGTCTCATAGCAGCTACCCGGCAATCGGACTGCTCTGACAACAGCATAATTTCCGCCATCGTCAAATGGCATATACACCGCCTTGACACGGGTCTTGCCCTCTGCGTCACACAGGTTGATATGGTTAAAATCAAAACCGCAATCGATCAATCCGATAATCACGTCCTTGCCTGTGTATGGCATATCCAAGCCAATGCCTAGCTGGACAGGATCAACGCTGGAATAGTAGCGTGCGCTATCAGAGCATGTCTCCACATAGGTTGCACGCGTCACGTGTTTCACGCCATCGATAGCCATAATGGTAGCCGGATCGACATCGGCATTGATGCGGGCGGCGACAAAGCCGTCATACCTCGAGGTTACGGTTACACCGGCAGCACTTAGCTGATACTGCAGGTAATCGTTTAGCTGATCCACCTCGATAAAGGCCTCGTAATAATCTGTGACTGCCTCTTGGGCAAGTGACGGGAGCGATGTTGCCATGAGCATGGCTACAACCACTGCCAACAATTTTGCAAATTTCTTCGTTTTCATATTTCGTGATGACTATTAATTGCTAGATCTTTAAACCCACAAAGATAGTAAAAATTCATGTCTCATTGTTTAAATCCGGTAAAAAACAACAAAAAGTCGGGTGACACTTGGCCAACCCGACTTTTCGGTTATTTACTTTTTCTGTTTTTTATCTGGCAGCGCCAGACCCTAATTTTTACTTCAGGCTCTCAACATACTTGCGCAGCGAAGTGTTGTCGGGATCATACTCAAGCCACTTCTGATAGTATCCCTTGGCAGTAGCCTTGTCACCCTTGTTAAAGTAGTAGGTGGCCAGGTAGTTGTAGGCATACTTGTAGTAGCGTGCATACGAAGCCTTATCCTCCTTAGCATCGAGAATGCTGATCAACTCGTTGTATGCAGCCAGAGCGGCGCCGTTGTTGTTGTCGCCCTCACGGAACTTGGCGATCTTTGCTTTCTGGTTAACAATCTGCACGTTGCCGGGAACCAGCTTGTCCACCTCGTCAACATACTTCTGAGACTTGTTGAGCGCGTCGGCCTTGGTCATTGCGTCCAGGCTGTCAGTGCTGGCGATGCCCAGATAGTAGTTAGACAGGGTAAACAGGTCGTTAGACTTGTGGTTGCCGCCATCCACCAGACGCTGGTAGTACTCAGCAGCCTTCACAAAGTTCTCGGTATCGGCATAGCTGTCGCCCATGTAGCGGATCAGGTCAACATTGTTAGGATTGATCTCGAGGGCCTTCTCATAGGCTGCGATTGCCTCCTCGGGATGACCTGCGTTCTGCAGGGCCAAACCATAGTCAGTGTAGTCGCGTACCTCGTAGTTAGAGCCCTTAGGAAGTACGTTGGCAAAGAACGAGCGTCCTGCTTCAACGGCCTCGGCCCACTTCTCGAGCTGAATCTGGTTGTAGAGCTGCATACGCTTCATGTAGAACACCTTTTCATCGGTGGGGTTGAGTTTGTTGACAAGGCTGGTGGCCAGGTCAAGCGACTCCTGATACTTCTCGCCGAAGAACAGCAACTGCACGTAGCGTACCTCGTCCTGAGCAAAGTGGTTGGGATTCTTGATGTACTTGCCATACTGCTCAGCAGCCTTGGCGCCCAAGTTATCAGCATAGTACTTCTCGGCAAGCTCACGCTGTACCAGTGCCGAGTTGGGCACCTTGGCCTGCAGCTCCTCAAGGCGCTCGATGGCCATGCCGGGATTCACGTTGAAGTAGGTGTTGGCATACTTCACATAGGCCTCAATGTTGTTGGGGTCCTTGTCAAAGGCCAACTCATAGATGCCGGCGGCGTTGCCCCAGTCGCGCTTGTCAGCCTTGGTGTCGGCCTCAAAGATGTAGCTGTCGGGATCGTCGGCATTCCATTTGCGGGCATTCTTGATGCACTTCTCGATGTCCTTAGCATAGGTAGTGGGATTTGCATCATAAAAAGCGCGAGCGATTTCCATCTCCAGTTTGGAGTTCTTCTTGGACATCTTGCGGGCTTTCTCGAGCAGAGCCTTCACGTCACCACCATTCTTCAGTGCGATAGCAGCTTGACCTACGTAGTTGTAGGGATTCATAGCGTTGGCTGCAATACCTTTCTCAAAGTTTGCTGCAGCTTGTGCCATGTTGCCCTGATGCAGGGCGATCTGTCCCAGATAATAGTAGGCCTCAGCCTTGTCGGTGCTGGCTGCGTTCAAGTTACGCTCGAGCAACTCCTTAGCGTTGTCCAATTTATCAACCTTGTAGTACTCAATACCGTCCTTGTAGCCTTGTGCGTTAGCTACCAGGGATGCACCCATCAACATGAGTGATGCAAAAAAGAATTTCCTTTTCATTGTAGTAACAATTAGATGTTAATATTTAGTTCAAATTTAATTTCTATGTGCAATATTGCAATTATTATGCCAAATAACCAATTTACTGTACTTCAACATATCTGACGGGCTCCGCTGCGGGCAAAATGCCGGTCTGGAGTATGATCTTTTGACCGATCACCCCGGTAAGGAAGGTGAAGAAGCCATGGTCGAGCATGCCGTTATAGGAGGCATCGATGGCCCAGATGGAACGCACCAGCGGATAATCACCGCTATAGATGTGAGCCTGGTAAGGTTTCACTCCCTGAACCTTGTCATCACCGCGCAGAGGCATGACCTTGATGCGGTCGGTAAAGTCAATGACGCTCACCTCGTTCTGGGTCTTCAGTTCCTCATACTTCTGTGCTATGGGGATCTCGGCAGACTTCAGGTCGCTGGTGATCCAGCTCACGCCGATAAAGCCAATCACATTCTTGTATTGCTCTACAGCGTCAAACACGTCGCTACTCGATTTGCGGGCGTATACGTTGGGACCGAAGTTCGCACCGTTAAGGAACGTATCTTTCATATAATGTACAACACCCGTTCCCGAACCGTCAAACATGACTTTGATAGTGTCGTTCTTAAGCTTGGTGGGAAACACTTCTCCCCATCGCTTTACCTTTCCGGTGAAAATGTCACGCAAGTCGTCCATCGACAGCTCGTCGATGTCGTTCTGCTTATTCACAATGACCGCAATGGCATCCACGGCAATCATCTTAGTGCGATAACCGCGACCGAGTTTCTTAAGACTCTCCTTTTGTTCGCGGGTCAGGTCGTGAGAGATGATGATCAGATCCACCTTGTTCTTGAAGAGGGAATCCAGGGCATCATGCTCGTTGATATACTCGGGCATGATACTGGCCTCAGGATACTGGTACTCAAAGACCGCGATCTCCTGCTCGAGCACACTCTGGAATGACTCGTCACACATAATGCGGGCCAACCCACGCGTGCTCGTGCTGCGCGGGCGACGGTCGCCACACGATGCCAATACCGTTACCGCAACCATGGCGGCAATCAGTATTACGATAATATTACTTTTTCTTGACATTTTACCCTTTATCAATTTTGTGGTCATCGAGCTCCTCTTTGGCGTAGGTCGTATATTGCTCCTCCCCATCGTCCTCATCGGTGTCGAGCTGGCGCATGCCGTAGGTGTGTTGACCCTTGAACTCGCGATAGCCACGATAGATGCCGTATGCTCCGAAAATCAGGGCAGCAAACCACCTGATTATCGTCCACGTTGTGGTTGCGGGCCAATCAAACACGTTGTTAATCAAGAGCAATGCCGCTCCCAGATAGACGAGCACCATGAAGATGCCAAAAAACAGCTTCAGGCTCTGGACCACACTTGGTTGCCTATTGTTCATATGCGATGAAATAATATCAATTTTGGCTTTAGACTATCTAAACGGAAAATCGTTTATGATTATCAAACGACAAAGTTAACATTTTATCCTGATTTGTGGTGTTAAATTTTAAAAAAAAGTGAGCAAACCGACTGCCGTCACTCGATTACGGCTGCCCATAACGCACCCAACATGATTAAAGAATCATTCTATTCGGGCTTTCATGGGTCAAAATGCATATTTTTCAAAGAAAAACTTGCCTATTCAGGAAATATAGCGTATTTTTGCAGAACCTTAAATCAAACTTTTATTCATACTATTTTTTCCTAGGGCACCTTCGTTGTGAAACGAAGTGCTTTTTTTCAATGTACCCTCCCACCACGATGAGGAAATGAATAAGCCAGACATCAAGTGTGCCTGGCTCATTATTCTGATAGTAGGTTAGATGTCTTGTGCTACTCTGTAGGGAGTGCGCGGAAACCCGTACCCAGAATCTCGCTACTCTCCATGATGTTGACAAACGCATGAGGATCGATGTGATACAGGGCGCTGCGCAGCTTGATCATGTCCGAACGGTCGAGCGTCACATAGAGCATCTTGCGCTCCTTGCCCTCATACAGGCCACTGCCCGTGATACATGTGCCACCACGCTTAATCTCGTTGATGATGTAATCACGGATAGGATCTGGATCATCAGTAATGATGAACATCGTCTTGTAGGTCTTGATGCCATCGACAACCATATCGATGACCTTACCCTCGATAAAGATGATAATCACTGAATAGATGGGCAGACGGATATCGCCAAAAGCAATCAGGGTGCTCAGCGTGATGATGCCATCGACAATCATGACCAGCGTGCCCAGCGAGATGTGGGTGTACTTGTGCAGGATCATAGAGATGATGTCTGATCCACCGCTAGTAGCTCCCGAACGGAAAATCAAGCCGATAGCTACGCCATAAATGATACCGGCAACCACCGTGTTAAGGAAGTAGTCGGGCTGGAACCAGCCACCATGGTGTGGAATCTCGACCATCGACTTGACCATCGATGGATCAACGCCGGCCACGATAGCTCCATCGTGAATCACGGGGTTATATCCCCACCAGCTCTCGAGCACAAAGGTGAACAGGAATATCAATGCTGTTGACACAATCGTCTTTATTCCGAACTTGGGGCCCAGAATCCATGTGCCGATAATGAGCAAGGGGACATCCATGCAGATGGCGTAGAGCGAAATCTTCCAGGGCCACAACGTGTTGAACACGTTACTAAGACCGTAGGTTCCACCTGGAGCCATCAGGTATGGGTTCACAAACATCACGTCTCCGATAGCGAACAGCGCGCTACCAATCACGAGGAGCAGATAGGCCCACACCTCGCGCCACAACTTTCTTTTGGGGTCAATAGTCAACATGATTTGAATGAAATATTAAGAATTGGGATTCAACACAGAAATGATGATTCTTGCTCTATGCTGAATCCCAATAATTTAGGATCAATAATTACGTGCAAAGATCACACGACGATGGCTGGGCTTGCCAGTGTAGATGCACTTGCCTTCCTCCTCGGGAGCATCCATGGGGATGCAGCGGATAGTAGCCTTGGTTTCTTCCTTGATCTTCTCTTCGGTCTCGGTGGTTCCGTCCCAGTGGGCAAGGATGAAGCCGCCCTTCTCAATCTGCTCCTTGAACTCGTCCCAAGTGTCTACCGTACGGGTCATCTCCTGGCGATGCTTCAGGGCCTTGTCATAGATGTTCTGCTGGATTTCCTCTAACAGTTCCTTCACGCGGTTTTCGATGCCGCTAAGTGACTCACTGCTCTTCTCCAGCGTGTCGCGTCGCATGACTTCAACAGTACCAGCCTCGATGTCGCGGGCGCCAAGGACTAAGCGCACAGGCACACCCTTAAGTTCATAGTCAGCGAACTTGAATCCAGGTCGCTTGTTGTCGGCGTTATCATACTTGACTGAGATGCCCATACCACGCAGGTTGTCGACGATGGGCTCGACCACCTTGTTGACCTGCTCGAGTTGGTCGTTGGTCTTGTAAACGGGAACGATAACCACCTGAATGGGAGCCAAGTGGGGAGGCAGAACCAGGCCATTGTCGTCGCTATGGGTCATAATCAGGGCACCCATCAGGCGTGTCGACACACCCCACGAGGTTGCCCACACGTCCTGCAACTTGTTCTCTTTGTCAATAAATTTCACGTCAAAGGCCTTAGCAAAATTTTGACCCAGGAAATGGCTCGTGCCTGACTGCAGAGCCTTACCATCCTGCATCATTGCCTCGATAGTGTAGGTCTCGAGAGCTCCGGCGAAGCGCTCATGAGCAGTCTTTACACCCTTGATTACGGGCAGCGCCATATACTTCTCGGCAAAGTCGGCATAGACGTTGAGCATCTCGATGGCCTTGGCCTCGGCTTCCTCCTTCGTGGCGTGGGCGGTGTGTCCCTCTTGCCACAGGAACTCGGCAGTACGCAGGAACAAACGGGTGCGCATCTCCCAACGGAACACGTTGCACCACTGATTTATGAGCAATGGCAGGTCGCGGTAGCTGTTAATCCAGTTACGGTATGTGTTCCAGATGATGGTTTCACTGGTGGGACGGATGACAAGTTCCTCCTCAAGACGGGCTGAGGGGTCTACCACGACGCCCTTGCCGCCAGGGTCGTTCATCAGGCGGTAGTGAGTAACCACTGCGCATTCCTTAGCAAAGCCTTCCACGTGGTCGGCCTCACGGCTGAGGAACGATTTGGGGATGAGCAGAGGGAAATAGGCATTCTGTACCCCCGTTGCCTTGAACATGTCATCGAGTTGGCGCTGCATCTTCTCCCAGATGGCGTAGCCATAGGGCTTGATGACCATGCAACCGCGCACGGCCGATTGCTCGGCGAGGTCGGCCTTCACTACCAGTTCATTATACCATTGAGAGTAATTGTCAGCTCTCTTAGTCAAATCTTTAAGCTCTTTTGCCATTGTGTTGTAAATGTGCTATTTTTGATTATTTATTGTGTTTACTGTTTCTTAGCAATGTGACTGATGTTAATACTGCCCTTCTTTGCCTGTTGAATCATGGTTTTCTCGGGGACCAAATATACCTCCAAGCGGCGGTTGCGCTTGCGGTTCTCGACTGAGTTGTTATCCACGAGGGGGTCATTGTCACCCAGAGCATAGGGCACCACATAGTCCACACTGCCATTCTCGTCAATCCAGTCAAAGATGGCGTTGACGCGCTGACGTGTCAGGTTGAGGGTATACTCGGCGCTTCCTGTGTTGTCGCTATGCATGACCAGCAGCATCTTGTAGAACCCAGGATTCTTAATCATCCTCAACAGCGGCTTGAGTTGAGCCTCGCCGAGTTTGGTTAGCACGGTGTCATTGGGCTCAAACAGCTGGCTTGCAGGAATTGTCACGACAATGACCTCATCATCGCGCATGATTTCCACATCATAGTTTGAGCGCTTGAAGGCCACAGCCATATCATACTGGAATTCCTGTATCTTATCAGCCTGCTTGCTGTTCTTGATCTCGGGAGTGGCCAGGTTCTCATCAAGCGACATCTCATAGATGTCGTCCAGGTCATCCTTGGCGCTCGCAAGCTGTGAGCTCACCAGTGCCACCAACAGCACTGCCAGCGTTTGCAAGAGAATATGTGATACGCGTTGTCGCATGCTCATATTATTTTTGTTTATATCAACTATCAGTTATTCAGGTTCAACAGACCTTGCGGCAGGTCCATGACCATGATCTTCTCGTCGATGTCAAATTCCACAATCAAGTCATCGTTAGCGGGAACCATCAGTTCTTGTCCATCCCGGTCGATGATGAAGATGGCGTTCTCTGTCTGCTCGTCGACATCGGTAATCTGCCCCACCCTAGAGCCATCGCTGTCCTGCAGGTCAAAACCGATGAAATAATCCAGCGGGTAAGCATCTTCATACTCGTCTTCAGCGCTCACTTGCCCGAACTCATGCTTCAGGACATAGATGTCACGGCCAACCAAGCGGGAAGCTTCCTGCTGGCTATCAATACCATCAATTGTTAATAGCACAGCCTGAGAGCCCTTAGGGCGGCAAGCGTCAACATAGAATGGTACATAGATACCATCCATATCGCTAATCAGACAGGAGAATGCATGAAGGGCCTCTACCGGGACATCGATTGTTGCCCCGATTTCGCCAGCGACTCCATGCACCTTATTATATCGCCCTATTGCTATGAGTTCGTCTCGTTCGATCATTGACAGCTCAGTCGTGGGGGTTATTTCTTCTTTTTCTTCTTGCCGGTGGGCTGAGCGGGCTTCACTACCTGGTACTCATGCAGGTGATGGGTAGCCGGATCTAATCGGATGGCTCCATGACTGTAACGGGCCAGATCCTTGAATATCTTCGCATCGTCCACGTCCTCATTGTTGATTTGGTAGATGAGCTTTTTCATGTGATTGGCCAGCAGCATTACCAGAGCGTCGCGCTCTTCGCCCTCGGGATACTCAGCTGCGCGGGCGATCATTCGCTCAATGTTCTTACCGTAATGGCGATACTCGATAGGTTCCAGTTCATAGGGGATGGCCTCGGGCTTAGTGTTGAGGTTTGCCTCCTTAATGATGTCGTCGAAGGGGAAATCCACATCGAGCTTAAAGCCACTCATAATCATCAAGTGGTCCCACAACTTGTGCTGATAATCAGCCTCGGTTCGCAACTGTGGGAACATGTTGGCCATGTTCTGAACGATGGTAAACGCGCAACGGGTGCGCTCGCCACGATCCTCAATAGTCAGGCAGTGGTCAACCATTTGCTGGATGTTGCGGCCATACTCTGGCAACACCAGTTTTTTGAGTAATGAGTTATATGTCAACATAGTTCTGCTATAGTGGTCATAAATTGTTAGTAATGCGGGCAGCCGGTCTGTATTTTGATTGGCGATAAGCGGATAACTATCTTGGAACTACCAGGTCGCTACCCCCGGGGTAGCAATGCCATGACTTATCATCTGCCCAGTATCGGGTTCCGTGGCTTTGTTGCCTGAAACTCCTTAAGGTAAAGCGGGGTGCTATATGCTACGTCGATAAACTGCTGCTCTCGCCACGCACGCTCGGCCAGTGCCAGCATGTCGACGGCAACAGGCTTCACGCCACCGATGTGGCGGACACGTTCGTGGGTAAGCACCTTCATGGCCTTGTCACTGCCATTGCCCATCAGCACCAGCGTGTGTCCATCCCCAAGCAGGGCATCCATCGAATGTTCGTCGAGCACCATCGCCTGAGGTTCCATAACGGTTTCCAGTGCAGCGTTATAGGCTGCAGTGTAGACTTCCATGCGCCGTGCGTCGATCATCGGCACGTACAATAGCTTGTCCTCGTCGATAAAGTGGCTGAACATCGTGCTCACCGTCAACAGTTGCAGCGTGTTTATCCCGATGAGGGGTACCTGCATGCCAAAGGCCAAGCCCTTGGCCTCGCTCAGCCCGATGCGCAGGCCCGTATAGGAGCCTGGTCCGATGCTCACTGCAATGGCATCCAGCTTGATTTCCCTTGAACGGGTATAATCGAGCATTTCTTTCACATACTGACTCAACAACGTGGCGTGGGTCTGGCCATCGTAATTCTCACGGTGATCCAGCACCTGGCCCTCGCTGGTAAGCGCCACCGAGCACACCTCGGTCGATGTCTCTATGTTCAGGATAGTTGCCATTGCGTGCCTTTTTGTATAAAAACGTGCAAAGGTACGAAATAGTTTTCAATTAACAGTTTTTTAGCTGTCAATTTTTTGAAAAACAGCCCGCGAACAGGCTGCTCACGTGTATCCTAATAGAGGCTTACATGCCATGATACGGAGACTACAGGGCGGCAATGAGGGCATCGACATCGCTGGGCTGGGTGGCCCAGCAGGTAACAAAGCGGCAGCACATCTCATCGCCAACAGGGAACCACTGTTCAAAAACGAATTCCGTTTCCAAGCGAGCAATAGTCTCCTTATCTAAGAGGACAAACTGCTGGTTAGTGGGCGAGTTGCTGTACATCTTGTACCCATTGGCTACAAAAGCATCACGCAAGCGGATGGCTTGTTCCACAGCGTGGCGTGCCAGCGAGAAGTACAGGCCGTCCTGCATCAGCACGTCGAACTGGATACCCAGCAGGCGTCCTTTTGCCAGCAAGGCGCCATGCTGCTTAACCGTGGTGAAGAAATGGGCGGGTGCATTGCCTCGGGGAAAGACCACTGCTTCGCCACACAGGGCTCCACACTTGGTGCCGCCGATGTAGAAGACATCGCACAGACCAGCTAACTGGGGCAACGACACGTCGCATCCCTGCGCCATCAGTCCATAGCCCAGACGGGCGCCATCAACAAACAGCGGCAATTGGTATTCCCTGCAGACATCACTGATAGCTTTTAACTCCTGCAGGCCATAGATCGTTCCCGATTCGGTCGCAAATGTGATATATACCATACCGGGGAACACCATGTGCTCATAGGCCAGGTCGGCATAGAAGGCTTCTAACCAATGGCGTAATTCGGCGGCATCCATCTTGCCGTCATGGTTGGGCAGGGCAAGCACCTTGTGCCCGCCAAACTCTATAGCACCCGACTCGTGCACGTTGATATGTCCCGTATCCACAGCAAGCACGCCCTGGTAGCCGTGAAGCATTGAATCGATGACGGTAGCATTGGTCTGTGTGCCACCCACGAGAAAAAACACATCGGCATCGGGTGTGCCGCACGCCTGCCGCACTTTGTCACGCGCTGCCTCACAATATTGGTCCAGGCCGTAGCCCGTCGTCTTGTCGTTATTGGTTTCAGCCAACTTACGGATAATGGCCTCATGACAGCCATTGTTATAATCGCTTTCGAAAGAAATCATGCTGTTCAACGGAATAAATCGTTATTTATTTGCCGCAAAGTTAATTCAAAAACGGGAAATATCAGTACCTTTGCCACATGAAACAGGGCAAAAAAATGATGATATACCAGTTGATGCCTCGTTGGTTCACCAATTGCAATGAGCATTGCAGGCCTCATGGCACAATTGGGCAGAACGGTGTGGGCAAGTTCAACGAGATTGATGAGAAACGGCTACGGTCTATCAAGTCGTTGGGAATGACACATGTGTGGTACACAGGTATCATTGAGCACGCAACAGCTACTGATTACAGCAATCATGGCATTGCGCCATGCAATCCCCATGTGGTCAAGGGTGAGGCCGGGTCGCCATACGCTATTCGGGATTACTATGATGTGTGTCCCGACCTAGCCGTCAATGTCGAGAACCGCATGGCCGAATTTCAGGCGCTGGTAGAGCGCAGCCACCGTTTGGGCCTTAAGGTCATCATCGATTTCGTCCCCAATCATGTTGCACGCGAGTATGGCAGCGACGCGAAACCTGCTGGAGTGAAAGACTTGGGCGAAGATGACTTACTCAACATGTTCTTTTCTCCCAAAAACAATTTCTACTATATTGTCGGCCAGGATTTTTCGCCCCATGGTGTGGACCTGGGCACTGGTGACAAGGCGTACCGCGAGTTTCCTGCTCGTGCCACGGGTAATGACTGTTTTACCGCAAGTCCCAACCGCGATGACTGGTATGAGACGGTAAAGCTCAACTATGGTGTGGACCCTTGGAACGGCAGCACCCATTTTGACCCCATTCCTCCCACTTGGACCCAAATGCTCGACATCCTTCGGTTCTGGGCCGGCAAAGGGGTGGATGGATTCCGCTGTGATATGGCTCACATGGTGCCTGTGGAATTCTGGCACTGGGCAATCGGGCGGATTAAGGAAGCCTATCCGCATATTATCTTCATAGCCGAGATCTACGATACGGGACTCTATCACAGGTACATCCATGAGGGCGGATTTGATTACCTATATGACAAAGTAACACGCTATGACACCCTTCGTGGCATACTAACTGACGGCTGGCCAGCCAACACCCTGACCCACTGTTGGCAGGCGGTCGAGGGCATCGGTGAGCACATGCTGAATTTCCTCGAGAATCATGACGAGCAGCGCATCGCTTCACGGCACTTTCTGGGCGACCCCTTCCTGGCATTTCCCGCGCTCGTGGTGAGTGCCACGATGTCTAGAGGCCCATTCATGCTCTATGCGGGACAGGAATTGGGCGAACCCGCTGCCGATGCCGAAGGCTATAGCGGTCCTGACGGCAGGACCACCATCTTTGACTACTGGAGTGTGCCCACACTGCGCCGTTGGCATCAAGGCAAGTCCCTGCCCGATGAGCGGCGGCTACGCGCCCTGTACCGCAAAGTCTTGCGCTTGTGCAACAGCCATCCGGCTCTTGCCACGGGACAATTCTTCGACCTGATGTATGTGAATCAGGACACACTCGACACTGACAAGCAATATGCCTACCTGAGACACACCGATGGCACTATGGTATTGATTGCCGTTAATTTTGGCAATAATCCCATCGACACCGCTGTGCGCATTCCCGACCATGCGTTGAGCTGCGCTCAGCTGCCTCACGGTGATTATTCCTGTCGCGATCTGTTGGATACTAACCAACAAGTGTTCAGCGTCAGCCTGGAATCGGATGGTACTGTGCCAATCCATGTTGACCCCCATGGAGCCATTATGCTGGCCATCGAACCACTATCAAAAAAATGAAAAACAATTATGGAGATAACAAAAAAACAACTCAGACAACAGATTAAGCAACTCAAGGCCATCACACCGGTAGCTGTGCGCCAAGTCGAGGCCAACATGGTATTCAATACCATCAGACAGATGCCCGTTTGGAAACAGGCACAGCACATCTTGTGCTACTGGTCACTACCTGACGAGTTGCCGACTCACGAGAGCGTCAACCAGTGGCTGGCGTGCGGAAAGAGTATCTACCTGCCGCGTGTTAAGGGCGATGACTTGGAGATTGTCCCCTATTATGGGGATGACAGTTTGGATGACAATAACAAGTTCCATATTGGTGAACCCATCGGTGAGGGCATTAACCCGTCTTGCCTGGAATTGATCATCGTGCCCGCGGTGGCACTGGACGGACAACGCAACCGATTGGGTCGTGGCAAGGGGTTTTATGACCGCCTGCTGAGCCAAGTGAATTGCCCCACCATAGGTGTGGCATGCGACTTCCAACTCGTTGAGCATGTACCCGTTGAGCCCCACGACCACCCGCTGGATTGCGTGGTTACCAGCGACACAGTCATTGCTGTTGAGGACAAGAAGGCCCTGTTCCTCCTCTAATTTCCTCATTGACGTTGGACTTCAGGAAGCAGTCTGACACCTTCATCGCAAATATGGACTGGAAGAAGGATATACTACTGACACTCATCGCGTTGATGACACTGACTCTGGCGGCACAGGACGAGCAACTGCCAGTTGATCCTGATTTACGCATTGGCAGGCTGGACAACGGATTGACATACTACATCCGCCATAACGAGCAGCCTAAAGGGCGCGCAGAGTTCTGGCTCGTGCAGAACACCGGATCGCTTGTTGAAAATGACAATGAACGTGGGTTTGCCCACTTTATCGAGCACATCGCATTTCAGGGGACACGCAATTTCCCTGGCATTGATATGGTGGACCTGCTGCAGAATCATGGTGTGTCCTACGGTTCGGACATCAATGCGTCGACAGGGTTTGACGACACGCGATTCCAGATATCTAATGTGCCGACAACCCAAATCGAGCTGCTGGACACCGTGATGCTCATGTTAAGGGACCTGGCTAGTGAACTCAACTTTGACGACCGTGCCATCGAGGAGGAGCGTGGTGTCATTCAGGAAGAATGGCGCATGCACGCTGACCAGACGATGCGTATGTATGAGAGCACATTGCCTATTTTGTTGTCTGGGAGCCGGTATGCCAGTAGAATTCCCATCGGTGACATGATGGTGATTCGCCAGGCAACACGCAGCCACTTGCTCGACTTCTATCACCGCTGGTACTGCCCAGAGCGGCAGGCTGTAGTGATTGTGGGCGATTTTGATGCCCAGCACATGGAGCAACGCCTCAGGCTGATCATGTCAGAACTCCCCTTGCGCCGCAGTCCAGCTACCGATGAACACATGGGGCAAGTCCCTGACCATACCGGTGTGAACTATGCCCTGCACACCGACCCAGAGGCATCTACCTCGATGGTCTATCTGATGTTCAAGCATCAGCCCGTTCCACGACAGTTGCGCAATACTCATGAATTCCTCGTGCATAATGTCGTGTCGTCACTGGTTCAAGCTATGCTTTCGGCCCGACTCGACGAATTGTCACGAACACCCGACTCTCCCATAGATTATAGCCTGGTATATGACCGCAAATACCTCGTAGCCAATTCGTGTGATGCTCTGACCTTGGTGGCAATGACCAAGGAAGGGCGTACGCTGGAAGTTGTTGATACTCTTACCGTGCAAGCCGCACGCGCAGTGCAGCATGGCTTCACCCGAGGCGAACTGGAAAGGGCTCGTCGCGACGCTTTGGCGGTATATACTAACTTGAGGATGGAAGCCAACAACCGAACCAATCGCGAATATGTCGAGGAATACATCGATTGTTACCAAAACAGCAGTTATGTTCCTGGCGTTGTTAAGGAGTCTCAACTGCTGATTGAAGCCCTGCAGCAAATCACACTCGACGATGTGAACGGCTACCTGAGGAAAATCGTCGGCAAGGATAACGTGAGCATCCTCATCTCGGGGCCTCAATCGATAGGCACACGGAGCATGTATCCCACTTCTCGCGATGTGATCAGTCATTACGGACGCGTCTTTGGCACGCCACAGACACCCTATCACGACACGGATGGCGATGACAGGCTCCTGAAGCAGGACCCAGTGCCGGGAGGCATCATTACCGAAATGATTGATGAGTCTACCGGGGTCACGACAATGACCCTGCGTAACGGTGCCACCGTTCGCTTGAAACCTACTGATTTTAAGAACAACGAGGTGCTGTTCAATGCCTTCAGTCTGGGAGGAGAGTGGGCTTATGGCGACACAGCCGACGTTAATGTGCGTCTCATGGACCAGGTCATTGAGAACTGTGCTCTAGGCGGGCACACCATCAACCAGCTGAACCGTATGATGAGTGGGCGACAACTGGGACTTTCATTTATCCTCAATGATGCAAATGAACAGCTCAGTGGCGGTTGCCAAAGCTCTGACCTGGAGACGCTGTTGCAGCTGTGCTACCTCTATTTCACCGATGTTAGCCTTGACGAGCAGGCGTTCCTGGGAATCAAATCCCGCGTCCGCTCCCAGCTGTCACAATCGATGTATAGCCCCAAAATGATTTACAGTGACTCGATTGGCAGCACGATTTACCGCGGTAACCCTATGTACCGCAATATGAAACCTGAGCAGGTGGATCATCTCGATGGCAAGCGGGTGCTGGAACTGTACCGCCAGCGAGTTGCCAACGCCGGTGACTTTACATTCTCCATTGTGGGAGCATTTGACATCGACTCCATCAAGCCTCTTGTCAGAAAGTACTTGGCATCACTACCCGATAATGGCATGCGCGAAGCTTACGGCAGTGGCTATCGTCCTGAGATGGCGACAGGCGAAGTGGACAACTTCTTCGAAGTGCCCATGCGCAATCCCAAGTCGTCGATATATGTGACCCTAATGGGTGATAAGCAGTACAGCTACGATGATGAGTTCATGATGGACCTCGTGGGAGAGTCGGTAGGAACGGCCTTATTGACCTATCTGCGCCATGAAAAGCATGGCACCTATGATGTGGCATCGGATGGTTCGCTATCGGTCTATCACAACCGCTGGATGATCAGCTACGAATTTGAGACCAGTACGGCCGATCGCGACAGCATGCTTGTCTGGGCCGATTACGCCCTTGGCGCCATCATGTATAGCGGTGTCAGCCAAGACTTGTTCTCCAAAATGAAGGAGCGCATTGACCATCAGCACGAGGTGGCAATGAAAACCAATGATTATTGGTTGCGGGCATTGCAGATGCGAGCCCTGGGAGTTGATGTCATCGGTGGTTATGAACGCCTGTTCCCGACGCTGACGCACGACCTGCTCAATAGCTACATCGCATCCCTGCGGCCACACACAAGGCTACGCATCGTCATGAACTAGGATTTCGGTCAATAGAGAATAGTTGAGACGCTCAGCTATTATCCAATTCGCTGTTAAAACGGTTTCCTATACTTGTCATTGGGATCTTCGTCGAGGATACTCAAGTAACTCGTGTAGCGGGAAATAGAGATATCACCATGCTCGACGGCATCACGAACGGCACATCCCGGCTCGTGGGTATGAGTGCAGTTATTGAAACGACAATCGCTGGACACGCTGAAAATCTCTCGGAAATAATGGGCCACTTCGGCCCGTTCAAAGTCGATAGTGCCAAAGGCCTTAACTCCCGGTGTGTCGATGATGGCTCCACCGCCAGGCAAGTCCAGCAGTTCGCTGAAGGTGGTGGTGTGCATGCCCTTGTGATGGGTATGGCTTACATCACCCACACGCACGTGGGCTTCGGGCACCATCAAGTTGATGATAGACGACTTGCCCACTCCACTGTTGCCTGAGAGTAATGACATCTTGCCAGACAACAACTCGCGCAAAGAGTCTGCGCCATCACCCGTGGTAGCCGACATCATGATAACGGGATAACCAATACTCTCATAAAGCGCTTTTATCTCAGCGAGTTGCTGGCGCAGTTCATCGGTAGTGAGCAAGTCAACTTTATTAATTGTGAGGACGGCGGGAACTTGATAAGCCTCGGCTGTCGCAAGAAAACGGTCGATAAAAGTGGTGCTTGTAACAGGGTTGGTAAGCGTAACCACCAGTATAGCTTGGTCAAGGTTTGCAGCAATAATTTGAAATTCCTTAGAGAGATTGCTGGAACGACGGATGATGTAGTTCTTGCGCTGCTCGATGGCGCCTACAACAGGGGAGTCACCGCCCTTGTCCTCAACCTGAACGATATCGCCTACTGCAACAGGATTGGTGCAACGCATACCCTTGAGACGCAACACACCACGCATCTTGCAATTCACGATATCACCGTTGTCGAGACGAACGGTCACCCAGCTACCAGTGCTCTTTATCACTAATCCTTTCATTGTCAGTTATTTTCTTAATACACAAGCCAAATCCCGAGTCCTAATCTTCCCAGCATTCAAGATCATCGGCCACTTCGGGGAGGTCGCTGCGGCGAAATACTGGATTCTTGATGCCTCGGCGCTTCTGATCGCGATAATTGTTCAGCAGTTTGAAGGCATATTTACTAAGGAAGGCCAGAGCGATGAGGTTACACAAAGTGACCAATGCCATGAACAGGTCTCCCAAGTTCCACACAAACTCGAAACTGGCCACTGCACCCAGGAAGACGAAAGCCCCGCCCGAGAGAAAGCGGAAGACGGTCAGCACCCATTTCTTTTCCGTCAAATAGCGGATATTGGCTTCCCCGTAGTAATAGTTTCCTATAATGCTGGTAAAGGCAAACAGGATGATGGCAATCGCCACAAAGATTGTACCCAAACTGCCCACCTGGACTTGTAACGAGGCCTGAGTAAGCTGGATACCCTCAAGGCCATCGGTCGTGTACAATCCGCTGATGAGCACCAGAAATGCAGTGCAGGAACACACAAGCAGGGTGTCGGTAAAGACACCAAGGGCTTGGATGAGACCTTGCTTGACAGGATGAGACACGTCGGCTGTAGCAGCAACATTGGGCGCGCTACCCTCGCCCGCCTCGTTGCTGAACAGACCACGCTTCACGCCCACCATGATGGTCGCACCCAAACCACCACCTGCCACCTGCTCAAAGCCGAATGCGCTGGTGACGATGAGTTTGAGCACGTGAGGCAACATGTGAATATTCATGATGACCACAACAAGTGCCAAAACAAAATAGCCAAAGGCCATAAAGGGCACCAACACACTGCTCACCCGGGCGATGCGCTTTATGCCGCCAAAGGCGATAAACAAGGCGACGGCAGTGATAATAGCACCGACCACCAGTGGGTCAAAGCCGAAAGCCTTGTTCAGGGCTCCACAGATGGCATTGCTCTGGATGGAGTTGTAAGACAAGCCAAAGGTCAAAGTGATGAGCACCGCAAACAGGCCCGCCATCCACTTGTTGTGCAGGCCACGGCTGATGTAATAAGCCGGACCGCCAATGAATGAATCACTTGACGGGCGCTTGTAGAGCTGCGCCAGCGTGGCCTCGACAAAGGCAGTTGCCGAGCCGATGAGCGCAATGAGCCACATCCAGAACACCGCACCAGGTCCACCCACGGCAATTGCCGTTGCCACACCAGCGAGGTTGCCCGTGCCAACGCGCGTCGCCATCGAGACGGCAAACGCCTGGAAAGACGAGATGTGCCTGTTCTTGCCGCTATGGGTCGAGGAAGAGTCAACCAATTGGCGGAACATGTCACCCAGCATGGTGAACTGCACAAAGCGGCTGCGAATGGTAAAGTACAGGCCGCACAGAATCAAGGCGCCTATCAGCAGATAGGCCCACAGGGCATCATTTACCTGGGTTATAACGGTATTCAGGGCGTCAAGGCTTAACGTCATAGTTTTTCGTAATAAATAAGACCATAAAGGTAGTACTTTTTCTTGAAACCGAGAGGAAATAGTTTGAAATTTGCCCTTTATTGAGTAAATTTGCGACTTAAATGAAAGAAATTATGAAACAGAATCTTCTCATCTTCATATTAGGGGTAGTATTGATACTGGATGCCACTGCACAAGTAATGAACCGTCCCATCGGGCAATATCCGGGCAATCCCGACGAGTATTATGGACCGACGTTGGTGCATGATAATGCATACGGTTTTCGTAATCTTGCTCTCTACCGCACTGTCTATCAATCCTCGTCATGGGATTTCAATCTCACGTCACAACTATTGACCGACGGCATTGTCGATGAGCAAGATCCCGCTTGGCTCAACGTCACCACACCCGAGGGACCGTTGCCGCCCCGCAAACGTGAAGCCTGCATTGACGGCAACGAGTGGACCTGCAACATCCTGATGGGCGGCGATACCTGGCTGCAATATGACTGGGAGGGCATGGCCATCGACATCGACGAGGTGGAAATGGTGTGCAGCATGGCCTATCGGGAAAATGCGCCACGAGGATTCAAGATCAGACTGCTCACCTCTAAGGATGGGAAGAAATGGAAGGTGGCCGACGAATGGACGGGCGACACCTTGCCTGGCGAGCCCTCGCGCCGCCGTGTGCACAGCGATCCCAACAAGAACAGTGGCGATGACCTGCTATCCACCCGCAACATTGACCATATCTTCCACATCAATAAAGACAAGGAGTTTTCCCGCATGAAACTGGAAATGGTCACACCCAGTGCTGTTCATTGGACCATCACTGAACTGAAGTTGCGAAAAGACGGCAAACGAGCCTCGGGCATCCTTCCGTCAGAGCATTTTGTCAGCGCCTGGCGCAGCTTAGGGAACAGGGATGAATGGATTACCGTTGATTTGGGCACAGAAGCCGAAATCGGAACGATTAATCTTTACTGGGTAAACATGCCATCAAGCGGCAATCTCCAAATCAGCGATGACAACATCCACTGGCAGACAGTTGCCGAGTTCTCAAAGAACGCCACACTACCATTTGATAACATCGTGCTGGATCGATCGGCTAGGTATGTTCGCATCAATATGATTGAGCCTAACAAAAACGGTCAACCATTTTGCTTAAGAGAAATTTACATTGGTGGTAATAGTCATAGTGGATTGCTAGTCAAGGCTCATGACGAGGGCGGCTGGAAGAATGGCAAATGGTTGCTTAATGGCGGTGACTGGAGACTGACAAGGGCATCACACCCCAATGCCCAGCCACTTGTGGCCACCGTTCCAGCAACGGTATTGTCGAGTTACGTCAACGCGGGTGCCTTGCCCGATATGAATCATGACGACAACCTGATGCTATCATCGGAGTCGTTCTTTAACGGGGATTTCATCTATAAGCGGGCATTTGACTTGCCCAGGGAGATGCTTGACAGGCGTGTATTCCTCAATTTTGACGGTATCAACTGGAAAGCCGAGGTGACGCTCAACGGCACGAACCTGGGACGCATCGAGGGTGCCTTCAAGCGCGGAAAATTTGACATCACGCCTTATCTAAAAGAAAAGAATAATGAACTGGAGGTTCTCATCATCGCCAATGCCAATCCTGGCGGTGTGAAAGTCAAGACCGAAAAGAACACCGACTTCAACGGCGGTATCCTCGGAGCCGATAATCCCACTTTCCACGCCACCGTGGGCTGGGACTGGATTTCGACAATTCGCGGTCGAGACATCGGCATCTGGGACGACGTCTATCTCACTGCTTCCAGCGATGTGACTGTAAGTGATCCCGTCGTGACAACCACGCTGGCCAAGGGTGATACTCTGGCTACGATGACGCCTGCGGTAATGTTGACTAACCATACGCAGCAACTCGTGACCGGCACCCTGCATGGTCATATCGGGGAAATCTGTTTTGAAAAGCAGGTGACTCTGGCAGCAGAATCGACCATCGAGGAACACTTCAGTCCTGATGAATTCCCGCAACTCAAGAATCAGCGCATGCGCCTGTGGTGGCCTAACGGATACGGCGATCCTTACTTATATGATGCTGGATTTGAGTTCATTATTAATGGGCAGCAGAGCGACGCCATTGAGTATAAGGCAGGCATCCGTGAGGTGAAGACTGTTGACAAGGACACCAAACTGAGGATTTACATTAACAACCGCCGGTTGGTGCCACTGGGCGGTAACTGGGCCTTTAGTGAAAATAACTTAAATTACCGTGGCAGGGAGTTTGATGCTGCCGTGCGTCACCACAAGGAGATGAATTACAACATGATACGCAACTGGGTGGGCATGACTGGTGATAAAGAGTTCTATGAGGCATGTGACCGCTATGGCATCATGGTGTGGCAGGACTTCTGGTTGGCCAACCCTGCCGACGGTCCCGACCCTGACGACGAGGCCATGTTTATGGACAATGCCCGTGACCTGGTGCTGAAAATACGCAACCATCCGAGCATCGGCATTTATTGCGGCCGCAACGAGGGTTATCCGCCAAAGACGCTTGACGACGGACTGCGTAACACGGTAGCAACGCTGCACCCGGGGCTAGATTACATCTCCAGTTCAGCCGATGACGGCGTGAGCGGTCATGGACCCTACTGGGCCATCAGTGCCAGGCAGTATTTCGAGAAACAGACAGGTAAACTGCACACCGAGCGCGGTATGCCTAATGTAATGACCTTTGAGGGCCTGAGCCGCACACTCGATGCTGAGCACCTGTGGCCGCAAAACCTGTACTGGGGCCGTCACGATTACACGAGGGAGGGTGCTCAGCGCGGCGCATCATTCAATCAGCTGATCGCTGAGAGCTTCGGCGAACCGACATCGGCCGAGGAATTCTGTGAGTGGGCGCAGTGGATCAACTATGAGGGTTACCGAGCCATGTACGAAAGCGGCAGCAGGGACCGTATGGGACTGCTCATCTGGATGAGCCATCCCTGCTGGCCCTCGATGGTGTGGCAGACCTATGATTACTACTTGGAGCCGACAGCCGCCTACTTTGGCGTGAAGCATGCTTGTGAACCCCTGCACGTGCAATGGAATCCCATGAGCAATTATGTGGAGATTGTCAACAGGTCGGCTGGACATCAGCAGGGCAAAGTCAAGGCCAGCATCATTGACTTGAAAGGCCGATCGCTGTGGGAACAAGTACAAGGCTATGTCATTGACGAGGACATGACACTCGACATGATGCAAGTGGAAGTGCCCAGCGACATTGCTGGCATCTATTTCCTTCGTCTGATTCTAATCGATGACAAAGGCCAAGAACGCTCAGCAAATGACTATGTGAGCACCACAATCGACAATGACCGCACCTCATTGCATGATCTGCAACGTGCCCAGGTGAGTACAACTGTCGATGGCAAGAGTATCACACTATCAAACAATGGCAACTCGCCAGCCGTAATGATAAGAATCAATCTCAAGGGAGATGACGGAGAACAGATCTTACCCGTCTTCTATACTGATAACTACTTCCACTTGATGCCAGGCGAAGCCCGCACTATCGACATCGACTGGAAAACCGAGGATACCCGCGGCAGTCATCCCATCATTGAAATCAGCGGCATGAATATTAATAAAATGACTGTAAATTTATGATGAAACGCTCACTTGCCACGATTATCGCATTGGCACTCATGGCACTTTGCACGAATGCCAAGAACAAATATCCATATCAGGATGCCGATCTCCCCATTGACCAGCGCATTGAGGATTTGCTGTCACGCATGACCATCGAGGAGAAAGTCGGGCAACTCGTATGCCTCATGGGATGGGATTCCTATCAAATCAATGGCAAACAAGTGATCACAAGCGAGAAATTCCGTCATGAGGTGGATAGCCTGCATGTGGGCATGTATTGGGCTGTGTTCCGTGCCGACCCATGGACGCAAAAAACGATTGCAAACGGCTTGAATCCAGAACTCGCCCCACGAGCTGCTAATGCAATGCAACGATACGTTATCGAGCATACACGATTGGGCATACCCCTTTTCCTTGCCGAAGAAGCGCCTCATGGGCACATGGCGATTGGATCGACGGTTTTCCCGACAGGGCTCGGCATGGCTGCGACCTGGGACCCCGACTTGATGCAGCAGGTGGGTCAAGTGATCGGCAAGGAAATCAGGCTGCAAGGCGGACACATCAGCTATGGTCCAGTACTGGATCTGGCACGTGAGCCTCGATGGTCACGTGTCGAGGAAACGCTGGGCGAAGACCCATACCTGAGCGGCGTGATGGGCGCTGCAATGGTTCAGGGACTGGGTGGTGGAGACTTGAGTCTGCCCCACTCGACCATTGCCACGCTGAAACATTTTATCGCCTACGGCACCACAGAGGGCGGACAAAACGGCGCACGCAGCATTGTCGGGCCTAGGGAGTTGAAACAAGTGTTTCTGCCACCGTTCAAACAGGCCATCGATGCTGGAGCATTGTCGGTAATGACATCCTACAATTCATTGGATGGGGTGCCCAGCACCTCCAACCGTCAATTACTTACCGACGTGCTACGCGACGAGTGGCGTTTTGACCGAGGAATTGTCGTGAGTGACCTGTTCAGCATCGACGGCCTCAAGGGGACACACCACACGGCCACATCCTCACAGGATGCAGCCATCAAGGCCCTATGGGCTGGAGTGGATGTTGACCTGGGTGGTAACTGTTATGCTCGTCTTGTCGATGCCGTGAAAAGCGGTAAAGTGGATGGAGTATCTCTTGATCAAGCGGTGAGACGGGTGTTAAGGCTAAAGTTTGAAATGGGGTTATTTGAGCATCCCTATATGGATAGCAAGACGGCACTCAAGGAGGTAAATAATGACGATGCCATTGCCATAGCCCGCCAGGTGGCACGACAATCCATCACACTGCTTAAGAACGATGGCATTCTGCCCTTGAGCAAAGACCAGAAAGTAGCAGTTATCGGTCCAAATGCTGACAATATTTATAATATGTTGGGCGATTACACCGCCCCTCAACCCGATGGTAAGGTCATCACCGTTTATCAAGGCATCAGAGCGATGCTGGGAGACGCCCGCTGTACCTATGCTAAGGGGTGCGCCATTCGTGACACGATGGACAGTGACATTCCCGCGGCAATTGAGGCGGCCAAAAAAGCCGATGTGGTGATTGCGGTTGTGGGTGGATCATCAGCTAGGGATTTCAAGACGTCTTACGAGGACACGGGCGCCGCCAGTGCCGAGCAACTAACAATCAGCGACATGGAGTGTGGCGAAGGCTTTGACCGTGCCACACTCGACCTGCTGGGGCGGCAAATGGAATTGCTTGAAGCCCTGAAAAAGACGGGCAAACCGCTAGTCGTCGTCTATATTGAGGGACGTCCGCTCAACAAGAATTGGGCTGATGAAAACGCCAATGCCTTGCTCACGGCCTACTACCCCGGTGAACAAGGTGGCAACGCCATCGCCGAGGTCTTGTTTGGCGACTATAACCCTGCTGGACGATTACCCGTGAGCGTGCCTCGTTATGTTGGCCAGTTGCCGGTTTATTATAACAAACCTGCACCGGCAGCCCATGACTACGTGGAAATGTCGGCTCAGCCACTCTACCCATTCGGCTACGGCCTGAGCTACACAACGTTTGAATACACCGACCTCAATATCACTTCGTCGGGCATTTCCTTCAAGCTCACCAATACGGGAACCAGGACAGGTGACGAAGTGGCACAATTGTATGTAAGGAACACAGGCGCGTCGGTCGTTCAGCCAGAGCGCCAATTGGTCGCCTTCGAGCGCGTCACGCTACAGCCCGGTGAGTCCCGCACGGTCTCCTTCTATTTCAAGGACATCGACCTTAAAATTGTCAATGACAAGATGCAATGGGCGGTCGAAGGACAGCACCAGTTCCTCATCGGTGCTTCCAGCCAAGACATAAGGTTAACCCTATCTAGATAAGTTGAAAACACGAGGGCGCCATGACGTTGATGTCGTGGCGCCCTCGTATTTAGTAGAATAGAGTGTTTCTTATCAGCTGTGGGGATTACTCCTCGTCGTCAAGAAGGATGTGCATCACCTCGATGGCACTCTTCATGACGTTGGTGCCAGGGCCGAAGATGGCTGCTACGCCAGCCTTGTACAGGTAGTCGTAGTCCTGCATGGGGATCACACCACCAGCGGTGACGATGATGTCCTCACGACCCAACTTCTTGAGTTCCTCGATAACGGCGGGAATCAGGGTCTTGTGACCAGCGGCGAGTGACGATACGCCCAGAACGTTAACGTCGTTCTCGACAGCCTCGCGGGCGCTCTCCTCGGGAGTCTGGAACAAGGGACCCATATCCACGTCAAAGCCACAGTCGGCATAACCGGTGGCAACAACCTTGGCGCCACGGTCGTGACCGTCCTGACCCATCTTGGCAATCATGATGCGGGGCTGACGGCCTTCCTTCTTGGCAAAGAGAGCGGTCAAGCGACGAGCCTCTTCCAGGTCGGGATCGTTTTTGGTTTCTGATGAATACACGCCTGAAATGGTTTTAACAACTGCTTTGTAACGTCCAACGATTTCCTCGCATGCGTCTGAGATTTCACCCAACGAAGCGCGGTCCTTAGCGGCCTCAACAGCGAGCTCGAGCAGATTGCCCTTACCCGTCTTGACACATTCGGTGATAGCAGCGAGGTCGGCTTTCACCTTAGCCTCGTCACGGTTGGCACGCAACTTCTCGAGACCTTCTACCTGCTCCTTGCGAACCTCGGTATTGTCAATCTCCAGAATATCGATGGGAGCCTCTTTCTCGAGGGCATACTTGTTAATGCCGACGATGGTCTGGCGGCCACTGTCGATGCGGGCCTGAGTACGGGCTGCAGCTTCCTCGATACGCATCTTGGGCACACCAGTCTCGATAGCTTTGGCCATACCGCCGAGCTTCTCAATCTCCTCGATGTGAGCCCATGCCTTATGCACGAGTTCGTTGGTCAGAGCCTCTACATAGTAGGAACCGGCCCAAGGATCGATAACCTTGGTAATATAGGTTTCCTGCTGGATGTAGATCTGCGTGTTACGGGCGATACGTGCCGAGAAGTCGGTGGGCAGTGCGATTGCCTCGTCAAGGGCGTTGGTGTGCAGCGACTGGGTGTGACCCTGTGCGGCAGCCATAGCCTCGATACAGGTGCGGCCCACATTGTTGAAGGGATCCTGAGCGGTCAGCGACCAGCCAGAGGTCTGGCTGTGGGTACGCAGTGACATCGACTTGGGATTCTCAGCGCCAAAGCTCTTCACGATCTTGGCCCACAACAGACGGCCTGCACGCATCTTGGCGATCTCAGTGAAGAAGTTCATCGAGATGCCCCAGAAGAACGACAGACGGGGAGCGAAAGCGTCAACCGACAGACCTGCATTCACACCCGTGCGGATGTAGTCCATACCATCGGCCAGCGTGTAAGCCAACTCGATGTCGGCGGTAGCGCCTGCTTCCTGCATGTGGTAACCCGAGATCGAGATCGAGTTGAACTTGGGCATATACTTAGAGGTGTACTCAAAGATGCTGGCGATGATCTGCATCGAGAACTTGGGAGGATAAATGTAGGTGTTGCGCACCATAAACTCCTTCAAGATATCGTTCTGGATGGTTCCCTGCATCTCCTCGAGTTTTGCACCCTGCTCCAGACCTGAAACGATGTAGAACGCCATGATGGGCAGCACGGCACCGTTCATGGTCATCGAGACAGACATCTTGTTCAAGGGGATACCGTCGAACAGCACCTTCATGTCCTCAACAGAGCAGATCGACACACCTGCCTTACCAACGTCACCGACCACGCGGGGGTTATCAGCGTTGTAACCACGATGGGTAGGAAGATCGAATGCCACTGACAGACCCTTCTGGCCAGATGCCAGGTTGCGGCGATAGAAAGCGTTGGACTCGGCTGCGGTCGAGAAACCAGCATACTGACGGACGGTCCACGGGCGGAACGGGTACATCAGCGAATAGGGGCCACCCAGGAAGGGAGGAATACCGGCAACAAACTCCAGGTGCTCCAGACCCTCGATGTCCTCATGCGTATAAATGGGCTTAATGTCGATCAGTTCGGCATTCTTCCACACCTCGCCCTTGGGAAGGGGATTGTGCTTTACATTAAAAGCATCATTAGCAATATCTATATTCTTAAAATTCGGTCTCATAGTCGTCTCGTCATTTTAACAGTTTAGCGTTGAAGGCTTTTAATGTTGCAAGCACGTTGGTGCGCACGTTGATGAAGTGCTCAATGCCCAGGGCCTTGAATTCGTCGGTCTCGGGACCTGCGAGAACGAGCTCGGCACGGCCGTTGAGTTCCTTAACAGCCTCGGGGATGAGAGCGGCATACTCGTCGTCACTAGAGCAGAGCACGACTACGTCGGCCTTCTTCTCCATAGCGGCGTCCATACCTTCCTTGACGGTCTTGAAACCGTTGTTGTCGATGAGTTCGTATCCAGCGCAGGCAAAGAAGTTGTCGCTGAACTGGGCACGAGCCAGACGCATAGCCAGATTGCCGATGGTGAGCATGAACACCTTGGGCGTGTTGGCGGCATGCTCGGTCTGGAGACGGATCTCCTCGAACTGCTCGGCCAGACGCTTGGTATTCAATTTCACGGCGCCCTCAGCCTCCTCGTGGTTGCAGCCACAGTGGCAGCAGCAAGCCTCGCGGGCATCTGCCTTGTCGGCAGCCTTCTCGGTAAAGTTGGGGAACTGGTTGGTACCCAACAACTGCTCACGACGCTTAGCCACCTTGTCAAATCGTGCATTGGCACTGGCATTGACAGCGTTGATGATATCACCGCTCTCGAGAGCAGCCTTGAAGCCGCCCTTGTCCTCGACTTCGAGGAAGAGCTTCCAGGCCTGCTCGGCCAGGTTCTTGGTCAGCATCTCCACATAGTAGGAACCACCGGCGGGGTCAACGACCTTGTCGAGGTGGCTCTCTTCCTTGAGCAGGATCTGCTGGTTGCGGGCGATGCGCTCGCTGAAGTCGTCGCTCTTCTGATAAGGAGCGTCAAACGGGGTGACAACCAGAGAGTCAACGCCTGCCAGAGCGGCACTCATGGCCTCGGTCTGGCTGCGGAGCAGGTTCACGTAGCTGTCATAGATTGTCTGGTTGAAGCGCGTAGTCTCGGCATTGACGTTCATCATGCACGAGAAGTCATTGGCGGGCTTAAACTCTTTGACGATCATGGCCCACAGTTCACGTGCGGCGCGGAACTTGGCAATCTCCATGAAGTAAACAGTCGAAACACCCATGTTGAACTTGATGCGGTTAGCCACCTCGTCGGCGGTAAAGCCAGCCTCGGTCATCATAGCCATCCACTCGGCACCCCATGCCAGGGCATAACCCAGTTCCTGGTAGATGTAGGCGCCAGCGTTGTTCAGTGCCAGCGAGTCAACGCCGAGCACACGCAGGTGGGCGACGGGCTTAACGGTGTTCATCAGCTCGGTAGCCATAGCAACGATGTCGCCAGGGAAAGGCTCACCGTGCTTGAACATGCGCTTGAAGGGATTGAAGTCGATCGAACCGACAAACGTGTCTTCGCAGCCTGCTTCCTTGCAGATCTCAACAAGTTGCTTGGCATAACCCAGAGCGCACTTGGGACAGCACTGGATATTGATTTCACAAGCGGGAAGGACGATGCCACTGAACAGGGCCTTGAGGTCCACGTCACCGCCATGGAAGCGGAAACCGATCGAGTTGATACCCTTGTCGAGGATCTCGAGGGCCTTGGCATTGGCGGCCTTTACATCCTCACTGTTGACGTCGATGTTCTGGCGAACCTTCCAGTCGTTGTTGTAGCGAGTGCCGCGGACATAGGGGTACTCACCGGGGAGTGATTTGGTCTGCTTGAGGTCGGCAATGTCCACGCTGCGATACAGCGGTTGAGCATTGAAACCCTCGTTTGTCCGCCAAACCATTTTCTTCTCAAAGTCGGCCCCTTTCAGGTCAACTTCGGCCTTGGCACGCCACTCCTCGGGAGTGACCGGCGCGAATTGGTCGAACAATTTCTTTTTTGTTTCTGCCATAAAAAATTGAAAATTATATAGTAACCTTAAAATTATAGTCACTGTTGATTAACGGAACACCAGGCATGCCCAGCATTCAAGCGGCAAAGGTAAGAATAATTGCCAAATAAATATCACTTTTCCCTATTAATCATTATTAAAAAAGAAAAAAACAATCCCTGCGGTAGCCTTTCATGGTATCAAAAGAGGGAAAAGCATCAAAGCATGAATTTTATTTCACTTCTTTTTTATCGGGAATCACCAGAGCAAAAAGAGGCACGTCTGTTGAATTGTTCTTGTAATTATTGATATAGGATTCCGCCTTTTCGCAACAACGCCTCGCATAGTTACCATCTGATTCACCTGCCAATTGATCGCAATACCAATTATCACAGGTGATAGAGATGTCCGAGCCAATTTTCAAGTAAACATCCCCTCCCAGGATAGGGACATAATGCCTCCTCATCAATGAAATCATTGCAAGGGCCTGCTTGAAAGGGAAAGCAACATCATCAATGCCCAAAGCCTGCAAGGAATAATACCCTGAGATCTGAGCATCATTTGCCATTGTGATGATGTCATGCTTTCTCATCATGATAAGATAACAGGATGGGGAGCGGGTTAGATGCCGTGATGGACGGGGTCATCTTCCTTGATAGTAACCCAATCCCAGTTGCGGGAAGTCCAGATGATGGCATTTGTCTCGATATTATGGAGATTATCGCCCACGGCGGTGTCCCTCTGCTTGTAGCACATCTTGGGCCAGCCATTGACAAAATAGCCGTAGAACTCATTCACAGTAACAGTAAGCACAGAATACCCTTCGTCGTCTAACCTCGACTTGATGGAATCCAGTAATGAATCTTTCACCATATCGAAGGTATCGGCTAGTTCGGGATTCAAGAGGACGCCCGCCACCTCCATGGCATAGGTCATCGCTTCCTCGGCAGGAATGGTCGTTACCGAGGTTGTCCTGACCGCATAGTCTCCGTCATAATCATCTTCATCATAGGGCTCGGTGTAACCGATACTTGCCGAGATGTGCTGAGGCCAGCCGTTCTCGCTGTCATCGATTTCCTTTTCACCGATGTCATACACATAGCCGTGAATGCCAAACAGCATTTCCAGTTCCTCATAGGCTTCTTTAATGCCATCCTCGGTGGAATAGTGCATGGTGAGCATGCGCTCCAACTGCTTGCGGGGCATGATGCTGTCCATGCTTGCATCGGCACCGTAAGTCTTATCTAGGGCCGACTTAATAGCCGTTTTGAGTTGCTTGCTGATTTCACGCCAATTCTCGATGTGGGTTACCTGTCCCACCTCATTGGTGGTGAAAACGCACTTCATGTCCTTGAAAAGTCTCCATGCGAGATTAGCCAACCCGTTGTCGGTCGAGTCCTCATCGTAGTAATATTCAAAATCGAGTGGCGTGAGTTCAATACGGTAGCCGCTACTTGTGGAATCGGTAACAGCCAGCATGAATTCCTGGGAATGCTGCATTGTGGTGGTCGTGTCGGTGCCTTCGATTTTCTGCTTGAAATAGGTGTACTGATAGGTCATGGTGTCACCCTTATTAAAATAGGAGACGACATGGATCGTAGTATCCTCCTCATTATAATTGCCATCGAGGTTGAAAGTCTGAGCACCTGTAGCAAAAGCCGCGAAGCACAACACCAGCAGAACCAATAGTCTTGTTTTCATCACATTTATCGATTTAAGAAAATTGTTTATATCATGATACCATGACGGCATCTTAATTATAGGCGATTAGATAGAAGTTGGTCCGAACCCTGCGGGGCTAATGCTATTTTCACGAATTAGTTATATTTATCACGAATAGTTTAAATATTTTTCGCAAAAATATGTTTTCTTAGCGAAATTGGCATTAAAAAACTTTTCAGGATCAACTGCTATATCGTTTCCTAATTTAATGAGACAAAAGTAAGAGTTTTTTTTACTGAAATCAAGAAAAATAATATTTTTTTGTGGCTTCCGATTGCACATACAGGGATTTTGCTGTAATTTTGTACTCATTCAAAAACCATCATTGTCATTTCAAAATGGAAAGTAACGCTTCTGCTATCAGACTGTATTCGCTGGGATGGCGCGAGATGCGCACCTGGTTGTTCGCCACATTGTTCATCGCCGGCAATATTATACTGCCACAGCTGTGCCACCTGATTCCCCAGGGAGGCCTTATGCTGCTCCCCATCTACTTCTTCACGCTGATTGCCGCCTATAAGTTCGGCTTCCGTGTGGGCCTGTTGACGGCAGTATTGTCGCCGCTGATCAACTCAGTGCTGTTCGGCATGCCTGCCGCCGCAGCCCTGCCCATCATCACCATCAAGGGTGTGCTGCTGGCTGGTGCTGCCGCGTGGATGGCAAGCCGCAGTAAGGGCGCCTCACTGCTGGCGCTGATCGGTGTCGTGCTGGGCTATCAACTCGTGGGTGGCCTCATCGAGTGGGCCATGACGGGAAGCGTTGCCAGCGCATTGCAGGACTGGAAACTGGGTTGGCCGGGCATGGCATTACAGGCCATCGGTGGCTGGCTATTGCTCAACCACCTGCTGCGCAAGTGACCAGAACTTCATGTCGCTAGAATGATGCCTGCCACGAGAACCAGTGCCACAGTGGGCAGGCAGGCTATCCATGTGTTGCTAAACCTCTTGTAAAGTACTATCGGCAACAGGCTGATGGCTACCGATGCAATGTAAATCAGCGTCAGCACAACATAAGACCAGACAATAATGTAATTGTTCTCATACATCATAAAGGCTATTGTCAAACAGATTATCAGGCTCATCAATATAGCAATCTTGCTGAGCCTGATGACGGCACGTGGGATAAGGGCCTGATTGTGGTTATAGAGCACCTCGGCAACCACCATCGACACCGGCAGCAGCAACATGATGTAGATGAACAGCCCCACGTAGACCGATTCCTCGACAAGGAACATTGCAGCCAGCATTGTGATGATCCATAACCCCACCATGGAGCCCACCAACGGCAGCCGCACCGCTTGTATGAACACATCTTTCCAACTTAATTGATAAAACTGGCGGAAACTCAAAAACTCCAAATACCACGAGTAGGTAACAATAACATACTTAACCACGGTGAAGATAATCACCAGCACGGCGGCACAGAGCCCGACAAAACTGATGCCAGTCCCGGACAACACCGGCTCCGCTGGCCCGTCAAACAAATTATTGAGCCCGTTGCACAGCAACTGCGGGATGCACCACATCAGGTACATCGACAGGAAAAACACATAGAAGATGTAAGTCTCTACTAGCGTGTATCTGCTCACGTGACGGAAGGTGATCCAGATGCAGATGCCCACAAAGGCGGCAATAAACAGCCATTCATAAAGCATATTGCCCGCCATAAACTTGGAAAAACGGACCAGGGTAACGAGCATAGTCTTACGGTAACTGGTATAAGACAGGTCAAGCCCATCATCCTTATCAGCCTTCTTATCAGCCTTTTTTTCAACTACTTTTTCTTGAGACACACTCACGCCGGGTGGTGCCAGGTCGGCCTTGTTGACTCTCTTCTTAAAGGTCTCGCCGACATGATAAACCGAATCCACCTTTTCCAACCGGCTCATGGTTTCAAAAAGTGAGAACTGGTCCTCATGGGTCAGTTGGCTGGTCAGGAACAAGAACACAACCATGATGGCCAGCAACTTGAATGGCGGGAAATAAAAGTTGCGGTGACCGTTCAAGTAGTCGCGCACCATGTAGCCCGGTCGCCAGGACAGTTCCTTCATCGTGCGGAAGATGGGGCGATTGCCCAAGCCCCAGATGTCAAGGAAATTGAGCATCGCCTGCTGCCAGGTGTAACGTGTCCACGTGCCTGCCTGGCCACACTGCGGGCACACACGCCCCACGTAGTCCGTGCCGCAATTAGAGCAAGTGCGCTGCGTATTGTCAATCTTAGGGATGATACTCGCACGCGACTGCTGCCTGCGGTCTAAACGCTTGTCCACGTTCTTGATCCGTCGGCGCAACGTGCCCTTCTTCACTGGCTTGCTGACTTTAACCTTATGTCTATGGAGCCACTTCATGCCGCAAAGGTAATGATTTATATCAGGAATTTGAAATGAAGAATCAGGAATTTGCACATCACCTGCCTTAATTTACAGAAAAGTGCTAATTTCTGATTCCTGACGGGTAGCTTTCCTTATTTCAGAAAAGTGATTTGATCCACTGGAAGAGTTCTTCCAGGGCATAATCACCGCTGTGAGGGCGATTCCATGCCAGCAGGAAGTTAACATCCTTGCCGGCATTCTGGAGTTTCAGTGCCAAATTGACGGGGACAGGGAAGGCCGTGTCGCGGTCTCGGGCACCATGACGGATGTACCAGTGAGGTGCCACGTCGGTCACACCGTCACCGATGAAATTCATGGGATTCAGCAGGGCCACATTGGCAGTGATTTCGGGGGAGACAACGTTTCCCGTCTTTGCCGCACTGTAATTGGTGAAATTAACACTACTGCCCTTGGTGTCGCCAAACTCCTCGTTCTCGCCCGAAGCACGTTGTCCCACAACATTTTGTGTATCAAATGCTGGAGCTGTCTTCAACGGCTGGGTAGATACCACGTAGTTCAGATACTTGTCCATGTCAAGGTCGATAATATACTCCCCTGCCCGCTTGGATCCACTGGGGCGCATCATCATGGACTGGCGGTCACCTTGAGGCTTCTTGCTATCACCCATCCGTGTCATGCCACCATTGATGGGAGGGGCGCCAAAGCCTGCCTCTTCGCTGAAAACAAAACCAATGCTGTCAGGGATATCGGCACCAGCGTTCTTGGCTATCTGAGCCGAGCGGATGAGTTCGCTCTTGATGTATTTCAGGTAATTGTCGGCAGTGAGCAGGGTCCCGCTTGGGGTGTGCAGATTCAGGCTTGCCAGATAAGCAGGGAACATGGCCTTGAGTTCGTTGCTCACGGCCAGCACATCGGCATTGCCCTGCTGGCGGCTGTCGGTACCGTTATAAAGCCACTCATAGGCCATATCGGCATGATCCAAGTCGGTAATCGGACAGTAGCACACGCTTGCAAACACATCATCACGCTCGTCGGCAGCCCCCATAGCCTTGAGCATCGGCTCGTAGGCCGGATTATTGCCCGTTGCACCCATCAGCGAGGACATGGCACCGCCTGCACTGGTGCCATCGGTAATGATGCGTTCGGCATCACCAAGCATCTCACAGTCGAAATGGCGCAGATAACGTATTGCGGCCTTGAGGTCGAGAATAGCAGCGGGAGCGCGACCCGTGTAGATGGTTTGGCCCTTCTTAACGCCGTTTTTCTTGTCATTCTTGGCAGCAACGACGGTGGAATTACGGCCACGTGAGCCAGGAATGACCAGTACATACCCCTCCTTGAGCGCTCGTCCGCTGGCATCGCCTGCTTGAGGCTGTCCAGCGGCAGAGGCCATATAACCGCCGACGTAGGTACGCAGAAAAATCGGAGTCTGCTGGGTTGCGCCATCGGGCACATAGACATTTAGGAATTGATAAGCAGAATCCTCAATGTTGGTCACAAAATAGAGCCGCTCATAGGCAGTGTATCTTACAGTGGATCCATCATGCATGGTCATCACACGGGCTTCGCCTGTATTAGAATCAAACCTCAGGGTGGGTTGCGGCGCCTTGGCCTTGGCTGACGCACCAATGGCAAGGGTGATGGCAAGCATCATTAATAATGACTTTTTCATTTATTGTCTGATTTAATAAATTATTGTTTATTCTGGAGGTAGGCTCTGGAAATGTCGAGTTGCCCACACTTGGAAAAGGAAGATCATGCTCAATATTACTCCCACAGTGTATGGGCCCGTGATTTCATCAGGGCTAATGATTCTCGTTAACGGCATTACCATGATAGGCGAAACGAATTGGCCCAAATAAAGGGCAGCCGAGAGCAAGGGCATAACGGTAGTTGCCGAGTTCTTTCCTCCCTTGATGCTGGCAATGGTGTTCAAGTAAGGCACGCCCACACCAGCAGCCACACCAATCAGTGCCGAGCCTAGCAGGAGGCTTGTGATATTACCTGGCAGATAGAGCCCGTAGCCGATCAGGAAACTGATGGGTGCCAAGTACTTGATGGCACGACGAAAGGCTTTCATCAAGTGGCCGAAAGCGAGCCCTACAAAGAAGGCTACAAAATCAAGCCCTACCATAATGATGGTGATGGTTTGAGGTGATAAAGCGGTCTGATGACTGGCTATTATAGCAAAATTTGTCGGGAAGATGAAGAAGATCAGCATCAACAGGAACATGCCAATGACTGATGGGTGGAACTTGAGCAGATGACGTGGCTCGAAAGCGTTACCTTGCTTGTCGTGGGATGATAGTTGCTCATTAGGTAGCCACACGAGTACCATCACAAGGGCTATCAGTCCCAACAAATAGACAAGGAAGGCATAGTTCCACTCGATTGTGGCTAGCAAGCCTGCCAACAGGGTTGCAACGACCCCACCCATCTGGTTCATTGCTGCCGAGAGACCCATCAGTCGTGCTAACTCGGTAGGCGGAAAATAGTACGCAAGCAGTCCTGTCGAGAGCGGCATGATCAAGCCGACGCTCACACCCAGCAGCGCTCGCAGGGCAAGCAGCACATGGATTTCTTGAACCCAATAACAACCCGCACCCGCCACAACATACAGCAACAGGCCGATGATGGCAATGGAACGGGTGCGCAACACCTTGCTGATGGTGCGGAAAACAAGGCTTGTGATGATAATCAACAAGGCCGGCATGCTCACGATGAGTTGCACGAGCAGGCCTGGAGCCGATGCGAAATGCTGCTTGATGATACCCAGCGCTGGTGCAATAGCGGCACCTGCCATTACGGTAAGAAGCGACATGGACAAGATGGTAGCGGTCACTCGACGAGTAACTTCAATTTTTCTTGACATCATTTGATTGGAGTTGTTCCTGGGTGACACCCCATGCTGCTCTACCAAGCAGTTTCTAGATGGTTGATAATTCGACCGCAAAAGTACAAAAAATCCCGCAATAGGCGGCTGGCCACGCGGGATTTTTTATTTATCATATCTGAAAAATCAGAACATCTTATCGGGATAGACGCCTGCGGCGTGAAGCTCTGCAAACTTGTCTACAACACCCTGGCGGTCGGCTGCATAAGTCACGCCAAACCACTTACTTTCAGTTGTCAGGACCTTGACTTGAGCCTTGCCGTTGTTGACCAGCTCATTGACTAGCGTCGGAATAAAGAACTCGGCCTTAGGCTTGTCAATATTCTCCTTGAGGAAGTCAACAAAACACTGCTCACTGTAGTCAAAATAGTCGGGAGTGAAGCCCCAGAAGTTCATCGACACCGGGGTCTCAAATGCCAAGTGCTGCACGTCACCGTTCTCGTCGGTAAAGACGATGTTGTGATCGGCATCATAACCAATGCTCGTGCGCTCCACAACACCGGTCAGCAGGCCGTCGCGGGTCTCGCAAACGCCACGGGCTACTGTGCCACTCTCGCTCATGGTGTTGCCCACCTTGAAGCCCACCATGCTGTAATGACCCATGCTGCCCTCGGGCAGTGATGTTAATTCTGCCGCCATGACCTCAAAGCTGTTGCGGCCATAGTAGTCATCGGCATTGATGATGGCAAACGGCTCGTGGATGACATCTTTACCCATCAGCAGGGCATGGTTTGTGCCCCAGGGTTTCACGCGCTCGGCGGGGCAGGTAAAGCCCTCGGGCAGGTCGTTCAAGCCCTGGAAAACCAGTTCGACGGGGATGTGTCCCTCATATTTTGACAAAATCTTCTCTCGGAAGTCGGCCTCAAAGTCCTTGCGGATCACAAAGACCACCTTGCCAAATCCACTATGAATAGCGTCATAGATTGAATAATCCATGATGGTCTCGCCATGAGGGCCCAGGCCATCGAGCTGCTTGAGGCCGCCATAACGGCTGCCCATGCCTGCAGCAAGTACAAATAATGTCGGTTTCATTATTTCAGTTTAAAGTTTTATGTGTTTTATTTTACCTTGAAGTCAAAGATAATCGTGCGACGGTATTCCTCGTCAGGGCGCAGCACCTGTGACGGGAAGTTGTCATGATTGGGCGCGTCGGGCATGCCTTGGCACTCAATGGCCACGCCGTCGTAGTCATGATAGTTCTTGCCACTCTTGCTTACGGGGCAACCCTCCAGCCAATTGCCAGTATAGACCTGTACAGCGGGTTGGTCGGTGCTGATTTCCACCATGCGGCCCGACTGCTTGTCACACAAGACTGCTGCCAGATGCAGATCGCCATCCTCGTAACCGTCGATGACCCAGCAGTTGTCATAACCCTTGCCGTAGTTCAGTGCGGGGAAATCCTGCTTGATGTCACGGCCAACTACCTTAGGCTGGGTGAAGTCCATCGGAGTGCCCTCGACAGTGGCCATCTCGCCCGTGGGGATGAGTGTGTCATCGGTGGGCAGGTAGCGTGAGCTGTTGAGTTGCAGCACCTGGTTCAGAGCTGTACCCTCCATGTCTTCGCTTGCCAGATTGAAATAGGTGTGGTTGGTCAGGTTGACTACCGTAGGAGCATCAGTAACAGCGCCAAGTTCTATCTTGAGCACATTGTCGTCGCTCCAGGTGTAGGCCACGCGGGCCGTGAGACAGCCGGGATAATTCTCATCGCCATCAGGGCTCTCGAGAGAGAACACCACCGTGTCGCCATCCATTTCACAGTCCCAAATCTTGTTTGAGAAATTCTCGGGCCCGCCATGCAGGTGGTTGGGGCCATTGTTGATGTTGAGCTGATACACCTTGCCGTCGATATCAAGGTGACCCTTGCAGATGCGGTTAGCATAGCGGCCGGGCACCTTGCCGGCACAGGGGCCGTCATAGAAGTAGTCGGCCACATCCTTGTAGCCCAGCACCACGTCGGCCAGCTTGCCGTCACGGTCAGGGACCTTAATTTCCAGGATACCAGCGCCCAGCGACGAGAGTTTCACGCTCGCGCCGCTGGCATTGATGAGTTCATAGGTGGTGATTTCACCACGCTCGGTCTCATGGGTGTCGATGCGGATGCTCTTCATCTCAGTCCTCTACCTTATGAGCACCGTCGCTGATGATGACATTGATCACCTCGGGCTCGTGTCCGTATTTGGCGTTAAATTTTTCCTTGGCTGTGGCAATGAAGTTGTCATAGCGGTCTTCCTTCACCAGGTTGATGGTGCAACCGCCAAATCCGCCACCCATGATGCGTGAACCGGTCACGCCACACTCGCGAGCCACGTCGTTGAGGTAATCCAGTTCCTCACAGCTCACCTCATAGTCACGAGACAGGCCGTCGTGGGTCTCAAACATGCAGCGGCCTACAGTCTCGTAGTCGCCACGCTCCAGTGCATCGCACACATCGAGCACGCGCTGCTTCTCACCGATGACATAGCGGGCACGGCGATAATCCTCATCACTGATCTTGTCACGGACATCGGCCAGCATGGTGTAAGTAGCGTCGCGCAGGGTTTCCACACCCAACGTGGCAGCGACACGCTCGCATGACTCACGGCGCTTGTTGTAGGGCGAATCCACGAGTTCGTGCTTCACCTTGCTGTTAAGCAGCACGAGCTTGTATCCCTCGGGATGGAAGGGGAAATACTCATGCTCCAGCGATCGGCAGTCGAGGCGCATCAGGCAGTCCTTCTTGCCAAAGACACTGGCAAACTGGTCCATGATACCGCAGTTCACACCGCAGTAGTTATGCTCTGTGCTCTGGCCAATCTTGGCCAGTTCGAACTTGTCAATCTTGTTCTCATTGAACATATCGTTAAGCGCAAAAGCGAAGCAGGACTCGAGTGCTGCCGACGACGACAGTCCTGCGCCAAGAGGCACATTTCCGGCAAAAACGGTGTCAAAACCCTTGCAGACACCTCCGCGCTTGATGGTCTCGCGGCACACACCGAAGATGTAACGTGCCCACTGCTCCTGAGGGGCATCCTCCTCGTTAAGTCCAAATTCACAATAGGCATCCATGTCCATGCTATAGACACGCACCTTGTCAGTGCCGTTAATGTTGATTGCCGCCATGATGTACTTGTCGATGGCACCGGGGAACACAAAGCCACCGTTGTAGTCGGTGTGCTCGCCAATCAAGTTAATTCGACCGGCCGAGGCGTAGACCACGCAGTCGGTGCCAAAGCGTTTGCTGAATTGATCCTTAATCTTCTCTTTCATTGTTGTGATGTTGTATATTATATGATATTGTTTTATTTTCTGAAACTAAAGTTTGTCGAAATAGTTGCTGTGGTCGTTGATGATGCGCTCCAGGTTCGCGGTGTTGATGCGGCCTGTGATAAGCAGCATCACATCACTCGTGTTATCGGCATTGGCGATTACGATTTCACTGACATACTGACCATTGCGGCGCACAAGGACGGTCTTTTGGCCATAATCGCGCTGACTTGTCAGCACCTCCTCGTAATAGCGACCCTTGTAAAGGTCCTGGATACGCTTGCGGAATTTTTCACGCACGTTCACATCACACTTGCTCAAATCGAGCAACTGTACCGAGTTGACGCCGAGACCGGCCTCGGACAAGGATGGCAAGATCAGCCGCCCTAGGCCCAAGAGGCCACTACCCACATTAACATATTGCGCGTTCCTGGCGTCACGCATGTCATTGATGATGTCGTCGGCATTGTGTGACAACAAGCCGCAAGACATCACCAGCACAGACAGCAGTGACAACACTGGCGCCACTATTCCTCTCGTCATTGATTTGTTATTCATTATATTATCTGTTTTAAATCCACAGTCTATATGACCGAATTCTACATCATATTTAACTCACAAAGTTACATATATTGTGGGATTTTGTCAATTATCTTTTCTTAAAAATTCCCAAAATGAGCAAATTATCGGTTATGTGCCAAAAAATTACTACCTTTGCAGCCATTACTAGAAATATCTACCAAAATCAGATATATTATTTTGTTATGACAAAAATCAACGAATTCAACTTTGCCGGCAAGAAGGCAATCGTGCGCGTTGACTTCAACGTGCCCCTGAATGAGAAAGGTGAAATCACTGACGACACGCGCATCCGCGGCGCAGTTCCCACATTGAAGAAAATCCTCGCTGACGGTGGTGCCCTCATTATCATGTCACACATGGGCAAGCCTAAGGGCAAAATCAACCACAAGTTGTCGCTGAGCCAAATCACGAGCGCCGTGGCAGCGGCCCTGGAGCGTCCCGTGATGTTCGCGCAGGACAGCGCTGACGCCAAGTGCCAAGCCGACGCTTTGAAGCCTGGTGAAGTGCTGTTGCTCGAGAATCTGCGTTTCCACCCCGAGGAGGAAGGCAAGCCTGTGGGTATTGAGAAGGATGACCCCAACTACGATGCGGCCAAGAAGGAAATGAAGGCCCGTCAGACCGAATTTGCCAAGACGCTGGCCAGCTATGCTGACGTGTATGTGAACGATGCCTTTGGCACGGCTCATCGCCGCCACGCTTCGACCGCTGTCATCGCCGACTTCTTTGACGATGACCACAAGATGCTGGGAATGCTCATGGAGAAGGAAGTTACCGCTATCGACAACGTGATGAAGAATGCACAACACCCCTTCACTGCCATCATCGGCGGCAGCAAGGTATCGTCCAAGCTGTCTGTCATCAAGAACCTGCTTGACAAGGTGGACAACCTCATCATCGGCGGAGGCATGGGCTTTACCTTTATCAAGGCCCAGGGTGGACACATTGGTGACTCGCTGCACGAGGACGACCTCATTCCCGAGGCACTTGCCGTCATGGCAGCAGCTAAAGAGAAAGGCGTGAAACTGAGCCTGTCGGTACAGACTGTTGCTGGTGACCGCTTTGACAACGACGCTAACCGCAAACCCGTGGACATCTTCAACATCCCCGACGGATGGGAAGGAATGGATGCCGGCGAGGAGTCGCTCAAGAACTGGAAAGAAATCATCCTTAACTCCAAGACCATCCTGTGGAACGGTCCTGTGGGCGTGTTCGAGTTCGAGAACTTTGCTCACGGCACTGGCGAGATCGCCAAGTATGTGGCCGAGGCCACCAAGAATGGCGCCTACTCTCTCGTGGGCGGTGGCGACTCGGTTGCCGCTGTCAACAAGTTTGGCCTGGCCGACCAGGTGTCCTATGTCTCGACCGGCGGCGGCGCCATGCTCGAAGCCATCGAGGGCAAGACCCTGCCCGGTGTAGCAGCCATCCTGGGCGAGTAACTCGTCACTGACTCCTATCAGACAACTTTGACAACATTATTGACAACACTGACAACATTTAAATAGTTGTTATGGTTGTCTAGAATGCTGTCCAAGTTGTCTGTTTTTTATCAAGGCAACCGCACCAAGATTAACAATTCACAACTCAGCGCTTTGCACTACCCCGGGCATTCAAAGGCAACCCTCCGGGTGTTTCACTACAAATTTTGGTGCGGTTGCCCTGGTTTTTTATTTACAATAGCATCGTATTTCTAAAAAAAGCATTAATTTTGGGGCAATAAAATGTAAATAATCAATTTTCCTAAAATACTATCTAACAAGAGAACAATGGAACCTTTATTTGAGAAACTCAAGAGCAACGCGATTGCCAACAGGCAGCGCATCATCCTTCCCGAGAGTACTGAACCCCGCACGCTGACGGCTGCCGACCGCATTATCGCCGACAGCATCGCCAACATCATCCTTATCGGCGACAAGGCCGAAATCCTTGCCAAGGCAGCAGAGCTTGGACTCAACAACATCGACAAGGCAACGGTGGTTAACCCCAACGATACCGAGGCTGTCGAGAAATATGCCCAGTTGTTCTATGAACTGCGCAAGTCTAAAGGCGTGACCATCGAGGATGCCCGCAAGAAGGTGCTCGACCCGCTTTACCTGGGTTGCCTGATTATCAAGAACGGCGATGCCGACGGACAGGTGGCTGGTGCGATGAACACCACGGGTAACGTGCTGCGTGCCGCTTTCCAGGTATTGAAGACGGCTCCTGGCATCAGCACAGTGAGCGGCGCGTTCCTGATGCTACTGCCCGAGGGCTCTCCTTACGGTCACAACGGAGTGATGGTATTTGCTGACTGCGCCGTCGTTCCCGATCCCGATGCGGAACAACTGGCACAAATCGCCGTGAGCGCCGACCGAACAGCTCGCGCTCTTGCAGAAATAGACGATCCCAAGATTGCTATGCTTAGTTTCTCGACCAAAGGCAGCGCCAAGCATGAGCGCGTAGACAAGGTCGTAGAAGCCACACGCATCGCACTGGAGATGAACCCGAACCTGAAGATTGACGGCGAATTGCAGGCCGATGCCGCCATCGTTCCCAGCGTGGGCGCAAGCAAGGCTCCCGGCAGCGACATTGCCGGCCATGCCAACGTGCTCGTGTTCCCCGACTTGGGTGTGGGCAATATCGCATACAAGTTGGTTCAGCGCATCGCTGGCGCCAAGGCTGTGGGTCCCGTGCTGCAAGGTCTTGCCGCTCCCGTCAATGATCTGTCGCGCGGCTGCAACGAGGACGACATCTACCGCACAGTGATCCTTACCTGCAACCAGGCCATAAACAGATAATAGATAATAAGAGATAACAAACAATCAATTTATAATGAATATCTTAGTATTGAATTGCGGCAGCAGCTCTGCCAAGTATAAACTCATCGAAATCAAGGAGAATAAGACTCTTGCAGAGGGTGGTGTGGAAAAAATCGGTCTGCCTGACGGTTTTATCAAGCTCAAGTTTGATGACGGCAGCAAGAAGAACATCGACCTGGGCCTCATCGACCACAAGGGCGCTATCAAGGCCATCCTCGATGCCCTCATCAACCCCGAGTATGGCTGCATTAAGGACCTGAAGGAAATCGACGCCGTCGGTCACCGCGTGGTGCATGGTGGCGAGAAGTTCAGCCGCAGCGTCCTCATCACTGACGAGGTGAAGGACATGATCCGTGAGTGCTACGGTATTGCCCCGCTGCACAATCCCGTGAACATGGCAGGCATCGAGGCCATCGAGGCCGTGCTGCCCGGCGTTCCCCAGGTGGGCGTGTTTGACACCGCCTTCCACCAGACGATGCCCAAGTCGGCCTTCATGTATCCCCTGCCCATGGAGTATTACACCGAGGACCACGTGCGCCGCTATGGTTTCCACGGCACGAGCCACCGCTTTGTGACCCAGCGCGTGTGTGAGATGTTAGGCACTACTCCTGCTGGCAAGCGCATCATCTGCTGCCACATCGGCAACGGTGCCAGCATCAGCGCCGTCAAGGACGGCAAGAGCATCGACACCACGATGGGCCTGACTCCCACCGAGGGCCTGATGATGGGTACCCGCTCGGGTGATGTTGACCCGGGAGCCTTACTCTTCCTCATGGAGAAGTACAACCTGAGCCCCAAGGATATGCTCAACATCATCAACAAGAAGAGCGGCGTGCTGGGCATTACTGGCCTGAGCAGCGACATGCGCGACGTGGTAGACGCTGCTGAGAAGGACAATAACGAACGTGCACAGTTGGCCCTTGACATGTATGAGCTGCGCATCCTGAAGTACATCGGTGCCTATGCTGCCGAGCTGGGTGGCGTTGACATCATCGCCTTTACGGGTGGTGTCGGTGAGAACCAGTATCAGACCCGTAAGCGCGTCTGCCGCCAGCTGGAATACCTGGGCGTGAAGATCGACGAGGAGCTGAACGACACGCTGTGGCGTGGCAAGGAAGGCGAAATCAGCCTGCCCGACAGCAAGGTCAAGGTGGTTGTCGTACTCACCGACGAGGAGTACATGATTGCCCGTGACACCGAGGCCATCGTCGAAGGACGCGAACCATAAAACATAGCAAACAAGGCCTCAATAAATAGGCCAATCATTCTCTCCGGAGCAAGCTTCCAAAGCCCGCTCCGGGGAGCTTTTTATTTCGACTACGCTCTCATAGTCTTCATGAATCTTCTGGTTACATCCTATTTTTTCAGCAGGAATAGATTGTCATTTTCGGGAAATGATGTAACTTTGCTGAAAGAATCGTGTGCCACGAGAACCGAACGGCTGTTGTAGTGTCGTGGTTCGCAACTTCTAAAGAGATGGTAGAAGGCCTACCGCATTCGATGTACAGGCATTGATAGCTAACCACTTTATGCTGCTGCCATCGCCGCATGATCAACGAGATGAACAACTTCGACACAGCCCACATAACATAATATTTTTGAAAGAATCCAGAAAGAATATGAAACACTTCATTACCTTACTCCTTGCCGCAATGGCATCCTTATTGGCAATAGCCCAAGAGTTGCCCCAATTCACCTTCAACGACTATGACGGATGGACCTACAGCGGCGGGGCAATTACCGATGACAGTTTCTCACGCGGCATCGCCCTGTATCTGACTAGTGAAGGTAACGTACTGACACTCAGTTCACCTGTCTTCTCATGTCAGGGAATGGATAGCATAGCGGTGGTTGTGCGGTGGATGTCGAGCGATACCGAGGTAGGTGTGACGGTAACCATTGACAACGGACAGGGCATTCCGATCGACTCAGTGAGATGCCTACCGGCAACATCGACTACGTCACAAAAGCTAGAGTGCTCCCTACCCGTTCCTCGCGGGAGTCAAGCGACAGCCCAGTTGCGACTGACATCACCCGAAGCCAATGTCAGCAACTGCGGTTTCGTCAGGAGGGTTGAACTATCACCAATAGTAGCCTCAACACCTGGCGGTGACGAGCCCATTGCCGGAGATGCTGACGGTGACGGCAAGGTGGATATTGCAGATGTGTCCGCACTTATCGATATGTTGCTGAACGGAACTGGCAACTACCCGCCCGGAGCCGATGTGGACCAAGATGGAACGATGAGTATTTCAGACGTGTCGATGCTTATCGACAGACTATTGTCAAGCAACTGAACCACAAAACTTTAAGCCCACCATCACAATCCGACCCGTAATCAGGAGGAACATGATGAGTTCTGCGAAACGGTTGATGCGTACGGCAATACGCATATCAGTGGTGGTCAGGGGTCTGTCGTTATCACCAATATAGGGCTTGTCGAAGAGTTCGCCGAAATAGATGTGCGGGCCGCCAAAACGGCAGTTGAGGATGCCCGCAAGGGCAAGGTACAACTTTTTTCTTAAATTACCTTTTTTCGGTTACGGTAATTGGATATCACCCTCATAGGCCAATATTGCTGGTCCGGTCAGATAAACGTGGTTATCCTGTTCGTTCCAATGAATGTCTAGAGCACCGCCATCCATGATTATCCTGTTATGGCGGTCGCCATGCTGGGCTACAACTGCAGCCACAGCGGTAGCACAGGCACCTGTTCCACACGCCATTGTGATGCCGCTACCCCGTTCCCACACACGCATGCGCACGCCTTCATGGCCAATCTCGGCAAACTCAATATTGCACCGCTGGGGAAAACATGGATGGTATTCAAGCCGACTGCCCTCCCGGGCGACATCGATGCTGCTGATGTCATCAACAAAGATAACATAGTGCGGATTGCCCATGGACACGAAAACGCCGGGTGGCAGTTCTCCCGCACTGGGTACAAACTGAGAGTCATCACTCAACCGCGGTGCCAGCATGTCGACCGTTACAGTTTCCACGATTCCCGTATCGCTGATTGCGAGTTGCAGGACCTTGATACCTGATGCCGTTTGCAGCCTGATACTTGTCTTATCTGTCAAGCCCCGTTCATACACATACTTGCCGATACAGCGGCTGGCATTGCCGCACATCAGCCCCTCGGAACCGTCGGCATTGAAGATGCGCATGGTGAAATCGGCCTCGGGTTTCGGAGACCGGCCGACCAGTACCAGGCCATCACTGCCGATGCCAAAGTGGTAACGGCTCCATGCGATGGCAGCAGTTTGCGGGTCTTCAATGGGATAAAGGTCAGTATCGACGAAGATATAGTCATTCCCTACCCCGTGCATTTTCATGAAATGGATTTTTCTGCTCATTGCGATAGACTTTAGATTCTGCAAAGATAGCTGTTTAAAACCAAATCCACAAACTTGGCACTTGAATGCCAACCCTAAAAATAAAAAATAGCACTAATCCATCTTGTATTTCACAAAAAAATACTAATTTTGCCACATTAAGATTAATGAGCATTTATCAACCTTAGGTCTTATACTAACAATGGCAAGATATAACTTTGACCTGTGCATTGACCGCCACGGTACCCAATGCAAGAAAATCGAGATTCTCAAGCAAGATTACGGACGAGACGACCTGCTGCCGCTGTGGATCGCCGATATGGACTTTGCCGTATGTCCCGAAATCACAGAGGCCCTGGTACACCGTCTGGCCGATCATCCCATTTATGGCTACACCTGCCTGTATGACGGCTATTGGCAGTCCATCATCGACTGGCAGCGCCAGCGCAATGGATTTGAATTTACCCAGCAAGAAGTAACCTTTGTGGCGGGCATAGTCACAGGCTTTGGTCTTACCGTGAATTTCTTCACCAAGCCTGGTGACAAGATCGTTATCCAGCAACCGGTATACTATCCGTTCAAGGACGTCATCGAGGGGAACGGGCGCATCTGCATCAACAATGCTTTGATACCGACTCCCGACGGCCTCTACCGCATGGACCTCAATGACTTGGAGCGAATCATGGTGCAAGAGAAGCCCACCATGATGGTCGTGTGCAACCCGCACAACCCAGGTGGAGTCGCTTGGCAACCCGATGTGCTTCGCCAAGTGGCTCACATGGCACACAAGCATGGTGTGATTCTGTTCTCGGACGAAATCTTTGGCGACCTGATGCTCTTTGGTCACCACCACACACCGCTGGCCACAGTGAGCGACGAGGCCGCAGAGATAACCGTCACCTGTGGAGCTCCCAGCAAGACATTCAATATCGCAGGACTGAAGAGTTCGTGGTGCGTGGTCAAGAATCCCAAATTGCGTGAACCATTCTTCAAGTGGATTGAGACCAATGAGCTGTGCAATGCCAATCTGGTGTCGATCATCGCTACCGAAGCCGCTTATCGCCATGGTGCCCAATGGCTCGACGAGTGCCTGCGCTACATCGAGGGCAATATCGACCTGGTTATCGATTACTGCCGAGACCATATTCCTGGTGTGTTCCCTGCCAAACCCGAGGCGGGTTTCCTATTATGGCTCGACTTTTCTCGACTGGGCTTAAGTCATGAGGAGGTCATTACCCTGTGCCGCGAACAAGCCGGACTGGCCATGAACGAGGGCTCAATGTTCGGCGAGGCAGGACGCCAGCACATGCGCTGCAATATGGGCAGTCCCCGCAGCGTCATCCTGCAGGCCCTGCGCCAGCTCGAGGCCGCCGTCAAAGCGATGAGATAGCATCCGCATGCTTGATGCAATACTAAACAGCAGGCCCCAGATGCGCGTCATCTTGGGGCCTGTCTCAATTACTAGGGATGTAAGGTGACTGATTACTTCACGAGCACCTTCTTGCCATTGTGGATATAGATACCAGCAGGCAGATTGCCGGCGTTCATCTTCTGACCCATCAGGTTATAGTATGGAGAATCCTGATTTTCTGCAGCCTCGATTTCTGAAACACTGGTGTGGTGCTCGTTGTAGGCAAACTCAATCTTGGTAACGGGCAACTCAACATTTGTGCCGCAGCCAAGCATAGCGGTTGCATCGGGGAAATCCTCGCCCTGAGCATACTCCTCAAAACCGGTCCAGTTGTCGGTATAAAGCATGCCCTTGTTCCTGATGCCCGAGGTGTAGAACGGAGCATAGTCAGACCCCCAAGTGCAGTTGTCGTCATCCAGAGCGTCAAACACAATGGTCATCAGCAAGCTCTTGCCTCCATTGAGGGCAAAGGGCATGTTGCTCAGATCAAACTCAACCTCACGGTCCTCGCCAAAGAAATCAACCATCTCGTATGACAATTCAAATTCCATCACGGGATCGGCAAAGCCAAAGAATTGCTTCACTCCTTCGACTACAGCAAATTCAGTCTCGTCAATTTCCTGGAGATACAGCTTCACCGTGCGGGTGATGTCCTCAAAGGCTCCTTGATTATTGAACTTGAAGGAAATTTTGTTAATCATAACATCGTCCTTGTCCTGCAACTCTGCCAGCTCATCGACGGTGTAAATCAGCTGTGCTCCAGTGTGAGCAAGATAAAAATTGGTGGGCGCCATGTCAAAGTAAGAGCCATTGTAGAACTCGTCAGCGTTCTCATAATCACCAACAAACAGGGTGCCATTGCTCAAACCAGCAGCCTGAGCACTAAAGATCATTGCAGCCATTGCGGCCAAAATCAAGTAAAATTTTTTCATTTCGTTTTGATTTTAATTTAGGTTAATAATGCTACTATCATTCTATACAAAAAAATGCAGAATTCCAAATAATTGCCAAATATTGATGCAAATATAGTGATTATTCTGGCAATAATCGAAAAATTTGCTGATTTTTCTGTTTTTGTGTGTGTCAAATTTGATTTTTACCCAATTTTTCAGTCCATCAACATGTTTTTTTTATAAGTTTGCAGATTGAATATGCAAGAAAGAAAAATAACCCAATATGGCTAACAACAGACAGTATCCACACCCGCTCATCAGCTGCATACCGCTGGCTGTGCTTATCGGCCTGCTGGCCATAGTGATTTCACTGTTTGGCAGTGACTCGTTAAGTGGTGGAAGCCAGATTGCCCTATTGATGGGTATGGCGGTATGCGTCCTCATCTCGATGGCATTTTACCACGTGCCCTGGCGGCAGTTTGAGCATCAGTTGACCGAGACGATGGGCAGCATATTTGTCACACTGCTCATCCTGTTGACGGTTGGCATGTTGTCTGGATCATGGATGGTAAGCGGCATCGTGCCCACACTCATCTACTATGGGGTGCAGTTGTTGTCGCCTCGCTTTTTTCTGGTGAGCGCCTGTGCCATCTGTGCGCTGGTATCCCTGCTCTCGGGCAGCTCGTGGACCACTATTGCCACCATCGGTGTGGCCCTGATGGGCATTTCGCAGGCATTGGGCATCTCTGAGGCATGGACGGCGGGCGCTATCATTTCGGGTGCATACTTTGGCGACAAGATGTCTCCGTTGAGCGACACGACCATCCTGGCATCATCGGCCGTGAGGGTCGACATTTTCAAGCACATCCGTTACATGATGTACACCACGGTGCCTACGATAACGATAACGTTACTGATTTTCCTCGTTGCCGGTCTAGGTCATGGAAATGGTCAGGAGTTACAAGTCAACGAGTTTGTCCATGGTCTGGCATCGACGTTCCACATCTCTGCCTGGACGTTGCTGGTGCCTGTACTCACGGGAGTGCTCATCGCCCGCAAGGTGCCATCGGTTATCGTGCTGTTTGCCTCGTCCATTATGGCCGGCATTGTAGCATTGATATTACAACCCCACCTGCTAGCCGAGATAGCAGCCGATGCTACATTGTCAGAACCTGCCGCGCTCACCCGCGGCCTGGCCATCACATACTATGGCGCCACGGCCATCGACACAGGCAGCGCAGCGCTTAATGACCTGGTATCGACGGGCGGCATGGCGGGGATGCTTAACACCATCTGGCTGATTATTTGTGCCATGTGTTTCGGCGCGGCAATGGTGGCGAGCGGAATGATTCAGAGTATCACGGGAGTCATTGTCAGGTGGGTGCGTTCTCGATTCAGCCTCGTGTCATCAACAGTCGCAACCGGTATGTTGCTCAACATTGCCACCGCCGACCAGTTTATTAGCATCGTACTGACAGCCGACATGTTCCGCGAGGTGTATGACCATGAGGGATTTGAACCCAGGCTGTTGAGCCGAACTACCGAGGATGCCGTCACTGTCACGTCGGTTCTCGTTCCATGGAACACCTGCGGCATGACCCAGGCGACCGTGCTCGGTGTACCCACACTGGTCTATCTGCCCTACTGCTTCTTTAACATCCTCAGCCCGCTAATGAGCATGTTTATTGCTGCCATCGGCTGGAAAATCTTCCGCCAGTCCTCATACGCCAGCGACTAGCGGTCAAGAAGCCAGTACGCGTTTTCTTTCACCTTGTTCATTAGTGCGGGCGAAAGCGAGCCATGGCTTTCTATCCATGTCCTGACGATGTGACGAGCCTCGTCGCTGCGATGTCCGCCCAGCAAACTCGAGAGCCAATAACCGGGAAAAAAGATATCGCCTGTACGCTGGATTTCCACGATCTCATCCAGTCCGGGTTTCAGATATCGGTTGCTCCAAGGTTCACGTTCAGGGTCATTGAGTAGGGCCAACATTTTTCTGACCCATGGCTCTACGCGCCGATTAGCGGCATCGAGCAGACTATCGAACAACTGTTGTTGCTCGACTGTGTCGGGAGTGCAAGCACGAGAAACGAAATCAAACTCCCGACGCTGGTCTTCGGTCTTGAGCCTTGAGCGCTGCTTCTCCAGGACAGATTGCCATTGCTCCGGCAACATGATGGCCAAGTGATAAGACATGGACATGCAATCCCTGTCATTAAGCAACGGTGTGCCATCGGCCCACAGCATGCAGAGCCGATTCACGACACCGGGCTCCACGGCTGTGGTCGACAAGTGGCGCAGCAACGTCTGGGACACTGATTTCAGGTCAAGGTTATCGATCAATTGCATGAGCTGTTGCTCAGCTCTGTAGCGACTGTTCCGATCGAGGCTAGGCAGTAATGAGAAAATATCGGTGCACAGAGTAGACGCAATCAGTTCATTGTGCTCACGGGGCAAACAGGAGACAAAACACTCGAACAGGTCGGGTGCGCTCACACGACCCATGTGATAGTTCTCATACAGATTGAGTATCGCTGCATAACGGTTCATCTCATCGGGCATCGATGACAATGATGCGGAAAGCATGCGTATCTCCTTGTCTCCCAATTCGAAACGGCCATATCCATCGCCAGCGTCATTCAAGACCGGAACAGTGCCAGCTGGCACATCGATGGTCAGGCGGTCGTGGTTCATGAACTGATACTGGTAGCTTACCTGCTTGCCCGCCGAATAAAAACCGATTTCGAAGCCTTGTTTCCACGATAATCCCCGTCCGTAGGGGTCATGCTGCATGACCAACGCGGTTCCATCGTCCTGTTGCTCACAGGTCACGGTAGGCGCCCCCTTCTGCTTGACCCACACGTCGCTGAAAGCGCGTGCGCTATGCTCGGGCGCAAACCTGTCGAGTTCGGCAATCAGGTCATCCCACGAGGCATTGCCATAGGCATAATGCAGCAGATAACTGCGAAGGCCCTGCCTTAGGTTTATAGTCCCCTTCTCTTGCTCGAGTTTCCTCATCATGATGGGGGCCTTGTGGTAGATGATGTTGCCATAGAGCAATCCCGCCTGGTTGAGGTTGGCAAGATGTTGCTGAATGGGATGCGATCCCTGAGTGCGGTCTGTGTTCATAGCCAGGGGATAGTGTGCCTTGATAAAAGCCAGGTCATGATTGATGTCGGGGAACTGCTGGCGGGAAATCTTATCGGCCATGAAGTTGGCAAACACCTCCTTGGTCCACACGTCATCAAACCATCGCATCGTCACCAGATCGCCAAACCACATGTGGGCTGTCTCGTGAGCGATCAGGTTGAGGCGAGTCAACTGCTCATCGGCTGTGGGATGCTCCCCAAGAAAGATCTCGTGGTCAGTAAACTGGATGCAGCCAGGGTGCTCCATACCGCCGAACTGATAACCCGGCAAAATCACGAAGCCATATTTCTCAAATGGATACTCAAGATTCGTGTACTGTTCCATCCAGCGCAGCGAGAGTGCCACCTGGTCAAACACGGTTGACATCTGCGACACCTTGTCAGGGTCCGTCTCGCGGTACAGGGCCGTCAGTGTGCGGCCATCACGCATAGCGGTCTCGACCTGAAACCGGCCGGCGGTAAACGAGAACAGGTAGGTGGGAATGGGATGTTGGGTGTCATTGGTAATGCTAACCCATCCCTCAGGCAACTCCAACTCCACATCAAAACGTGCCTTCAGGTCCGGCTGGTCAAAGCAGGGAAAAACACTACGTGCATGATCGGGCACAAACAGCGTGTACATGTAATCATCATGACGGTTCAATGCCTGATCACCACAATAGCCGCCTATGCTCAGCCGGTTCTCACCCAACTTGAGGTACCGGCTGGGGATGATGATATGCTCCTGGATCAACTCCGTGTTGACATTCTTACCATTGACCATCACGCAGCCGTCAAGTTGAGAAACATCGCCCTGGAAATCCACCTGCAGGTCTTCTTCGCCATGCCACTTGAACCGCAAGGTCTCAAAAAAGGCAACCGGCTCATCCTTGGCAGTCGGCACGGTAAACGAGAGCGAGTATCTCACGTCCGAAATATGGTCCGATCGGTACTGTGCCAATTCGCGAGAAACTCCACGCTCGACGGTGATGGCGGTAGCGCTAATGCAACTGACGACCAGCACAAGCGCTGCTGTGATGATGTGTTGGAAATCACTTTTCATTACTCTCTGTTATCTGCTTTATCGAAACGAAAGAAAAAACTCCCCTCGTCACTCCCGGGAAGGGAATGACGGGGGGAGGCAAAACATTAAAACGTAATCCGCACGCGAAAAAGCGGGATTTACCTCATAATCTTTACATCATGCCGCCCATACCGCCGCCCATGCCGGGAGCGCCAGCAGGCATTGCGGGCTCGGGCTCCTTCTTCTCAGCGATGACACACTCGGTGGTGAGGAACATGCCTGCAATGCTGGCAGCATTCTCAAGGGCAATACGAGCCACCTTAGCCGGGTCGATAACACCGGTCTCAAAGAGATTCTCGAACGTCTCGGTGCGGGCATTGTAGCCGTAATCACCGTTACCCTCCTTGACACGATTGACCACTACTGCGCCCTCCAGACCAGCATTAGCCACAATCTGGCGCAACGGCTCCTCGATGGCCCGCTGAATGATGTGAATGCCCGTAGTCTCGTCGTCATTGTCACCCTTCAAGCCCTCGAGGGCCTTCAGGCAACGGATGTAGGCGGTGCCACCACCGGGAACGATACCCTCGGCTACGGCAGCGCGGGTTGCACTCAACGCGTCGTCCACGCGGTCCTTCTTCTCCTTCATCTCGACCTCACTGGGAGCTCCGATGTAGAGGACAGCCACGCCACCCGACAACTTGGCCAGACGCTCCTGCAGTTTCTCCTTGTCATAGGTTGACTTGGTGTTCTCAATCTGGACGCGAATCTGAGCGATACGGTCAGCAATCATATCCTTATTGCCAGCACCATTGACGATGGTGGTGTTCTCCTTGTCGACGGTAACCTTCTCGGCAGTGCCCAGCATGTCGAGGGTGGCCTTCTCAAGGGTCAAGCCGGTCTCCTCGCTGATGACGGTGCCACCGGTAAGGATAGCGATATCCTGCAGCATCTCCTTGCGACGGTCGCCAAAGCCGGGAGCCTTAACGGCACATACCTCGAGCGAACCACGCAGGCGGTTGACAACCAGCGATGCCAGAGCCTCGCCATCCACATCCTCAGCGATAATGAGCATGGGGCGATGGGCCTGCACTGCACCCTGCAACAGAGGCAGAATATCCTTCAAGCCCGAAATCTTCTTGTCAAAGATGAGAATATAGGGGCGCTCCATCTCACAAGCCATCTTGTCGGCATTGGTAACAAAATAGGGCGAAATGTAGCCACGGTCAAATTGCATACCCTCAACCACGTCGACGCGGGTCTCGGTGCCCTTGGCCTCCTCGACGGTGATCACACCGTCCTGCTTTACCTTCTTCATAGCCTCGGCAATGAGCTGGCCGATGGCATCATCGTTGTTGGCGCTGATGCGAGCCACGTTCTCAATCTTGCCAAAGTCGTCACCCACCTCCTGGGCCTGGTCCTTAATGCCCTCGACCACGACCTTAACGGCCTTGTCGATACCGCGCTTCACGTCCATGGGGTTAGCGCCTGCTGCCACGTTCTTGAGGCCCTCAGTAATAATGGCCTGGGCCAGAACGGTAGCGGTGGTGGTGCCGTCGCCGGCGTCATCGTTGGTCTTGCTGGCCACCTCCTTGACAAGCTGTGCGCCGATGTTCTGGAACTCGTCTTCGAGCTCCACCTCACGTGCCACGGTCACACCGTCCTTGGTGATATGGGGTGCACCATACTTCTTGTCAACAATCACATTGCGTCCCTTGGGGCCAAGGGTAACCTTAACGGCGTCGCTCAGCTGGTCAACGCCTTTCTTGAGCTCCTCACGAGCCTTGATATCAAATTTAATTAACTTTGCCATATCGTTTTTTTGCTAATTTTAATTTTAGTTTGTTGGTTGTTCTTAAACCTAATCACTCCATGACGATAGCCAGGATGTCGTTCTGGCGCATCATGAGCAGTTTCTCACCATCGATCTCAATCTCATTGCCGGCATACTTGCCATAGAGAACGGTGTCACCGGGCTTTACTATCATTTCCTCATCCTTTGTGCCATTACCTGCTGCACGCACGATACCCTTCAGGGGTTTCTCCTTAGCACTGTCGGGGATGATGATTCCGCCAACCACTTCTTCTGCTTTAGCCGGTTCGATGAGAACACGGTCATTTAACGGTTTAATAGTCATGATTCTTTTAAATGATTTTATTAGTTATTGTATTTATGTTAATTTCACGCTTTGCAAAACTGCAACGAGTGTGCCAACCTACAAAAAGCGACAACTGACCGACAATTTGTCAGCCAGCTCTGCCAATTTGATCATCGAGAGAAATGAGAAGTGAGATGTTAGGAGTGAGTAGTTAGCGCCTAAAACCTAAAGCCTAAAGCCTAATAAGAATATTGCGAGCCATCTGCTTGCGGCAAGCGCCTGCTGATGATCTCGACTGTTATCTTCTGTCATGGCGGATGCATACATTCGGCGATATGGCAAAGTGTTTGAGGATTTTTTTGAGGCACATCGCCGCCGATTGTTTGGTGGAAACGGGAAAAATGACTAAGTTTGCACGCTCAAAAAGATAACAACACATAATCATTAAAAGAAAATGAAATTCATATCCAGAATTGCATTTGCAGCAATAGTGGCATTGCTGGTGGTCGCCTGCATTGGTGACAAAGCAACTTATCAATACAAGACACAATACCTGCCAATTCAGCTTGTAGGTTCCGAGAAATGGAGCATCCTGGACATCAATAGCGGCGAGGTAGTGGCTAAGGACGCATTTACCAACGCCCCGTCGCCCATCGTTGACGGCATGTTCTATGTGATGAACGATGAGGGCAGCTACGACTATTACGATGTGAGCGCCCCCACCCAGCCCGTAGCAGGTCACTTTGGCAGCGTGACGTCGTTTAGCGACGACGGTGTGGCCGTTGCGAGCCGCATCGGTGGTGCTCTGACCGTCATCAACCGCAAGGGCGAGATTGTCAAGGAATTGCCTAAGGACGTGGCCCAGTGCTCGATGTTCGCCCGCGGCATGGCAGCATTCCAGAACGACAATGGTTCTTGGGGATTCATTAACGTGAGCGGTGACACAATCGTCCCCGCCAACTACCAGAGTGCAAACCTGTTCCTCTATGATGACTACGCTCTGGTCGTCGATGCCAACCAGGCCAGTGACTCGGTTGTTAGCTTCAGCGTCATCGACAAGGGCGGCAAGGTGATGTTCAGCGCCAGCAGCAACGAATATCAGCCCGTACAGCCCTACTTCATCAATGGCGTGCTGCCCGTGGTTAAGGGCGACACCATCGTGTGCCTGAACAAGGAGGGCAAGGAGGTAGCCAACCCCATCGACGACAAGCAGGTGGTGGAAAAGGCCGGTTATGCTGATTTCTCGCGCACCCCTTCGGGCAACTTCATCGTTGTCAAGGGCAAGAAAACGGGAATGGTCGACAAGAATAATAATGTGCTTGTGCCTATCGAGCATGACAACCTGATCGACATCAACGGTGAGCGCCTGATAGCTATCGACGGTGACACGTATCACATCATCGACCGCACGGGCAAGGCTGTTGGCAACATCAAGTTCGACAACGCCCACGTGAGCGAGGACAATCCCTTCGCTTCACGCGGATTTATCGATACCGACCTTGCTGCTGCTGCCATGATGATGATGTTTGACGAGACTTCGTGCTGCGGTGCCAATGCCTCGACTACGCTTATGGACATGAATAGCATGGTGGGCACCGATGCCCTACCCTATGCCGGCAACAACACACTCATCGTGCCTCAGGGTCCCTACGTCATCCAGTATGTGTTTGACAGGGAAATTGCCACCGCGAGTGCCGACAGCACCAGTGCTGAGTTCAACTACGATTCCCGCGTGAAGTGCGTCGTGATGTCAATCAACGTGAATCACTGCCCGACCAATACCGAGGAGGCCATTGTCAAGAAAATCGAGAATCGCTTGGGTACCAAGGGGTTTGTATTGGCTCGCGACGGCATCTTCTGCAGCGATTACCTGACTGCTTTTACTCTGGGTCATGAGAAGGGCGTTGTCAGTGGCATCTATTATATGAGATTTAACGAGTCAGTACCACAGAAGAAGATTAAGAGGCTTTAGGCTCTAGGCTCTAGGTGCTAACTCCTAACTCCTAACTATAAACAATATGTACTACGTAAAGAAGACAATAGAGATTTCATCGGCCCACATGCTCTATCTGGACCATAACAGTAAGTGCGAGAACCTGCATGGCCACAACTGGATTATAGACGTGTATTGCAAGGCTCGTGAACTGGACGACAACGGCATGGTGACCGACTTCACCATCATCAAGCAGATGGTGCACGGCAAGTTAGACCACCGCAACCTCAACGAGGTGCTGGACTTCAACCCCACCGCAGAGAATATTGCTCACTGGATTGTGGATACCGTCCCCAATTGCTACCGTGCTGACGTGCGAGAGAGTGCCAACAATCTGGCCATCTACATTAAGGACGAGGAGGAATCTAGGCTCTAGGCTTTAGGCTTTAGGGGGCAAACTTCTAACTCCTAACTCCTAACTTATTCGCTGTATCCATGTGGAAAGTAAATGAAATCTTCCACTCTCTGCAGGGCGAGGGCTATAACACGGGAACTGCCTGCGTGTTTATCAGGCTGAGCGGTTGTAACTTGCATTGCTCCTTCTGTGACACGCGCCACGAGAGCGGCACCATGATGTCTCTCAACGATATCGTCGCTGCTGTCATGCGATATCCCAAGGCACCCTGGATTATCCTCACGGGGGGCGAGCCCTCGTTATGGATCGACGATGCTTTCGTTGCCGACCTCAAGGACATGACGGGTAAGCGCATCGCCATCGAGACCAACGGCACCCGTCCCCTGCCTCATGGCATCGACTGGGTGACGCTGTCGCCCAAGCAGGGAATCGGCGACAGCGGAGACGTTCCTGTCGTGCTTGACCACTGCAACGAGCTCAAGGTGGTGTACGTGGGTCAGGACTTGTCACAGTATTCCAACATCAAGGCCGACAAGCGCTACCTGCAATCCTGCTGGGTAGATGATGAGAACGCCTGCAAACGCAACATGAAACTAACCGTTCAGGCCGTGCTCGATAATCCAGAGTGGCGGCTGTCCTTGCAGACCCACCGCATACTGGACATTAAATAATCAAAATCATAGAAACAAGAAATACAAGAAGTACAAACCGCCGATTCACGGCATGTTGTACATCTTGTATTTCTTGTTTTCTTTATGAGCGCAAGCGGCGGCTTACTGGCGGCCAGAAACCGCAACCTCGCGGCTGGTCTTGCCAATAAGGCCCTGCAGGACCTTGCCAGGACCCAGTTCCTCGGCCTCGGTCATGCCATCGGCAACCATGTTGGCCACGATGTGGCTCCAGCGCACGGGAGCGGTGAGCTGCTGCAGCAAGTTGGCCTTGATCTCCTCGGGGTCGGTGTGTGGCTTGGCGTCCACGTCCTGATAGATGGGGCAACGGGGAGCAGAGAAGTCTGCTGCCTGGATAGCCTCGGCCAGTTCGGCACGGGCGGGCTCCATCAGGGGCGAGTGGAAGGCACCACCCACCTTGAGGGGCAACGCGCGGCGTGCGCCGGCCTCCTTGAATTTCTCACATGCGGCCTCGATAGCGGCAATCTCGCCTGAGATGACCACCTGACCGGGGCAATTATAGTTGGCGGGAACGCACACGCCGTCGATGGTGGCGCAGATTTCCTCCACTTTCTCGTCGGGCAAGCCGATGATGGCTGCCATCGTCGAGGGTGCGGCCTCACAAGCCTTCTGCATAGCCAGGGCACGTGCCTCGACCAGCTTCAAGCCCTGCTCAAAGGGCAGTGCTCCGGCAGCTACCAGTGCCGAGAACTCGCCCAGCGAGTGACCGGCTACCATGTCGGGATTGAACTCCTCGCCCATGGTGAGCGCGAGAATCACAGAGTGCAGGAATACAGCGGGCTGGGTAACCTTGGTCTGCTTCAGGTCATCTTCGGTGCCTTCAAACATCAGGTCGGTGATGCGGAAACCCAGAACTTCGTTAGCTTTCTCAAACAATTCTTTGGCCTGAGGGTTGTTGTCATACAGGTCCTTACCCATACCGACAAACTGAGCTCCCTGACCGGGGAATACGAATGCTTTCATTTCTTAGAAACTTCTTTTTATTATTAATTATGGAATTTTTTCTTTAATGCGGCTGCAAAGGTAACACTTTTTGAGTTAACAGTGAAAAGTTAACAAGGAAAAGTGAATAGTGAATAGTGAACAGTGAGTCGTCAACTGTTAACTGTTAACTAAAAAAGGTACTCAGTGGGGTCGTCGATGCCGGCGTCGCGTAGGGCCTGACGGCGCTCGGTGCAGGTGCCGCAGGTGCCACAGTGCTTCTCACCGCCCTTGTAGCAGGAGTAGGTCTCGCTGTAGTCCAGACCCATGGCAGCACCATGTCGGGCGATGTCGGCCTTGCTCAGGTCGGTATAAGGGGCAAAGACCTTGATGCCCTCGTATGTGCCCGTCATCATGGCGGTACTCATGGCCTCGATAAAGGGCGAGCGGCAGTCGGGATAAATCGAGTGGTCGCCGGCATGGTTGGCGATCATGACGCGCTTGAGGCCGTTGCTCTCGGCGATGCCGCAGGCGATGGCAAGCATGATGCCGTTGCGGAAGGGGACCACCGTCGCCTTCATGTTCTCGTCGTTGTAGTTGCCGTCGGGGATGGCATCGGCGCTCTCGAGCAGGGCGCTCTTGAAGTACTTGTGCATGAAATCCAGGGGGATGATCAGGTGCTTGATGCCCAGTCGCTGGCAGTGCATGACGGCACAGCGGCGCTCACGGCCGTTCTGGGTGCTGCCGTAGTCAAAGGTGATGGCCAAGGCAATCTCGTCCTTGTACTCATAGAGCATTGTTGTCGAGTCCATGCCGCCCGACGTGATGATAACTGCGTCCTTCATGTGATCAATCGTTATGGAAGTTACTGATGAGGCGTTGGCGCACCATGTCCTGGTGCTCGCTGTCGCCATAGTTGGCAAACGGCTTGATGCTGATGCCGCCGCGCGGGTTGAACAGGCCGATGACCTCCAGGTACTTGGGATCCATCAACTTGACCAGGTCCTTCATGATGATGTTGACGCAATCCTCGTGGAAGTCGCCGTGGTTGCGGAAGCTGAACAGGTACAGCTTCAATGACTTGCTCTCGACCATGCGCACGCGCGGGATGTAATTGATGATGATGCGCCCGAAGTCGGGTTGGCCCGTTTTGGGACACAACGAGGTGAACTCGGGGCAATCGAGCGTCACCACATAGTCGTTCTCGGGGTGCTTGTTCTCGAAGGTCTCGAGCACATCGGGGCGGTAGTCAAACTCATAGGTCGTGCCCTGGTTACCCAGCAACGTCACGCCCTCGAGTTCCTTCTCATTTCTTGACATATTGCTATTGTATTTATTTTCGGACTGCAAAGGTACAAAAAAGTTTTTAGAGATAGATTTCCGTTCCTTGATTTACAAATGCAATTGGACCAGGATTTCCTGTAAAACGGTTCTCTGTGGCTTGGCAGCGGCGGACTGTCGCCTCGCTTGTGCCAAACCACCGAGAACCGATGATCCTTCAAGGGAAAGGACTTAGAGGGCTAGGCGGAAGCCTAAGCCATCGGCAGTTTGGGCAGCATTAGTATGGTTACGGAACCAAACACGATGGTAGGCACTAGAATTGAAGAATGCTCCACCACGGGCGACTCGTTCTGAGCCTGATGTGGGACCCGTGGGATTGGTTTGGGCAGCACTGCTGTAAGTATCATAATAATCGTTGCACCATTCCCAGACATTACCGCTCATGTCATACAAGCCCAACTCGTTGGGCGCCTTCTGCCCCACGGGTTGAGTGGTATTAGTTGAATTGTTATTACTATTCCATGACACATCGTCAAGCGTATTGCTGCCGGCATACATGTATCCATGGCTCATATTGCCACCACGGGCGGCGAACTCCCATTCGGCCTCGGTGGGCAGGCGGAAAGTCATGCCCGTCATCTGGTTCAGTTGGGTGATGAACTGTTGACAGTCGTTCCAGGAGACGCTCTCCACGGGCCTGCTTGTATCACCGGTGTAGTTACTCGGGTTGCTGCCCATCACAGCCACCCACAATGCCTGGGTCACCTCGGTCTCACCGATGCAGTATGACGACAGCGTCACTTGATGGGCGGGCAAGGCGCTCTCCTCTTCGCTACCAGGAGTCTCTCCAGTAAATCCCATTGTGAAGGTGCCACCCTCAACGTCAATCATCTTGAAGGTCACGCCACCCACTGTAAATTCCTGTTCTCCAGGCCAGTGGCCTGCCAACAGGTAGTCGATCAGGGTGGTCACGTCGCTGATGCTCACGTCGCCATCCAGGTCACAGTCGGCATTGGCGAGAATAATGCCCGAGGCATTTCCGCTCAGCAGGTAGTCGATCAGGGCTGTCACGTCGTTGATGCTCACGTCACCGTCGGCATCCACATCACCTCGCTTCTCCAAACCGCGAATGGTGAGATTGTCCACGGCGAAGTAGTCACCATCCGGGTTGACACTGCTGTCCTTGGTATATCGCCACGTGAGTGTGTGGGTGCCAGATGCGAGTTCTGTCGAAAAATTCTCCCAGTCGTTCTGACGCGCGCCGTAAGCAAACTGGCTCACGCCATCGACGAGGAACTCACATTTGTCCCACGCTGTGCTTGAGCCCTCGCCCCAGGCCTTGAAATCAAAGGAGAGTCTGGACAAAAGGGTAACCTTAACGGTCGTGGTCATCTCAGACGTGCTGCTGGCTACGCCGGCATTGCCCGACATGGCATAGGTGCGGCCGCCCTCGGTCACCTCGGTCCAGGGATAGGCGCCGATGGAGGTGACAGTGAAGGCGCCGTCGCTGACCGCCGCACTGAGGTCGGCACCGAAACAGACATTGTCCACGGCAAAGTAGTCACCCGTGGGGTTGACGCTGCTGTCCTTGGTATATTGCCACGTGAGCGTGTGGGTGCCTGCCGTCAAAAGCACGGAATAGGTCTCCCAATCGTTCTGACGCTGGCCGTAAGCAAACTGGGTCACGCCATCGACGAGGAACTCACACTTGTCCCACGCAGAGCTCGAGCCCTCGCCCCAAGCCTTGAAATCAAAGAAGAGCGTCGTGGGACTGCTCAATGTCACCGTGGCAGTCAATACCGATGCGCTGCTGGCCACGCCGGCATTGCTCGATTGGGCATAGGTGCGGCCGCCCTCGGTCACCACCGTCCAGGGATAGTCGCCACTTGAACCGAAGTTGATGGTACCACCCTCGATGTTGAGGGCACTATTCAACGCTTCACCCGATTCATCGGCGAATCCCTCTACATGCGTGAACTTGTTCCAGTAATTGGTATTCTGATAGGCATTAAGAGCACTCGAGGGAACATGCAGCGTGGCAGTGGTGTAGGTACTCTCTTCAAACATCGGCTCCTCGAACTTCCAAGCCTCGAGGCTGCGGCAGGTAATGTCCGTCAGACTGGTACAGCCCTTGAAGATGTTCAAAGACCAGTTGCCAGTATTGAAACGGCAGTTCTCGCCCAAGTCAACAGTGGTGAGCGCCGAGCAACCATAGAATGCCAATCCGCCCACATAGGTCACCGAATTGGGGATAACCACTTCGGTCAGAGAGGTACAACTCCCGAAAGAATAACCACCGATGGTGGTCACCGTGTTGGGAATGGTCACTCTGGCCATGCCGCTGCAGCCCGCGAATGCATTCTCGCCGATTGTCACGACATTCTCATTGATGGTAATACTGGTGATCTGGGCACAATTCTGGAAGGCTCCCTTTCCAATCTCAGTGACACGGTATTCGGTACCCGTCGCAGAATTGGTAACAGTACCATTAATAGTATAAGAGCCAGAAGGTGATGCCAGCACGTGACCAACGACCTTGGCCGTGTTGGTGCCAGTGATGACATACTGCAGATTATGGCTAGTAAAGTCATAAGTGTCGGCGGCGCTGGCACCGAGCGCGCACGTTAACCACACCACCAGGGCGGTCAACAAATGGAGGTAGTTCTTATTCATAGTCAATCAATTAAAAGTTAATAATATAAATTGCTTTTTGTCTAATCCATCCATGAGGAAAAGTACAACTTTCAGCTGAAACTGAATCTGTACGGCAAAAATATTGAAAAAAAATTTAAAATGCAAGTTTTTTCTCAATAATATTATCAAAAAACTTATCGATATTCATTCAACAGGTCCAGGGCAAAACGGGCTGCCGACGGTCCCATTGGCGTCAACTCGTCCAGGCTGCGCAGGGCCTTGAGCCTAACATCCACGTCCAGGTCGTCGCTGCAATTGGTGAGCAGGTGGCGGCTGTATGCAACCGTGAACTCGGGATGCCCCTGGAAGGTGACCACCTGATGGCCTATCCTGTAGGACTCGTTGAGGCAAAAGTCGCTGGTGGCACACCGGATTGCCCCCTGGGGCAAGACGGTCACCTGGTCATGGTGACTGTAGAGTAGGCGCATCTGACTTTCAGGGAAATAGGTCTTCATCTGTTCGTCTATTACACTCGATGCACGAATTCCCGCACCGAAGCCACCATCATACTTCTTGACTTCACCGCCCAGCGCTCGGGCAATCACCTGATGGCCGAAGCACACGCCCATCAGCTTGGCACCGCTGCCGTAGGCCTGCTGTATCCAATGCACCAGCGACACAATCCACGGCTTGTCGTCGTAGGCCGAGTCGAGGCTACCAGGCACCAGGTAGATTTCGTCAGTATTGATCGTGGCCGGCAACTCCCCCTGCCACGTCTGGAAAATGCGGTAGTCGGCCTGCACGCCGATCGAGGCAAACAGGTCGATGAACAGTGACTCGTAGTTGGAGATAAAATCTGGCAACCGTCCAGGAAAGGTGTCACACAGCAGGATGTTGATGCAGCGAGGCGTCATAGTTCGTCGATTTCCTCGCCGGTGCGTTCCATGATGCTGGCGGCCAGGCCGTCGGCCGTCTGGATGATGGTAACCAGAGGATAGAGTTTGCGGGCTGCGTCGTAGTTGCGCACGTCCTCATAGCTGTTCTGGTTCACACCCCAGGCGCCCATGTGCCAGCGGATCGCCAGCATCTCGTCGTCGTTGAGGGGCAGGCCGCTGCACAGCAGCAGCGTGAGCGATTTCTCGCCATGGCCCATTGGGAAACCCTTGTAAGTGATCTTGTAACCCTCAGCATCTTCCCAGATGCCGAGCGCATTTTTGCGTTTCTTGACTGTGCGCTTGTAGATGTCGCACTTGCACACATCGTGCAACAGGCTGGCGATGATGATGCTGTCACGCTTCACCTCGTGCTCGAGGCTGGGTTCGATGGCCTTCATGGCTTCCCACACGGCCAGTGCGGCCTTGCAGGTATTGAGCGAGTGACGCGCCAGTCCACCCTCGACATTGAGGTGATGGCCCGCCGATGCCGGAGCGGTGAAAAATCCCCATGCCTCGAGGTCGCCAATCACGTCCTCGATGCCTTCGCGCTGGGTTGAGCGCAACAATTCCAGAATTTCTTCTTTACAATTCTTATCGCTAGTGTTCATGTATCTCTAAATTATAGTATTAAAGCCTAAAGCCTAAAACCTATTTACCCGACTTGTACCCGTGCTCGCGGCGATACTTGCGCACATCGCGGAACAGGTCGGTGGCATAGACGAAATTGTTCAGGTCGTCGTTATCGACGTCATAGATCTCATCCTTAGTGCCGTTCCATCCCAGGTGTCCCTTGTTGATAAACACGATGTTCTCGCCGATGCCCATCACCGAATTCATGTCGTGGGTGTTGATGATGGTGGTGATGCCAAACTCATGGGTGATGTCACTCAAGAGCTCATCGATGACGATTGATGTCTTGGGGTCAAGACCCGAGTTAGGTTCGTCACAGAACAGGTACTTGGGGTTCAGAGCGATAGCTCGCGCGATGGCACAACGTTTCTGCATACCACCGGAGAGTTCACTGGGATACTTCTCCTCACTGCCCGTGAGGTTAACGCGGTCGATACAGAACTGGGCGCGGTCGCGCATCTCGCTATACGACATCTTACTGAACATGACCAGCGGGAACATCACGTTGCCCAGCACGGTCTCGCTATCGAACAGGGCCGAGCCCTGAAAGAGCATACCGATCTCCTTGCGTAACTCCTTGCGCTGCTTGCGGTCCATCCGGGTGATGTCTCGTCCATCGTACAGAATCTCGCCCTCGTCGGGGTCAAACAGGCCGACAATATTCTTGATGAGAACCGTCTTACCCGAACCCGACTGTCCAATAATGAGGTTGGTCTTGCCGTCATAGAGCTTGGCACTGATGTCAAACAACACCTGGCGCGTTCCTGCCGCCTCCTTGAAGGTCTTGGAAAGATGCTTAACTTCGATCATAGTGGTTTACAGTAATAACAGGGTTAATATGACATCGGCCACCAGAATCATGATGTTGCTGATCACCACGGTGTCGGTGCTGGCCTTTCCCACCTCGACCGAGCCACCCTTGACCGAGTAGCCATAATAGCAAGCAATCGTAGACATCAAGAATGCAAACACGAGCGACTTGATGAGGGCAAACCACACATACCATGGGATAAATAACGACTGGATGCCAAAGATGTAGGTATCAGGATCGACAATTCCTGTGATGATACAGATGAGCCAACCGCCAAACAGACTAGTGGCCATGCAAATGACGACCAGGAACGGCAGGATGGTGATCAGGGCCAGAATCTTGGGCATAGCCAAGAAATTGGCGCTGTTGATGCCCATGATGTCCAGAGCGTCGATCTGTTCGGTCGCACGCATGGTGCCAATCTCGCTGGCAATATTCGAGCCGATCTTTCCTGACAGAATCAGGCACAAGATGGTGGACGAGAACTCCAGCAGAATGATCTCGCGCGTGGTCAGTCCCACGGTGTAACGCGGCAACAACGGGTTAGAGATGTTGAGCTTGATCAAGATTGTACACAATGAGCCGATGAACAACGACACGATGATAATCAGAGGAATCGAGTCGATGCCCAGCTTAGCAATCTCGTCGGTATAGCGCTTGAAGAATACCCGCCACTTGTCAGGGATGGCCGTAACCCTCCACATGAACATGCAGTAGTCTCCAAACTTGTCGAGCATTTTAGTCAGTAACATAATATTTTGTTTTGCAACTTGATGATTCGCCCAATGAAAAGGTGAGTGATAATTAATGATAATTTTACTGTTTAACCGCTATAGCAACGCGCTCTCGTCGATAAGGTTATTGAGCATGGCATACACGGTGAGACCCGCCACACTCTTGATGCCTGTCTTGTGGGTTATGTTCTTACGGTGACTGATTACCGTGTGGACACTCACATTCAGGGCATCAGCGATTTCCTTGTTGGTCTTGCCCTTTGCCAACTCGATAAGCACTGCCGTCTCGCGCTTGGTCAGTTCATAGCTGGCGGTGCTGTTCTGCTCAGCGGCAGGAATCGCCTGGCTCAGCGTGTCGACAATCACGGCCCGCCCGTCACGGATGTCCACCACGCCATCGCAGGCCTTGAGCACCTCACGCTCAACATACTGATAGACCAGTGCCACGATTGCGACTTGATACTCCCGGCGTAACCTGGAGACCTCATTAGCCGAAATCAATGTGGCATTGACAAGCACGACATCGGGCATGCCAGCCACTAGGCGCTGCTCCAGGTTGTCCGTGTCGGTCTCGGGCTCCAGCAGCTTGAAGCGCGACTGGCTCTCGAGTGCCACTTTGAGTCCATCGATGATGACCTCACTGGGTTCTATTATCAGAAGTTTCTGCTTCATGACAGAATGGCATTCTCAAGATGATGTACTAGCGGAACCATGATTTTCTCCTCGATGAATGTATGCTTCTTGAGATCCTCACTGAGCCTCAAGATATCATATACCACATCAAGCACGTTATCATCGTCGACTTGAGGCGGCAGGTACTTGAAGATGATATTCAACAGGTCATCGAGTTTGCCTTCTATGTCACTATGGTTCTGCAAGAAGGCACCGATGCTATATGACGTGTCACGATTGCCAGCCATCATGGCGCGGATATGAGGGAAGACCTCACATTCCTCATGCTGAAAGTGGGCTTCGACCTCCTGTTTGTATTCCTTGTAGAAACTGAGAAACACCTTCCCGATGCGGCCACTCAGTTTCTCGGCGATAGCATCGAGGTGCCGCTCGATGTGAGGCAGTCGCTTATTCACGTAATACTTATGGGAATACTCCAGATAGGGGACCAGGCCTGTCATATCGGTCCCTAGAATGGTAGCCGTCGAAGGGACATAGTTGTTAAACGTGTACACGTTGCAGATAAGCAGGAAGAAGCCCGTATCCACGCCACTGTCATCACACACGTCAGCGATAGAACGGTCGCCGAATCCAAGCGACACCCCCAACCGCGGCAATAATGACAATAGCGACGGGTGAGCCGTTATCAGGTCGCTCAGGCGGCTTTCGCTCGAGAATAGCCGTGATTTCATATCTTTCATTCAGTGTTCAGTATTAACGTTTACAAGGGCACAAATTTAGCAATTATTCTCCACACCTGCAAATCATTTCCACAGGCCACCGTAAATCATCCACTGGCTGATGTCCCACGCACGACGTTGATGTGGCGTGAATGCGCAACTGTCCCCGATCACCGACATGTTACGGGGAAACACCGCACTGGTAACCGGATAACGCAGGATGCTATGCCCCAATCCTTTCCATTGGCCTTGATTGGCACCCATGACATCGAGCAGCGTGGGGAACACGTCAATCTGACCGATGACCGGGCTGTAATGCATCGTGGTATCCACTCCTGTAACAATCAGCGGGATGCCATAGTCATTGGGTGTGGCTATGCTGTCATGGCGTCCCTGGATGCGGTTGAGATACACCTGGGTGTGGTCACTCACAATGGCTACCACTGTATTGCGCTCTAGCCCCAACCTGTGCAAGTCGTCCATCAGGGCACCGATACAGCTGTCGGTCACATTGACGCAATTGAGATACCCCCGGGCCTCGGCATTCAGGGTGTCGCTGGCAGTAATCCATGAGCGGCGCACTTTGTCCTCGGGATAGGGAGTGTGCATGGTCATGGTCACCATCTCCAGAAAGAAGGGCTGTCGCATCTGAGGCAACAACCTGGCAGCAAAGTCGGTCAAGGCGGCATCGTCCATGTTGTGGTGACGGGAGAAAGCGCCATCAGCCATCAAATCCTCACGGGTGTACAGGGTGTCGAAGCCATAGGTACGCGCCGTGACATTCTGGTTCCAGTTCACGCCTGGTGTACAGATTATCTCACGGCAATCGTAACCGTCGAGTGCTGCCGCAAGGGTCGGATAGTTGGCATCGCCCCAATTGACCGCAACAACCCCATCGAGCAAGGGCAACAATCCGGTGTTGTAAATAAAGTGGGCGTCACTGGAATGACCGTGACTGGTCTGAAATTGCACGTGAGGAGCGTAAAGGACACCATCACTGGCAACCAAGCGGTTGAGCACAGGGGTTACCTCACGACCATCGACCGTCATGCCGATGGGCCACGTGTGCAGGGATTCTACGATGATAAATATCAGATTTCTGTCTGGGATACTACAATAGCGGTTATCAGAATAATGCGGACACTCCTCTTTAAGGAACCGCTGGACTTCGGCCCGCTCATCATCGGTCAGCGCATGACTCTTGAAAGCATCATGCAGGGTGATGAGGCCGTAAGGAATCAAGCCATTCTGAGCAAAATAGCTGCGGTTACTGAAGTTACGCAGAAAACGGTTCTCGTAGTTCTGATTGATATTGATATATCCCAGGAGTGCAAAACCCAAGCCGCCAAGCAAGGTATAGAAGAATGGCTTGACTCCGGATTTGCCACCCCCAACCCAGCGGCCTGATAAGTGAAGCAAGAGCAGCAGCAGAAAGGGAACCACGATGAGCAGGTCTTGCCAGCGTAACAGGGCCAATGTGCTCGAAGCCAGCGTGGAATTGACATTCTCGGTCAGCATGAGGCTGCGCCACGGCATCAGGTCGTCGTAGGCGCGGCAATAGCACACCTGGATCAAGCACCACACGGTCAACAGCGACATGGGGATCCAAACCAGCCATCGCCAGCGACGGTTAAACAGCCAGTAGGGGCACAAGAGCAACATGGCATTGGCGACAGAGATGGCTACCATGTGCCACTCGTGGAACATCCGCCCCACCCCGCCCATGTGTGTGTCGAGAGCTACAATAAAGCATTGCCATGCTGCAACCGAGACACAGCTGGCAAAAAACAGCGTTCCGTAACGCTCAATATGTCGTCCTGCAAATCTCAATACACCTAAAGCCTAAAGCCTCTTAATAATATGCGACACCACGCCCCACACCTGAAAATTGCTCTCCTCGTCGACCTTCAATTCCGGGAAACTGGCGTTGGCGGGAGTCAGATAGATGCCGTCATCCCTGACACTCAGCCGCTTGACGGTAAAGTCCCCATCGACAAAGCAGACAGCGATATTTCCGTTTTGAGGAGTTAGCGAGCGGTCAATGATTAACAGATCACCCTCGTTGATGCCCGCCTCGACCATCGAGTTGCCGATCACGCGGGCACAAAAGGTCGCAGCCGGGTTAGAGATCAAGGCACGGTTCAGATCGATGGTGTCGGCATACTCGCCCTGTGCAGGGCTTGGAAAGCCAGCCTGCACCCTCGTTTCGAAGAACTGCAGGCCGGGGATCTGCTGCTGTCCATCGGCATCAGGCTCGACTAGCGATATGATGATTTCCTTTTTCATCATTATTTACACTTTCACTATCAGACCATCATAAGCAAGTTCCACACCAGGCGGCAATAGTTTGTGTGACTCGGCATGCAGGCCGATACCATCACTCATGTGGACAAGGTATGCGCGACCGGGCTTGATGCGGGCAATGACGTCCAGGGTTTCATTCAAGCACATGTGTGACAGGTGGGGCTGGATGCGCAGGGCATTAATGACCAGCAGAGGAACTCCGTGCAGGCGCTCCACCACGTCGTCGGTAATCGTCTTGGCGTCAGTGATATAGGCCAGAGGGCCAATCCTGTAGCCATAGATAGGCAAGCGATAGTGCATCACGGGAATGGATTCGACCCTGACGCCCTCGACCAGAAACGGTTTGTCATCGATAACATGCTCTTCGAATTGGGCAACTCCCGGATAGGGGTCGGACGAGAAGCAATAAGGGATGCGGGCATGCAGGTGGTTCATCACATCGGCACGGGCATATAGCGGGAAGGGACGCTCAAAACAGTAGGCCCGCAAGTCATCGAGCCCAGCAACATGGTCATAGTGGATATGCGTGAGCAAAACCGCATCCAGATTGTCGTCGCTTGCGTGTAGCATCTGAGTGCGAAAGTCCGGCCCGCAGTCAATGAGCAATCTCACTCCCTGATAACGCACGATTACCGATGTGCGCAACCGCTTGTCGCGCTCGTCGGTGCTCAAGCACACGGGGCAAAGGCACCGCAACATGGGCACACCCGTCGATGTTCCCGTCCCTAAAAACTCTATTTCAAGCGTTGTAGGTTCCATGATTCACCTCCTGAATTGACGAAGCAGGCCGTCCACAAAGTACAAGTATGCCCCGCCATCATAATACCAATATTCCCTCATTCCGCCCTGATTGGGCATCTCATTAATGCGTTTGGGGTTACCCAAGGCCAGTGCGCACTCCACCTTGGTCATTCCCTCAGCAACCAGCCCACAGGTAATCTTCTGCCAGTTGCTATCGGTAATTTCAGGATATGACTGATGGGGATCACTGGCGACAAACAGCGCATCAAAGTCCCTGCCGTGCATCGTCGAGGCATTGTCGCTCATCCACACCATGGCCCGCTCGTGCGTGTCAACGGTAGTGAACAAGACCCTCAGCGGCATCACCGCGTTGCCCGGCAAGACGCTGTCGATTTTCACCTGTATGTAGCGCCTTCCGTTCTTCATCCGCTCACTCTCACGGTCATACCAGATGGAGGTGCGGATATAGTAGTCCCGTCCCTGAATCTGGCGGGCGACATGATCAACCATATCCAGATCGATGAGCATAGGCAGCGAGTATCCCGGATGGGAATCCGCGATCTGCTTACCATAGCGGTAGACGAGCCGTTGGCCAGTGAGACGGTCAACAAAACGGATGTCCACCTTGCGCAGGTCGTCATCGAACGCGCCACTTGTGACCCAGTCATCAAACTCCAGGACATGACCAGCCAGATGCAGCGAGTCCAGGTCGAAACCCGTGTATTGCAGCAACTGGCGCACCTGGTCATCTGCGACCCAGAAGCGTTTTCCCCGCTTCCATGCTGCGAGTGAGTCCTGATAGGCTTCGAGGGTCACCGTCGTCTGCCTGCTGTCCACCTGCTCAATAGCGCGCTTCACGTCCTTATCGGTCACATGCTCAGTAACCTCGATGCCGGTGCCACAAGAGTTCGAGATGACACTTACATAACTAAGCGCCATCACAATACACCCTACGCGGCCCAATCGAAGCAAGCGATTCAGCATACCCAAAGATCAATAACCAGTCGTGATACTTTTGCTCTGATTACTTCTGTTTTTTCTGCTCACTCTGCACCTGGAGCAACGAGTCGATACTTGACGAGACTGCCTGGATGTCAACATTGCCCTCGAGCGCATCGTTAACGACCTCCTTGACGGTCTCTTCCTTATCGGCGCCAGACTGCACCTTGAGTTTAGTGATATACCCAGCATTGCGCTGGCGAGCGTCCTTAAGGGCTGCACGGAAGTCGGCGATGGCAGTCGAGTCGCCAGTGGCGGCAATCTCCTTCTCCATGTCCCGAATGCCTTTTTCCAGTTCCAGCACGGCGGCCGTGTCCTGTTGTTGGCACAGCTCATCGAGTTGCTTGGCCATCTGTTCGCCTTTTGCCTTGTAATCATTCTTATTGCAGCTTACCAGTGACAGAGCCACGATAGCAGCCATTACCAAAAATAATTTCTTCATAATATTGAATTGATTGACGATTGTTTTTGTCTTATTGATTTCTACTGTTTACTGTTTATTGCCTCACGCATGGCGTTAGCCAGCTGGTCGGGGCATGATGTGTTCTTGTATCCACAACGGATGCCTTGCAACTTGTCTATCACATCACTGGCTTTCATGCCACGCACGAGGGTGGATATTCCCTGCAGATTGCCATGGCAACCTCCCATAAACTGCACGTCGCGCACGATGCCGTTATCATCGATTTCAAAGTCAATCTGGGATGAGCAAGTGCCCTGAGTGTAATAAGTGTACCGCATAGTAAAAACCTAAAAATTAATTCTTGATTAAATCCATTAACTGATTGAAATCGAGGACTCGTAGCTCATTACTATCGTAACTGACGACATCCTGTTCACTCAACTTGTCGAGAGAAGTCACCAGCGTGGTGCGTTGCGTGCTCAGCAGCGTGCACAGGTCCTTCTGCTTATAGTGCATAACGATGTCACTCGCCCCAGGTACAGCGAGGGTGCTGATCAGCATGGCCAAGCGTTCAGCAACCGATCCGTCTCGGGTCGCCAAAAAAGCAGCGAAGCCCCGCTGGCTGCCCGATGACAGATAGTTCAATATGTTGAACAGGAACACCTTGTCACTATTGACCATCTTGATGTAATCGCTCTTGCGCAACTGCAAGATGCCACAAGGGCCGTCGGCCACAGCGCTGTAAGGGTAAACCGTCTCTCGCCCGAATAGATACTCCGGAGCCAGGACGTTAGGGGTTTCCAGGGTCTGGCTGATCGATACCCTCAGGTGCTTGCATGGCAATTCTATCCTTACCTTACCCGATACGATGAATTTGATATGGGTGCAATTATCGCCCGCTTCCAGAATCTGTTCCCCATTACGGTACTTGAGGAAGTGAAACGGAAGCTTCTCGACCTGTTGTGTGATGTTATCAGCGCTCACTCCCTGAAAGAGTGGCAACTGCATCAATTGCTGATACATACTGTTCTTCATCGTGCCATCTCGTGTTCAGGTTCTCATTTGCCCAGTTGCTCCACCACTTGACCGATCGTGAGGGTCTGCTGCTCGCCAGTGGCCATGTCCTTGAGCGCAATCGTGCCATTGGCAATCTCGTCGGCTCCAACGATGGCGACATAGGGGATACGGCGGTCATTGGCATAGTTCATCTGCTTCTTCATCTTGGCGTTGTCTGGATACAACTCAGCGCTGATGCCAGCTCGCCGCAACGACATGATGTGTCCTAAGGCGGCAGTAGCCTCTTGCTCACCAAAGTTGACAAACATCACTCGGGCGGTAGCCATGGTGTCGGTGGGATAGAGATCCAGGGCATTGAGCACGTCATAGATACGGTCGGCACCGAAGCTGATGCCCACTCCCGACAATCCCGGCATACCGAACACGCCCGTCAGGTTGTCATATCTTCCGCCTCCCGTTATGCTGCCGATGGCCACATCCAGCGCCTTGACTTCCAGGATAGTGCCAGTATAGTAATTCAGGCCACGCGCCAACGACACATCAAGTTCAACGCGGGCACGGGTGCCCAGGCGGGCCACATGGTTGAGGACATAGCGCATCTCCTCGATGCCCTTCATACCCACTTCGCTACCCGATAGCATGGCCGACAACGATTCCAGGCGCTCCTTGTTGGTGCCTTCCAGCGCCAACAAGGGCTGCAAGGTGGCGATTGCCTTGTCGTCCAGGCCTTTCTCCTTCAACTCTTCGTTAACATTATCGATTCCGATTTTGTCCAGCTTGTCGATGGCAACGGTGATATCCACGATCTTGTCGGCAGCGCCGATAATTTCGGCTATGCCGCTCAGAATCTTGCGGTTGTTGAGCTTGATGGCAACATTGACGTTGAATCGGTTGAATACCTCGTCAATCATGGTCACCAGTTCCACTTCGTTGAACAGGGAATCACTGCCCACAATGTCGGCATCGCACTGATAGAACTCACGATAGCGCCCCTTCTGAGGTCGGTCGGCACGCCACACGGGCTGCACCTGATAGCGCTTGAAGGGCATCTGCAGGTCGTTGCGGTGCTGCACCACATAGCGGGCAAAGGGCACCGTCAAGTCGTAGCGCAGGCCCTTCTCGCTGATCTTCGTCGTTAAGTGCAGCGAGTCATGTGCCTCGAGCAAGTCATCGGGTGCATCCTTCAGGTAGTCACCACTATTCAGGATCTTGAACAATAGTTTGTCGCCCTCCTCGCCATATTTTCCCATCAGTGTCGACAGGTTCTCGATGGCAGGGGTCTCAATCTGCTGGAATCCGTAAAGCAGAAACACGTCCTTGATTGTGTTAAATATATAGTTACGGCGCGCCATCTCGATGGGCGAGAAGTCGCGCGTCCCCTTGGGGATAGAGGGTTTTTGTGCCATTTTTATAATCTAATTCTGTTTTTTATATTATATATGTGTTTTAAATTGATTACCTGCGATTGCCTCCAAAAATCATGGCAACATAATATAATAATGTAGCCAGCGAACCGATGGCGGCCACAACATAGGTGTAAGCAGCGGCCTTCAGAGCGTCCTTGGCATAATCCAGCTGCTGTCCGCTAACAATGCCCGACCCCTCCAGCCAAGCGATGGCACGACGGCTGGCATCGACCTCGACAGGCAAGGTAACGAAGCTGAATGCCACTGTTGTGGCAAACAGGGCAATGGCGATATACAGGGGCAGCGGTGTCCACTGAGCCACCATGATGCCAGCAAGCAACAGCCACTGGATGGTGCTGGAAGCAAATGAGACGATGGGTACCATCTTGGTGCGCAATTGCAGCATGCTGTAGCCCACCTTGTGCTGCACAGCGTGCCCGCACTCATGAGCGGCAACCGCTGCGGCGGCAATGCTATTGGTGCCATAGACCGGCTCACTCAGGTTAACTGTCCTGTTTGCCGGGTTGAAGTGGTCCGTCAATTGTCCGCTGACGCTGGTCACCTGAACGTCACCACAACCATTCTGCTGCAACATCGCCATAGCGATGTCACGTCCAGCCATGGGAACACCCAGAGGCACTTTACTGTACTTGGCAAATTTTGACTTAAGGGAGTTCTGAACAACCATGCTCAGGATAAAAACGCCTCCCATTATAATCCAGATCAACATATCTAAAACTGTTTTTTTAATTAATACACAAGAAATTGCGTATCAGCTATAATAACATTCTGTTTTGGCATGAAAATTGTAGCAAGACCCGCTGGACAATAATCTGCACGGCAAAGTTATAGATTTTTGTCCGCAAAATGGTCCAAAAGGCCAATAAAAGTGCTAAAAAATGAAAATTAGGTAGAAAAAAATTTGTTAATTCAAAAATAGCCGTTACTTTTGCGGCGTTGAATTTATCGTTTTATTATTATTTTTATTTTCAATTTTTAAGGTTGTTTTATTATGAAAAAGTTTTTATTGATGTTTGCAGCTGTTGCTGCTATCGCATTTGTTGGTTGCAAGACCGAGACCAAGCCCGCTGAGGAGGTTGTTGAGGAGCCCGCAGCTGTTGAGTACACTGTTGACGGTGTAGCCGCTGACCTTCTGAACTGCACAGACGAGGCTAGCGCTGTTACCCTGCTTGATGGCATCAAGGCTAAGGCCGAGGAACTGCTTAAGGGTGGTGACCAGGCTGGTTACTTCAACATCATCAACATCCTGAAGACCGTTTGGGAGAACAACAAGGAGGCCATCCTGGCCAAGATTCCTACCCTGGCTGACAAGATGACTGCCTATGTTGACGTTCCCGAGGAGCTGAAGGCTGGTTTTGCTGACTTCGTTGCTAAGGCAGCTGCCGAGAAGGTAGAGGGTGCTGTTGATGCCGCTACCGATGCTGCTGGTGCCGCTGTTGACGCTGCTACCGACAAGGCTAACGAGACTGTTGACGCTGCAAAGAATGCTGCCGGCAACGCTGTTGATGCTGCCAAGGAGAAAGGCGCCGAGGCTGCTCAGGCCGTAGCCGACGAGCTGAAGAAGTAATTTTGACAATTCATTCTTTTTTAATAGATTAGGGCTGGCTCAATGGGGCCAGCCCTAATTATTATATAATTATACCTTAACGCACAATGTTCAGTTTCGCATCAGCTGGTAGGCCAGCCGCTCATCGCCATTGAGCAGATAGATGATGCCGCAATATGTGAATCCGTAGCGCTCAATCACATGGCGCATAATCGCGTTGTCGCGGTGGGTATCCACGCGCACATTGCCAGCCACATCCATGCAGTAGTCCATCACAATGTCAAACACACCATGACTCGCCGCTGTGCTGGCAAGACGATGTACCACATAATAAGGCTTGTCATCGAGCCAACGGCCCTCATATATTTTGGCATAAGTTGGCTCCGGCCCGGGTATAAAGGCAAACGAAGCGACAATATTTCCACCCTGCTCCACACACAGGTAACATTGCCTATTGTTGATGTCATTCTCAATGGTGGCCAAGTCGGGGTAGCCGTCGATCCACTGATTCATATTGCCACACGAGCGCATGATGCCACGCGCCTCATCGATGAGCCGCATAATCACCGGCACATCGGCCATCGTCGCTTTTCTTATCCTATACATCCTGTCTTGCTCTTGGTTAATCATCATTCGCGATATTCACTTAGCCGTCACGGATATGCCATCGCGGCGCATCATGGCATCGATGCGAGGCTCACGGCCACGGAATCGCTTGTAGAGTTCCATCGGGTCCTCGGTGCCGCCACGTGACAGCACATTCTCGACCCACGATCGGGCGGTCTCGGCATTGAAGATGCCGTCTTCCTGGAACTTGGAGAAGGCATCACACTCTATCATCTCAGCCCACTTGTAGCCGTAATAGCCAGCAGCATATCCACCAGAAAAGATGTGCGTGAAATGGGTGGACATGATACATCCATCGACAGGCTCAAAGGCCTGCACATGCTTGACGGCGTTGCGCTCAAAGTCAAAATCGCTGCCATCATAGGGGGTGGTAATGCTATGCCATGCCATATCGATGTAGCCAAACCCTAACTGCCGTACACACGCATAGGCTGCCCCGTATTGTGAAGATGCCAGCAGGCGGTCGATAAGTTCTTGTGGAACAGGTTCTCCCGTCAGGTAATGCCGCGCAAAACTATCCAGGAATTCTCGTTCATAGACATAGTTCTCGTTGAACTGGGATGGAACTTCGACAAAGTCACGGTAAACATTGGTTCCCGACAGGGACTGGTACTTGCAAGTGGAGAGCATCTGGTGCAACGCGTGTCCGAACTCATGCATAAAAGTTTCCACCTCGCGAATAGTCAGCAAAGAGGGCTTGGTATCGGTGGGGCGGGTAAAGTTCATGGTCAACGTGACATGGGGCCGCACATCGTTACCGTTGCCGTCGATGTACTGCTCACGGAAACTGGTCATCCATGCCCCACTCTGCTTGGTTGCCCGCGGGAAGAAGTCGACATAGAGCATGCCCACCATCTTGCCGTCGGCAGCAGTCACGTCATAGACCTCGACCTCGGGATGGAAGACCTGCGCGTCGTGATTGGGCGTGAAGTGCAAGCCATACATGCGCGTGGCAAAGCCGAAGACACCTTGTGTCACCTGTCCTAACTCAAAATAGGGACGGAGCAACTCGTCGTTGATATCAAACATCGAGTCCTTCTCCTTGTTACTGTAGTAACTGTAATCCCAGGGCATGATCTCAATGGGCTTGCCCTCGAGCTGACTCGCAAATTCCGTCAGGCGCTCCATCTCGTCGCGCTCCACGGGGAGGTAGGCATCACGCAACTGGTCGAGCATCGCAATGACTGCCTGTGGCGTCTGTGCCATCGTGTGTTGCAGCTTATAGTCGGCATAAGTCTCACAACCCATGAGCCGAGCGATTTCCAGTCGCGTGTTGGCAATGTCGCGCAAGATGTCCAGATTGCAATAGTCACCACTGGTGCACTGCCGGTTATACATCAAGTATAATTTCTCACGCAGATCCCGACGGTCGCTATACTTCATGAATGGAACATAACTGGGCGCATCTAGGGTTACCAGCCACGCTTCGTCTCGCCCCTTCTCCTTAGCGGCATGACGAGCCGCATCCACAACGCCTTCGGGTAAGCCTTGCAGATCATCGGCGGTAAGCCACAGCTCATAACGCGGAGTCTCCTTGAGCGCATTCTGGTCAAACTTCAAGGTTAGTTCAGACAGGCGTTTGGAGAGTTCACGATAGCGGTCGCGATCGGCACCCTGCAGATTGGCGCCACTACGCACAAAGCCATCATAGGTTTCCTGCATGAGTTTTTGGTCCTCGACGTCGTGATGCGCGCTATCGAAGTGGTCATGGACATACTTCACACGCTGCCACAGCTGCTCATTGAGGGTAATGCTGTTGAAGTGAGAACTCAGTATCGGGGTCATGCGGTTACTTACCTCCATCAGGGCATCATCGGCATTGGCCGACAACATGGGATAAAACACGCCTAGCACACGGTTTAGTGTCGCGCCCGAGCGCTCCAGTGCCACAATGGTATTGTCGAATGACGGCTCGGCCTGATTGCCTGCAATCGCGCTCACTTCGGCATCATGCTCGTCGATTCCCTGACGGATCGCGGGTTCGTAATCAGCAATGGTGATGCGGTCGAAGGGGACGGCGCCGCCCGATGTCTTGAATGGCTTAAGAAAAATATTGTTCATCGTTTTGTTCAGTTTCAGTTTATTCTAAGTCGACTACTGTAATGCCTGCGCCACCAAACTGGACGTGCTCGTCCCTGAACGATTTCACGCCGCTGATGGTGTGCAGGTACTCACGGATGGCCACCTTCAGGGCGCCTGTGCCAGTACCATGTAGGATGCGTACACGCTGGGCGCTGAATTGGATGGCATCATCGATAAAATAAGTGATCGCCTGTAGGGCCTCGTCGGCACGCATACCACGCACGTCAATATCGGGTTTGAAGTTTAGCTGACGGGCTCGGATTTCGTCGGTCGTTGAACGACCTAGAGATTCTGCCTTAGGAGCTTTCTCCTTGCGCATGGTCCGCTCCACCTTGTCGGCCTCGATGCGGGTCTTTATGTTTCCGAAAGCCACCAGGGCATATTTCTCGTCGATGCTGATGAGGGAGCCCACTGTGGTTGTACCCTTGAGCACCACATTATCACCAGCTTGCAGGGGACGGTCCTTGGCGGCGGGCTTGGGCGCGGTCTTCTTTTTGGGAAGTTTTCGATGCGCTTTGTCCTTTGGGGTAAGATCCTTGAGCCGTTGTGGCGCATCGGGTTCCTCGGCATTGAGCCGCTGCTTGAATTCATCGAGTTGGCGGCGCAATTCCTTGGTACGCTCTTTCTCGGCCTGCTCGTTACGGATGGCCTTGATCGTCTTCTCGATCTGCGCATTGCTGGAGCGCAGTATTTCCTCGGCCTCACTGCGGGCCTCATGAATAATCTGACGATGCTCGGCACGGATTCTATCCAGACGCTCGTCATAGTCAGATATCATTTGGTCGAGCTTTTTCTCCTTGACACGGATGTCCTGGCGCTTGTTTTCCCAATAGCGACGGTCACGGACGATATCAAGCAGGTACTTGTCCATGTTGATATAATCACTGCCCACAATCTCACTGGCTTTGTCGATGACCTGCTGCGGAAGCCCTGTCTTGCGGGCAATCTCGATGGCAAAGGAGCTCCCCGGATAGCCCATTGAGAGTTGGAACAGGGGTTGCATGCGCTGGCGGTCATAGAGCATGGCGCCATTGATGATGCCGCTCGTCTCGTCGGCAAAGTGCTTGAGGTTCTGGTAGTGGGTGGTTACCACCCCCATCACCTCATGCTCATTAAGCTGCTCCAGAATCGACTGCGCTATGGCTCCACCGATCTGCGGTTCGGTGCCGCTTCCCATCTCATCGATGAGGATGAGCGTGTCATGCCCACCCTTTGAGAGAAAGAGCTTCATGTTCTGCAGATGGCTGCTATAGGTACTCAAGTCGTTCTCGATACTCTGCTGGTCGCCAATGTCAATAAAGATGTCCTTGAAGATGCCCATGTGCGAGTTGTCCATCAGCGTAGGCAGCAGGCCACACTGCATCATGTACTGCACCACACCCACAGTCTTGAGGCACACCGACTTGCCGCCAGCATTGGGTCCTGAGATAACCAGTATGCGGTCTTGCTTGTTGAGGTTGATGTTCAGTGGCACGACTTCCTTGCCTTGAGCACGTAACGACAGCATTAGAGCAGGATGCTTAGCCGTGTACCACTCGATGACAGGCTTGCGGTCCACGTGGCACAACTGTCCACCGACATCTTGGGCGAATAGAGCCTTGGCGCGGATAAAGTCCAACCGTCCCAGCGTTTCGAGCACAGCAGCAAGTTCATCGAGGTGGGGACGTATCAGGTCGGTCACATCGGTGAGGATGCGAATGATCTCACGGGCAATCTCCGCCTCAGTCTCGCGGATACGGTTATTGGCCTCGACGATGGCATCTGGCTCAATAAAGACTGTCTTGCCGGTGGCGCTCTCGTCGTGGACGATTCCGTGCAGTTTTCGCTTGTTCATGGCACTGACAGGCAACACCAGGCGGCCATCGCGCAACGAGGGCTGCACGTCGTTCTCCAGGATGCCGTCCTGCTTGCCCTGGGCAATGATGCGGCGCAGCGTGCCGTTGATGCTGCCCGTAACGCGGGATATGGTCACACGCAGTTCTTGCAGTCGGGGCGAAGCGGTGTCCTTGATGTTGCCGGCCTTGTCGAGCACATGCCCGATTGCAGTGCTGAGCTCAGGAAAAGCCTGAAGGCCGCTCGTGAGTTCGCGCAGCCGTGGATATCGTGTAGGCTCATCGCCATTGGCCGCGAAAAACCGCGCCACCTGTCCTACCGTCACCAACAGGCGCTGCAAGTCAAACAAGCGCTCAGCCGACAGGAACGTGCCGGGAGTGGAAACCTCCTTGAGAACAACGCGCAAATCAAAGTAGTAGCTCAACGGGAATTCCCTGCCCGTCTGCACGATAGAGAGAAATTCATGGGTCTCCTCGAGCCAGCGGATGACCTCGTCGCGACGGGTCGAGAACTGCAAACGCGGCACATTAGAAGCACCTAGAGCGCTCACACAGTGACGCTCCACTTCACGGCGGATGGCATCAAAACCTATCTTAGTCTCAAAATTTGAGGGATAAATCATGTGACAAAAGTACACATTTTTCGCCACTCTACGAAAAATATATTATATTTGCACCAATAATTGGGATTAGCTCCCATTACGTTATCATCAATCAAATCTTATCTATCTGATTCGCGAAAAGACGGCGCCCTCATGACGGTTCAGCAGACCGCATGAGGGCTCTTTTTGACAAGAAATCGCCAAAAACCGAGGACAAATTGCCAGCTATTCTAAAAATAATGATTACATTTGCGAGATATTACTCAAGAATAATAATTAACCTAATTAATAATTAACTAAAAAACTCATCATTTTAGAATCATGAAGAAATTGTTTTTTGCTCTGCTGGCTTCGGCCGTAGCCATTAACGTCATGGCCGACGACAAGGTTGTCGTTCCCGACAGCACGGGTTTCAAGTTCACAGACACCAAGGTAATCCGCCACACTCCCGTCAAGGACCAGAACAAGTCGGGCACGTGCTGGTGCTACTCAACCAACTCTTTCTTTGAGAACGAGATCCTGCGTCTCACCGGCAAGGAGGTTCACTTGAGCGAGGGTTTTGTAGTCAACCACTGCTATTATGACAAAGCCATCAAGTACGTCCGCATGGATGGCGAGATCAACTTTGCCGAGGGTGGCGCTGCCGAGGATGTGCCCTACGTGTGGCGCAAGTACGGTATGGTCCCCAACGAGGTTTACACCGGCATGACCTATGGCGACAAGAAGTTCGATACCAGTGAGCTCACCTCGCTGCTGAGTGGCTATGTGGGCACCATCAACAAGCGCAGCCTCAAAAAGCTCACCCCCGCCTGGAAAGACGGTCTGCAGGCCATCCTCGACAGCTACATGGGCAAGATGCCCGAGACCTTCGTCTATGAGGGCAAGACTTACACTCCCCAGACCTGGGCTGCCAGCCTGGGCCTGAACATGGATGACTACGTACCCATCTGCTCGTTTAACCACCACCCCTACTACCAGCCCTTCATCCTCGAGGTGGCTGACAACTGGCTGTGGTCCAGCTATCAGAACGTGCCCATCGATGAACTCATGGAGATCACCAATTATGCCATCGACAACGGCTACAGCATTGCCTGGGGCGCCGACGTGAGCGAGAAGGGTTTCAAGTGGCGCAACGGTTATGCCATCCTGCCCATCGAGAAGGAAGTTCCCGATGCTGCCGGTACCGACATGGCCCGTTGGGCACAGCTCTCCGACAAGGATCGTGAGGCCGAGCTCTGGGACATCAAGGGCCCGGTTAAGGAGCAGTGGGTTACCCAGGAAGAGCGCCAGGAGATGTTCGACAACAAGCTCACCACCGACGACCATGGCATGGTCATCATGGGTAAGGCCGTTGACCAGGAAGGCAACAAGTACTTCAAGGTACAGAACAGCTGGGACACCAATCAGCTGTACGAGGGCTACTTCTATTGCAGTGAAGCCTTCTTCCGCGCCAAGACGATGAACATCCTGGTTCACAAGGACGCTATTCCCGCCAAGATCGCTAAGAAGATGGGCATCAAGAAATGATCCTGTCTTTCCAGACTAACCATTACGAGAGGCCTGCAACTCCTGTATGAGTCCGCAGGTCTCTTTTTTTTGGCGCCCAATATTGGCGGGCACAAATGATATTTACTATCTTTGCACGGGCAATCCGCTATATTATAATGAAGCAATCATGACTATCCGACCACATGACCGCACCATCCACAACCAGTTAATGGCCATTCTGGCCATACTGTCATTTGCCGTGTTAGCGCTGCTGTTCACATCGTGGGACAGCTATCTGTATGACCTGTGGCAACACCGCGATGTGATCTGGTTCTACGCTTGCGGCAAGGCATGGATGAGTGGCATGACACCCTATGTCGACTTTGCTGACAGCAAGGGCCCCCTGTTGTGGCTCATCTATGGCATTGGCTATCTGCTGAGTCCCCGCGATTATGTGGGGTGCTACTGGCTGTCATGCCTGCTCTATGCCATCATCTTCTACCAGTGCTACAAGTGCGCACTGCTCTACACGCGTGACGGCATCAGGGCATTTATCGCGGTTGTTCTGTCATCCCTGCTGTTCCTGGGACCGCTCACACACGTGGAAGTGCGCACCGAGGATTACTGCTATCCCGCCATGCTGGCGGTGTTCTACCGCTTCATGATCCACGCTGTCTCGGGTGACCGTTCGCGTGCGTCGGTCAGCAAATCGGCCATCGTGCTGGGCATCAGCTTGGGTGTGACGTTGTTGATCAAGTATAGCTGCACGCTCATGTTGGCGGTGTTTATTCCTTATCTGTGCATCGTTATTCCCAGGCGCAGTGGCTATCCCGTCTGGCGCTCCATGGGACTATGCTTGCTGGCAGCTGTGCTGACCGTCTTGCCCATGATGGTCGCACTGGCTGTTCAAGGTTGCCTCGGAGCGTTTGTTCAGGAATATTTTCTTGTCACAGCCAGCACCTTCGACAACATGCACGGCAGCGTGATTACCGTCAGTGGCATCCTGAGGATGTTCACGGGTCGTGGGCTACTCGTGTTCACACTCCTGGTAATAGCAGGCATGGGGCTATATGCGGTGCGCACCAAGGGTGACCGCCGATGGGCAATCGCCGCCTGGTTGTGGTTTCTGGCGGTAATCATGCTCAACGGCACTGACCGCATCTACTTCAACGTGTTGGCACTGTTCTCGGTGCTTTTTGCCGGGCTCGCTGTCCAGTTCCTGAACAGATGGCTCAGCCACTGGGTTGCTGCCGCGTCCCTGGCGGTCTTCGTGCTTGGCGCCCTGTTCTTGATGACTGGGCGCGAATCGCTCTACAATCAACGGTCACCCGAGCAAACGGCCTGGTGGTACTATGCCACGCTAATGGAGCAATATGACCAGCCACGCACCCTCTACCTCATGTGTCACGACCATGGCGAGGGCGTTCCAGCCCGCAGTCTGCCGGCATGCAAATACTGGAGTCTGCAGATGGGATACACCCCCGCTATGTTGCGCAATCAGCTCGATGCCGTGCAACAGGGCCTGTGTGACATCGTGTTTGTGATGTCTGACAACGTGAAGATGGTCTTGCTAATGGAGGGTACCGGCTATTACCGCTATGACTTTACCGATATCGGCGTGGGCATGCCCGATTTCCCTCATGCCCTGCTCTACAGTCGTCGGGCACTTGATGCCAGAGCCGACTGCGTGCCCTCGGCTACCGATATTCTGCTCAAGATCTGATAATAGATATCGTTTAGACGTTTTATGGGAGATGCCTTCATGTCATCAAAAAGCATCTATTGTCTCTTATCTGTTCCTTGTTATCTAAAAAAAAGTGTTATCTTTGCAGAACATCTGATTAACTAACATTTATTCAACAATAAAACTCTTATCACTCACAATGAAAGCATTAAACACTGACAAAGCACCTGCCGCCATCGGTCCTTACAGCCAAGCCATCCGCACTGGTAACCTCGTATTCGTTTCGGGCCAGCTGCCCATTATCCCTGAAACCGGAGCCTTCCCCGAGGGCGGTGTCAAGGAGCAAACCCACCAGAGCCTAAAGAACGCCCGCGCCATTCTGCAAAGCGAGGGACTCGACCTTAACAATGTGGTCAAGACCACCGTTTTCCTTAGCGATATCGCTGATTTCGGCCCCATGAACGAGGTGTATGCCGAGTACTTCACGGCCCCCTACCCCGCCCGTTGCGCCTATGCCGTCCGCGACCTGCCCAAGGGAGCCCTCGTTGAGATCGAGCTCATTGCCGAGGCTCAGTAAGAAAACGACAAGACCGCATAACACTTGATAGAGAATAAGGGTGTGTCATGATTTTGGCATGCCCTCTTTTTTGTCCCCCTTGAGCAAGTTCACTGCAAATAACGCAAAGCAAAAGGTAGAGCACCTCCTTTCCCACTTGCATAACTCTAATCTGTCATGATCGGCTCATGGACACCCTGATTGATGCCGAAGGGGGCTATTCAGGAAGGAAATCCATCCAAGTGGGCGAAGGATGACGTGGGCGACGGCCAGAAATGGAAGGGTGGCCAGATTGACAATGCACTATTCGGAGGGGAAATGTTCGCTGTTTAGCAAAAAAACGCTAACTTTGCAGTTCCAAAAATCAGGTAAAAGATATTATTGTAAAATTCAAAAGGTAAAATTTCTACAAGATTATGGCTAAGAAAGCTTTATTGATGATACTTGACGGTTGGGGCGAGGGTCCCAAGGGTCACAGCAACGCGATCTACAGCACGCCGACTCCTTATCTGGATTTCCTGCGCGCAGCTTATCCCCACAGCACCCTTAAGGCCTGTGGTGAAGATGTGGGCCTACCCGATGGCCAGATGGGCAATAGCGAGGTGGGGCACCTCAACATCGGCGGCGGACGTGTCGTCTATCAGGATCTGGTGAAGATCAACAAGAGCATTCAGGACGGGTCCATCATGAAGAACCCGGAGATCGTGAATGCCTTCACTCACGCCCGTGAGCATGGCACCGGCCTGCACATCATGGGACTGACCAGCACTGGTGGTGTGCACAGTTCACAAGATCACTTGATGGCACTGTGTGACATCGCCAAGCAGTATGGCTTAGAGAAAGTGTATGTACACTGCTTCATGGATGGCCGCGACACGGACCCCGAGAGCGGTAAGGGATTTGTTAGCCAAGTTGTTGAACACTGCAATCATAGTGCCGGCACAGTGGCCACCGTGATTGGCCGATACTACGCCATGGACCGCAACAACAACTGGGACAGGATTAAGGTTGCCTATGACATGCTCACCCAGGGTGTGGGCAAAAAGGCCGATGACATGGTGAAGGCCATTCAGGAGTCCTACGACGAGGGCGTTACCGACGAGTTTATCAAGCCGATTGTCAACTCGAGTGTCGACGGTCGCATCCAGGCTGGCGATGTGGTGATATTCTTTAACTTCCGCAACGACCGCGCCAAGCAGATCACCATCGCCCTGACCCAGAAGGACATGCCAGATCAGGGCATGCACGTCATTCCCGATTTGCAGTACTACTGCATGACCCCTTATGATCCCACTTTCAGGGGGATGCACATCCTGTTCCCCAAGGAGAATGTGGACAATACCCTGTCGGAGTATCTTTCAAGCCAGGGCAAGCGTCAGCTCCACATTGCCGAGACCGAGAAATATGCCCATGTGACCTTCTTCTTCAGCGGTGGCAGGGAGGCCCCCTTTGAAGGCGAAGACCGCATCCTGGTGCCCTCGCCCGACGTGGCTACGTATGACCTGAAGCCCGAGATGAGCGCTTATGAGGTGCGCGACAAGCTGGTCGCCGCCATCCGTGAGGATAAGTATGACTTTATCGTGGTCAACTACGCCAATGGCGACATGGTGGGCCACACGGGCGTGTATGATGCCATCACCCAGGCCGTGAAAGCTGTTGACCGCTGTGTCCACGACACTGTGGAGGCGGCCAGGGCCACAGGCTATGAGGTCATCATCATCGCCGACCACGGCAATGCCGATCATGCCATCAACAGTGACGGCACGGCCAACACGGCCCACTCGCTCAATCCAGTGCCCATCATCTATGTCACTGAAAACCCCGAGCTCATCATCAACACCGGCCGCCTGGCCGACGTTGCGCCCTCGATACTGCAAATCATGGAGTTGCCACAACCCAGTGAGATGACTGGTCATGGCCTGATTGACGTGACAAAATAGAATTCACTTGCCCCTAATCAGAAGATCTATCAGTTCTGATAGGTCACTGACACCTACATGGCCGTCGCCGTCAACATCGGCGGCGGCTTTGTTATGCAAGCCCTTGCCCGTCAAGAGAAAATCAATGAGGGCCGACACATCGCTGATACCGACGACACCATCACCGTCAACATCGCCTGGATATAGCCCCATATCCCTAAGGACAATTCTCATGCCTGCTATAGCATCCACCTTGCCGTTGGGGCCAAATTGATAGCGATGTTCGCCCATGGTAAACCGGTCGCGAATGGCGCTCTCGGCAAGAATCCACTTAACTCGAGATACAGACAACCGGGGATTCACCTGCAGCCATTGGGCGATGATGCCCGCAACTGTGGGTGACGCCATCGATGTACCCGTCATAACGCCCCACAGACATCCATCACTGGTCTTCATGGCGGTGTAGGGGCTGTTGGCGAAATAGGAATAGCGGCTACCGGCAGCCACGACATAGACGCCTGGAGCGCAGATTGTAGGAAACGCCCCACTGACAACACCATATCCAGGAGCCTGGTAGCTAGAGAACGGAGCGATGTCACCCACTACATAGTCAGCATTAGAGACTATTTTATTTTGGAAACATGAATAGTAACTATTGCGAGCTGCATAGGCTCCGGCCGAAATGGTGGAATCGCCAACAGCATAGCTTCCAATCGTGCACTTGTCGCCCAACGACGAGTAGAACGAGAGATACTTCTGTTGACCATCATATGAAAAAACATACCCCGCAAAGGTGCCAAATCCGCCATAAGAGTTATCTATCCACGCATCGGCCGTGCAGATGATGTCGGTCTGCGGATAGGCACTCATGCCAATGGCATAACGGCTCATGTACTTCCCGTTGATCAAGTTATAGCTTTTGCAGATAAGATTACACAGCGTCACGCTGAGCTGGGACTTCTTCCCATCAGTGGAAGTGTGTCGCGACACGCTGACATATCCCGTAGTATCTACTGCACTATTGTATGTGTAGTATTGAGAGAAGGCCGAAACATCAATAGTGACATCATCTGAATACTCTTCGGATTCCCACACGATACGCCCAGTGTACTTGTCCAAGACGTGGAACTTGAAGTTAAACCTCTTCCATTCATTGCGCATCCATAACTCGGCAAAAAGATTGGAATAGTTATAAGTGGAGTCCATGCCAGAGGAAGAATTGCACAGGAACAACAAGTTCATCGGGTCGGCGGGAGTAATCACCTTTGAGGCGTAGTATGGTTTCCCAGCCGTGTTGCCGGCTGCTATGACAAAGATGCGACCTGGTCCACAAATCTGCTTGACGACCTTGGAAAAATAGTCTTGTCCGTCATGTTGCCCGCCTGGCACGCTGATGCTCAAACTCATCACGCATGGTTTGCCCACACTGTCGGCATAGCTATCAATATACCTGACACAGTTGGCCAGTTCAACCAACGAGATGTTCCCTTCTATCCTATTGACGGCACACATGACAATATCGGCCCCGGGAGCCATCCCCCCATAGCCATTGACATGGGTTCCGGCGGCAATGCTGGCCGTATGGGTGCCGTGTGTGCTATTGTTATCTGTTGTCAGTCGATAAATCTCATTACCCATGAATACCGAACCAGGCAACTTGGCAATCTTGTTATAACGAGCAGGATGTCCCGAATTATCATGTGTGTTATAAACTCGGACAATACGTGTGCGGTTCGCGTTGTCACTACGGCGGAAAGCCCTGTGCTGGAAATCAAAACCCTGATCAATGATACCCACAATCACCCCCGAGCCATCGGCAGCCCGTGGCAACCCTGTGCCACTGATGACCTGACCAGCATGGGTCACACTGAGCGTGGAGTCGGTACAAAGTTGAACCTTGCGGCTGATTTCCACATCGGATACACCGCGCATCGTTGCGATATCGGCCAACACGTTCACAGGAATCTGGGCAGTCACAAAACCGTCGAATATGCAATTGACCTGCACACCATTGGCAACCAAGACATCAAGAACAGCTTCGTTATCTATGGCAATGAAGGCATCGACCATTTCTACCCCGTCAATCAAGCGGGCAGGTGTATAGATTGCGTATTGTCCCATCTGCGATGACGATGCCAGAAACTGTCCATGCCATGTTCGTTCTTTAAAAAAACGCTGGACCGAGACAGGCATAGTGCGTTGAGCCCATGTTCCTGTTATCGAGAGAAACATTGCCAGCAACACTGCAATACAATACTTATTCATGATACTTTTTGATAGTGATTTATGCTTTTTTCTGTTTTTGTTTGCCCTAGGTCAAAATAATCAATGACTACAATGAGCTACCACTCCACATTGGTCTCTGATGAGTCTGACTGCAACAAGATATCGATCAACGCAGAAACATCCTTGATACCGATCTCGCCATCCATCTGGACATCGGCTGCTGCTTTGACAAACATCGGGATATCTTGACCATCTGTCAACAGGTAATCAATTAACAACGACAGGTCACGGATATCAACAAAGCCATCGCCATTGACATCGCCCAACTGCCAATCAGAACTGTTAGTAATCAAGTACTTGATTCCAGCCAGGGCATCGATCTTGCCGTTGGGACCAAACTGCTGGGACAGAGTGAATTCGTCTTTGATGGCAGTCTTAGCAATGATATCCTTGATTTCAGCTATCGAGAGATCAGGATTAATCTGCAACCATTGGGCAATAATGCCGGCAACAGTTGGCGCTGCCATCGATGTTCCCGTCATTGCGCCCCACAGACAGCCATTGTCGGCCCGAAGCACTAAATTAGGGTGAATCGTATTGGTCTCAAAATAGGAATAGCGGCTGGCTGCGGCTATAACATTCACACCGGGAGCCATCACCGTGGGCAAGGCCTTACCAGTAGGGCCACATCCTTGGGCTTCATAGCCGGATGTGTAATACGCAGTGCCTATAGTTTGTTCGGTATAACGCACCGAATCTGCATTCAACGAGAAATAGGTATTTCTGGCCACAAACGAGCCAGCAGAGATGACCGAGTCGTTTACTGCATTAGAGTTGATGGAAATGTTGCTCGTGGGCCACAAATAATAATTATCGCGAGCAACCGACACCGTATCACCGCCATCGGTAATCGAATCGACCCAAACTGTGCCCTCTCTACCGAAATAACGCCCACCGCCAGTAGGCATCCACGAGTCAACATAGCAGGAGTTCGTGGTCTTGCGGGGATAGATGCTGATACCTATCAGGTAACGACTCCAACTCTTCCCAGCGCCATCCACGAAATAGGATTTACACTTCAAGTTGGATATTGTCGTCGAAATATTGTACTTGGTGGAATATATATCAGCTGAAATCTGGGCTGACATATAGCCAATTCCATTCCTCACATTAGGATCAGGCTCATAATAATCGCCAAACTGGGCAGCGCTGAATGTGCCTGTCGTCGTAACCGGGGACGACTCCCATACTATACGGCCAGTCTGCTTGTCTAGAATATGGAACTTGACACCGGCCTTAGTGTAAATATCTCGCATCCATGAGTCGGTTCTCACCGCACTGTAATAGTAGCCCTCATCTGTGTTGTAGTTGGGACAATCTAGAAGAATGTTGATCGGTTTCGCCTCTGATGCCAGACCACTAATCGAATAGGACAAAGAAGCGTTGTTGCCCGCAGCAATAACAAAGATGTGGCGCGGGCCCGATGACTGTTCGATTACCCTTGACAGGTAATCCCTGCCATCATGAGAACCATACGATGTGCTCACGCTCAGGCTGATGACACATGGTTTTCCGACACTGTCGGCGTAGGCATGGATGTATCTGATGCCACGGATGATTTCGGACTCCTGCAATCCGGAATTCATGGAGCGGGCACTACATAAGACGATGTCAGCACCTGGAGCCATTCCGCCATAGCCATGGACATGAGTACCGGCTGCAATACTCGCCGTGTGCGTGCCATGAGTGCCTTCGCAATCGGTTGTCAAAGTATCGATCTGCTCACCCATAAACACGGAGCCATCCAGTGTCTCGCCATCGATAATCACAGGATGACCTGTAGTATTGGCTTGGTCGTAGACCCTAACCAGACGTGACCGTGAAGGGTCATCTGCACGCTTGAAGGCCTCATGTTGATAGTCAAAGCCTGCATCGACGATGCCCACTACTACGCCCGAGCCATCATAGACGGCAGGAAGTCCCGCTGCCGGACCCTGCAACACATCGTCCACGTGGGTAACACTCATCGTGCTGTCGGTACAAAAGTCCATCATTTTGCTTACAGACACATCCAGCACACCTGGCAATGCGGTGATAGCCTGCATGCGCTCCAGAGGGATTTTGGCCATTACGAAACCATCGAAAACACACTCCACGCGGACGCCTTCGGCCTTCAGACGATCGATCGCGGCTTCGCTCTCAATAGCGATGAAGGCATCAACCACCTCCACTCCATGTTCGAGCTGAGGGATAGCATACTTGGGTTTTATAGCGTTCTCTGTACTTATGCCACTTACTGTTGCAAGCGACTGTTTATACAAGGATCTCTCCTCCTGAAAACTGCCCGCTGGTGTCAACACTTTCTTCTCAACACTGTATTGGGCATAACCGAAAGTCAAAGACAACAAGGCCGTGATGGCTATCCAGATTTTCTTCATAAAAAATCACAAATGTTTATTGATTTGTTGATTGTAACATCTTATATCTATCAAACACTGCAAAGTTAGACATTCTTGATAGATTTACCAAATAATCCTTTTGGTATCAAGCACTTTATGCGCCCAAAAGCATATCGATGAGCGCTGCCACATCGGCAATGGAAATGTCTCCGTCAGGTTTAACATCGGCATTGGTGGCGTTAAACGCTCCCACCGCATCAATACCACCCAGCAGATAATCGATGAGCACTGAGACATCATCGATAGCCACCTCGCCATTACCATTGACATCGCCCAACATGACTGCCGGGCTACTTTCAATCACATGTAAAGAGAAAGTAAGATTATCAGCATTGAGTGTAAACAAGTAGTCGCTACCATTACCAGCTAAGTAATAAGAGTAATCATTGGCCCGCTTAGCGGTCGTGTACTCTAAGCCTGTAGTAATAGTCGTTGTAGCAGTGGGGCCATAACGATAGGTACTGTTAAAGGCTGTCCAGTCGTTTTGCCACAAGTCAGGTCCGCCGTCAGCAAACACGAAATAGATGGGCGCGTTGATGGTCAGTGTATCAACATAGGTACCGTTGCCCCTGTTGGTCATCTTGCCAAGCGGTTGGGTGAGGCTCCATTGGCTCTCTCCGCCGACAATATAGAAAACCGTGCTATCGGTGGGTTCATCACCCGCGCCATTCAAGAAGTCGGGCATGACCAGCAAAGCATCCATCAGCGCACCTGTGGCATTATCCCACCATCCGCAGTTATACCAGTCGGTCGTCACATGATTGGCATAGTTTATTCCATACTCATTTGCTTCTGGAAACCACCAGTACAGGCCATTGACGGCTGAATGGGTATTGAGCAACGCAATCAAGTCGGTGGTGAAAGCCTGTTGTCCGGTCTCGGTAGCAGGCCACGTGGATTGCAGGTCATAACTGGCTGCGGTGGGATAATAGGCATGCGGATATCCAGTCTCGACTATTTGAATCTGCTTGTCGGGATACGAGGATTCCAACGAAGATAGCAGACCGTCGAGCACCGAGAGGTCACCATGCCAATAGGGATAATAACTCAGACCGATGATGTCAAAGTCGGTGACATAATTGCGAAGCGTCTGGTAAAAAGCCGTCACATTGCTGGCGCGGCCCATCTCGGTGTGGATCACAATGCGTGCCGACGGGCAAACCTCCCGACATGCTTTGATACCCTGCTCCAGATAACCGGCAAACGTGGCAAACGAGCCGACGTTGCCGTAGGGAGCGCCACTAGGATAGCAATGTCCTGTGGGCCACATCATTCCGTAGGTTACCTCATTGCCCACCTGAACAAAGTCGGGAGAAGCCCCCGCAGCGTTCAAGGTAAGCAGCACCCGACGTGTGTAGCTGTAAACGCTGTCGCCCAGCGCACTGGTCACTATCCATGTTGCTGGAGTGGAATGCTGACCCGGATCGGTCCAGGTGTCGCTATAATGGATGTCAAGCAGGAGATGAAAACCCGCTTGCTTGATACGCTGGCTTAGGGCTACAACGTAGGGCAAATCCTGGCACACTCCCTCGCCCTGGTCCTCAGCACTAGCCCGGGAAGGATCCACGAACAGGCGCACGCGCATGGCGTTCAGTCCGGTCTGCTTGAGATAAGCAAGCATATTAGTAATCCTTGCACCTTGAGCATCATAGTATATGGCACCTCGTTCCTCATAGCGGGTGAGTAACGAAATATCTCCGCCTACATACTTGGGCATTGCATTGCCGGCGTAGCAAGCCAGCAACATGCTTATTAACACAAAATAGAGTCTATTCATCATCATATCTTTTTTTTACTTGTTATCTGATAGTAGTTTATGTTATCTGTTCGTGATTGTACATGCTTAGCCAAATCAGGCATGCAGGATTTTGTATACCAGCTCTCGCAACAACGCATATTGGTCCTGACGCGAACCGATGCCCTTACTGCGCGTGTCACATTCCCGCAGGTAGCCGATAATATTGACAAGTGACCGGGTACCATACATTCGAGCGGCATCGAGGAATTTGCGTGCACGCCACTGGCTACGTGTACCCACCAGTGCCATGATGCCATCGGGTGTCTTATCGCGAGCGGTTGCCGTAAGCAAAACATTTGAAAAGAAGGAGAATAGCATTGCCACACTGACCATCGACGGATTGTTCTTGGGATTCCGTTCGAAGTAGTCCACAATGCGCAGAGCCTTGACTGCATCACGCTTGCTCAATGCCTCTTCCAGTTCAAAGTTGTTGAAGTCCTTGCTGATGCCAATATTCTGTTCTATAAGCAGTGGCGTAATGTTCTTGTCATCGGCCAGCATAGCCAGCTTGTCAAGTTCACTGAACAATCGTGCGATGTCAGTGCCGATGTGGTCGGCAAGCATGCTGGTAGCCTTGCTATCGATGTTGCAACCAAGCGAAGCTGCATAGTTGCTTATAAGGGTGTATAAATCACGTCCTTCACGCACCTTATTAGAGTCAAAGATAACCCCTGTCTTGCTGGCTTTCAGCTCATCGGTAAAGGGTTTACTCTTGAGGGTAGCACCTTTATGGCAAATGACGAGGATGGTCGAAGGCAAGGGTTTCTGAGCATAGGAAGCCAACATATCCAAGTCATCCTTATGGCCTGGCTGCTTGGGAATTAGTTGCGCTTCACGCACAACCACGACCTTGTGCTCTGAGAATGCGGGATACTGACGGCAGGCACTGATTACCTCACGCACATTGGCCGTATTACCATAGAAGAGCGTTAGGTTGAAATCACGTTGGTCTGGAGTCAGAGCGGTGTCGATGATCATCTGCTGCAAGCGGTCGATGTAATAAGGCTCCTCGCCCTGCAAGACGTAGATATTCCTGAACTGGCCACCCTTGATTTCCTTGGTCAGCTGAGTAAAAGTTACCGTTTCACGTTTTATTGCCATTTTCTACTGTTTCAGTTGTCGATTAGTGGGATGTGTAAAAATCGGTTATGCGCTGTATCGCACGCGTGCAGACAGGGCAGAAACTGGACACCTCGTTGACCTTCATGCGGCATTCCTGTGCAGGACGGTACACACCCTTGGACTGGTAACCACCGCCCTCAAACACGCCGACACGTTGGGTCGCGGCATCGAGCAGTTGCTGCTGCCGTTCGTTGGCAATGTTGCGGTAATGTGGCACCGCAGGGTCGGCAGGAGTGGGTATAGGAGTGCCTTGGGGGACCATGTCGGCCCACTTGCTCTGGAAGTCGACAAGCGTTGTGAGATTGGGTTCCCATGGCTCGGTATCAGCGGGATACATCGACTCGTAGCTATCGTCATAGAAATATTCATCGCCCAGTCCTGCATAAGCATGTCCGAACTCATGAACCAGCACCTGATGGAAGGTGGGATGGTCGCTAGTAGTGACTGTTATCTGGTTATATATACCCCCACCACCATAGGTGGAACTATTGACGAGCACGATAATATGTTCGAACGGCACACCAGCCAGCAGGTCATAGATTCGATGGATGTCCTGCGTCATCAAGTAGCGGTCGCTATAGAAGGTATCATAATGGGTCATGGCCGGTGTCATGCTCCAGCGGGCATCATGCGGAACGCTGGGGCCGCTGGTCTGGGACTCGGCTGCCACTGCGACGACATTGAACCTATGCTTGAGTGAAGTGAACGGCTCGTGGGCAAACAGGGCATCGACAACTCGCTGGCAATCGTTATAAAATTTCCCCATCTGCGCACGCGTGTAGCCCTCGGCGACAATAGCCAGGTCGATACATTGCGTAATGTCGGGGTCGGCTTGAGTTGCCGCTCCAGACGATGACGGGCCACCCTTCCACACATAATAACAAGGGATGTCGTTTGCACTCAGCTGGCGAATCAGGATATCAGCGGGGTCGAGTGTGTGTGTCATCGAGCCAACGACCTTACCATGAAAGTCGATGAGCGAAACAGTAATGTCAACCGGACGCTTGGGCATTGGCACGTTATAACTCGCATCAAACGCGCGACTGACCTTGGTTGCTTCCTCAGTAGCCTGCCACTCCTGGAACAGCGTGGAGAACGTGTGAACAAACAGCGTCTTTCCTGAGACATGATCGCGCATGATCAGTTGGCCATTGCCCTTGAGGGGGACATCGGCCAAACGGCTCTTGCGACCAGCCCAGCGCGATGTGGAGTAGGCCTGTTCGAAATAAATCTGCTGGTCACGGTTATTACCAGCGAAAATGTAGTCGAGTCGCAGGGTGCGATCCAGGAAATTATCATCGAAGTGCTCTGCCGCTGCAGTGATCGTCACAACAGCCATCATGAGAGAAAACAGGAATCTTTTCATTGTCTCCAATATTTTTCTTGCAAAGATAGTCATTTTTTTGTACTTTTGTGCTAAGAAACAAGAAGGAATATGGTGGAGTTGAATTTACCGGCATTTGACCACAAGGTGAAGAAGCGGGAGGATGGCTCATGGGCCATTTGGGACCGGCTGCGTGACCGCTGGGTGGCACTGACGCCTGAAGAGTGGGTGCGCCAACACTTTGTCGAGATGCTCATCGCCGAGAAAGCGTTTCCCGCAGCCCTAATGGGCAATGAGGTTTCGCTGACGCAGAACGGCATTGCACGCCGCTGCGACACGGTGGTGGCCGACCGTACGGGTCAGCCGCTGGTCATCGTGGAGTACAAAGCCCCAACAATCCACATCACACAGAAGACCTTTGACCAAATCGTACGCTACAACATGGTACTGCATGCCCGCTATCTCATCGTGAGCAACGGCCTGGAACATTACTGTTGCAAGATAGATTACGAAACAAACAACTACCGCTTTCTTGAGGCCATACCCACCTATAGTGAACTATAACATCAAGGCGATGAACGAAGATTACTTGGAAAAACTGAACGAACAGCAACGAGCCGCAGTCGAGTATTGCGATGGTCCCCAGCTGGTGATTGCCGGTGCCGGATCGGGCAAGACACGTGTGCTCACCTATAAAATCGTGCACCTGCTCAAACTCGGTTACGAGCCGTGGCGCATCATGGCGCTCACATTTACCAACAAGGCCGCCCGCGAGATGCGCGAGCGCATCGAGCCGCTGGCTGGTCCCGACGTGGCTGCTCAGTTGTGGATGGGCACATTCCATTCGATTTTCTCAAGATTACTTCGCCGTAATGCTGAATTGATCGGCTTCAGGCCCGACTTCACGATATATGACCAAAGCGATTCCCGTTCTCTCATTAAGCTCATTGTGAAGGATATGGGGCTTGACGACAAGACCTATAAGCCAGCGACCATCCAGAACCAGATCAGCAATGCCAAGAACGCGCTGATCACGCCTGAAGACTATGCCCGCAACCAGAACATCATCGATGCTGACCGCGATGCCCAGCGCCCCGAGACAGTGAACATCTACAGAGCCTACTGGAACCGCTGCCGCATAGCAGGCGCGATGGACTTTGACGACCTGCTGTTATACACCAATATCCTGCTGCGCGATCATGCTGAGGTGCTGGAACGCTTTCAGCAGTTTTTCCGCTACATTCTCGTCGATGAGTATCAGGACACAAACTTCTCCCAACACTTGATTGTTCACCAATTGAGCAAAGGGTACAACCGGCTGTGTGTGGTAGGCGATGACGCACAAAGCATCTATAGTTTTCGTGGCGCCAATATCGACAACATATTGAGGCTCAAGCGTTTCTACCCCGACATCAAGACCTTTAAGCTCGAACGCAACTACCGCTCAACCCAGACGATAACCGATGCTGCCAATAGCCTCATCGAGAAGAATAAGGGCCAGATTGCCAAGCACCTGTACAGCAAGAACGAGGTTGGCGATCGCATCCCAGTGATCCAGTGTTTCAGCGACTATGAGGAGGCCTATGTGGTGGCAAATCAGATTGCGGCCCTCAAGGCGCGTCTGGGGTGCAGTTATGAGGACTTCGCCGTATTGTATCGCACCAATGCCCAGTCGCGTGTGCTCGAGGAAGCCCTGAGCAACGGTGGTCGGCGTGACAAGCATGGCAACATGCGAAATGCTATCCCTTATCGCATCTATGGCGGCGTTTCCTTCTACCAGCGCAAGGAGGTAAAGGATGCCATCTGCTACTTCAGGCTTGTCATTAATCCTGATGACGATGAAGCCCTCAGACGCGTGATCAACTACCCTACCCGCGGCATCGGAGACACAACTGTGGGCAAGATCAACCATTGCGCCACAGAGAACGGCGCGAGCATGTGGCAGGTGATAAACGATGCTTCTAAGTATGGGTTGAACGTCAATCGAGGCACACTCACCAAGCTCAACGGCTTCACTACGATGATTCGTGAACTTGCCGCCATGCATCAGAGCGGAGCCGATGCCATGGAAGTTGCCCGTGAGACCGTGAAGCGTTCCCGCATCAAGAGCGTCCTTCTTGGTGATAATGCCCCCGAGAACATCAGCCGCATTGAGAATCTGGACGAGCTGATGAACGCCGTGAGTGACTTCCAGCAGAGCAAGGAAGACAGTGGTGACGAGCATTGCCAGATCAGTGATTTCCTCGCCGAGACATCGTTGCTGACCGACCAGGACATGAATGACCCCGACGGCGAGAAAGTCACCTTGATGACTGTACATGCAGCCAAGGGACTGGAATTCAGGAATGTCATTATCGTGGGCGTGGAGGAAGACCTGTTTCCCAGCGCTATGAGCATGGACTCACTCTACCAGATTGAAGAAGAACGCCGACTGCTCTACGTGGCCATCACCCGTGCCGAGGAGAATTGCATCATTACCTATGCCACTTCGCGTTACCACAACGGGCAGACCAAGACCTGCGTCATGAGCCGATTTCTGCGGGACATCGATGGCAACTTCCTCATGATGGGAAGCACAAACTCAGCACCAATACCGGCTCGCAAACGCACACGATGGGACGAAGATGATCTGGAAGAGCAACGTAGCCGATGGAACAGCCCCATGTCCCGGCGAAATAGCGATGACACCAGAAAATACCAACCGCAAGTCACCCATCGCGCAACACGACCCGTGCAATCGTCACCATCACAACAACCTGTTCAGCCGCAGGCATCACCAACATCAACGACAGGCAATTTCACTATCCACACAGTCGACGAGCTGACAGTGGGATGCGAGATACGCCACCAGCGGTTCGGCCACGGGACTGTGAGCGCCATCGACACCAGCGGAAGCGATGCTAAGATCGATGTCACGTTTATCGACGGTAACAGCCGTAAGCTATTGCTGAAGTTCGCCAAATTTGAAATTCTGTAAACACCAATTGATCACAATGGAAGAATATAAGACACCGTATTATATCGTATACGAAGAGAAACTGCGCCGAAACATCGAGCTGATAACGGGTGTTGCACAACGCACGGGAGTGGATATCATCATGGCCTTCAAGGCCAATGCGCTGTGGCGAACGTTTGGCGTATTCAGGGAGTATGGCATAGAGTCCACCGCCAGCTCGGTCAACGAGATGCTGCTGGCCAACGATGAACTCAAGTGCCGCACCCACACCTATTGCCCGGCCTATACCGACGACACCATCGATGCCTTCATTGCCGGTAGCTCACACATCACGTTCAACTCCATAGAGCAATACCGTCGGTTTGCTGACAAGATCGATCAGCACAACACCGACTGGCCCGGTGAGCAGGTGAGCTGCGGTCTGCGCGTCAATCCCATGTGCTCGGTTATTGAGACCGACATCTATAATCCATGCTGCCCGGGATCGCGCTTCGGTGTACTGGCCAGTGACCTGGACGAATTACCCGAAGGCATTGAGGGCTTTCACTTCCATGCTCTGTGCGAGAGCACAAGTTTTGATCTGGAAAAAGTGCTGCTAGCCCTGAAACAGCAGTTCGGCCAATACCTGCCACGCCTGAAGTGGCTCAATATGGGGGGCGGACACTTGATGACCCGTAGTGGCTACAACATCGGCCATCTGGAACAGGTTCTGGGCGCCTTCCAGGGAGCCTACCCCAACCTGCAACTCATTTTGGAGCCCGGCAGCGCATGGTGCTGGCAGACGGGAGATCTGGAGGCCACGGTCGTCGATGTTGTGTCAAACAGCGGCATCAGCACGGCAATTCTCGACGTGTCATTCGCCTGCCACATGCCCGACTGCCTGGAGATGCCTTACAAGCCGCGCATCACCCAAGCCCTTGATGTGGTGGACCCGTCACGGCCCACCTACCGCATGGGCGGCAACTCATGCCTGAGTGGCGATTACGTTGGGGATTGGAGTTTTGAGAAGCCTCTACAGCGCGGTGACCACATCACCCTTGAGGACATGAACCACTATACGACGGTCAAGACCAACATGTTTAATGGCATTCAACACCCGTCCATCCTGTTTAAGCGGCTGGACGGTAGCGTTGAGGTATTACGTGAATTTGACTATATCGACTACAAGACCCGCATGAGCTAACTTGTTAAGTTAGGAGTGAGGAGTGAGGAGTGAGGAGTGAGGAGTGAGGAGTGAGGAGTGAGGAGTGAGAAGTGAGGAGTTCAGGCCCCACTAAAGCCTAAGAGCTAAAACCTAAAGCCTTACTTGCCTGAATAGGTGACACCATAACCAATCAAACGGTCATAACGCGCTCCCAAGGGCCGATAGTAGACCTTAACAAGGTATTCATTGACCGTCTCGAAATGGTCCCCCTCAATGCGACTGGTCTGACCGACTGTCGTGCCATCAGGAACCCAGAGGTACATGTAATTGTACGCGCCCTGCTTGAGTAGCAGGTCAGCGGTGTAGCACCCAATAGAGGCATCGTATTTCATCAAGTACTGAGACGCAGGATACCCTTGAGTAAACTCACCATAGAGCCACACATTGCCACCGTGGATCATTCCCGAAGTGTTGAGGGTGAAATGAGTGATCATGTAATCGGCCTCAATCGCACTCTCATCATGTGACTCGGCATTGCGGACAGTAAAACGCCCGAATTGCGTCTTGTCATAGAGGTACTGCGTGCTAGCCCGCGGCTCGTCGGGCACAAGTATGGCATGATACATCGGTTCATAGTATCTGATGGACTGCACTCTCATATTCATGTTATGAGCAGCCACCGTCTCGAAACGCCTGAATTCATTGCCTGCCGGGAAAATGAGGTCACGATTGTGGTCGTAGGTTGCGAAATCGATGCCAACCATCTGAGGACGCTTGACGGTCACAGCATTGTCCTGGCGTGAATTCTGACTCACGACACAGGTTAAATCGCTAAACGGGTCTTGAACCTGCCCCTGCTTGTATCTTACGTCGAACGACACCTGTTGATAACGGTTGTTATACTCGATCTCTGTGCGCGACGTCACTTGGGGATAAACCCCAACCATACCCTCACTAACAGAGAACCGCGTCTGGAACAAGATTTCATCAGGATCATCCTGCTCATAGACCGTGAGCAGATAGTTGCCGCTCACGAGCAGTTCCATGTCGTCATTGGGCAGAACAAACTGGTAATTATAATAGTGCACAAAAGTGGCTCTGCTTTGGACATAGTCGTCGATGTCAGCATAGTTGAAGCCTGAAACATACTCGCTCTCGACCAGTTGCGAAGGCTGCCAATCAGCATTGCAGTGAGTAACACTATAGCGCAAGTAGTGAACATTATAATCCAGATAGTCAAAATTCACGACCAGGTGGTCACTGCCACCCATCATCAGGACGGGAGGAATATACATGTTGTTGCCAAGGCTTACCTTAAGCGAGCGCACATTGTTGTCAAAGATATGCACCTTGGTATCCACTCTGTTTTGAGCCACAGCCGCCATGGTCAGCATGCACAAGCACACCAATACCCCCACCCTATTATTCAGGTAATTCATAGCTATAAACGATTAATTTCAAACTATTTGACACAAAACTGCCTAGAGGGTTTAACGTACTTATCGCACAAGCAGATAGATTGTGTAGGCGACGTAAGCCGCAAAGAAGATAACGCCCTCGATACGGTCGAACTTGTCCTTCTTGAAAGTCAGCACAACGATATAGAGCATGATCGACGCTATGAACATCACAGCATAGTCCCACAGGTTGATATCCCTGAGCGCCAGCGGCTTGACAGTGGACGAAGCACCAAGAATAAACATCAGGTTGAACAGATTGCTGCCGATAACGTTTCCAAGGGCCAATTGAGGATTCTTCTTTGTGGCGGCGATCACTGCGGTTACCAACTCGGGAAGGGAAGTGCCCACAGCAACGATGGTAATGGCAATCACGGCCTCGCTCATACCCCAGGCGCTGGCCAGCTTCTTGGCACTGTCCAGGAACAGGTTGCCGCCAAAGATCAGCGCTACCAGTGAGACAATGGCTATGGCCCACAGGAGCCAGGGATTCTTGCCAGTAAGTGACGATGAAGCCTCCTCGTCGGCATCTTCCAGAGCCTTCTTGGGATCTTTTCCCTTCTGGACTATCACCCATCCCATATAGGTCACAAAGCATACCAGCAGCACAAGGCCATCCAGGCGATTGAGTGAATTTTTAGTAAAGCCTGGTAAGATCGTGTCGTTGGCAATCAGTGTAACAAAGATAGTCGCTATAATCAAGAACGGAATGTCACGGTGGCGCTGCAATCGCTCGATAGCAAATGGGTAGACCATTGCCGTGACACCCAGGATCAGCAAAATGTTGGCGATATTGCTGCCGATAACGTTACCCATGGCGATGTCACCACTATCACTCAGCGCCGATGACACCGAGACAAACAACTCAGGCGCACTGGTACCGATGCCCACAATAGTGAGACCGATAATGAAATTAGAAATTTTAGCTCGCTGGGCGATTGCCACCGATGAGTCCACAAGATAATTGGCGGCAAGCAATAGGATGGCCAGCCCGACAATCAGTAGGATATAGTCCATAGAATTATGATGATAATGTGATAAAGTAGTTACCGCGCCTGTTTCTCGGGGAAGAGGCGCGGTAACATGAGAATTTGATTACTGAATCAGAGCCTCGCGCATGGCAACCATGGCATCTTCGAGTCCCTGAGGATTGCGGCCACCAGCCTGGGCAAAATGGGGCTGACCGCCGCCACCACCCTGGATGCACTTGGCTGCACCACGAACGATATTACCGGCATTCTTGCCGCCCTTGACGATGTCCTCGCTGAGCATCACGGTCAGCATAGGCTTGCCCTCGTACTCGGTAGCGGCTAGGAAAGCCGTTGCCGTGGGGCACTCGGCCTTGATAGCCAGGGCTACACCCTTGACGACATCAGGCAGGCGCTCACCCGTGAGCGCAATGATATTGATGCCATTCTCAGGTTTGGCCTCGGCAACAAGTTGCTTAGTCAGAATAGCAATGCGCTGTTTCATGAAGTCATCGACCCGTTTCTTGAGGTCAGAATTCTCGGCCAGGGACTTCTGCAGTGCAGCGATGGCATCGGGTGCGTTGTTGAGCATCTCCTTGATTTGGCCCAGTGTGTCCTGAACGGTATCAAGCATCTCCTCGACTCTGGCACCTGTAACAGCCTCAATGCGGCGGATGCCAGCGGCAATGCTGCTCTCGCTGACGATGCGAACCATACCGATGTTGCCCGTGTTGGCCACATGTGTACCACCACACAACTCTACCGACTCGCCATACTTGATAACGCGGACGTGGTCACCATATTTCTCGCCAAACAGGGCCATTGCACCCATCTTGCGTGCCTCGTCGATTGGCATCTCGCGGTGTTCCTCACGCGGAATTGCCATGCGTATCATCTGGTTAGCAAGATGCTCTACTTGACGGATTTCCTCGGGCGTCACCTTGCGGAAGTGAGAAAAGTCGAAACGCAGCGTGACGGGATCAACATAGGAACCTTTCTGCTCAACATGGGTCCCCAGCACGTGGCGCAGGGCAGCGTGCAGCAGGTGGGTTGCCGTGTGGTTGCACTCGGTGGCATGACGTGCATCGAGGTCAATGGCAGCGTGGAGCGTGGCATTCACGTCGCTGGGCAGCTTGGCGGTGATGTGCACTGGCAGATTGTTCTCGCGCTTGGTGTCGGTTACCTCAATGACCTCATCACCCAGTCTGAGAATACCGCGGTCGCCAACCTGGCCACCCATCTCGGCATAGAACGGAGTGCGGTCGAGGACGACTTGGTAGAAGGACTTATTCTTCTGGGTCACCTTGCGGTAGCGCAGGATGTTGACGTCACACTCGGTGAGATCATAACCGACAAACTCGGTCACTCCGTCCTTGAGTTCCACCCAGTCGGTAGCCTCGACAGCAGCGGCATTACGGGCACGCTGTTTCTGCTTCTGCATCTCGACGTTGAACTCCTCTTCATTGACCGTCATGCCGTTCTCACGCAGGATAAGCTCGGTCAAGTCAAGGGGGAAACCAAAGGTATCATAGAGCGTGAACGCCTCCTTGCCATCGACAACGGTCTTGCCAGCGGCTTTGGTGTCGGCGATAACCTTCTCGATGAGTTTCATACCCGTTTCCAAGGTGCGCAGGAAGGCGTCCTCTTCCTCCTTGGTCACATGCTTGATGAGGTCGGCCTGGGCCTTGATTTCCGGATAGGCTTCACCCATGCCCTCAATGAGGGTGTCGATTAAGCGGTACATGAACGCTTCCTTAAACCCGAGGAACGTGTAGCCATAGCGCACTGCACGGCGCAGGATGCGACGGATGACATAACCGGCCTTGGCGTTGCTGGGCAACTGGCCATCGGCTACCGAGAAGGCGATGGTGCGCACATGGTCAGCGACCACACGCATGGCGATGTCCACATCCTTGTTATCGCCGTATTTCTTGCCACACATCTCGCCCAACTTGCCGATGAGGGGCTGGAAGACGTCGGTATCATAATTGGACTTCTTGCCCTGCAGGGCCATACACAGGCGCTCCAGACCCATTCCCGTGTCGATGACCTTGTTGGGCAGGGGCTCGAGCGTGCCGTCCACCTTGCGGTTATACTGCATGAACACGAGGTTCCAAATCTCAATTACCAGGGGATGGTCCTTGTTGACAAGCGACACGCCAGGCACAGCAGCTTTCTCCTCCTCGCTGCGCAGGTCGATGTGAATCTCGCTGCAAGGGCCGCAGGGACCCGTATCGCCCATTTCCCAGAAGTTGTCGTGGGCATTGCCGTTCAGGATATGGTCCACAGGCAGATGCGCTTCCCAGAACTTGGCAGCCTCGTTGTCACGGCTCACGCCGATGTTCTCATCACCCTCAAAGACGGTGGCATACAGGTTCTTGGGGTCCAATTTATAGACATTGACCAGCAGGTCCCATGCCCAATCGATAGCCTCGTGCTTGAAATAGTCACCAAACGACCAGTTGCCCAGCATCTCGAACATGGTGTGGTGGTAGGTATCGTGGCCCACCTCCTCCAGGTCGTTGTGCTTGCCGCTCACGCGGAGGCACTTTTGGGAATCGGCAGCACGGCGCCATTGCGCTTCCTTGTTGCCCAGGATAATGTCCTTGAACTGGTTCATACCGGCATTGGTAAACATGAGGGTTGGATCGTCCTTAATGACCATGGGAGCCGAGGGCACGATGTGATGTCCATGCTCCTCGAAGTAACGCTTGAACGTTTCTCGGATTTCTTTTGCAGTCAGCATATTATCTATCTTAATTTATTATAAATGTTCCTGTTTTGTTGCAGAGTTTAAACTAATTGTTTATCTTTGCAGGGTTGTTATGAACTTGCAAAGTTAAATATTTTTATCAATTTGCGCAAGACTATGCAGGAGCTGAATAAAAAATTCTATAAAATTGGTGACGTGTCCGAGATTCTCGGCATCCCCGAGTCGACCCTACGTTACTGGGAATCGCAATTCACCATCATCAAGCCTAAGCGGAACAAGAAAAACATCCGTTACTACACGCCCAACGATATCGATATCATCAGTAAGGTTTATTACCTGGTTAAGGAAAAAGGGCTTAAGCTGGATGCCGCCCAAGCACAGATTCGCCACAACCGTGATGGTGTGGACAAGCGTTTTGTCGCCATAGAGCAGTTGAAGGATATCAGGGAACAGCTCATGGGATTTCAGAAGACCCTAGATGAGATTTTCCCCAACATATCACCTGCAAGGTAGCCATCCCGAATACAACATCCCACCCACTATAATCAGGCGGTCGCTTTCATCAGCAATCGCCTGATTCTTTCCCCAATGAGAACGGTCCCACAAGAACCAATCTGGCGACACGCGGTCACCGCGCATCGCCAGACTTCTTCAAAATGAATTTTATAAACGTAATCTCTGGGATTTAAAGCATCATTTCGTTTAGAACCGGATACCCAGTGTGAGGTTCACGCGGTGATTACTATCCTTCACGTCAGCACTGATGTTAGGCTCGTAGCCGAGGTTGTCGTTGATCGGTGAGAAGGCATTGTAAACACTGTTGCGCACCTGGTACACATAAGCGAGATCGGTGTAGAACGACTTGTAGCGATAACCTGCACCACAGGTGATGTGCTGCACGGTGTTGTCATACTGGTAGGCTGGATTGGTGCTAACGGTGTTGATGTTGTAGTCATACTCATCGACACCTTTGACTACCTGAGAGGTCTTAACGCTGTAACCGGCGCGCAGACTCCAACTGGGATTAACACGATACTCAGCACCCAGGCGGATGATGTGGGAGGGCTTGAAGTAAGCCTTAACGTTCTCGGTAACATCAGGATAGTTGTTGCCACGATCGTTACCGATACGCATCGTCTGGTTAGCCACATACTCATAGTCCATGCTCACAATACCCTTTGTGCCAATCACACCTGCCAAACTGCCCATGAATCGCCAGGGCGTGTTCAGGGTGTAACTACCGGTGTAATTATTTCCATCGTAACTCGACTTGTCAGCATCGTAAAGAAGATTGTTATACTGATATCCTCTAAGCTCTGCCGACACATTATAGGTATCGGTCATGTCATAGTAAGTAGGCGTGTGGAAGGCAGCACCGACGCGCAGCTCCTGAACGGGACGCCAGATGAGACCGAACTTGAAGTTCACACCCTTGCCCTTACTGTGCAGGTAATTGTATAGTCCCCATGTAGCCGAGGTGTGATCATTGCCAATCTCGCTGGTGAACAAATCCTTGTCATCAAGCATGATATAAGGATTGTTAAGGTCCTCCTCATAATTATGATAGCTGGTGAAATCCAGATCCAGAATGCCGATGTCGAGTCCCCAATAAACCTTATTGACAAAGTTGCCACCGAAGGCGATGTTATACTCATCGACATGTCCACGCTCATCCACTTCGTAGTAAGCGGTACCCGTTGTGCCGTCGCCATAGAGGCCCTGCATCGTGCCGTCACCGCGGTCATTGATGATGCCCACATAACCGTTGGTCTTGGTGTGCATGTCAAAGGTTGTCACCGCAGCAAGGGGGGCTTCATCATAAGGGTTGTAACCGTTATCAAAGAGCAGGTCGTCGACGCTCACATCGTCGAGCATGTTAACAAACCTGTCGGCAATAAAGTTACTCATCGATGTCGGGATATTGGCAACGCCTCCCACATAATGGCGGTTATAGGATTTCACGCGGTTGTAGGTAAAACCGAAATTGAGATTGGGAACCGTCTCGCTGTTCAGGCGGATGGCGCCAATATAACCCACGTTGCTGACAGTGAAATTCGTCTGGTTCATCTTATCCATGCCGGCCTTCGTGCTGTTGAAGTCCAGACCAAAGGTTATACCCAAGTCGGAGCTACGGTATACGCCGATGCCGCCAGGGTTCTGGGTGAGAACCGAGAGATCGCCTCCGAGGGCTCCGAAGGCCCCCGCCATCGACTGGAAGCGGGAAGTGCCTCGGAGTTCGTTTTGAGACATCTGCAGGACATCAAAGGCGTCCTGTGCGTTGATCATAAGAGGAAGTCCGCACAACAAGAGGGCAAAAACTTTCTTCTTCATATCTTTAAAAATGTGTTTGGTTCTAGAAAAATTCGAATAGATAGTAAAAATCATCGTGTGTGAATCGGGCCGCGTGGTTAGCGACGTCGTCCGCCGCCACCGCCCGATGATCCGCCACTGCTGTGCGAACCGCCACTGCTATGCGAGCCACTGCTATAGCTGCCGCCGCCACTGCTGCGCGAGCCACTGTAGCTGCTGCCACTGCTGTAGCTGCCACTGCTGCGCGAACCACTGCTATAGCTGCCACTGCTGCGCGAGCCACTGCTTGAACGGCTGCCACCGTAGGACGAAGAGCTACCACTATAAGAGCGGGAACCGCTAGAGCTGCGCGTGGTCACACCTGTGCTGCGTGTGGTCACACCACCTGCGTTCCTGGTGCCGATGTTTCCACCATTGCGTGTGCCGGCATATCCACCGCGATTGACTGCGGTGCCACCGTTACGCGAGCCACGGCTTACTCCACCATTACCCTGTGCAGACATACCATTGCGCGGGCTAGCCAGACCGACACGATTGCGTCCGTTGCGATTAGGTGCAGGAGTCACACGACCGCCGTTGTTGCGCCATCCGTAATTGTCGTGATAGTATCCACCGCCAGCCCAGTGGTGACCAGGCCTGTATACACCGCCCCAGCCAAACGGGCCATGCCAGCCGTAAGGGCCATGCCAGTATGCCCAGTCGTAATATCCCCAGTAGTGATGACGAGCCCAGCGCCACAACGATGGACCATACCAGCCCCAGCTGTAATAAGGATATGGACTGGTGTACCATGTTGAGTACCAAGGATCATACCATCCTGTGTACCAAGGATAATAGCTAGACCCGAAGCCCCAACCATAGGAGGCATAGGACCAGTCACTGCCCACGAGCAGATTGATTGTGGGAGACTCGTCGTAATAGAGCTCAACCAAGTCGTTGTCGTCACTCAGGATAACAATGTCGGGATTGTAAAAGCGCTCAATGCGACGGGTGTTGGCAAACGCATCCTCATAGATGGTGTCGTTGTCAAAGTAGATCGTATCGCCATTGATGTCCACCTCGTAACTGGGCTCCATGGCAGGACCGCGACGGTTATACTCATCCTCGTCACGCTCCACACGGTAATTGCTCTGGGCAATCGCGGTGTACTTATCGGGAACCTGGCCATAGACTGCAACAGTCTTGGTCGGCTTCTCGACATTGATAACCTTGACATCGCTGGACTTGGATGCATTATAATAAATGTCATCATAGTCCTGTGCCTGAATCATCGGGCCGGCGCTTAGCGCCATCAAGCCTAATAGTGTGAAAATTCGGTACTTCATAATGTATTACGTTTTAAAAATTCATTAATTGTTTGTTGTTTGTCTTTTAGACAAGATTTTTTTATAAAAGTTTAAGATGAGTATTAAATCTTTTAAAAATGCGCTGCAAGTTATAAAGTAAAATGACACAGGTGGCACACTTTTGAGTGAAAAAATGCTAATCCATGACATTTTTAACTATCTGTCTTAATCATAAAGCAAAAACCGTGCCATCGATTGACGAGAAACGGGCGTTGGCCGATGGAGGGATTATAACCGAAAAAACACTACCTTTGCAGGCGGATATGGCACGAGAGAAGGTTTTCCGGTTTAAACAGTTTGCCGTAGTCAACGACAAAACGGCAATGAAGGTAGGCACCGACGGGGTCCTACTTGGGGCTTGGTGCCCCGTTGAGGGGGTAGACCGCGTACTCGATGTGGGCACTGGCTGTGGGGTGATTGCACTGATGATAGCACAGCGAAACAGCGTGGCGAAGATCGATGCGATTGATATTGACAGTGCTGCCATTGGCGAGGCAAGGCTCAATTTCACCAATTCCGCGTGGAGCGACAGGTTGGCGGCCCATGAGATGGACTTTAACAAGATGGCAACGGGCAGCTATGACCTCATCGTCTCTAATCCGCCCTACTTCACCAATGGCGTCCTTCCTACGGGTGACTCACGCACCACAGCGCGACACACAGCGACACTCTCCTATCAGCAACTCATCGCTGGTGCCGCACGACTTCTGGCCGACTGCGGCATACTGGCGCTCATATCGCCCACTGATGCCGAGAGCGACATCATCGAAGCGGCAACATTTGCCGCACTGCCCGTCAGGCAAGTAACCCGCGTCATTCCCGTCGAGGGAGCAACCGCAAAACGCACGCTGTGGCTGCTGTCACGCCGCGACTTGCCCTATCATGAAGACACACTGACCATCGCACTCAGCGACGGCTCATTTACAAGTCAGTATAGGGATCTGACGGGAGCATTCTACCTGAAAATGTGACCACACAAGAAAAACAAAAGTCCCGCGACCTTTGAGAAAGTCAACCGGGACCTATATGTTTCTGTGTCGCGTCATGCTTCATCAGCAGTTTGACACAAGGTTTTGTTGAAGTGTTTTATTATTAAGAAAAAGTCAGTTTTATTTCGTTTGAAGCTTATGTTCTCCAATGAATTCGTAATATTGACTGACAAAAAAGGAAAAGGTTTAATAGCCTCCTTATATTTAACACTCGTTAACTAATTTCTCCCCATTTTGACTCAAATATCCCTAAAAATAGGGATAAAACGTGTTCAGATATATCAGTTCTAGTGATTGCGAACGTTCCTCAAAGGCACTAATTTTGTAGATTCTAAAAACACTAACACGACTACAATGGAACAATCAACGGATAATCATAACAATGCCCCAATGCGAATGCTGGACGACGAACCTGTCGGCCAGACCATTCAAGTGGTAAGAGTCATGGGTGATGGCGCCTTTCGCCAGCGATTGCTGGAAATGGGCTTCGTGCGCGGTGCTCGGGTGACGGTGCTCAAGAATGCCCCGCTGCAAGACCCCGTGGAATACATGATCATGGGATCCCACATCTCGCTGCGCCATAGCGAGGCGGCACAGGTCGAGGTCACCGACACCGAGGCCGAGTTCTGTGACATGGAAGACGCATATAACGGTATCGTCGAGACCGAGGTCTCCGCTCTGGACCCGATGGAAGACAACGTGTTGCGCGTTGTCCTTGTCGGCAACCCCAACTGCGGCAAGACTTCGCTGTTCAATAATGCCACTGGCGCACGAGAGAAGGTGGGCAACTATGGTGGTGTGACAGTCGACAGCAAGGAAGGCTGGTTCAGCCTGGATGGCCTCAAAGTGCAGCTGGTGGATCTGCCTGGCACATACTCCCTGACCGAGTATTCCCCCGAGGAAATGTATGTGCGCACCTACATCCGTGACAATCATCCCGATGCCATCATCAACATCGTAGATGCAGGCAACTTGGAGCGCAATCTGTACCTGACCACACAGCTCATGGACATGAATATTCCGATGGTGATTGCCCTGAACATGTGGGACGAGCTTGAGAAGAGCGGCGACAAGCTCGACATCGAGATGATGAGCCGTCTGCTCGGTGCCCGCATGATACCCCTCACAGCCTATAACGGCCATGGCGTGAAGGACGTGCTGCAAGCATCTATCCAAGCCATCAACGAAAGCGAGCAGACGACCAAACACCATAACGTGAACTACGGTCCCCTGATCGAGGATTACCTGAAAGAGTTGGGCCAGATGTGCCCAAACCTGGACCGATACACTGTGCTCAAGATCATCGAGAACGATCAGCACGCCGTGGACCTGCTCAATTCCCAGGACAACTCGCAGCAAGTGAGAGACAAGGCTGCCGACATACGCCAGCACATCGAACGGGATTACAATAGCGACATCGTGAGCATCATCACCGACCTGAAGTACGGCTTCGTTCGCGGTGCACTGGCCGAAGCCCTGACGCCCAATCCCGACCGAGCCAGCGACGAGACCAAGCCCGGCTACTCGCTTGACCGCCTTCTCACCAACCGCTGGCTGGCATTGCCCATCCTGCTGGTGCTCATGTGGCTGATGTTCGAAGCCACCTTTACCCTGGGTGCCTACCCCCAAGAGTGGATTGAGAACGGCATTGGCTGGCTTGGGGAGTGGATCGGCAACACTCTGCCCGACGGCATCCTGAGAGATCTGGTGGTCGACGGCATCATTGGCGGTGTGGGCGGCGTGCTGGTATTCTTGCCGCAGATCCTTATCCTGTTCTTCTTCATTTCCCTGCTCGAGGACAGTGGATACATGGCACGCGCCGCATTCATCGTCGACCGCATCATGCACCGCGTGGGCCTGCATGGCAAGTCGTTTATCCCCTACCTCATCGGCTTCGGTTGCGGTGTGCCAGCCATCATGGCTACACGCACACTTGAGAATCGCCGCGACCGCCTGGTAACCATCCTGACCGTGCCGTTCATGTCGTGCTCTGCCCGTCTGCCGGCCTATCTGCTGCTCGTGGCAGCCTTCTTCACCGCCAAGCAGGGGCTGGTGCTGATGAGCCTCTATCTCATCGGAATCCTCGTGGCGGCACTTACAGCCATTATCATGAGCAAGACATTCCTGAAGCATGACAAGACGCAGTTTGTCATGGAGTTGCCCCCTTACCGCAAACCCACGGCCCGCAACGCCACCATCCACATGTGGAGCAAGGGTAAGCAATACTTGCAGAAGATGGCCACCATCATCCTCGCAGCATCGATTATCGTGTGGGCACTGGGCTATTTCCCCCGCCACGATGGACAAACACCGCAGGAACAGGTCGAGAATTCCTACATGGGGCAGATGGGCAAAGCTATCGAGCCGCTGGTCGAGCCGCTGGGCTTCAACTGGCAGATGGGCGTGAGCGTGCTCACCGGTGCAGCCGCTAAAGAGATTGTGGTGTCGACGATGGGTGTGCTCTATACCGGCGAGGCCGACGCCACCGAGGAGTCGGCATCACTCAAGGAGAAACTTCAGACCGCCACAAAGCCTAACGGAGAGCCTGTGTTTGACCCGATTGTGGCCTACTCGTTCATGCTCTTCATCCTGCTCTACTTCCCATGCATCGCCGCGCTAGCCGCTATCAGGCGCGAAGCGGGCACCAAGTGGATGATCTTTGAGATCTTCTATACCACGGGAGTGGCATGGTTGGTATCGTTCCTCTTTTACCAAGTGGCAAGACTCATTGGTTAACAGTTTATGAATATAATGTGTATCCACGGCAACGTGGCACACGTCAACACCATTAACCAGGTAAACATGACAACTTCGACTATCATTCAGACGATTATCGTGCTCGGCATCGTGGCCGTGGCACTGGTGTATGTGCTGCGTCGCGTCATCAAGACCACCCGTGGCAAGGACTGTGACTGCGGGTGTGGGGGTGGCAAGAACTGCCGCTGCAAGAAGATTCAATAGATGCTCACCATCTGCTTCCAGTCATAAGGGGCTTCCTTGAAGGTCTGCGAGATGAATCGCGAGAAGCACCTGAGCAGATAGGCCGCGATTACTATCATCACAAAGACGATAATGAGGTTGAGCGGGAACAAGTGATTCAATGCTTCGGTCATGATCCGATTCTGGATCAGGTAAATCTCAAGGCAGAGCCCGCCCACAAAACGGATGATCAGGTTCCCCCACTTGGTGTGGTACACCGAGTGCATGAATGGACCGTCGGCCCACAAATAGATGAAATAGAGCGCCATGAGCATCGGCAGGAATGTGAACACGTGCAGGAATCCCAACTGCTCATACTTGATGGTCGCGCCATACATGACATAAAAAGCCACCGATCCCACAATAGCCAACAGCAGATTGCGCCACTGATGGGTCAACTGCTTCTCATGTGACGACATCATGCCCACACGCGTGCCAAACAACATGAAGATGAAAAACAGGAACCACTTGTTCTTGAAGCCATTATCGGCATACAGGCTGAATGGGAAAGAAAAATCCATGATGTAATACCACGCGACAAGCACCAGCGAGGCCATGGCCAAAACCCAATTTAGCTTATCTCGGAGAAACACACCGATAAAATAGATGAACACATAGTACACCATGATGAGCGTGACAAACCAGCGTCCGCCGAAGAGAATTATCTGATTGATATCCTTGTGTACGCCCCAAAACGTGCAAAACAATATCGCGACGGCAAACACTGTGGGATAGATGCGGTTAATGCGCCTTTTGTACCAATCCGGAAAGCCCTTAACACCGTCATTGAACGGCTTCAGGAACAAGGTGAACCCCGAACAGAAGAAAAACAGTGCATCACCGATTACCCCCCCCGTGGCCAGTGCTCCGTAACTGCCATAGAGGGGCTTCATGTGCGAGTTGGTGATCAAAATGATCGCCAACAGCTTCAGGACGTCGATTCCCACATTCCGCTCTTTCATATTCTAGTCAGATAAATTGAACCGTACTGTCCTGCAAAGATAGACATAAAAAAACTATTGGGCAAATCGCGTCACAGCTTAGCCGAAAAGGTAACGGAAGGCGTCCTCGACACGGGCTACCTCAACAACGCGGATCGTCCATGCGTCACGTTTCACCCCTTTGAGGTTGTTTTTGGGTATGATAATGGACTCAAAACCGAGTTTTTGGGCCTCACTGACGCGCTGTTCACATCGGGTCACCTGACGAATCTCGCCCGAGAGCCCCACCTCGCCTGCAAAGCACACACCGTGGTTGATGGCCATATCGACATTGGACGACAGGATGGCACTGATGACGGCAAGGTCCAACGCGGGATCGTTGACCTTGATGCCTCCCACGATATTGAGGAACACATCCTTCTGCGCCAACTTGAAGCCCAAGCGTTTCTCGAGCACGGCCAGCAACATATTCATGCGCCGCTGGTCAAACCCTGTTACCGAACGCTGAGCGGTGCCATAAGCTGCGGTGCTCGCCAGGGCCTGCACCTCGATGAGAAATGGGCGCATGCCGTCGATGGTCACACCGATGGCAGTCCCCGACAATTCGGCATCACGATCACTCAGCAGCAGTTCGCTGGGGTTGGTAACCTCGCGCAGGCCATCCTCCTTCATCTCATAGATTCCTATCTCGCTCGTGTTGCCGAAGCGGTTTTTTATCGGCCGCAGAATACGGTACAGGTAATTGCGGTCGCCCTCGAACTGGATGACAGCATCCACAATGTGTTCCAGCACTTTAGGGCCAGCGATACTCCCCTCCTTATTAATGTGGCCAATGAGAATGACAGGCGTGTAGGTCTCCTTGGCATAGCGCTGGAAAGCCGCGGCACACTCGCGCACCTGGGTCACGCTACCTGGCGCACTCTCGAGTTGCTCGCTGGCAATGGTCTGGATCGAATCCACGATGATGAGCCCTGGCTGGAAAGAACGGATGCTGCTGAAGATGTTGTCCAGCGAAGTCTCACACAACAAGTAACACTCGCAGTCCATGCGGCCGCCGGCAATACGGTCTGCACGCATGCGCAGCTGCTGCGGGCTCTCCTCGCCCGACACATACAGGACACGCCTGGAGCGGATGCGCAACACATTCTGCAGCACCAGTGTGGACTTGCCTATGCCTGGCTCGCCACCCAGTAGCACGATGCTGCCAGGCACAAGTCCACCACCGAGCACACGATTGAGCTCATTACTGGGCAGGCTGATGCGCGGCTGGTCCTCGGCACGGATCTCTGAGATCTTGACGGGCTCCACCGTCTTGTGTGACCCCTCTCCCAAGCCAAGATAACGCGTTGGGGATGCCTTAGGTGTCTTGGGCTCCTCGATATAGGTGTTCCACTCGCCACATGCGGGGCACTTGCCGAGCCACTTGGGCGACTCGTTGCCGCAATTCTTGCAGAAATAGGTAGTCTTGACTTGTTGCTTGGCCATGACAGGAAATCTTGATAAACCGGATTATTTAACGCCTGAAGAACTCACTGATAGTGATTGCGGCAGCAACACCCACATTGAGCGATTCACTGCCAGCCGACTTGGCTTTGGGTATGAGCAAACGGCTGTCCACATGCTTGGCTACCTTAGCGCTGATACCCTGGCCCTCGTTGCCGAACACGACAAAGCCCTTCTTGCCCAACTCGCTCTTGTAGATATCCTTGCCATCAAGGAAGGTGCCATAAACAGGCAGGTCAGGATACTCCTCGAACAGCGACTCCAGGTCATCATAGTGCACCTTCACACGCGCAATGGCACCCATCGTGGCTTGTACCACCTTGTGGTTGTAGACATCGACCGTAGTGCGGCTAGCAAAGATATCACGCACTCCAAACCAGTCTGCAAGGCGAATGATGGTGCCAAGATTACCCGGATCCTGAACATTGTCGAGCACGATGTTCAGGCTAGAGGAGACACGTTCGGCATCGACCGTGTCGACAGGCTTCTCATAGACAGCAATCACATCGCTGGGCGTGTCGAATTGCGAGATGCGTGCCATATGCTGCCCATTGGCAAACACGATCTTATCATAGTGCTCGGCAGTGCCGCACTGCTCATACCACGACCTCTTGGCGATGAGCCAGCGGCAGTTGAAGTGCTGCCACGTGTCACGCACACACTTGGTACCCTCGGCCACAAACAGACCTTCATCATCACGGAATTTCTTGGCAGCCAGGCTCTTCACAACCTTAAGGATGCCATTATTCATATCCATCATAAGGCGTTAGTCTCACGTTGGGCCACGAGCTCATTGAACCGCAGCAGGGTTGTACAGAATTCGTCACTCAGCAGAGCGATAGCAGGTTGGGATATCTCATTGGGCACCTCCCACACTGCCGAGGCGATAGGGCCAGCAATCGCTGCCAGCGTGTCGGCATCGGCAGCGAGGCTGACAGCCAAGCGCACCACGTCCTCATAGTTCTCCCCCTCCAAGAAACAGGTAATTGCCTCGGGAACAGTGGTCTGACACAGTTCGTTGAAGGAATAATCCGGGCGAATTTCTTCGAGCGTACGGTTCAGGTCGTAGCCGATATTCTGCTCGACATATTCACGGATTTCAGGCTTCGTCTTACCATTGCGGGCCATAAAGATGGCGACAGCAGTTGCCTGAGCGCCCTTGATGCCCTCGGGATGATTATGAGTGACCTCAGCAGATATCTTGGACAGAGACAACGCCTCGTCAAGCGTCTGGGCATAATAGCCCACAGGGCTCACGCGCATTGCCGACCCGTTACCATAAGAGTTGTAGGGTTGGGGATCATGATCACCGATCCAGTGGGCAAACCTGCCGCCATACCCCCTACCAGGATAACGCACGCACAAATCCTGCATGATAGCCACCAGGCGCTCATGAGTGTGCTGCGGATCATCGAGCAGCCACAAGGCGTTAGCCATCGTGAGCACCGTGTCGTCGGTATAGGTGCTGTGGGGCGTGAACAACTCAAAATCATAGTCACGTGTTGGGTTAAACTCATATGCCGACCCTATCACATCGCCGGCTATGGCTCCAATAATTCCTTTCATAATAGATGTGTATTGTTATTTGAGATTACAAATTTACAACATATTCGCCAATCATGGCACTCACCAGGGCACAATATTTTTTCAAGATGCCCACGGAATTAGATACTGAGCACCCACCTTGGGGGGTGTGACAGAGACACTTGGCATAGCCATCCCACGACGCATCGTTGCCAACGCGGCCACGTCTCGCCAACCACGGGTGCAGTTGCGTACGGTAATTATTGCCATGCCGACATATCGGCCCGCTAGATTGAGCAGCGCACGTTTCACCGCATCAAGACTCTCAAAGTTGGTACCATTAACACTTGCAAGACGACGGCCATTGCAGTCAAGCGTAGCACAGATTCGGTCGCCTGAATTCACGATGTAGCTGATGTTCTTGTTCATAGTCATTCCTCCTTATTTTCGTTTTCACGATGCAAAGATAGAACGACGAAGTGCAAAATTCTTGCACTGCTATCACAATAAAATATAAATCAATACACGCGATATGTGTTTTCATGGTACTATTAGATTAGGTGGGCAGGCCTCGCGTGAGCGCCGCCTGCTTTTTTAAATATTTGTTCCTCAAAGAATAACACTATGGAGAAGATTCTCCATGGCTTCAATCAATGAGGTCGTATTTTTCCATTTCTTCGAAAAGTCTGCGCACAACGAAACATCGGTCATAGGGATCGGTGATGCCTGTCTCGTTCAGGAA
>CAZVMM010000003.1:0-151161 GCA_964628205.1 uncultured Muribaculaceae bacterium
TTGTTTACACGGCATTTATGCAACCTTGGTAATCTTTCCCCGGACAGCAATGTAAGTGATTATATCACTGTATTCCTCGGCTTTTTGCTCTGATCATGACGCACGCGAGGACTTGCCGATACGGATGTGTGGCGAGTCCTCGCGGGTGGTGGTTGGGGTGTCAAGTGGAGGCGTCAGTTAGCGTAGAGCATGTTGAGGATGTCGTTGAACTGGCTCTCGCTCTTGAGTCCTTCGTTCTTGAAGAGCATGATCTTGTCGACGACGCGGTCCAGGTAGTCGATGCTCTCGTTTTTCTCCTTCTTGTTATAGACTTTCCAGTACTTGGTGCCCTTGAGTTCCTTCTCAAATTTCTTGTAGAGGTCGGTGGAAGACGAGAGGTATTTCCACTTGTTGTTGGCAAGCTGCTTTTTCATCTTCTCCATGAACTCCTTGAGGTCCTTGGTGTACTCGCCGTACTTCTCTACCAGCTCTTTCTTCTTGATGACGTCCTTGGTTTCCATGCCGTCGAAGCTCCTGAGGGCGTCATCGACGTCGGCCTTGTTGTAGGGGTTATAGAAGACGTCGACGATCTCCTCGTCATAGACGAGTTCGTCGCGCAAGGTGAACTTGTCGCGTCGCAGCTTGGTCTCGTTCTTGAGGTCCTTCTCGAAGGTCTTCTTTTGTGACTCCAGGTCCTTGAGTTGTGCCTTGAGGCTGTCGATGCGTTCCTCCAGGACCTTGATGGAGGTCTCCTTGTCCTTGATGTTCTTCTCGTGCTGCTCGATGTCGCGTTCGAGCTGCTGCACGTTCTGGACGCTCTGAGCCAGGGCGGGTGTTGCCGCCGTCATGAACATGGCGATAGCGGCCGCTGCCAGAAGTTTGAATCTCTTGTTCATAGTGTTGGTTGGGTTGTTTGAGGTTTGATATTGCAGAGGACAAAGGTAGTAAATAGTTCTCAGTAATTGGTTTTTCTGCCTCAAGTTTTTTCTCAGGGAGGGGTATATATAAAGCGAAAGTGCACTTTTTCACAAAAGCACACCATCTTCATAACCAAAATTCAAGTATATATGTTCTTGTTGTTGTTTGTTGCCTTACTAGAATGAGTTGTTTTAGAAAATCTTTATTTGACGGTGCAAAGGTAGTGATGAATCTCCAATATTCCAAATATTTCGGGCACTTTTTGAATAAAAATGCCTTATTTTTTTATTTCAGCAGGTCAGAAGTCCCATAAACAGGCAATCTGGCGCAGATTGTTGATGCCTGCGCCAGATTGTGCTGGGACAGTGAAGAGGGGCTGGTTACTTCTCTCTGAAGAACAGGTTGATGGGCGTGCCATGGAGGTTCCAGTGCTCGCGAATCTTGTTCTCGAGATAGCGCTTGTAGGGGTCCTTGATCCACTGCGGCAGGTTGCAGAAGAAGATGAAGGTGGGTACGTGTGCCCCCTTGAGCATGGTGATGTACTTGATCTTGACGTACTTGCCCTTGACGGCCGGTGGCGGGAAGGCGATGATGTCGGCCTGCAGCAGGTTGTTGAGCTGCGAGGTGGGGATGGTGATGCGGCGGTTGTTGTGTACGTCGATGGCCGTCTGGAGCACCTTGTGTATGCGTTGCTTGGTGAGGGCGGAGCCAAAGATGATGGGGAAGTCGGTGAAGGGAGCGAAGCGCTCGCGGATGGTTGCCTCGAAGTGGTCGAAGGCCTTCTGCGACTTGTCCTGTGCGATGTCCCACTTGTTGACGAGGACGACGAGTCCCTTGCGGTTCTTCTGGACGATGGAGAAGATGTTGACGTCCTGGGACTCGATGCCGCGCGTGGCGTCGATGAGCAGGATGCACACATCGCTATTCTCAATGGCGCGGATGGACCTCAGCACCGAGTAGTACTCGATGTCCTCGTTGACCTTGTTCTTCTTGCGGATGCCGGCGGTGTCGACCAGATAGAAGTCGAAGCCGAACTTGTTGTATCGCGAGTAGATGCTGTCGCGCGTGGTGCCGGCGATGTCGGTGACGATGTTGCGCTGCTCGTCCATCAGCGAGTTGATGAGCGACGACTTGCCGGCGTTGGGCCTGCCGATGATGGCGAAGCGCGGCAGCTCCTCGTCCACGGCCTCTTCGGCTTTGTCTGGCATCTTCTTCACGACCTCGTCGAGCAGATCTCCGGTGCCATTGCCGTTGGCCGCCGAGATGGAGAAGGGTTGTCCCAGTCCCAGGGCGTAGAACTCGGCCTCGGCATACATGCTCTGGTTGTTGTCGTCCTTGTTGGCCACGACGATAACGGGCTTGGAGGTGCGTCGCAGTATATCAGCAACGTGGTCATCGAGGTCGGTGATGCCGTTCTTGATGTCGACGACAAAGAGGATGACATCGGCCTCATCGATGGCCAGATGCACCTGCTTGTTGATTTCCTCCTCAAAGATGTCCTCGCTGTTGACGACCCATCCGCCGGTATCGACCACCGACATCTCCATGCCGTTCCACTCCATCTTGCCATACTGGCGATCGCGTGTGGTGCCGCTGGTGTCGTTGACGATGGCGGCTCGCGATTGCGTCAAGCGGTTAAACAGTGTTGACTTGCCCACGTTGGGCCTACCCACGATTGCTACTAGACGTCCCATATATAGTTTTTAGTTGTTAGTTTTTAGTAGTTAGTTTACTCGATGTATCCGAATGCGCGGAGCTTGTTCTCCTGGTTGCGCCAGTCCTTCTCGACCTTGACGTAGAGCTCGAGGAAGACTTTTTTCTCAAAGAAGGTCTCGATGTCTTTGCGTGCGAGCGTGCCCACGCGCTTGAGCATCTTGCCCTGGTGGCCGATGATGATCCCCTTCTGGCTATCGCGCTCCACATAGATGACTGCCATGATGTGGATGGCATGATCACTCTCGTCAAACTTCTCGACGATGACCTGAGTGGCGTAGGGCACTTCCTTGTCATAGGTGAGCAGGATCTTCTCCCTGACAATCTCGGTGACAAAGAAGCGGCTGCTGCGGTCGGTGAGGGCATCCTTGCCGAAGTAGGGCGGGCTCTCGGGCAGCAGCTCGACGATGCGCTTCATGATGTTGTCGACGTTGAAGTTCTCGAGGGCGCTGGTAGGGAACACCTCGGCGTTGGGCAGCAGTTGTTTCCACTGGTCGATGATGCTAAGCAGCTCGTCGTTGCCCTTGAGCAGGTCGATCTTGTTGATGATGAGCAGGATGGGGATTTTCTCCTTGGCGACGCGGTCCAGGAAGTCCTGGTTCTTGGTTGGCGTCTCGACAACGTCGGTGACATAGAGGAGCACGTCGGCATCGACGAGTGCGCCGGTAGAGTACTCCAGCATGCTCTGCTGGAGGCGGAACTTGGGCTTGAGCACCCCGGGAGTATCGCTGAAGACGATCTGGTAGTCCTCGCCATTGACGATTCCCATGATGCGGTGGCGTGTGGTCTGAGCCTTGCTGGTGATGATGGACAGCCGTTCGCCCACCAGGCGGTTGCTCAGTGTTGATTTCCCCACGTTGGGGTTGCCCACGATGTTGACAAATCCTGCTCGATGCATATTATTATTATTATTTTAGGCTTTGGGCTCTTGCTTGTGATGTAATTATTCAAGAAGCATCGCTACCCTTTATGTTATTACACACTCGTGAGTAGTGATGCTTCGATCTTGATGTGTCTGTGCGCTGTTACAGCGACCAGATGAGGTAGAGAGCACCCCAGGTGAAACCGGCGCCAAATGCGGTGAGAACCATCTTGTCGCCCTTGTGCAGGAGATGCTTGTTCTCGTCGAGGCACAGGGGGATACTGGCGGCACTGGTGTTGCCGCGGTGCTGGATGTTGACGAGCACCTTGTCGTCGGCGATCTTCAGTCGCTGGCCTACAGCCTCGATGATGCGCAGGTTGGCCTGGTGGGGCACAAACCACTGGATGTCATCGTTGGTGAGGTTGTTGCGCTTCATCACGTCTTGGCTCGAGGTGAGCATGTCGATAACGGCATGACGATAGACAGCGCGTCCCTCCTGGTAGACGAAGTGTTCGCCAGCGTCAATGGTCTCGTGGCTGGCGGGCCGAGCCGAACCACCGGCCTTGTACACCAGGTGCTCGAGTCCTGAGCCGTCAACATGGAAGACGCCGTCCATGACACCGATGGCCTCCTCGGTGGGCTCTACCAGAACGGCAGCAGCGGCATCGCCAAACAGGGGGCAAGTGGCACGGTCGTTGTAGTTGACCATGCTCGACATCTTCTCGGCGGCGACGACGATCACCTTCTTGTACATTCCCGATCGGATATAGCCAGTGGCGTCATACAGCCCGACGAGGAATCCGGCACAAGCGGCCTGGATGTCGTAGGCGTAGCACTTCTTCTCGATGCCGGTGCCATGTGCGATAATCGAAGCCGTCGATGGGAATCGGTGGTCGGGGTTGGATGTGGCGCAGATGAGAAGATCGATGTCGTTGCGATCGGTGCCGGTCTCCTCAAGCAGCTTGTTCACAGCCTGGATGCCCATGAAAGACGATCCGACGGGCTCGTGGAGGATGCGGCGTTCCTTGACACCGACGCGCGTGGTAATCCACTCGTCGTTGGTGTCAACCATCTGTGACAGCATCTCATTGTCCAGCACATCGTCGGGAAGATAAGATGCAATGCCAGTAATCTTTGCGTTCAGCATAAGCTAGAAAGCGTTTCTATACTTTTTTATTATGTAGGCCAAGTTAGCCTGTTGTTTTTAAATTCAATATCCCAAATGTGGATGAAAACCATTGATATTCAGCCCATTCAGGATATCATGTTTGCTTTAATCGTGTTGTGCCGTCATCACCCGTCTATCAGGCGGGAGAGGCTAGTGGACGATTTAGGCTTCTTCCTTGTTCATCACGTTCTTGCCACGGTAGTAACCGCACTCGGGGCATACGGTGTGATAAACATGCCATGCTCCACAGTTAGAGCACTGAGCGATGGTCGGAGCCACAGCCACATCGTGGGTGCGGCGCTTAGCGGTACGAGTCTTAGACTGTCTTCTTTTAGGATGTGCCATTTTCTTGTTGTTATTTAAAAGTTATTGTTCTTTCAGTTTTTTAAGCGCCTCCCACCTGGGGTCGGTGCCGGTTGTTTCACTCAGGTTGTCATCGGAGTCGTCGGGGACGGCCTCGGCGCGATGACTGTCGAGCAGACTGAGCATGTCGGCGTTGCAATCGTCCTCGCTCTCGTGACAGTGTGTCATCGGGATGTCGAGCAGAACGGTGTCCCGCACGATGGGCGCGGCATCGAGTTCCCTCCAGTCCGATGGCACTATCAGTAACTCGTCGTTGCTGTCGTCAAGTTCAGTGCCCATTTGCTCCACGTTCAGGCTATAGTCGACTTCCACCGGCAAATCCAGATTGTCTAGACATCGGTCGCAGGGTATTGTCACTGTGCCGTTGCAGTCAATCTCCAGGTGGTAGGTGTTCTCGCTCTTGCGGGTCACATTCAGTGTGACATCCACATCGGCTTTTCTCACCTCGGTTTCTTGTTCGAGGTTGAAAAATGACTCATCGAGATGACACTCAACCGTATGAGTGCCAAACGGTAACGTCTTGAGTTTCAACTTCAAAGCATCTACCATCTCCTGAATTTTTCGTTAAAGCGCCACAAAGGTATAACAAATCCCGCTAATATTCAACGATTTTCACGTTTTTTTTCTCTTTGGGCGCTTTTTGGGAATATATATATGGTCGAGGTTGCGCCGAGTCCGCGGAGCAGCAGCTTGGCCAGTTCAGTAGAGCGGCTGCAGGTGGCCGCTCTTGAGGTAGATGCGGTCGTGCCGGCGTTTCCAGCCATCGTTGCCGATGTAGAACCGGCAAGCCACTTGCTGCCAGAACCCGGTCTTCCTGTCGGTGAGGTGCAGCGTGAGCGAGCCAGTGAGGTCAACAAAACGGTTGCTCACGATGTGGAACACGAGGTCGGTGCGGCTGTACAGCTTGTTGTTATAGTAGGGGTCTCCCTGGACCAGCTGGCTGCCGTAGCGGGAGTAGAGCGGCATGAGCCGGCCACCGGTGTAGAATGATTCGTCGAGTTGCAGCCAGCGCCATCGTGCCGTGGCCGTGGCAATGAATCCGGCGGGCCTGTGCCAGTGCTGGTCACCGCGGTCGCGCTGCAAGGCGATGATGGCACCCGCCGCCAGGCGTAGCGAGTCGAGCGCCGTCTTGTGTGACAGGTCGAGCGACAGCATGGGGTTGATGATGGCGTCATCGTTGACGTGCTGGCTGCTGGTGCGCATGCGTGACATGGCCAGGTGGCTGTACTGGACGTGTCCGCCCAGCCTCAGGGGGCCGGCAAGGCGCCAGTCGGCATTGGCCAGGATGGTGAAGGCCTCGCGCTGGTGGCCGGTCTGCATCTGGCGCCAGTCGACCAGTACCTCGGCATATCCGGCGGGCCTGATGAACTGCGTCATGATGCCGCGAATGTTTGGCTGGCAGTAGCCCAGTGAGTCACTCCACAGGTAGCGCGGGGCGCGCTCCACCATGAGCGAGCGAGGCAGCATGCCGGCCGTCACGTGCCAGCCGTGGCGCTCGTCGTTGTAGCGGTAGTAGAGCGTTGGCAGCACCTTGTATCCCTCCAGGTTATCGATCATGGGCTGATACCACACGGCACCACCCTTGAGCACATGGGCACGGTCCATGAGCGAGACACCCACCTCGGGCGCCAGGCGCGTGAAGGCAATCGTCTGGTCGGGCGAGTAGGCGTCTTCGCCACCCTCGCGGTTGTTGATGAGCATGCTGGCATCAACGCTCCATTCCACTTCCTGGGCCGAGAGGGTGGGGAGGACGAGAATGAGAAATAGTAATATGTGGATCAGCCGTTCAAGCATCGGCGGGCAGCTGGATGTTGGCGATGCCGGCGCTGAGTCGGGCCAGGGTCTCGTCCCGTCCCAGCAGGCGCGTGATCTCGAACATGTGCGGGCCGCGGCACTCACCGACCACGGTCAGGCGGAAGGCGTTCATCACGTTGCCCTTGTGGTAGCCGTTCTTGTCGATCCAGTCCATGACGACGGCCTCACAGGCCTGTGCGTCCTGGACGTCGGTCGTCTGGAGTAGCGCTGCGAGCTGGCGCATGAGCTCGGGCGTTTCGGGTTTCCAGCGTTTGCGGATGTCCTTCTCGCTGTAGCTCGCGGGGCGCACAAAGAAGAATCCGGCCTGGTCCCACAGGTCGCTCACAAAGTTGGCGCGGCTCTTGACCAGGGCCACGGCGTCGGCGATGAACTCGTCGCTGAAGTCGGCCACATCGACGCCGTGCTGCTCCAGGATGGGCTTGAACAGCTGTGCCAGCTCGTTGTCGTCCATATTCATGATGTACTCGTGGTTGAACCACTTGCCCTTCTCGAAGTCAAACTTGGCCCCCTTGCGTGAGCAGTGGTCGATGGAAAACTCGCGAATGAGCTGTTCCATCGAGAAAATCTCACGGTCGTCACCGGGGTTCCATCCCAGCAGTGCCAGGAAGTTGACCACGGCCTGGGGCAGATAGCCAGCCTCGCGGTAGCCGCTGGAGCGCTCACCGCTCTTGGGGTCGGTCCAGTCGAGCGGGAAGACCGGGAATCCCAGACGGTCTCCGTCGCGCTTGCTGAGTTTGCCCTTGCCGTCGGGCTTGAGCAGCAACGGCAGGTGAACGAACTCGGGCATCGTGTCCTGCCACCCGAAGGCCTGATAGAGCAGCACGTGCAGCGGTGCGCTGGGCAGCCACTCCTCGCCGCGGATGACGTGGGACACCTCCATCAGGTGGTCGTCCACGATATTGGCCAGGTGGTAGGTGGGCAGATCGTCGGCGCTCTTGTAGAGCACCTTGTCGTCGAGAATCGACGAGTTGATGGTCACGTCGCCGCGCAGCAGGTCGTGTACCACCACATCCTGGTCGGGCTCGATGCGGAAACGCACCACCCACTTGGCGCCGCTGTCCATGAGGGCCTGGACCTCGGTGGCGGGCAGCGACAGGGAGTTGCGCATCATGCCGCGGGTGCGGGCATCGTACTGGAAGTTCTTTATCTCCTGGCGCTTGGCCTCGAGCTCCTCGGGCGTGTCAAAGGCGTAATAAGCCTTGCCGTCATCCACCAGCTGCTGCATGTACTTGCGGTACAGGTCGCGCCGCTCGCTCTGTTTGTAGGGGCCGTAGTTGCCACCCTCGCGCACGCCCTCGTCGATGCCGATGCCCAGCCAGTGCAGGGCCTCATTGATGTAATCCTCGGCTCCTGGCACAAAGCGTGTGCTGTCGGTGTCCTCGATGCGCAGTATCATGTCGCCGCCGTGCTGGCGTGCAAACAGGTAGTTAAACAGTGCCGTGCGAACGCCGCCAATGTGCAGCGGTCCTGTGGGTGAAGGCGCAAAGCGCACTCTTACTCGTCGTTCCATCTTATCGTTTTGTTCTATGATTGATATATTATTGTATTGATTAACGCAGCAGGTCGGCAATCAGTCCCAGCGACCCGTGGGCGGTCTGGTCGATGTGGCAGGGCGTCGCCGTGGCATAGTGGCGCCGCAGCCAGTACATGTCGGTGCGGTCGTCGTTCTCGTCGAGCATCTCGTAGTCGCCCGTCATCCAGTAGTAGTCGCCGCCCATGGGGTGTTGGCGCTTTTCCCACTCGTTGACCCATCGGCCCATGTCACTGATGGTGACCTTCAGGCCCTCGACGTCCTGGTCGGCGGTGATGGGCGGGATGTTGACATTGAGGCACACTCCGCTGGGCAGGCTGCCCGCAAGCACGCGTTGCAGCACCTGCTCGACCAGGGGGATGCAGGAGTCGGTGTTGGCATCGCGCGAGAACACGCCGTAGGAGAACGCCACCGCCGGCACACCGTGCATGATGCTCTCGTAGGCGCATGCCATCGTGCCGCTATACAGCGAACTGATGCCCATGTTGTAACCGTGGTTGATGCCGGCGAGCACCAGGTCGGGCTTGCGATCGGGCATGAGCTGGCTGATGGCCAGCTTCACGCAGTCGGCAGGAGTGCCGTGGACCTCGTAGGCCGTGAACCCCTGCCGCTGTTCCACCAGGCGGGCCCTGACGGGATTGTCTAGAGAGATGGCGCTCGACTTGCCGCTCTGGTGCTCGGCCGGAGCGGCGACAAACACGTCGCCATAGCGCATGGCGACAGAGATGAGTGAGCTGATGCCATTATAGTGGTATCCGTCATCATTGCTGATGAGGAAGAGGGGGCGGTCCTTGTCCATTTCCTGGTTTATTTTGTTGAATATGGGTGCAAAGTTACAACTTTTTTGCGGAGTTTTGGCAGAATTGCTTTAACTTTGCCATGCTAAAAACAAATCTAGGGGACTTCTATAAATTAGCTTGACATGGATTTTGATAATTTATAGAAGCCCCCGCTAATCAAAATCAAGAAAAATATGAGACTGATCATTGAACCGGATTACCAGAACGTGTCGAAATGGGCCGCCCGCTATGTGGCCAAGCGTATCAACGAGGCCAAGCCTACTGCCGAGAAACCCTTTAAGCTCGGTTGCCCCACGGGCAGTTCCCCGCTGGGCATGTACCGTGAACTCATCGAGATGAACAAGGCCGGCAAGGTGTCGTTCGAGCATGTCATTACCTTCAACATGGACGAGTACTGCAATCTGCCCGAGGAACACCCCGAGAGCTACCACTCCTTTATGTGGAACAACTTCTTCTCCCACATCGACATCAAGCCCGAGAACGTCAATATCCTGAATGGTAATGCCCCCGATCTGCTGAAGGAGTGTGCCGACTATGAGGCGCGCATCCAGGCCGCTGGCGGCATCGACCTGTTCATGGGTGGTGTGGGCCCCGACGGGCACATCGCCTTCAACGAGCCGGGCTCGTCGCTCACTTCGCGCACGCGCCAGAAGACCCTTACCCAGGACACCATCATCGCCAACAGCCGCTTCTTTGACGGCGACCTGAACAAGGTGCCCAAGACAGCGCTGACCGTGGGCGTGGGCACTGTGATGGATGCCCGCGAGGTGATGATCATCGTCAATGGTCATGGCAAGGCCCGTGCACTGCAGCAGGCTGTCGAGGGCGGCGTGTCCCACATGTGCACGCTGAGTGCCCTGCAGATGCATCCCCATGCTGTCATCATTGCCGACGAGATGGCCGTCGATGAGCTCAAGGTGAGCACCTATCGTTACTTCAAGGACATTGAGGCTGCCAACCTCGACCCCGACACCCTGCTGTAACTGATGGTGGCCCCGCCAACCCGGGCTACTTCACCGCAGTGCTGACTGCCATGCGTGGCGACGTGAACGGTGATGGCGAGGTGGCTATCGGTGATGTGTCGGCCCTGATCGACTACTTGCTTACGGGCGATGCCACGGGCATCAATCTGGAGAGCGCCAACTGCAACAACGACACTGAGGCAGCATCTCAGACGTCTCGAGTCTCATCGACTTTCTGCTCAACGGCACGTGGTAATGCCCGCTGAGCTAGCAGATTAGAGAATAGAGAGCATCCGCATTCCGTCTCAATGGAGTGCGGATGCTGATTTTCCCTGTACACCCATGATTTAAAATCAAAAACTTGGCGTCTTTGCGACTTGGCGTGAGATTTTTCGGCAGCTGATTCGTTAGTTAAGGGCACAAAAAAAAGCTGCTCGAGCCTAACGGCGGGAACAGCTTCAAACTTTCCTTGTTGTAAAGTCTTGCTTACTCGGCGGGAGCAGCCTCAACGGGAGCAGCCTCGGTAGCAGCGCTATCAACAACGGCAGCAGCGCTATCAACAACGGCAGCAGCAGTGTCAACGGTCTCCTCAACAACGGCGGTGGTGTCAACAGCCTCCTCAGCGGTGGCCTCGGTGTTGTTGGACTGGCATGAAATCATGCTAACGCTAGCGATAACAGCAAGAGCTAAAACTAACTTCTTCATTTTCTTTTTGTGTAATTTAAATAATAAAACAATTAATTTTCTGTTGTTAAAATCGCTGCAAAATTATAACAAAAATTTCACCTGCAAACTTTTTTGGGCTTTTTTTTATTCACAAATTTGACGAATAACCGGTTTTTGCGTTTTTGTGTCATCTTATTTGCTTGATAATCAGAGATATAAAACAACGAGTGCTATTATTCAAGCACTCGTTAAATTTTGTTAATACTACGTACTGGTCTCTTGAAATCGGCTGTTTTTCAGGGCGGCATCAGTTGCTGTAGAGGTAGCGCTTGATGCTGCGCTTGGGGGTCTTCTCAAACTCGGTGGCGATGAGCTGAATCTTGGCGATGCGCTCATAGGGGGCCACCAGCTTGTTGAGCTCGGCACGGATGTCCTCCATGAGTCCGGGCAGCTTGTCGCGGGTGACGCCGAGCTGGTCCATGGCGTCATAGTCGGGATAGACGAGCGCCACGAGTTTGCCCTCGCGCATGACCACTAGGCTCTCGCTGACGTAGAGCATGTTGTTGAGCTTGGCCTCAATCTCCTCGGGGTAGATGTTTTGTCCGCTGGAGCTGAGCAGCATGGTCTTCAATCGTCCGCGTATAAATAATGTGCCGTCGGCGTTCAGTGTACCCATGTCGCCGGTGTGTAGCCATCCGTCCTCGTGCAGCACTTTGTCGGTAGCCTCGCTGTTGTGGAAGTAGCCCTGCATGACGTTCTCGCCGCGCACGCAGATCTCACCCGGGATGTTCTCGGGATCATCGCTCAGGATTTTGCACTCCATGATGCCCGGCAGGATGCGGCCGGCGCTGTGGGGCACGAACTCGCGCCAGGGCGTGTGGCTCACCAGCGGGGCGCACTCGGTCATGCCATAACCCACGGTGAAGGGGAACTTGATCTTGTAGAGGAAGTCCTCGACCTCGGCATTGAAGGGGGCGCCACCAACGATGACCTCCTCGAACTCACCGCCGAAGGCCTCGATGAGCTTGTTGCGTATCTGGGTGTAGATGCGCCTGTCCAGATAGGGGACGGCCAGCGCCCAGCGCAGGGCGCCCTTGCTGATCATGGGCACAATCATCTTGCTGTAGATCTTCTCAAGCACCAGGGGCACGGTGAACACGACATTGGGCTTGACCTCGGCCATGGCTTTGACCAGGATCTTGGGCGACGGGATGCGGCCCAGCAGGGTGATGTGGCCACCGACGGCCAGCGGTGTCAGCATGTCGAAGGCGCAGCCAAAGGCGTGTGCCAGCGGCAGGAATGCCAGGTCGCGGGAGCCCTTGAAGTGCAGGCCCGAGTTGATGCCGTACACGATGTTGCCGGCCAGATTGTTGGCGGTGATCATCACCCCCTTGGAGAAGCCGGTTGTGCCCGACGTGTAGTTGATCTCGACCAGGGCGTCGTTGGGCACCTCGGGGTAGTGGATGTCGTTGCGGTAGAATCCCTGGCTGTACTTGGCGTCGAAGTCGGCTTGCAGCGCCTCGTTGGCAGCGCTGATGCTCTCGCCCTCCTTCTCGCTCAGCAGCGTCATGCCCTCGAGCTGAAAGGCTGCCCTGACGCGGGGCATCTTGTCAAACTCCAGGTTCTCCCAGATGCTCTTGCTGATAAACAGCATCGTGGCCTCGCTGTGGTTGATGATGTGCTGGGCATCGGCAGGGTTGAACTCCTGCAGGATGGGCACGATCACGGCGCCATAGGTAATGGTGCCCATGAACACGGTCACCCAGTTGGGGATGTTCTTGCCGATGAGTGCGATGCGGTCGCCGGGATTCACTCCACACTTGTTGAAGAGGAGATGCAGCTTGGCAATATTGCGTGCAAAGTCGCCGTAGGTCAGTCTCTCGCCTGTATTGTAATCGGTCAGTGCCGGCAGCTCCCAGTTGTCGATGAAGCTGCGCTCATAAATCTTGATCAGGTTTTCCTTCATCATAGCGGTTACATGTTTATTGACTGCAAAGGTAGTCAAATAAATTGAATCCGCCTTATTAAAAAATAATAATGTGACAATATGCCAGCCGTCATCGTGACCAGTGGAAATAACAATGGCCGGAAGGCGTAGTCAGCGTCCGGCCATTATTGTGTTGCGTGTGGGAGTGGGTGATCAGATGTCGGGGAACTTGAGGGCGGCAATCTGCATCATGCGCGAGATGTCGAAGTAGAAGCCCTCAGCGCTCTTGCCGGCAACGGGCTGCACCTTGATGTAGTCGATGCCGCCATCGAGTGTCTCGTGGTCGGTGGCGACAAAGCCCAGGAAGTTGATGATGTTGTACTCATGCTCAGGGGCGATGACTACCCAAGGCTCCTCCTTGGTGCCCTTGCCGCTCGACATGATGGCCGCGATGAGCCTGTCTAGTCTGTACTGGCAGACGGCCGCGCGGGCGTGCTTTTTCTTCTCCTTGAGCACATAGATGTAGAAGTTCATCTGGTTCAGGTCAAACATGTTGTCGTTCAGGGACAGCTCGGCATACTTCTCGATGCTGTCACACTCGGCCCTGGAGTGGGGCTGCTTGTAGTAGAGCTGCTCGACGACGTTGCTGTACACGCTCTCGCGGAAGGGGTTGTAGTCCTCCTGGAAGGTGTAGCCGTAGTAGAAGTTTCTCCAAGCCTCGATCGATAGGGTCGTGTCGGTGCTGTTATAGGCCTTCATGAGCTTGGGGTAATAGTAGGCGTTCTTGGGGTTGGAGATGACCTCCTTGACGTGGTCAAAGTCAACCTTCTTGATAGCGAACTTGCTGGGCTGGTTTCGCTCTGGCACAGGCTTGCCAGACTGTGCCCAGCCTCCCATCGTGGTCATGGTCATCGCGATGACCAGGAAGAGTATGTGTTGCAGTTGTTTCATTTCAGTATTCAGTTTTTCAATCGATGACAAGCCCCATGATGGCGATGCACACAATGGACACGGCCACGATGGCAGGCAGGCATTTTGCGGCAAAGTAGCGCCAGAACAGAGTGGACGGGTTGAGCATCCACTTGCCGGCAGGTGTGCGGCTGTAGGCCAGCTGGCCGACCGCTGCGCCAAGAACGACTCCGAGCACCATGACGCGCGGGGCGAGCAGAATGCCAAGCATACCGCCTGCCAGAGCGGTAAATCCCACATACAGATTGCTGGACCGGTTGCCGTCGGGCTCGCCGCTGGGCGAGAGGTAGAACAGGCCTACGGTGATGAGCGTGGCGATGCCCCAGAACGCGAAGGTCATCCCGGGCACGGCGATGTAGTAGCTCAGATGCATCAGCAGCAGTCCGGCATAGGCGGGAACCGCAGCGACCCAGCGCGGCCAGAATACCAGTGCCAGCGCGGCAATCAGGCATGCCACGCCCGCAACGAGCAGTATGATTTGCATCAGCATGATGTGGTGGTCGAGTTCGTTTTACAATAGCGTTACATTATTAATAACACGATTTGGAGCGCGATATTGCCCAGCTGTAACAATATTTTTAGGCTCTAGGCTTTGGGTTTTGGGGCTGGCTGGTTGTCGGCCTCGGTGGCGGGCTCATCGCGCTTGACCTCGCTGGGATAGGAGACGCGCACGTGATAGGCCGTGCGGAGCCGTTCGACAAACAGTTGCTTGATGGTCTCCACGTCACGGAAGCTGATGGGCGCTTCGCGTAGCAATCCCTCGGCCACTTGTCCGTCGATGATTTTGCCGACCATCGCGGCGATGGCTTCCTCGCTGTGGTCGGCCATGCTCTTGGTGGCGGCTTCACAGGCGTCGGCCATCATGAGGATGGCGGCCTCCTTGGTCTGCGGGTTGGGGCCGGGGTAGGTGAAGGGCGTCTTGTCCACCTCCTGGTCGGGGCTGGCCTCGCAGGCCTTGTAGTAGAAGTAGCGCGTCACTCCCTTGCCGTGGTGCTGGGCGATGAGGTCGGTGATGACCTTGGGCAGGTCGGCATCGCTGGCTATCTTGAGGCCGTTGGCCACATGGTCGATGACAATCTTGGCGCTATCCTCGGGCCTGACGAGATGGTCGTGAGGATTCTCGCCAATCTGGTTCTCGGTAAAGAAGGCCGGATTCTTGGTCTTGCCGATGTCGTGATACAAGGCGCCGGCTCGTGCCAGCTGCATGTTGGCACCAATCTTCAGTGCCGCCTCGCCGGCGAGGTTGGCCACCTGCAGCGAGTGCTGGAAGGTGCCGGGACAGTTGGTGGACAGTTGCCTCAGCAGCGGGTTGTTGATATCCGACAACTCGAGCAGGGTCATCGACGAGGTGAAGTTAAACACCTTCTCCACGACTGGAATCACCAGGAAGGCAAATGACAGGATGACGCAGTTGATCAGGTAGTAGCCAAAGTAGTACTTGTCCAGATTGTCCAGGTCTCCGTCGGCAATCATGGTCATGGCCACGTAGGTGATGCAGTAGGCCAGGAAGATGAGTGCCGCGCAACGCACAAGCTGATTGCGCTTGGTGAGTTCCTTGACCGAGACGATGGCGATGATGCCCGCCAGGAACTGCATGATGATGAACTCTGCCTGATGGCTGGCGGCAATCAGCGAGCAGATCAGTACCGTGACGATGTGGACAAAGAATGAGGTGTGGTCGTCGAAGAAGGACGAGACGATGATGGGCACCAGGCCGAAGGGGATAACGTAGAGCAGGGCATACTTGAACTTGACGCTCAAGAACACCGCGATGACAAACACGGTGATGAACGAGATCAGGAAAATCATCTGCCGCGTGCTGCTGAACACCTGGTTGCGTAACAGCTTCATGAAAAAGTAGAACGCTAGCATCAGGGTGGCCACAATCAGTATCTGCCCGAGCAGCGTGACCGTCTGGTCCACATTGCGCTGGCTGTCGCGGCGCACCATCTCGTTCTGGTAGCTCTCGATGGCTGCCGCCTTCTGCGGCGTGACGATTTCGCCGCGGGTGATGATGGCCTCGCCCTGCTGTATGGTGCCTGGCGAACGCAGGGCATGGCGCAGATCCTCGCTGAGCCACTTCTCGTTCTCCTTGGTGTCGACCTTCATGTTGGGCACGAGGTAGTCGTTGATCGAGACGGCCTTAAGCGCCTCCTGAATGGCCACGCTGCCCGCCATCGAGTCGGTGAGCCACGAGTAGGCTTGCCGCACGGTCTTCATGTTGGTTGCATCGACGACCTGCAACTCGTTGTTGCCCACCAGGAAACGAAGCTGCTTGCCGGCACGGATGTCATTGGCCGCGTCATTGTCGACGATGCCGTCGTCGTAGAGCTTCTTGACGGCCAGTAGCAGCTGCTGATTGCCGGGGCGTCCGTTGAGCGCCCTGTAGAGCAGCGCCTGTTGTTGCTCGCCCTTCTTGCGGTCCAGGGTGTAGATCTTGGCGAAATTCTTGTTCACGCTGTCGGTGATGTGCTTGCGGGTGGCCTCATCGAGCTCGATGTCGAACTGGAAGTCGGCCTCGAGCCTGGAGTACAGCCAGGGCTTGCCCACTTCGAAGCTGAATGAGGCCGTTTTGTCTTGGCTGAAGAACAGCGTTGTCGCAATCAGTATGACTGACAGCAACAGCAGCAACAGGATGATGAATCTATTGTTCTTGAACTTTTTCATTTCACTGGTTTGGTCATTGGTGGCACGCAGCGGGAGCGTGCTATGAGTTGTGCCGGATCAACTCATGCGCGTGGCGCTGTTGATGCCCTTGATTTTTTTGATTTCACGGCACAGGTTGGTCACTACGCTGGCCGTGCTGACCTGCACGTCGAGTTCGCACCTGAACACGCCCTGGTCGGCCGTGACGTTCATGCGCTTCATGTTGATGGACATGTTGGTCGAGATGATGTTGACGATCGACTGCAGGATGCCCTTCTGGTCGATGCCCATAATGGAGATGGTGGCCAGGAATCGGTCGCCGTAATCCTCCCACTGGGTCTGCAGCAGGCGCGAGCCATAGCTGGCCTTGAGGCGTGCTAGGGTGCTGCAGTCCATCTTGTGGACAACGACCTTGCCCTCCTCGGTGAGAAATCCCACAGCGTCGTCACCAGGAATGGGGTGGCAGCAGTCGGCAATCTGGTAGTTGCTCACGCCATCGCGGGTAATCAGGCGGTAGATGGCCTTGGTGTCGATGGCCTCCTTGACCTTGCTGGTACTCTGCCGTGCTGCTTCTTTGCCCTTGAAGGTGCGGCGCCACCAGTTGAACCGAGTGCCATGCTCTTTCTTGACGACCATGTCCTCGTTGAGAATGATCTCATCGTTGCCGATCATGAAGAAGAGTTCCTCCTTGCCTGCTACGCGTTGGCGGCCGATGGCCAGCGAGAGCACCTCGTTGCTGAATGGGATGTCGTGCTCTGCCAGGAAGTCCATAAAGCGTTTCTCGCCCTTGTCGATGGTGAGACGACGCTGGTGGCGCAGCGCGGAGCGCAGGCGCGTCTTGCCCTTGGCGGTAACGACAAATTTCTCCCATTCGGGTTTGGCGCCAAGCAGATTGCTGGTGATGATCTCCACCTGGTCTCCGCTAGCCAGCTTGTGTGACAGTGGCACCAGTTCGTGGTTGACCTTGCCGGCGATGCAGTGCGTGCCCAGGTCGGTGTGCAGCGTGAAGGCCAGGTCGAGCACCGACGCGCCTTTGGGCAGGGTCATGGTCTCCCCCTTGGGTGTGAATACGACGATCTCGCTGGCAAATAGGTTGAGCTTGATGGTGTCCAGAAAGTCGATGGCGTTGGGTTCGGGATCCTTGAGGATGTCGGTGATCGTGCTGAGCCACTTGGCCAGCTCTTCCTCTTCCTCGCCCTCTCCGATCTTGTACTTCCAGTGAGCCGCAAATCCACGCTCTGCGATCTCGTCCATCTTCTCGCTGCGTATCTGCACCTCTACCCAATTGCCGTCGGGGCCCATGACGGTGACATGCAGGGCCTGGTACTGATTGACCTTGGGGTTAGTGAGCCAATCGCGCACGCGGTCGGGGTGCTTGGTGTAGACCTCGGTGATCTCGTTATAGATGTTCCAGCACACGCGCTTGGCTTTGCTCTCGTCGTCACAGGCAAACACGATTCGTGCCGCGTACAGGTCATAGATTTCCTCGAAGGGGACACGCTTCTTCTGCATCTTGTTCCAGATGGAGTAGCACGACTTGACGCGCACGTTGAAATCGTACTTGAGGCCCATGTTGTCCAGGCGTTCGCGGATTGGTGCCGCAAAGCGGGCAAACAGCTCGTTGCGCTGCTCCTCGCTGGCGTTGATCAAGTCAGAGATGCGCTTGTGCTCGGCCGGATGGTTGTACTTGAAACTCAGGTCCTCGAGCTCGGTCTTGATGGCATAGAGGCCGAGCCGGTGTGCCAGTGGAGCGTAGATGTAGAGCGTTTCGCCTGCAATCTTGTACTGCTTGTTGGCTGGCATCGACGAGAGGGTGCGCATGTTGTGCAGCCGGTCGGCCATCTTGATGAGCACCACGCGGATGTCCTCGCTCATGGTGAGCAGTAGCTTGCGGAAGTTCTCGGCCTGCAATGATGCCTTGTCGCCAAAGATGCCACCCGAAATCTTTGTCAAGCCGTCGACGATGCGGGCGATTTTGCTGCCGAACTGCGCCTCGATGTCCTCGACGGTATACTCGGTGTCCTCGACTACATCGTGGAGCAGAGCCGCGCTGATGCTCGTCGAGCCAAGGCCGATCTCCTGGTTCACGATGGTTGCCACGGCCAGCGGGTGCATGATGTAGGGCTCGCCAGAGCGACGGCGTATGCCTTTGTGGGCATCGCGGGCAAACTTATATGCCTTGTCAATAATCTCCACCTTCTTGCGGTGATTGCTTGACAAGTAGCTGTTGAGCAGGTTCTGATAAGCCTGTTCAATCATCTGGTCTTCGACCTCGGGCGATATGTTACTGTTCTGCATCATGAGTCACAAGCGTTTTTATTCATTATGGATTGAAACTACAAAAGTAGTGATAATTTTTGGTTTTTGGTTTTATGGCACTGAGTTTTTTCTATCCCTGTCCCTGGCTGGCGGGGCGCGTGCCCGGGATGGGAGCCGTTACGTGGAACAGGCGTTGCCATGTGGCATCCTTTGTGCTCAGTGTCACCGTGCCGTTGCCGATGATGATTTCATTTATCGTGCCGCAACCCTGTGGCAGGCGCAGTATGGCTCTCACGCGCCCGTTCTGGTCACACACCTGGATGCCCATCCTGGTGGCGGCCCACAGATTACCGTCGCCGTCAAATGTGATGGTCGACACGCCTAGCGATTGGGCCTGGTCGTCGTTGTGCAGCCAGTAGAATGGCTCCCCGCAGGTCAGCTGACTCTCCTGCAAGATGAATTGCCACACAGTGTTCTCGTCATTGTCCAGGATGCATGCCACGGTGGTCAGGTCGGGATAGATGATGCGCCTGACGGGTTGCTTATCCACGCCGCCACTGATCTTGATCCACCCCTTGTCGTTATCGGTAAGCAAGGCCTGAAGAAAGTCGTTCTGTGTCTTGCCGAGGGTGGGCTCGTCGGGCCAGTCTCTCCACATCCACTCCATGACTCGGGAAAAAATCTCGGTGGCGCGTGTCACGTTATGGCCGCTGTCGCTCCAGTCGCATTGCACATCATATCCCGCGAATTGCAGTGCGCTGGCCAGCAGCTGGTTACCCTCGTACCAGTGGCCGAAAAGCGGATTCCAGGCATCGCTCGTGCCGTCCTGGACGAACACGCGCAGCGGCAGAGGCTCGGTTTTCCTGACTAGGGCTTGCAGGTCATTACCGCCACGCATGGCCACAAACGTGCCCACGCCCGTGAACACCTTGCCGAATAGGTCAGGACGGTGCCAAGCGGCGTTGAAGGCGGCGATGCCGCCGCTGCTCAGCCCGAAAATCATCCTGTCGCTTGGGCGGCGCGACAGGCTGATGGGCTTGCCGCGAGGGGTCGTCAAGCGCTCTACTGCGGGCAGCACCTCGTTTTCGATAAATGCGGCAAAGCGGCCGTTTGTCGAGTCGAACTCGTAGCAGCGGTTATAGCGCAGCACGGTGCCGTCACTGGCCCTAACGGTGCCTGGCTGCAGGAATACGCCGATGGTGCAGGGCATCTTTCGCGCTGAGATGAGCGAGTCCATGACCTGTGGTGCATGGCACAGCACCCCGTCGAGTCCCACGTAGAGTGCTGCCGGGCGCTTGCCGTCGTACTGGTCAGGCACATAGACCTGCAGCGTGTGTACTGTTCCCGGATAGATGCTGGACTGCGCCAGCGTGTCGCTGATGAGCACATGCGCTGCTGCGGCCCTCAAAATCACCGCAACCGCCATCATCACTATGGTGCTTCCTCGTTTCATCTTAATAATCACAATCAATTTTGTTTCGTGACTGCAAACTTACTAATAATTCACTAAACCACAACACTTCGACCCTCAAAACAGGGCGTTGCAGCAAGAGTAGGTAGGGCTTTGTGCATTAGAGGGATTATTTTGCGCGAAATCGTTTCTCACTGGGGACAATCATCCCGTGATATCCATATTCAAAAAGCAAGCGCGCGTCCAGTAGTGGGCGCACGCTTGATTGATATCGTGAACGGATTTGGTCTACAGTACTCGGCAGGCGCCAACGTAGCGGCGGCTGTAGTAGGACTCGGTGTTCTTGCTCTCGGTCACACCGCTGCTGCACGCCGAGTGGATGAAGTGGAAGGTGTTGTCGTCGTTGACGCGGGTAACGATGCCCACGTGTCCCACACCGCCACGTCCCGAACGGCCCTGGAAGAACACCAGGTCGCCAGGCTGCAGGTCCTTCTGCTTGATGCGCACGCCGTCGCTGATCTGGCCACGGGATGAACGGTCGAGCTCGATGCCGAAGCGCTTGAACACATAGCTTGTGAATCCCGAGCAGTCAAAACCACGGGGAGACGAAGCGCCATAACGATAAGGGGTGCCGCGGAAACGATAGGCATACTTGATAACCTGGTCAACGATGTTGTTGCGGCTGTTCTGTTCGAGCTGTTCGAGCACGGTGCCGTGCTTGCGGTTGGATAGCTGCTGGCCTTGAGCCGAGAAGCTGGTAATGGTGATTGTTAAGAGAACGAATAATGCGGATAAACTTATTTTACTTTTGATAAAACTCATAAATACATTTTTTAGGGGGCTGGAAAATCCGCACATCGGCGGCTTTTTCGTTAAGGGTGTCGAGAACGATTTCAACACCGTACGCCCTGGTTTGTCGATGCAAAAGTAGTGCAAACCAACTTTACTGCCAAACTATGTAAACACTTGTAAACATTTGCCGAAACCGACCTTTTTTTCAGATTGTTCCACGGGAAACCCCTCCCTATAGGGCTTTGCAGAGACATCCAATGTTTAAATTTTGGAAATTAAAAATGAAAAAGTTTACACTTTTTAACAATAAATGGCATCCTATAAGATTTATTTTTTGAATTTTTGCTACCCAAAGTGTGCGTTTAGTGCGGTAGACGACCACGCAAGATTGCATTTTGCAACCTTGGAGCCCGTTTTTATTAAAAAAGTGATTTTGCCCTGCCGCAAGGGCTGCCGAGCGGCTGGTCGTCGTGGTTCACTAGTTGGAGATCAGGTAACCGCCATTGAGGGGCGTGACACGGTACTTGCGCAGGCCCACCTTGTTGTTGATGGCAACGCCCTGAACGGGGCCGCCGTCACCGGTAAGCGGATTGTAGCGCGACCCGCACTTGGGGCAGACGGCATCCAGGTTGTCGGGGTCGATGCTCACGACGATGTCGGGGCTGACCTCGACAGGACAGGTCCGGTCGTAGGCCATCGGCATGTCGATGCCCATCATCAGGATCACACCGCCATAGCCGGTATAGGTGTTCACATTGTAGGGGAAATTGCTGGGTATGCCCTTGTTGCGGTCGAAGATGCGGTAGTCGCCCATGCCACCGACGCCATAGGTGTTCCACATGGCAAATCCGCCTAGGTCGATGCGTACTGTGAATTGGGGTACAGCCTTGTTGTCGATGCTGTCACATGAACTGGCTGCCAGCAGTGTCACTACGGCGGCCATGATGCTGAATATTTTGTTTGTTCTCATTTTTATCACAATTATTTATGCTTATTAACGTAAAAAATGGCCATTTGATTGTAAAATTACTGAGAATTCTCTAATTTTGCGACCACCAAAACTTGTGCAGCCTGGTTGTCATGGCCGTTAGCGACCCGTGGCAGCAGTGCTGTTAGGCTGATGATTAAAACCATTATTAAGGCATGGATCCGCTTTTTTCAATCATAACCGTGACCTGGAACGCGTCGGGTGTAATCGCACCCACGATGCAGAGCGTTCAGCGGCAGACGAGCAGTGACTATGAGATGCTCATAATCGATGGCGCGTCGACCGATGACACCCTGGCTATCGTGCGCCAGGCATCGATTGCAGCCCTGCGTGTGTTCAGTGAGCCCGATGAGGGCTTGTATGACGCCATGAACAAGGGCATCGACCGCGCACGGGGCCGCTATCTGATATTCCTGAACGCCGGTGACACCTTTGCCGACGACACCGTCCTGGCCCGCATGGCAGTGCTCGCAGCAAGCAATCCTGGCGTTATCTACGGTCAGACGCAACTTGTCGATGCAGGGCGCAACGTGGTGGGTATGCGTCACTTGACGGCCCCAAAACGCCTCACTGCCGACAGCTTCCAGAATGGAATGGTGGTGTGCCACCAGGCCTTTGCCGCACGCCGCGACCTGGCACCGCATTACGACTTGCGCTACAGGCTGAGCGCCGACTACGACTGGTGCATCAGGGTGCTGCGCAAGTCCCCGTCCAATGCCTATGCCGGTCCCGCCCCGCTGATCAGCTATCTGGCCGATGGCATGACCACGCGTTACCACAGGGCATCGCTGTGGGAGCGATTCCGTATCATGAGCCGACATTATGGTACTGGCACGGCCATCGTGCGTCACTTGGGGTTCATCCCCCGCTACCTGAAGCGCCGCCTAGGCGGCAGCGTGAATAACCAGTAGTACTAGTGCTGCTGGCAACTGAAGAAACCTAAACTGTAATCGAACATGAGTGATAAACCGTCAATAGGGCGAAGAATTGCCAACAACTGGCACCGTTTTAAGGTGTGGTACAAGGGATTGTATCGCGGCCGACCCTGGTGGGTGAAGACCCTGGCTGCACTGGGTACATTCATCATTCTCTTCCTCTTATATCTCGTGGCAGTGGACATCAATCTGCTGTGGCTGTTTGGTAAGTCTCCCAGCACCCACAGCATCATGCATCCGCGCAATCCCGAGGCGAGCTACCTGTACAGTGCCGACGGACAGACTATCGGCAAGTACTATGACGAGAACCGTACTCCAGTACCCTATGACTCGATCAATCCTCAGTTCTTCAGAGTGCTTATCGACACCGAGGACGAGCGTTTCTACAGCCATCACGGTATCGACTTCAGCGGTTTGGGCGCTGCCCTCAAGGACATGGTGCTTCATGGACGCCCACGTGGCGCGAGCACCATCACCCAGCAGCTGGTGAAGAATATGTTCCGCACCCGCAGCGACTATTCCACGGGCCTGTTGGGATACATTCCTGGCGTGAAGATGCTCATCATGAAGAGCAAGGAGTGGATCATCGCCACCAAGCTCGAAATCTTCTACAGCAAGAAGGAAATCCTGGAGATGTATGCCAACACGGTCGACTTTGGCAGCAATGCGTATGGCATCAAGACAGCGGCCAACACCTATTTCAAGACCACTCCGCTCGAGCTCAAGCTCGAGGAAAGTGCCGTGCTCGTGGGGCTGCTCAAGGCCACCAGCACCTATAACCCGCGCATCAACCCCAAGAACAGCCTGCGCCGCCGCAACCAGGTACTCAAGAACATGGTGGAGCGCGGTGATTTGACCCAGGCAGAGTATGACCGCGTGTCGTCGTTGCCCATCGACCTGAAATACACGCTCGAGAGCAACTACGACGGTGTGGCCCCTTACTTCCGCGAGGCGGTGGCCCGCGAGATTGAGGACATTGCCAAGGCTAGAGGCCTGAAACTAGACCTGGAGCGCGACGGACTCAAGATCTACACCACGCTCGACTCGCGCATGCAGCAATATGCCGAGCAGGCCGTGAGTGAGAAGATGAAGGTCGTGCAGCGCAACTTCAAGCAGCACTGGGGCGACCAGGATTGCTGGCTGGATGACAATAACCAGCCCATTGCTGGCTTTGTCGAGGACAAGGCTCGCAACACGCCCGTCTACCACGAGTTGCTGGCCCGTTACCCTAACGACCTGGATTCGGTCAACTACTACATGAACCAGCCCCACATGGTGCACCTGTTTGACTACGAGAACGACTCGCTCTACATGGAGATGAGCTCGATGGATTCGGTGCGCTACATGCTGCACTTCATGCACTGCGGCTTCATCGCCATGGAGCCCAGTAATGGCCATGTCAAGGCCTGGGTGGGCGATGTGGACTTCGACACGTGGAAGTATGACAAGGTGCGCGCCAAGCATCAGCCGGGTTCCACGTTCAAGCTCTTTGTCTATGCCGCGGCAATGGAGCGTGGCCTCGTGCCGTGTGATCGGCGTCTCGACGAGTATATCGACACACTGGTCTATAATGAGGACAAGCATGAGCTGGAGCATTGGCGTCCCACCAACGCTAACGGCACGTTCACTGGTGGCGAGATGTCGCTGCGTGCTGCATTTGCCCAGAGTATCAATAGCGTGACCGTGCGTGTGGGAACCGAGGTCGGTTTTGCCGAAATTGCCCAGCTGGCACGCGACATGGGCATCCGCTCGCCCATGGAGCCCAAGCCCGCGCTGTCGCTCGGCGCCAGCGATGTGGACCTGATGGAACTGGTCAATGCCTATTGCACGGTGGTCAATGACGGTATGCGCAGTGACCCTGTCATCGTCACGCGCATTGTGGACCGTGACGGCAAGGAGATTTACAAGGCGCCTTCGGTCCAGGAGCGTGCGATGTCTTATCGGTCGGCATTCCTGATGCAACAGATGCTCATGGCCTGCCGAACGGATGCCGGCGGCACCGGCATGGCCCTCAACGGCTACATCACTCGTCCGCTCTATGACGTGGACCTGGGCGGCAAGACCGGCACCAGCAACCGCCATGCCGACGCATGGTTTGTCGCCGTCTCGCCAGGACTGGTGTGTGGCTCATGGGTGGGTGGTGAATACCGCCAGATCCACTTCCGCTGGGGTGCACTGGGACAGGGCAGCCGCACGGCATTGCCCATCTGTGGCCGATTCCTGCAGCTCGTGTTGAGCGATCCGCAGTTCCAGCGCTATCACCAGCGCTTCCAGCCGGCCAAGGAACCGATCGACGCGGCCCTGTACTCAGGCTGCTCGGCGCTGGCACCCGTCGAGGAATATGACTCGACGATGAACGATCTTGAGGAGGACTCGCTGTTTGTCCCCCTGACCGATGACATCAATCCAGACGAGAAACTGGAGGAACCCGCTATCCCCGACTCGGTAAAGACTCCCTAGGAGCCCCGTACGGCTTCGGACGCTTGCCGCCCAATATAGTGATGAAGAGTTAAACTGAAATACTTTATGATTATGAGAAAGAATTTACTTTTAACACTGATGTTGATGGTTGCGGCGGTAGCGACCATGAGAGCCCAGGACATGGAGCAGACGGCGGCTCCGAGTATCAATGTCGCACCTGCGGCGATAGTAGAGGACTATATTAATGAACCCTCTGATGATTATAAAGAGCTGTACCGGTTCTATTTTGATAATGCCATCATTGAGAATAATGACGAATCCGATGTCACGATTTATTATAGAATTTATCGGGAAAATGGTTCTGCTCCCGATATATGGGATGTCTATGAGCAGGGCTATCCGATCATGCCATATACTGAGGATCTGTATGTTATAGAGGCGTATGCAGTCGCTCCAGGTAAATTGGAGAGTGAAATTGTGACAGAAGTTTTTGGCGCATCTTCAGAGGTCGTTTCTCGCATTTGTCGTGTTGATGGGGTTTATTATTCGTTATTCATGTCCAATGAGTATTCCTCATACGATTACAATGTCGCTTGGGTGTCCAGTAAAGACCCGATAGAGTCTTACATTACAACTTATGAACCGTGCTACTCTGGTAATATCGTGATTCCGAGCGAGATTGAGTTTGATGGGGTAACATATGTGGTCCAGGGTATTGGCAATTCTGCTTTCAAATCATGTGAAGTGACTAGTGTTGAGTTACCAAGTACTTTAGAGTATATTCACTATGAAGCATTCGCAAATAGCACAATAGGTCAGATATTTATCCCTGCCAAGGTCAATTATATCGAGAGTAACGCCTTCTACAATTGCAGTAATTTGACAAGCATTGAGATTGATCCCAATAACATTACCTATGATAGTCGGGACAATTGTAATGCCATCATTCTTAAGCGTACCAATTCCTTATTGGTAGGATGTCAGAATTCAACCATTCCCAATACCGTTACGAGCATCGGCGCTTCAGCATTTATGGATTGCAGTGGCTTGGAAACCATTGTGATACCCAATTCTGTCACTGTGATTGAGTCATCAGCGTTCGCTGGATGCACTGACTTGGCCATCGTGGAGATGTCAGACTCGATCACAAGAATTGAAGCCAGTGCATTTTATGGTTGCAGCTCATTGACCAGTATAGAGTTTCCTAGCACTCTTACTAGTATTGGCGGATCTGCATTTTATAATTGCAGCAGTCTGACAAGTGTGCGTATCCCGGATTTTGTTACTAGCATCGGGAGTAATGCTTTTTATGGTTGCCAGAATCTGGTCAGCGTAAAGCTTCCCAGTAGCATTACCACGATAAGCAGTGACATGTTCTGCGCATGTTACAGCCTTGCGAGTATTGAGATTCCCAATACCGTGACCAGAATTGGCCAATCGGCATTCTATGCTTGCCGTAGTTTGACAAGTGTGCGGATTCCTGCCTCTGTTACCAATGTAGGCTATGTCGCTTTCTCGGGATGCGAAAACTTAACAGGACTGATCATGGAAGCTGTTACTCCACCAGCAGCGTCATCTCAGTTCTATAGCGAGAAATATCGTTATGACCAAGTGAAGCTCTTTGTCCCTAACGAGTCACTGGATGCTTACCGTGCCCACAGTGAGTGGGGCAAGTTCACCCACATCGTGCCGTTTATCGGGGCAGGCCCTGGTGACATCAATGGTGACGGGACTGTGGCCATCGGCGATGTCTCGGGCATGATTGACATGTTGCTGGAGGGTAGCGACTTGCCCGCATACTGTGACGTCAACGGCGACGGCGAGGTCACCATTGCCGACGTCTCGGCCCTGATCGACATGCTCTTGGGCGTCTGACATCAGTTGGACTTTTTCGATAACAATGCGCGTGCAACGACTCGTTTGGGTCGTTGCACGTCGTGTTTTATGTCATGCGGTGTCACTGCCCGCGGGCATCGGTGGCGAGCAGGCGATGGCCCAGGCGGCAATAGATGCATTTGCGGGCTTCGCAGTAGTTGCGGCGCAACTCGATGAGAGCTTGGCTGGTGAGGGCGTCGTCACACTTGATGCCAGCGGCACGGAACATGTTGACGATACTGTTCTGCTCAGGTCGCAGGTCCTCGAGCAGGGCGATGGCGCGATCGGTCATCGAGTAGTCGTCGGTCATCTCGCCACGGGCGTAGTAGAGTGGGGCAACGGTGTTGATGAGCACGATGTCGATGCTGCTGTTACTCAGGGCCCGCCCCGCGCTGGGCGACGGCTTGCCAAAGGAGTAATGCATCGTCCAGTAGCCGCTCAACTCGATGTCAAACAGTTGCCTCAACGCCTTGGTGTCGTTAGCTTCGATGATGTCGTTCATCAGATTGAAGCCTCCAAGTACAAACTGTGCCAGCAGGGCAATGCGCCGATAGGGGAAATTCTGCGGCCGGCTACGGAACAGTCGCCATGCCGTGCCCTCGATAGGACGCAGCGAGAATTTGTTGGCCAGGAAGGCATATTCGCGCATGAGTTGCTGATAGTAGGCTTCATCGGCATGTGCGCCGTTGAGCATACCGGCTTGGCCAAAGAGCAGGGCCTCGACTTGCAGGATGGAGTCGCTGTGCTTGTGCAGCAGGCGCAATGGCGTGATTCTTGCCAGCCGCTCGAATGCGTCGTTATTGATGCCGAAACCCAAAGTCCGTGCCAGCATCACATAGCACACGTCCTCCCAGCTGCCATGATACAGGTCATAGAGTTCGCGGACGCGGTCCACCTTGCCATGCAGCCGTTCAAAGGCCAGCGCCTCGATCCACTCGGTGACAGTGAGGTGAGGCACTTCGTGCAAGCGCGATGCGCATGGCAGTTCCACCCGCGCGTTGACCAGTCGGTCATAGCACTCGTTGAAGCGCGGCGACACGCGCAGCTCCACTTGCGGGATGAGTTCGCCCGAAGTGCGGTATACGGGCGCATCGTCCTTCTCGACAACGTGCAGGATGACGTTGTCGTAGGCCGGATCCACATCGTGGTGATGCCGTTTCCAGTCGCTGGCACGCACGTGGATCTCGACGTTGCCCACCCATGTGCGCCCGTCGATTTCCACCTTGGCATTAAAGAAGTCGGGACCCGAGTCGGTGTTGAGCAGGCCCGGGTCGATGACGCGCACGCGGCGTCCATCTCCCGTCACCATGTCCTCGCTGAGCCACAGCCTGTGTTGCCAGATGTATTGCAACAGTCCTTCCATTGTTAGTCGCTGGTCGTGATTATCAGTGCGAATTTACTGCTTTTTTTGCTCCTGCAGGTATGAAACCGGTAAAAAATCTTGCGGCGGGGAGACTGGGCGCGTTTTTTTTGCTACCTTTGTCACATCGTGATGCGACAATTGCAACATATCAGGGGATGGATCAACAACCACTACGGCATCTCGGTGGGGTGGGCCGTCGTGCTGCTCACGTTGTGGCAGTTCTTGGTGGCCATGTTTGGCGTTGACCTGTGTGACACGGGTTATTACCTCACATTCTTTGACAACATCTTTAAGGCGCCTGCCACTGTGGAATACAATTTCATGTACTACCTGAGTGGCGTGGTTGGCGGCGTGCTCAATGCCGTGTTGCCCACGGGCGGCAAGTGGTTGGCTATGCGGGCAGCGGGCGTGCTGTGCAACGTGGGCGTAATGGTGATGCTGGCATGGACCCTGAAGCGCATTCTTCCGGCTACAGCGGTCATTCTGGGCTTTCTCATGGTAGTGGCCTCGCTGGTTCAGTTCCCTTATACTTTCAATAACGACTTGATGAGCGTCCTGCTCTGGGTGGCCGCGCTGGCATTGACCTATAGAGGGCTGACAGCAGGCAAGCGGCGGCACATGCTCTGTGCGGGCATCATCGTGGGCCTGAATACCTTTACGCGCATCCCCAATGTGCTGGCGGTGTCACTGGCAGTGATGCCGCTCATTGCCCGCTTGCATGACAAGCGCCGTCCGTGGCGCGACAGTTGGCTGCAGTGTGGCATCATGTTGCTGGGCGTGGCTGCCGGGACTGTTGCGGTAATCGCCATGATGGTGGCGCTGGGACATTGGGGAATCTTCAAGCAAAACATGGCCGATCTGCTGGGCGTTGCAACAGGCAGTAGTGGCGCGGCCAGCCACAATGCCGGTGGCCTGGTGATGGAGATGATAAGTTTTTACGGCCAGTGCCTGCTTGTCGGCGTGAAGATGCTGGCATTGTGGGCTGTGTTGTGGCTCGTCAGGAAATACGTTGACAATCGATGGCTGCGGTATTGTTTTTGGTTGATTGTGGCAGCTGCCGCAGTTTACTTCATGTGGCATCAGTCCCACATCATGCACCCGTTATGGGTGATGTGTGTGGTCGGGACCGTCTTTGTGATATGCCGTCGCGGTGGTGCCCATGCTATTGCGGCATGGCTTGGACTGCTGATGCTGCTGGTGTTCCCCCTGGGCAGTGATGGCGCGACCAACAACGGCGGTATCATCGCATGGATGGCGGCACCTGTGGCAGCCCTGTTGTGGCAACGGCGCGGCAATATCATCTTCCCGCTGGCGTTTGTTGCCGTTGGCCTTGTGCAAACGCTGACCGTTGGCGCCTATTTCGACGGAGGGCACCTATGGCACAAGACGGCATCAATAGTCGCCATGGACGGAACTCAAGGCATACACACTACGCCAGGACGCGCTCTCATTATCAACGAAACTTTGCCCGAATTGATGCAGTTTGTCGACGAGGGCGACACGCTTTTGTGCTACGGTAGCATCCCCATGATGAACCACATGACAGGCTCACGCCCTGCCATCGGTTGCTCATGGCCTGAGCTGCTCAGTGCCGAGGCGTTAGCTTCGCTCCTAGCCGCATTAGGCGACCAGCGCCCTGCCATCCTGCGGCAAAAGTTCAACGACTTGGGGCCATACTGGAGCACCCCCAGTGATCAGTATCTGCAAGCCTATCCCCAAGAGGATAAGTTCTTGAACCAAGCCAAGATGGATGCTCTGATACGCTTTATGGAAGCCAATGGTTATCGCCTTGTTTGGCAGAACCGATGGTTTGCCCTTTATCATCCGCAAGGTCGGATAACCTATGTGCAGGACAGGCCGATGAGAAAAGATTTTTAAAAAATTTTGCCAAAAAATTTGGCCACGTCAAAAATCCGCCGTATCTTTGCACTCGCTTTTGAAAAGGTACCTTAGCTCAGTGGTAGAGCAGTGGACTGAAAATCCGCGTGTCCCTGGTTCGATCCCCGGAGGTACCACATCAAAAACACGAAGCGACCGACTGCCCGCGCAGCCGGCCGTTTTTCTTAGGTCGGGTCACCACATGTTTAGCGATCCCGGGTCATCCCCCGCTTTTATCCGCTGAATCGCAATATCCTTGAAAGGATCCGTTGGAGGCCGCTGATTATATGATTTTTTTGAATTTTTTTAGTCTCTCCTTGGCGAAAGGCTTGATTTCTTTTAGGGCATTGATTACCTTTGTGGGTCAAACTATAAATCAATGATTCTATCAAGTGATATTAACTTTTAATACTTAAGGCAATGAAACTGATTTTTAAAATGTCCGTCCTGCTGCTGGCTCTCCTGTTGCCAGCCGTAGCCACGGCTGCCGACATTGAGGTCGATGGCATCTATTACAACATCAACCGCATCAACGCCACCGCCACCGTCACCTTTGGTAATAATGAATACAAAGGCTCAGTAACCATCCCTGCCACCGTCACCCATGACGGTACAACCTACGCCGTCACCACCATTGGCGATTTGGCGTTCTCTCGCTGCATTTACTTGACCGACATCAACATCCCCAACTCCGTTACTTACATCGACTACGGGGCGTTCTCTCGCTGCAAGAGTTTGACCGAAATCAGCATCCCCAACACCGTTACTACTATTGATGATGAGGTGTTCAGTGAATGCTCCTTACTGACTACGATCAACATTCCCAACTCCGTCACCACCATCGGCGACGGGGCATTCTCTGGCACTGGTTGGTATAGCAACCAACCAGACGGATTGGTCTATGCGGGATTGGTCGCTTATAAATATAAAGGCACAATGCCCCCGGGGACAAGCATCACACTAAAAGAAGGAACATTAAGTATTTCTGACTATGCGTTCGCTGACTGCACTGGGCTGACCGGCATCGTCATTCCCAACTCGGTAACTGATATCGGTGATTGGGCGTTCGCTTGCTGCGAGAGCCTGACTAGCATGGACATCCCCAAGTCTGTAACAAAGATTGGCAAGGATGCGTTCTATGATACTCCATGGTTCAATAACCAGCCCGACGGATTGGTCTATGCCGGCACGGTCGCTTATAAGTATAAAGGCACAATGCCAAGCGGAACGAATATAACTTTAAGAGATGGAACCACAAGTATAACTGGCGAAGCGTTCAGATACTGCACAGGTCTGACCAGCATCGTCATTCCCAACTCGGTAACTGATATCGGTGCCGGGGCGTTTGCACACTGCACAGGTCTGACCAGCGTCAATATTCCCAACTCGGTAACTGTTATCCGTGGCGATACTTTCGTGTTTTGCAGTGGATTGACCAGCATCGTTATCCCCAACTCGGTAGATTCTATCGCTGGCGAAGCATTCTCTTGCTGCAAGGGTCTGACCAGCATCGTCATTCCCAATTCGGTTACTGGGATTGACCGCAAGGCGTTCGATTGGTGCTCAGGTCTGACCAGTATCGTGGTAGAAAGTGGCAATCCAAGATATGATTCGCACAACAGCTGTAATGCAATTATAGAGACCGCCTCTAATACTTTAATTGCTGGCTGCAAGAACACGATTATCCCCAACTCGGTAACTAAGATCGGCGACTATGCGTTCTGTGGCCGCACGGGGCTGACCAGCATCGTCATCCCCAACTCGGTAACTGCTATCGGTTTCATGGCGTTCAAGGGATGCAGTGGACTGACCAGCATCGATATCCCCAACTCGGTAACTAAGATCGGTGACAATACGTTCTCTGGCTGCACTGGGCTGACCAGCATCGTCATTCCCAACTCGATAACTGAGATCGGTGACAATACGTTCTCTGGCTGCACTGGGCTGACCAGCATCGTCATCCCCAACTCGGTGATTAAGATCGGTCAACAGGCGTTCGGTGGCTGCACTGGACTGTCCAGCATCGTCATCCCCAACTCGGTGACTAGAATTGACTTCAAAGCGTTCGAAAGGTGCACTGGACTGTCGGATGTGTATAGCTACATTGCTGACCCCTTAAGAGTATCGAACGAGTATGGTGATCCATGTTGTTGGTGGTATTTGTATGATGGCGACTACTCAGGTCGCACACTTCATGTTCTACAGGGAATGACTGGTGCCTACCAAGCCGATAAACGCTGGTACCCGTATTTCGGGCAGATTGTGGAAGATATATTCCTGGGCGACGTGAATCGTGACCTTGAGGTCAATATTGCTGATGTAAACGCCGCCATCGACATCATCTTGGGCGGAAATGATGACACTATTGCTGCCGACGTGAACGGTGATGGCGAAATCAACATCGCCGACATCAACGCCTTGATTGACATCATCCTGAGCGGCACACCGAATTAGATATAACTGGTTGCCAAAATGACAACCGGGATCGAGACTCATCCGTCCGAAACCGGAGGTACCACATCAATAACACAAAGCGGCCGACTGCCCGTGCAGCCGGTCGTTTTTTTGTTGGGAAATGCTGGCCTGTTCATCCGTTCGTTCGCTATTATATATAAATATGAACGAACGGATGAACGTATAGAAAGGTTGTGTCATCGCAAGTTTTGACACAAACCTATTCTAATCATATATAATTAATTTCTCTTAATACTACAGTTATAATTCATTCGTTCGTCCGTTCATACGAATGGGTACGTGATGGCGACTGAGACCTGACTTTTCCCTGTTTTCTCACGCATGCATGAATGAACGGATGAACGGATAGGGGCAGTTCACTGACAAAATATTTGACACTTTTTCTTTTTTTCCCTGGCGATTGGCTTTTTTGTTTGTGAAAGGCTTGTTTACTCTTATGGCTAAGTTTATCTTTGCGACAACAATCATTAACGCTTAAAACCCAACGACTAAAATGAAAAACATTATCACATCCTCAATCCTGGTGCTGGCCCTCCTGTTGCCTGCACTCGCCACGGCTCACGACTTCGAGGTCGATAGCATCTATTACAACATCAACGGCAATGAGGCTACCGTGACATTTAGAACTTACGATCATTCTTATTATCCTTTTTCCGGTGGGTATTCAGGCTCTGTCGTCATCCCAGCCACCGTCACCTACAATGGAATCACCTACCCGGTAACTTCTATCGGTGACCAGGCGTTCTATAACTGCCGTGGTCTGACCAGCGTCGACATCCCCAACTCGGTAACTTCTATCGGTCGCGTGGTGTTCTATAACTGCACTGGACTGACCAGCATAGTCATCCCCAACTCGGTAACAGCAATCGGTGTCCAGGCGTTCGAGGACTGCACTGGACTGACCAGCATCGACATCCCCAACTCGGTAACAGCAATCGGTGGCTATGCGTTCAATAATACAGCATGGTACAATAACCAGCCAGACGGAATGGTCTATGTCGGCATGTTCGCTTATGGCTATAAAGGCACGATGCCAAGCGGAACGAATATGACTTTCAAAGAAGGAACATTAGGCATTGCTGGCTATGCGTTCGAGGGCTGCATTGGAATGACTGGCATTGTCATCCCCAACTCGGTAACTGAGATCAATGGTATGGCGTTCTTTGATTGCCCCGTGCTGACCAGCATCGTGGTAGAAAGTGGGAATCCAAGATATGATTCGCGCAACAACTGCAATGCAATTATAGAGACTGCCTCTAATACTTTGTTTTTGGGCTGCGACAACACGATTTTCCCCAACTCGATAACTGCTATCGGTGACGGTGCATTCTCTGGCTGCACTGGTTTGACCAGCATCGATATCCCCAACTCGGTGACTTCTATCGGTGACGATGCGTTCGCTGACTGCACTGGACTAACAAGTTTCAACATTCCCAACTCGTTAACTTATGTCGGTGGCTATGCGTTCGATAATACAGCATGGTACAATAACCAGCCAGACGGAATGGTCTATGTCGGCATGTTCGCTTATGGCTATAAAGGCACGATGCCAAGCGGAACGAATATGACTTTCAAAGAAGGAACATTAGGCATTGCTGGTGGGGCGTTCCATAGCTGCACTGGACTGGCCAGCATCGTCATCCCCAACTCGGTAACTTATATCGGTGACTATGCGCTCTACTACTGCACTGGGTTGACCAGCATCGACATCCCCAACTCGGTAACTTCAATCGGTGACGAGGCGTTCTCCTGGTGCTCGGGGCTGACGGATGTGTATTGCTACATTGCTGACCTCTCGAGCGTATCGGGCGGGTATGAACAATTCGGTGATTACTATGGCTCTGGCCGTACGCTACATGTGCTGCAGGGGACGGCTGATGCCTACCGTGCTAACAAGAACTGGTATCCCTATTTCGTGCAGATTGTGGAAGATATATTCATTGGCGACGTGAATCGTGACCTTGAGGTCAACATTGCTGATGTGAATGCCGCCATTAGCATCATCTTGGGTGGAAATGATGACACTATTGCTGCCGACGTGAACGGTGACGGAGAAATCAACATCGCCGACATCAATGCCTTGATTGACATCATCCTGAGCGGCTCCTGGCATTAGAGATAACTGGTTGCCGAAATGACAACCGAGATCGAGACTCATCCGTCCGAAACCGGAGGTACCACATCAATAACACAAAGCGGCCGACTGCCCACGCAGCCGGTCGCTTTTCTTAGGTCGGGTCACCACATTGTTTAGCGATCTCGGGTCATCCCCCGCTTTTATCCGCTGAATCGCAATATCCTTGAAAGGATCCGTTGGAGGCCGCTGATTATATGATTTTTTTGAATTTTTTTAGTCTCTCCTTGGCGAAAGGCTTGATTTCTTTTAGGGCATTGATTACCTTTGTGGGTCAAACTATAAATCAATGATTCTATCAAGTGATATTAACTTTTAATACTTAAGGCAATGAAACTGATTTTTAAAATGTCCGTCCTGCTGCTGGCTCTCCTGCTGCCGGCACTCGCCACGGCCCACGACTTCGAGGTGGACGGCATCTACTACAAGATCAACGGCAACGAAGCCACTGTCACCTATGCAGGATGGAATTATTATGATTATTCCTATGAGTATTCAGGTAACGTGACCATTCCTGCGACTGTTACTTACAACGGAACCGTCTACTCTGTCACTTCCATCGGCCCATATGCATTCTCTGGTTGCAGTGACCTGACGGGCGTAGAGATTCCGAATTCCGTCACTTCCATCAGCAGTTTTTCGCTCTTTGATTGCAGTGGACTGAGTAGCATAACTGTGGCAAGTGATAATACTTCATATGATTCCCGTGACAACTGTAATGCCATTATTGAAACGGCTTCTAACACGTTGATAGCTGGATGTAAAAAAACTGTTATACCCAATACCGTCACTTCTATCGGCTCTGCTGCGTTCAGTCATTGCGGCGGACTGAGTAGCATGACGATACCGAATTCCGTCACTTCCATCGGTGATGAGGCGTTCAGTCATTGCAGCGGCCTGACAAGCGTAACGATACCAAATTCTGTTACATACATTGGCTCTCGTGCGTTCCAGAATTGCAACAGCCTGGGGAGCGTGACGATACCGAATTCCGTCACGTCAATTGCTCTCAGTGCGTTCTCTGGTTGCAGCGGCCTGAGGAGCGTGACGATACCGAATTCCGTCACTTCCATCGGCGAATTTGCGTTCTATGGGTGCAGTCGTCTGACGAGCGTGGCGATACCAAATTCCGTCACCTCCATCGGCAGGGGTGCGTTTGAAAATACCGAGTGGTTTGATAGTCAACCAGATGGTCTTGTTTACGCTGGGTTGGTGGCTTATAAATACCAAGGCACGATGCCTGAAGGGACACATATCATTATAACTGATGGTACGAGAGGCATCGCAGGTGCTGCATTTGAGGATTGCCGTGGGCTTACAAGCGTGACAATCCCCAATTCCGTCACTTCCATCGGCGATCGTGCGTTCTATGGTTGCAGTGGCCTGACCAGCGTGACGATTGGGAATTCCGTCACTTCCATCGGCGGATTTGCGTTCTATGGTTGCTATGGCCTGACGAGCGTGACGATTCCGGATTCCGTCACCTCCATCGGCCAGGGAGCGTTCTATGGTTGCAGAGGCTTGACGAGCCTGACAATCCCGAATGCCGTTACTGATATCGGCTTTGAGGCGTTCTATAGTTGCAGTGGCCTGACAAGCGTGACGATAGGAAATTCCGTCACCTCTATCGGCCATAATGCGTTCGCTTCTTGCGAATCATTGGATACCCTCAATTACAATGCAGTAGCGTGCGCTGATTTCGGTTCAGCGGAAGATATCAATCCTATAGATAGAAATCCTTTCAATTATAATATATCGACTATCAATATTGGTAATAGTGTACAGAAGATTCCTGCCTATTTTGCATACAGTTTCACCAAATTGACGAGCGCGACAATCCCCAATTCCGTCATTTCCATCGGCGAATGTGCTTTCATGGGTTGCAGTGGGCTTACGAGCATGGTGATTCCGAATTCTGTCACGTCAATTGGTTCCAGTGCGTTCTCTGGTTGCAGTGGCCTGACCAGTGTGACCATCCCTAACTCAGTCACTTCGATTGAATCAACTACGTTTTATAACTGCAGCGGCTTGACAAGCGTGGAGATTCCAAACTCCGTCACTTCCATCGGCAGTTCAGCCTTCTATGGTTGCAGTAGATTGACGAGCGTGACGATTCCGAATTCCGTCACTGCCATCGGCGATTATGCTTTCTATGGTTGCAGTGGCCTGACGAGCATGACGATTCCAAATGCCGTCACTACCATTGGCGATTATGCGTTCTATGGTTGCAGTGGCCTGGTAAGCGTGACGATTGGCAATTCCGTCACCTCTATCGGCAATTATGCATTCCAACGTTGCACTTTATTGGATACCCTCAGTTTTAATGCTGTTTCATGTGCCGATTTCAGTTCAACGACAGGTGCTAATCCTTTAAATAGATTAAATATCTCGACCATCATCATAGGTGATAGCGTACAGAATATACCCGCTTTTTTTGTATACGGTTTAACTAGATTGTCGAGTGTGACGATTGGGAAATCCGTCACCTCCATCGGCGAAAGAGCGTTCTCTGGTTGCAGAGGCCTGACAAGTATCACCATTCCAAACTCAAACTCCATGACTTCAATCGGTGTCGCGGCATTCGAGAACTGCAGCGCACTGACTAACATCACCATTCCAAACTCCGTCACCTCCATCGGCGAAAGAACGTTTTATGCTTGCAGAGGCTTGACAAGCGTGACGATTGGGAATTCCGTCACTTCCATCGGCGATTATGCGTTCTTTGGTTGCAGTGGACTGACAAGCGTGACGATTCCGAAATCCGTCACTATCATCGGCAATCGTGCGTTCTATAATTGTACCGGCCTGACAAGCGTGACGATTCCAAACTCCGTCACTGCCATTGGCGATTTTGCGTTCTATGGTTGCAATGGCCTGATGGATGTGTATTGCTACATTGCTGACCTTTCGAGAGTTTCGAGTGGAAATCATCAATTCTTTTGGGGTCGTCCTGATTACTCTGGTCGTACTCTTCATGTGGTGCAGGGGATGGCTGATGCCTACGGGGCTGATGAGAACTGGTATCCTTATTTCGGACAGATTGTGGATGACTTAATCCCTGAAACTCCATCTGGAGACGTGAATGGCGACCTTGAGGTCAATATTGCAGACGTCAATGCCGCCATCGACATCATCTTGAATGGTAGCGAGAATCCCAGCGGTGACGTCAACGGTGATGGCGAAATCAACATTGCCGACATCAACGCTGTCATAGACATCATCCTGAGCGGAACCCAGAATTAGATTTGACTGTTGTCATTGTGACTCATCCGTCCGCGACCGGATATGCCGCATCAAAAACATGGAGCGACCGACTGCCCGCGCAGCCGGCCGCTTTTTTGGAGGTTGTGGAGGTATGGTAATACAGGGCAACAGCACCAACTTTTGTGTACTTCAGAAACTTGGGCTGATTGTAACTGAATTACTGATTATTTTTGTATTTTTGCGCAAATTAACTCATGTTATTATGAAAATAAAAGAATCGATTTCCGCTTTATTTGTATTCGCTTCTGTGATGTCGACAATGGGCTGCATGACCGCCCAGGCACAGACTAGGGAAGCGCCAGACTGGAGAAAACTTCATTATCTGTCCGCAGAAGAAATGCGGATGCCACTGAGAAACTTCAACTTCTCGGAGACACCCGCGCCCACCGAGGCACCACGCTTCGTGGCAGAGTTTGAGCCCATGCAGGGCGTGGCGATTGCCTATCCGCTGGGCATCCCACTTGACTTGGTGAAATCGTTGGCCGAGAACTGCCAGGTGTACTGCATCGTGCAGCAGAGCCAGCAGTCATCGGCACGGTCGCGATTCATCGGCGCGGGGGTGAACATGGATCGGGTAACCTTTGTGAACGCGAACACAGATTCCTACTGGGTGCGCGACTACGGTCCCTGGTATATCTTTGCCGGCAAGAGTGCTGCTATCGTCGACAACGTGTATAATCGTCCGCGTCAGAACGACGATGCGATACCTTCGGTTTTTGCCTCGTTCTGGAAAATTCCCATGTACAGCATGAACCTCACCCACACCGGAGGCAACATGATGGAGGACGGACGCGGACATGCCGTTAGTGACGATTTGGTCATCAAGGAGAACAATAATGACGAGGCCACCGTGCGCCAGAAGATGCTCGACTATCTGGGCATCGACAACTATCACATCACCATCGACCCGCAGAACGATTACATCGCCCACGTGGACTGCTGGGGAAAGTATCTGGCGCCAGATAAGATCCTGATAGCTAAGTTGCCGAAGAGCGACAGCAGATACGAGAACTATGAGTCCGTGGCTAACTATTTTGCCACAACCAACTGCTGCTGGGGCTATCCCTACAAGGTGTATCGCGTGGAAGAACCGGGTGGCAGCACCATTGCACCCTATACCAACAGCCTTATCCTCAACAAGCACGTGTACGTGCCGATGGGCAGCAACAGCACATATAATGAACGTGCCCTCCAGGTCTACAGGGACGCCATGCCCGGCTATGAGGTGACGGGCGTGTACAACACCTCTGGCAGCATCCAGTGGCTCAACACCGATGCCCTGCACTGCCGCACGCGCGGTGTGATGGACTTCGACATGCTCTATGTGGACCACCGCGATGTGCTCTTCGGCACACAGGACTGTACCGATTCCATCGCCGTCACAAGCAAGTTCATCGCCTATAGCGGAAAACCCTTGAAACAGGACTCGCTATTGGTCTGCTACAGCATCGATGGCGGCCCCTACCAAACGGCACGCATGAGGCCCACCGGAGCCCCCGATGAATACGTGGGCTACATCAAGGGGTATCATCAGGCATCAGAGGTCGACTACTACGTCTTCGGTGCCGACGAGTCGGGACACCGTTATCAGCAACCGGTGTTCGGCGAGTTGGACCCCCACCACTTCACTGTCAACATTTCGGCCATCCGTGGCGACGTGAACGGCGACGGTTATGTGAATATTGAAGACGTGTCGGCCCTGATTGACTACCTGCTGACTGGCAATGCCATCGGCATCAACCTTGCTGGTGCTGATTGCGATCTTGCCGATGGCGTTACCATTGCTGACGTGTCGGCCCTGCTCGACTACCTGCTCGTCGGCAACTGGTAATGCAAAGCTAAGGCCACGAAAAGTAAATCGCGCTTTGCGCGAGAACCTTTAGGCCGATTAAAAGTAGAGGCAAAAAGTTTTGCAACACCCTCCTGAGGTGAGCCCCAAAAGTTGGACAAAAAACTTTTGGGGCTCAATTTATTATGGCACTTTGTAGAGCCTAAACGGTAACTTGTTTTTTTATGGTCATTGCCTGGCCACTTGCCGTGCGCGGATTTCCCAAGCCTGGGGACCTTGCCCCTCGGGCTGGACGATGACGGGCATGCCCACGTAGGCAAAATGCTCCTTGAGCGTGATGATGTCCTTGTCGAGCAGGCGGATGCAACCCTCGCTGGCACGACCAGGGACGGTGTTCTCGTTGCCTGTGCTGCCGTGGATGCCGATGCCGCGGTGCCCGGGTGTGTGCAGCCTGAGGAACCAGTGGCCATAGGCCAGGATGTTGCCGCGGCCGTCCTTGAAGTCATGGCGCCATGTCGAGGCATCCTGTATCATGGTGATCTTGAAGGGTTTGCCCGCTGGTGACTCGGGCGTGCGCATATCGCCACGCTTCATCTTGTCGCCCTTGTTTTTGCCCATGCAGCAGGGGTATTGGGCGACCATGACGGTATCGCCCGCCTCGTTGCGGTCATAGACGCTCAGCCTCATGTCACGCTTCGAGATGACGATAAACGCGGTGCCAGTGGGCTCGGCTGGCAGCTGCATGGTTGTGGACTCGCCCGACTGGCAGTGATCGGGCTGAATGGCGACTGCGGCGGCAGGCAGGAGCAGCAGGATGGATAGGATGATATGCTTGATCATGACAACAAATGGATAATGTGATAATATGGAGGGGCAAAGGTAACGCAATTTCATGACCCGCGCAAGAGCCGGGGAACCGTATAAAAAGACGCAACGCTCTCTCTTGTCAGAGAAAGCGCCACTTAGTGTGTTCCAATAAAAACTATAAACTTGTGGTTATGAAAATGTAACTGATGTCCTTCGTGTCCAAGATATGTCCTGATGGACACTGAATTGATGAGGTTGTCGATCACTCACACGAAGTGAGAGAATGAACTCACATTAATTCGATGCGAAAATAGATATTCATAACAAACTATCACAATATATTAGACAAAAGGGGCTTTTTTATCGACAAATCAGCATGGCTGCGAAGATAAAGTAAGTGCTCAAACGGTTGCACTTACCGTTTTTGACAAAAGGTGCGATATATTTGGTTATGCGCTCAAAAATGACTACCTTTGTGCCCACTAAGTGATATCAACATTTTTAAAGACAAAGAATTATGTATATTGAAGAGATTCATGCCAGAGAGATTCTGGATTCGCGTGGCAATCCTACTGTAGAAGTTGAGGTAACCCTGGAGAGTGGCGACATGGGCCGTGCATCGGTTCCCAGTGGCGCATCCACGGGCGAAAACGAGGCCCTGGAGCTGCGTGACGGTGACAAGAACCGTTATGGTGGCAAGGGCGTCTTGAAAGCCGTCAAGAACGTCAACGAGGTGATCGCCCCCGAGATCGAGGGAATGGATGCCTTTGACCAGCGCGCTATCGATATGGCCATGCTGAAGCTCGATGGTACCCCCACTAAGAGCAAGCTGGGCGCTAACGCCATCCTGGGCGTATCGCTCGCTGTGGCTCATGCAGCAGCCAACTATTTCGGTGTGCCCCTGTATCGCTACATCGGCGGTACCAACGCCCATGTGCTACCCGTTCCCATGATGAACATCATCAACGGCGGTGCGCACAGCGACGCTCCCATCGCATTCCAGGAGTTCATGATCCGTCCCGTCGGAGCCAAGACCGAGCGCGAGGCCGTTCGCATGGGTGCCGAGGTGTTCCACGCACTGGCCAAGCTGCTCAAGAAGCGCGGCCTGAGCACTGCTGTGGGTGACGAGGGCGGTTTCGCTCCCGCACTCGATGGCATTGAGGACGCTCTGGACAGTATTGTTCAAGCCATCAAGGATGCCGGCTACAAGCCTGGTGAGGATGTGAAGATCGCTATGGACTGCGCTGCCAGCGAGTTCGCTGTGATCGAGGATGGCAAGTATTACTACGATTACCGTCAGCTCAAGAGCGGCCAGCCCAAGGATCCCAAGGGCAAGAAGCTGAGCGATGACGAGCAGATCAAGTATCTCGAGGAGCTCATCACCAAGTATCCTATCGACTCGATCGAGGATGGTCTGGACGAGAACGACTGGGATGGCTGGGTTAAGTTGACTAAGGCCATTGGCGACCGTTGCCAGCTCGTGGGTGACGACCTGTTTGTGACCAACGTGAAGTTCCTGGAGAAGGGCATCAAGATGGGTGCAGCCAACTCCATCCTGATCAAGGTAAACCAGATCGGCTCTCTGACCGAGACCCTCGACGCTATCGAGATGGCACACCGCCACGGCTACACCACCGTGACCAGCCACCGCAGCGGTGAGACCGAGGACACCACCATCGCCGACATCGCCGTGGCCACCAACAGCGGCCAGATCAAGACCGGTTCGCTGTCGCGCACCGACCGCATGGCCAAGTACAACCAGCTCATCCGCATCGAGGAGGAACTCGACGAAGCTGCTGAGTACGGCTACAAGAAGCTCATCTGATTCCGACGGTGAGAATTGACTAATCATCGGGGCCGCGCCATCAACGACGGTCCCGATGTCTTTTTTTGGAGGGTAATTTAAACTTTTGGCCGTTTGTTCAATCTGATTACCGTAAAAGCATGGTTTGAAAAGGACCTCCCGTGTCAAAAAAAATGGTTCAAATCACGCTTGGGATAAAAAAATATATTTACTTTTGCGAAGTTAATACAATTGTAATAGTTTAATTATGAAGAAGATTTTATTTTCACTCGTTGCCCTGATGGCGGTCATGACCGTGCAGGCACAATCCATCTGCGCTACCTGGCGCAGCATGCAGCCCGTTGTTGAAACTGCCGAGGACGGCTCACTGGAGATTCAGAACCTGACGTACACCTTCAATGAGGATGGTACGTTTACCTTCGTTGACGAGGTTACCGAGTCGTCGGAGCCCGCTCCCACCATGGCTATTGAGATTGCCACTTCGATTGAGATCAAGGGTACCTATACCCTGGAGGGCGACAAGCTGACGCTGACCCCCAATGCTGACACCTATAAAGCTGAGGTGCTGAGCATTTCACAGAATGGTAAGGTGACGACCAATCCCATGATCGTTTCGGGCGTGAAGCAGATGCTCAACAGCGCTGAATTCAAGGCACAGTTTGCTGAGCCCGAGACCAGCACCGTCAAGGTGGGCGAGTCCTCGCTCGAGATGACGCAGAGCGGCGAAACGTTGACGTTCACACGTTTTGCCACAATCAAGAACTAAGGACGAGAGACAGAAACCGGAAAAACAAATCCCGCGGATCAAGACTGGTTCGCGGGATTTGTTTTCCCGGTTTATTTCTTGCGGATCAGGGTAAGGCCGTCGCGCAGGGGGATGATGACCTTCTCGACGCGATCGTCGGCGGCAACACGGTCGTTAAACTCGAGGATGCCTCGTGTCTGGGCCTCGCGCTGGGCCTTGGGGTCCACCACCTTGCCGGCCCACAGGGTGTTGTCAGCGATGATGTAGCCGCCAGGATTGAGGCGCTCCATCACCAGTTCGTAGTACTCGACATACTGGCGCTTGTTGGCGTCGATAAACACGAGGTCGTAGCACCCGCCCAGCGAGGGTAGAATCTCGCGGGCATCGCCGATGTGCAGGTGCACGCGCTGCCCGAACGGGGACATGGCCAGGTGGTCGCGGATGAAGTCCTCCTGCTCGTCGTTGATCTCGATGGTATCGACGCTGCAGTCATCGTCGGCCAACCCTTCGGCCAGGCACAGGGCAGAATAGCCGCTGAAGGTGCCCAACTCGAGCACACGGCGCGGCCTGATCATCTGGGTCAGCATCTTGATCAAGCGGCCCTGCAGGTGCCCGGAGCACATGTGCCAGTAGTAGTTCTGCACATGGGTGTCGTGGTCGATGCGTGCCAGCGCCGCCGGCTCCTCATCGATATGCCCCAGAATATATTCCTCTAACTCCTCATCTCTCTCAGACAACATAGACAACTGTATTTTTTTCAGACAACATTAACAACCTCAATAACAACAGGCACAACTTAATTATATTTCAACGAAATTTTTGATGATACGACCATCCATGCCCAATATATTCTTTGATTCCTTATCGTATAGATAACGTTCTATATCAGCATATCTGGGTAGATAATTCACCAATATGCCACATGGCTTTTCTAATAGTCGCATGTAATTGAATAACTGTGCCCTGTGGTTAGGATTAAGCTCGGGAACTGACTTGCATTCCACAATAATATCACTATTGCACAAGAAATCGATGCGGAACGTTGCTTGAAGTGTAATACCTCTATAGGTCGGATGGAATGTCATCTCCCGTTTATAAGGTATTGCTGCATCTTTCATTTGTAGTTCCATAGCTTCCTGGTAACAAGATTCATTCAATCCAGGCCCTAAGTACTTGTGAACCTCATGTATGACGCCAATAATATCAAATAATTTTCTTTTCTCAGTTTCAATATCAAACATAAAAAAGTTGTTATGGTTGTTTGTAGGTTGTTATGGTTGTTTGATAAAGGAGTGGAGGGCTAGGCGGTAGCTGTCGAGGCCGAAGCCGGCGACGATACCCTTGCAAACGGGGGACAACAGTGACTTGTGGCGGAAGGGCTCGCGGGAGTAGATGTTGCTGATATGGACTTCCACAACAGGAGCGGTGATGGCGGCAACGGCATCGGCGATGGCAACAGATGTGTGGGTGTAGCCACCGGCGTTGAGCACAATACCGCAGTTGTCAAACCCCACGGCCTGCAACCGGTCTACGATCTCGCCCTCGATGTTGCTCTGATACACGTCGATGGCATGCTGCGGGAATTGCTCGACCAACTCTTGCAGATACTGGTCGAGTGAGCGGTTGCCATACACCTCGGGCTCGCGGCGCCCCACGAGGTTGAGGTTGGGGCCGTTGATGATGTGGATAACCATCGGTTACTTCTTGAAGTAGTACAGGAACGAGGCGATACCGCTCAGGGCAGGCTTGCGCTGGCCCTCGATCTCCATCTTGAAGTCGATTTCGGCCTTGCAGATGCCGCGCAGGTCGGCGATGTTGTGCAGCTTGGTGACCAGGCGCACACGGCTGCCGGTAATCACGGGTTGCCCAAAGCGCATCTTGTCCATGCCGTAGTTGACCTGCATCTCCAGGTTGTTGACCTCGATAATCTGATTCCACAGGTGGGGAATCAGCGACATGGTCAGGTAGCCGTGGGCGATGGTGCTGTGATAGGCGCTCTCGGCCTTAGCGCGCTCCACGTCCACATGGATCCACTGGTGGTCGAGCGTGGCGTCGGCAAACATGTTGATACGGTCCTGGTCCACGGTAAGCCATTCGCTGGCACCGAGTTCCTCGCCCAGATGGGCGGCAAATTCTTCGTAAGAGTTGATGGTAAGCATATTATGTTTTTTAGTTGTTAGTTTTTTTTGTTGTTAGGCGGCGGCGCATTATCAGGGCAGTGACCATGCTCGTGAGCAGGCCAACGGCGGCGACAAGTGCCAGTGTGATGACAACATCCATGCCCTGCACCTCGACGGGATAGGCGCTGATGATCATGGTGGCGGGGTCGCCACTCAGCCGCAACCACCCGAATTGCTGCTGGCACAGACACAGGATCAGACCAATGACCACTCCCGTGATTGCCCCGACCAGCGTAATGAGCCATCCCTGCAGGACAAAGATGCGTGTGATCTGGCTGTCGTTGGCGCCAAGCGCTCGCAGTGTGGCGATGCTCTCGTCCTTCTCGATAATGAGCAGTGACAGGGTGCTGATGACGTTGAATGTGGCGATGACCAGAATGAAGGCCAGCAGCAGGAAGGCCATCCACTTCTCGATGTTGACAAGACGGTAGGCTTCGCGTTGCTGCATCAGGCGGTTTTTCACCTCATAGCTGCTGCCGAGCGTGGTAGCGATACTATTCATGACCTGTCGCTCGATAGCCCCTGGGGCTAACTTGACTTCAATCTGGGTGGCCTCGCTTTCATAGTCAAACAGCTGGCGTGCCATGTCGAGCGGCACGTAGATGAGGTCAGCGTCATAACTGTTCTGCTGCAGCTGGAAGATGGCGGACACGAACAGCGAGTCCTGCCTGAAGGCACCCATCGGGTTGGCGATGTTGACGTGCCCTTGCCGTTGTGGGGCGTACAGGCTGACCATGCCCATGAAGTCAGGCCGGACCATCAGCCTGACTGCAGGCCCTGCACCTAGCACGCCATAGCGCGACACCTGGTCACGCAGTTTCCACTTGCCGTCGACAATTACCGAGTCGATCTCGTTGAATGTGTTGTAGTCATCAGGGACACCCTTGAGGCGCACGGGCATCTGCAGCTGCGCGTAGATGGCTAGAGCCTGGTCTTCAACAACGGGAATGGCGCGTTCCACCCCCGCAATGTTGCTGACGGCATCGATGACGCTGTCGGCATCGTTGATGGTCTTGCCCACAGTGGCAGTGATGGCCACCTGGGGGTCGAGCATAGCCAGCTTACCCATGATGAGCCCGCGGAAACCGTTGAACACGCTCAGCACGCAGATGAGTGCAGCGGTAGCCACCAGGATGCCGCACACGGCGACAATCGAGATGATGTTGACTGCCTGGTGGCCTTTCTTGGACACTAGGTAGCGCCACGCTATCTTCAACGGAAGGCTCATTGGTTTTTATTCTTTAATCGTTATTTGTTAGTCGTTATTCGTCGTTAGTCCTCGTGAGTCTAATACGGATGCCAACTCCTAACTCCTAACTTCTCACTTCTCACTCCTCACTCTTGCTAGGCTTGTCCTGGGCTAGGAGTTGGTCGATGTGGTCGATGTAGTCGAGCGAGTCGTCGATGTGGAACTTCAGCTCGGGGCAGCGGCGCAGCTGGTAGCGCGTCTGCTGGGCGAGTTGGTGGCGGATGCCACGCTCGTTCTGGTTAATGTTGTCCATGATGGCCTGCGCATTCTCGCTGGGGAAGATGCTCAGTCGCACGTTGGCCACGCTCAGGTCGGGCGATACGCGGACGCTGCTCACGCTCACGAGCGTGCCACGGGTCTTGGCGGTCTCGCGGCGGAAGATCTCGCTGAGCTCCTTCTGCACGAGGCGGCTGATTTTCTGTTGTCTTGTTGTATCCATTAATTATTGATTATCTATTGTTTTGCGGCTGCAAAGGTACAACTTTTTCTAGAAACTCTCGATAATCTAGAGCATCTAGATATTCTAGAGAACCGAGAATCCGCAATCGCGAATCCTCGGTTCCTAGAGTTATTGGCGCCAGCTGTTGGCGCTGTGTGTGTGGATTACTCCTCGGGGAGCATGACAACCTCTACCTTGTTGCCGGCAGCCAGCAGCTGGCGGGCAAAGGCGGCGATGCTTTCTGGCGTCTGGGCATTGACAATGTCGATGATGCCAGTGTGGCCGTCTTGACCGTCATTGATGAACAGGTAGTTGTGAATCGTGCGCAGCCAGTAGTCGTTCTCCTTGAACTCGGTCTGCAGGTCCTTCACAAAGAGTTCCTTGATCTCCTTGAGGGTGGTCGGGTCGATGCTCTTGCCTGCCTCTACCATCTCCTCATTCATGATCTTGACAGCGAGGTCGGCCTTCTCGGGCTTCATCGGGCAGTAAGCCATCACGACGGTAAAGAAGTTGTTGCCCTCATAGGTGGACCAACCGCGAGCGCTTGCCGAATAGGCGGCGCTGGCATCCTCACGGATCTTCTGCAGATAGATCTTGGAAAGCACTTGACCCAGGATGTTGGCCTTGATTTGAGTCTCAAGGGTGTAGGGGGTCTTGGTGTCATACCAGTAGATCTGGGCGATGGCCTTGGGAGTCTCGCTCTTGCGGGTGAAGTGGCTGATGGTCTGGCCCACGGGATGGCTCTCTACGTCAACAAAGTTGGACTGCTTGCCCTTCTTACCAGGCAGGCTGGCAATGTACTGCTCGATGAGGGGACGGATAACGGCCTCGTCAAAGTTGCCGACAAAGATAAAGGTGTAGTTGGCGGCATTGGCAGTGCGCTCCTTGGCAATCTGGAGCATGCGGTCGTAGTTGAGTTCCTTGAGGTTCTCGGCACCGAAGGGCTTGTCGCGCCAGTTGTGGTTGGCCAGGATGTAAGACACAGAGTCGCTGAATACGCTCTCGGGCTGCAGGTCCTTATTCTTGAGCACGGTCTCGAGTTGGTTCATCAGCTGGTTGTAGCTCTTCTCGTCCTTGTTGATAGCGGTGAACTTGAGGTAGGTGAGTTGGAACAGGGTCTCCAGGTCCTTAACGGTGGAGTTGCCACTGAGTTCGTCCTCATAGGTGTCCATGCTCAGTGTCACGTTGGCCTGCTTGCCAGCCATGGCCTTCTGCAGTTCGGTGTTGGAGAAGTTACCCAGACCGCTCATCATCACTGCTGCTGAGAGCAGACCGGTGTTGGCCCAGTCCTTTTCGCCATAGAGTGAAGAACCACCACGCTGGAAGGCGGTCATGCGGATCTCGTTCTCCTTGAAGTCGGTCTTCTTGAGGATGACGCGGGCACCATTGCTCAGTTCGAGTTCCTTGTAGCCAAGGGTGGTGTTCTCGCTCTCCTTTTTGATCTTACCCTTCTTGGGCAGCTTGGCGATCAGGGGCTCCTGCTTCACGTTGTCGACAAATGCCTCGACCTGAGCGTTCAGGCCATTGTCAACGGCGGCCTTCAGGCCTTCGGCGGTGGGATATACGGCACCGTCCTTCTCTTGGTTGAAGTTCATCACGACGAGGTTCTTGCCATCGGTGGTGATGAGTCCGGGCAGCATCTGGTTGATGACATCCACGGGAATCTGGGGAGCGAGCATGCTCATAATCTGGTACTCCTGCTCGATTGAGGGCATGGGCTCGTTGTCGAGATAGTTGCGGTAGTACTGGGCGGCAAGACGCGCGTTGCTGATCTTGTTGCGCTCGTTGTACTGCTTCTCGAGTTGACTGATGTACTCTTCCTTAGCGCGCTCAAACTCGGTGGCGGTGAAGCCGTGCTTAGCGGCACGCATGGCCTCGGTGACTACGGCCTGGGTAGCGGCTTCGGTCTGGCCCTCCTTGGGCATGATGCCCAGGGTGAAGGCATCCATCGTGTTGGCGAACAGGTAGTTGCCGTCATAGGCGTATGCCTGCAGATAGGGGCACTCGGGATCCTGGGCCTTCTCAGAGAGACGCTCGTTGAGCATGCTGCTCATCATGCTCTTGGCATAATCCATCACCAGATATACCATGTCGCCCTTCATCTCCTTGGGCATGGCCTCGTGCTTGAACATCACGGTCACCTGGCTGTACTGCTGCTCCTTGTCCTTGTCAATGACGATGATGGGCTGCTCGTTGTCGGGAACGGGCTCGGGGGTCACTTGGGCGGCATTGGGATCCAGAACGGCGTCCTTGAAGAGCTCCTTGATCTGGGCCTCGATGTGGTCCACATCCACGTCACCCACGATCACCAGGGCCTGGTTGTCGGGACGATACCACTTGTGGTAGTAGTCGCGCAGTTCGTTGTACTTGAAGTTGTCAACCACGCTCATCAGACCGATGGGCATGCGCTTGCCGTACTTTGAACCTGGGTACAGCGTCTCGAGTTGGTTCTCGAGCATGCGCTGCTGGGCGCTGCGGCGCAGGCGCCACTCCTCGTGGATCACACCACGCTCCTTGTCAATCTCCTCGTCGGTGAGCAGCAGGCCGTTGCTCCAGTCCTTGAGGATAAGCAGACACGAGTCGATAGCGCTCTGGCGAGTGCTGGGCACGTCGTTGATGTTATACACGGTCTCGGCAATGCTCGTATAGGCGTTCAGGTCCTTGCCGAAGGCTACACCCAGCGAGCGGGTATAGTCGATGATGCTCTTGCCCTCGCCGTTGAAGTGCTCACTGCCGTTGAAGGCCATGTGCTCCAGGAAGTGGGCAAGACCGCGCTGGCTCTCCTCCTCCTGGATCGAACCCACGCGCTGAGCGATGTAGAAGTTCACGCGGTGCTCGGGATAGTCATTGTGGCGGATGTAGTAGGTTAGTCCGCAATCCAACTTGCCGACGCGTACCTGGTCGTCAACGGGAATCGGGCCCATCGACTGCGCCTTGACGGCGTTGGTGCTGAATGCCATGATCATCATGAACATTGCAGCAAAGATTTTCTTCATCTTCATGTGGTTTGAAAAAATTGGTTTAAATAACGTTATTTTATACGGTTTTATCGATATCGTTTTTAGTTAGACTTATCAAAATTGGGTTTGGTTTCATGCCGAAATGTTAAAAAACTTACCATACCAACTTGCAAAGATAGCCCTTTTTGTGGAAAATGATACAAAATCACAATGATTTGTCAGTTATTTTTCGTCTGTGAGGTCATTGATCTGGTTGATCATCTCGTCGTTGGTGCGCTGCATGCGGCGATAGAATGTCAAGCCGATGGCCAGACCGATCGTGATGCCGATGAGCATGCCAATGATGATCACAGTCATCATGCCGCTGACTTCGCTTGGGTCAGCCGTCAAGATCATTGACTTGTAGATTTCATAGGCGTACCAGGGCAGCCAAATCGCCAGGATGCAGAAGCCGATGGCCAGTTGGGTACGGCGGTTCTTTTTCATCTGCAGCAGTTTCCGGGCCGTCTCCACCAAGTCATCGCCCATTTGACTCACATCCATGCGGTTGATGAAGTACTCGGCAACAAAGGAGCCGAGGAATAACAGCAGCGTGAAGGCAATGAATGGCCATGAGAACTGGTTCTGGATAAAGTCCCAAATGATGAATGGGATAAACAGGCCCATGATGAGGCAGTAACGCAGCAAGAAGCGGTGCAGGCCCTTCATCTTACCCTGGACGGCCTTCTTGACCAGCGACTCGTTGAGGTGTCCCTGCTGGTCAACTTTATTTTTGAGGTCGTTAAGCTGCTGGCGCAGGTCATCGAGCTCGTTGAAGTCGTTGAAATTGTTGTTGGTAGTTTCCATATTGATTGTGCAGTATGTATTAGTTCATCTGTTTGAGTTGTTCCTTAATGCGGTAGAGCCGCACCGACACATTCTTGACATTGATGCCGACAATCTGGGCAATCTCGTCATAGCTCATGTTCTCGAGCCATAGCAGCACGATGGCGCGGTCGAACGGTTGAAGCCGCTGGATGCGCGCGTGCAGCATGTCGGTCTGGCGGTTGTCGGCGTCGTTCTTGTCAAACAGGTCGATGCCCTCCATGAGCGGTTGAGTTTTGCGGCTCTTCTTCTTGCGGTCGATGGAGATACATGAGTTCAGGGTCACCCTGTAGATCCACGTCTTCAAGTCGCTCTTGCCCTGAAAGGAGTCAAAGCCCTGCCATAACTTGATGAGCGCCTCCTGGAAGAGGTCGTCGACCTCCTCCTTGTCCTTGGAGAACATGTAACACACGGTGTAGATGGTGCCCTTGTTCTCGCGGATGATGTGCGCAAATTCAGCTTCGTTGAGTTCCATTTCTAAATCATTGTTTGACCCTTAGACGCAATGAGGAACTAAAAACTACACAATTCTTGATTATTTTTTAAAAAAGCCTATGGGCTGTTAGTTGCTATATTAATATCCTAAAGCCTAAAAAGTCTGCATATCCACCAAGTGCTTGTAGGCGCCCTGGCAGGCGATGAGCTCGTCGTGGGTGCCGCGCTCGATGATGCGGCCGTCCTGCATCACGCAGATCAGGTCGGCGCCCTTGATGGTGCTCAGGCGGTGGGCGATGACCAGCGTGGTGCGGCCGTGCATCAGCTTGTCCAGGGCGTCCTGCACCAGGTGCTCGCTCTCGGTGTCGAGTGCGCTGGTGGCCTCGTCGAGGATGAGGATGGGCGGATTCTTCAGTATCGCGCGGGCGATGCTGATGCGCTGGCGTTGCCCGCCCGAGAGCTTGCAGCCACGGTCACCGATGTTGGTGTCAAAGCCCTGCTCGCTGGCCATGATGAAATCATAGGCGTTGGCGATTCTGGCGGCTTCCTCGACCTGTTCGCGCGAGGCATTCTCCACGCCGAAGGTGATGTTGTTGTAGAACGAGTCGTTAAACAGGATGGCCTCCTGGTTGACGTTGCCCATCAGGCCGCGCAGGTCGGTAACGCTGAACTGGCGGATGTCGGTGCCGTCGATGCTGATGCTGCCCTGTTGCACGTCGTAGAAGCGCGGCAACAGGTCGGCCAGCGTGGTCTTGCCGCTGCCGCTCTGCCCCACGAGGGCCACCGTCTGGCCCCGCTTGATGTCGAGCGTCACGCCGTCGATGACAGGGGTGTCACCGTAGCCGAAGTGCACGTCGCGGTACTGGATGCCGTCCTTCATTTCAGTCAGTGGGGTGGGGTGCTCGGGGCTCTTGATGGGATTGTCGGCAGCAAGAATCTTGTCGATGCGTTCCATCGACGCCAAGCCGCGCTGAATCGAGTAGGTGGCCTTGGACAAATCCTTGGCGGGGTTGATGATATTATAGAATATCACCATGTAGTAGATAAACTTGGGTGCCGTGATGCTGCTGTGCCCGCCCAGAATCAGCGAGCCGCCAAACCACAGCACGATGGCGATAGTCAGCGTGCCCAGAAACTCGCTCATGGGGTGCGCCAGGACGTAGCGGCGGTTCATGCGCGTCTGTATGGAGCGGAACTTCTCGTTCTCGCTCTCAAAGCGGCGGCGCACCTTGCCCTCGGCGTTAAAGGCTTTGACAATCCGCAGCCCCCCTATGGTCTCCTCGATGTTGCTCAGCAGCACGCCCCACTGGTTCTGACCCTCGAGCGACACGCGCTTGAGCCGCTTGCCCACGCTACCCATAATCCAGCCAGCGATGGGCAGCAACACGAGCACAAACAGCGTCAGCTGCCAGCTGATGACAATCATCATCACCAGGCAGGCGATGATCATGATGGGATTCTTGAAGAGCATGTCGAGCGAGGTCATGATGGAATTCTCGACCTCAGTGACATCACCACTCATGCGTGCCATCACATCGCCCTTGCGCTCGTTCGAGAAGAAGCCTAGGGGCAGTGACGTGATCTTGTCGTAGATCTGGTTGCGGATATCGCGCACCACACCCGTGCGAATGGGAATCATGTAGAAGAAGCTCAGGTAGCTGCTGCCCGTCTTCAGACCCGTCATCAGCACCAGCGCCGCTGCGATGCAGGCCAGCGCCGTGGACTGCCCGTAACGCTCGATGATGCACTGCACGCCGTAGTAGAAGTCGTTGACCGCCACATCCTGCAAGCTGGCGCTGCCCATCGGCATGAAGCTGTAGGTGTTGGTGTTCAGCCCGAAGAGCATCTCCAGGATAGGGATGATCAGGGCGAACGAGAACAGCGTCAGGAACGCCGCTAGCAGGTTGAACACGATGTTCAACACGATATATTTCTTATAGGGCGGCACAAACCGCTTCAACAGTTGCCAAAAACCTTTCATGCCCACAAAGGTAGTGCAAATACTTTTAAGTTGTTAGTCTTAACCTCTTTGTTTTTAATTTGGGTAAAATAGGGACGGTTCTTTTGATGTAATTTTTGCCGAAAATTACATCAAAAGAACCGTCCCTATTTTACCCTGGTGGAATTTTACTACTTTTGTGGTTTACATTTTCTGGACTTGAAACGTCTATCAAGTGTAAAGACCCATGACTATGACAAAGAGTGAATTGGAAATACTGTTTAAGAGCCACTATGCGGCGATGTTCCGCTTGGCGATGTCGTTGCTCTATGACGAGGACGAGAGCAAGGATATCGTGAGTGATGTCTTCGCCTCGCTGCTGAGCGGCGGACTGGCCATCCGCAGCGACAATGCCCGTGGTTTTCTGCTGACGTGCGTGCGCAACAGTTGCATCAATTTAATCCGTCACAAGCAGATGCGTGAACGCTTCATCAAGCTCTATTCTTCCCAAGCTGAGCCGCGGGACGATGGCCCTGATGACTCGGTCATGCTTGGCGAGTTGCGTGAGTACATTGACCAAAACTTGCCGCCGCTGTCGCGCCGCATTTTCACCCTGCGCTATCTGCAGGACATGACGTGCCAGCAGGTCGCTGAGGCCGTGGGCGTGAGCCGCGTTACGGTCCATCACCACTTGTCAAAGTCATTGGAGAAAATCAATGCTTACTTTAACATCACAAAACAATAGACGTTATGGAACAGAACGATAACATCAGCCGCTTGCTCGACATGCACGAGCATCCCGAGAATTATACCGACGAGCAGCTGGCCGCTATGCTTGGAGATGAAACGCAGCAGCACCTGGCCACGGCCAAGCGCGCCATGACCGACATCCCTGAGCCCGATGTCGATGCCGAGTGGCAACGCTTCGAGAAGGAGCACCTCAACGCCCCAGTGGAAAATCGCCGTTGGCTCAAGGTCGCCGCCATGATAGCGGGAGTGGTTATGCTCTCGGCTTTTACCTATGCCGCCGTCCAGGCTGTGCGCTATGGGACTAAAGACAAACCTCAAGAAAAGACCGAAAACGTCACAACCGTATCGGAGGAATCGGCCGAATCGGCCTCAAGCGTTGCAGTAGCCGATACAATAGCAGTCGTGGAGGAACCTGTGGTATTTGATAACCAGCCGCTCGGCCAGATGCTGGAGGGTATCGCTACCCGCTATGGCATGCAAGTCGAGTTCCGCAACGAGGAGGCTCGTGACTTGCGCTTCTACTTCGAGTTGCACCCGGGAGAGGAGTTGTCGAGCGTCGTTGAGCGCCTGAATATGTTCGACCGTGTGTCTGTCAGCATCGAGGGCAATACAATCGTGGTAGAATGATGGCGAGGCGCATGATTTATCTCGTGGCATGCTTGTGCATGGCCACGGCTGCCTTCGGGCAGCGGGTGTCGCGGTCGTTCAATGACGTGTCGATGAGCGAGGCGCTCAAGTGGCTCAATGAGCGGAGTGGGGAATACAACATCAGTTTCCTGTATAACGACCTGGAGGACTTCAGGGTGACGACGACGGTCAAGAACAAGTCGGTGCCCGATGCCATCCAGCAGTTGATCGGTTTCTATCCCATCAAGATGACCGTTCAGGGCAAGGACATCGCTGTGGAATGCCCCTTGCGGGAAGCGACGCGCTACAAGGGCACCGTCCTTGACGAAACGGGCCAGCCGTTGCCCTACGCCAACGTGGCCCTGCTCTCACCACGCGACTCGACGGTGATCACGGGTGGCGTGACCAACGAGAGCGGCCTGTTCGTCATCCCTTGTGAACAAAACGGCGTACTGGCCCGCATCACCTACGTGGGCTACCGCCCCATCTATCGCCACTGCAAGACCGCCCACCTGGGCACCATCAAAATGCAGCCCGACCAATACGCCCTCGGCAGCGTCACCGTCAAGGGCGAACGTCCCCAGTACCAGATGACCACTGGCGGCATGACGGTCAATGTTACGGGCACGGTGCTCAGCGACATGGGTACGGGTATTGACGTGCTGGGACAGTTGCCCCGTGTCGATGTCAAGGGCGACGGCCAAGTGAGCATTTTTGGCAGTGGCACACCGCTCATCTACATCAATAACCGCCCGATTCAGAGCAATACCGAGTTGTCACGCCTCAAGTCGGGCGACATCAAGTCTATCGACGTGATTACGAGCCCAAGTGCGCGATACAAAAAGAATGTGTCGTCCGTCATCCGCATCTACACGGTCAAGCCTCAGGGCGACGGTTTTAGTATCAGCACCATTACCAACGTGCGCAACAACCACGAGTGGGGCGGATATCAGGACATTAACGTGAAATACCGCACCCACGGCCTGGAACTGTTTGCCGAGAGTTACTGGCGTAGCGCATGGATGGGTGAGGACAATGACATTAATAATGACTTATTCTTGGAGGATGGCACAGTGCATGTCGATCAGACGGGTGACACCAAGTACCGCAGCAAGTCGCATTATGAGCAAGTAGGCTTCAATTACGATATCAACGACAACCATTCGCTGGGTGCGTCTTACACCTTGAGCGGGGTCAATATCAAGAATGGCAGTGTTATCGGTGAGCAACAAATATGGAACAACGGTGTGCTTGAGGGCAGCGTATGGCATGATGCCCTCGTCAATCGTAAACAAAATCCGTTGCACGATGTCAATATGTATTATGTGGGCAAGGTGGACCAGCTGTCGATTGACTTCAACGGCACGTGGTATCGTCGCAATGAACGCAATACTGATGAACGCACTGAATTAAGCGATGAACTTGATGACCGCCATGTGCTCACCCAGAGTCGCCAGTGTAACCAGATGACCGCCGCCAAACTCATCCTGAGTCACCCCCTGTGGAAAGGTACCGCCAGCATCGGCACTGAGTTGACCTTTACCCGTACCGACGGCACCTATTCCAACGACGATCAGTCCCATTTGTCATCCGACACGCGCATCCGCGAGAACAACAGTGCGGGCTTTGCTGAGTATGACTTCACCCTGGGCAATTTCACCTTCGGTGCCGGACTGCGCTTTGAGCACATCAACTCTGACTACTATTCGTCAGGCATCCGTGAAGAGGAACCCAGCCGCACCTATAATGACTGGTTCCCCAATGCCTCCGTCGCTTGGAAGAAAGACAAGTGGAACTGGCAACTGAATTATAGCCGCCGCATCAACCGCCCCAGCTATTTCCAGCTGCGCAATTTCATCCAGTACGATAACCGTTACACCTACGAGGGTGGCAATCCGCTGTTACGCCCGCAGCTGAACCACCGTTTGGAGTTGTCGGCCATCTACTCGTGGCTGAGCCTGCAGGTGCGCTACACCTACAGTCAGAGCACCATGTGCTGGGTGCCTGTGCTGGAGCAGGACAAGCGCTATATCTTGCTGTGTACTCGCAACTATGGCGATGCCCAGCGCTTGTTTGCCTCGCTGGTGGCAGCACCGCGCTTCGGTGTCTATCGGCCCACGGTAACGCTGAGTTTCAACAAGGTCTTCTTTGATGCAGAGCAATACGGTTCACGATTGACCCATCACAGGCCGTTGTGGCGGTTTGAACTGAGGAACACCTTTGTTCTTCCTAATTCCTGGACGGCAGTGCTTGGTGTGCGATTTGCAAGTGATGCCGATGACGAGTTCCAGAGTGTCAAACACTATTGGACCGTCGGAGCCCGCATCAACAAATCCTTTTTCAACAAGGCGCTGTTGGTCAACCTCTATGCCGACGACATTTTCAAGACGAGCCAGGAACGCTGGACCACCTACGGCATCGGCACCAACATCACCAAGGATTGCTACAACTTTGACCGCACCATCGGCATGACCGTGACCTATAAATTCAACGTCACCCGCAGCAAGTACAAAGGTACCGGTGCCGGCAACGACGAGAAATCCCGCCTGTAACCAATAAAATGCAGGTAAATGCTTCAACATATCGCCCAATGCAATCCACCCTCTTACCAGCGACAGCGAGAGGGTGGAAGATGGGCTGTTCATTTGCGCATCAATTTGATGTACCACTCTTCATCGGGAGAGTGTCCCCAGAATACTTTGCCATCACCTCCGAGGTCCCATTGGTTTGTTACTTGAATCAAGAGGAAAGGCAAGCGATCATAATTACTGGTTTTGATCATCATTCGTTCCTTGCGACGGAACTTGCGATGGCAAGACTGTTTCCCGCGTTTTTGAGACTTACAGCAACAAAAAGTGCTGACAGGAGTCTTTTTTCTGCTTCTGCTCATTATACCTGTAATGTTATGAGTGGGCATGGCTATTGCCTATTGTGCCACTCCGTTAAACATTACGAGGCTTTAGTGGAGACATATCTCCTGTTCAATAGTAATTGTTCCATATTATTGGTTGCTATTAAGATATTATTCAAATTACGAGTGTTGTTTTCCGGCATACCATTCTTCGGCTTCTTTTTGCCGTCTTGCCTTGATTTCACGGCCGCGAGCCAGCAACGCAAGGATATCCTCACGTGTGAATTTCCTTATGGGTTCATTTCCGTCCATATCATCAAATTGTGTTTTGTGTTTTCTCTCTGCAAAATTAGCGCCAATAGATTGAATTGCCAATTTTAATTGCTGATTTCTAAAGAAAGCCTGATGTCTTATGTTAAAGTATAGAATAATGAAACGTTTTAATATCATATTCTTTCTAGTCGCTTGTTCTATTGCGATTCCCGTCTTCGGGCAGCGGGTGTCGCGGTCGTTCCATGATGTGTCGATGAGCGAGGCGCTCAAGTGGCTCAATGAGAAGGGTGGGGAATACAGTATCAGTTTCCTTTATAACGACCTGGAGGACTTCAGGGTGACGACCACAGTCAAGAACAAGTCGGTACCTGATGCCATCCAGCAGCTGATCGGTTTCTATCCCATCAAGATGACCGTGCAGGACAAGAACATCGCCGTGGAGTGCCCCCTGCGTGAAGCGACGCGCTACAAGGGCACCGTCATCGACGAGACGGGTCAGCCGTTGCCCTACGCCAACGTCGCCCTGCTCTCACCGCGCGACTCGACTCTGATTACCGGCGGGGTGACCAACGAGAGTGGCCTGTTCGTCATCCCTTGTGACCAACAGGGCGTGCTCGCCCGCATTACCTACGTGGGTTACCGCCCCGTCTATCGCCACTGCAAAACCCCTCACCTGGGCACCATCAAGATGCAGCCCAATTCAACGCGACTCAATGGAGTTGTGGTTTCCGCTTCTGCACCTAGACTAATGCAAGAACCGGGTAAATTCATCTACAAGCCAAATCCTTCAGAGGTTGCAGGTATCGACAGTTATGATTTGCTGCGATTTGCTCCGTTGGTAAGTGTAGAGAACAATACGGTCAGTATATTAGGTAAAGGTACATCCACGATATACATTAACGGCAGAAAGCCTGTGATGGACAACACCTCGCTGATGGAGATGTTACGTTCAGTACCTGCCGACAGGATTGAGAAGATTGAGATTATTATGTCTCCCAATAGTTCTCACAAGGCATCGATTACAGGAGGAATTGTGAATATTGTAATGAAGAAGAATCCCAATCAGGGACTAACGGGAAGCACAAGTGTGAGCGCAACATATCTTGGAGAGAGAATAACGCCAAGGTCGAGTCTGTATTTAGGCTATTCAAAGAATAAATTTAATGCCTCGGCCAATCTGAGTTATCTGTATTACAATTCGCAAACTGAGAAGGAGACGACCTATAATTATAGAGACAGTTATACAGATATTCTTAATTCCAACAATAGTCTAACTACTGGCCATTTCTTGAATGGAAATATCAGTCTATCGTATGACTTGACAAAGCGAAGTACCCTGGGAACTTCATTCTATATCGGCGGCTCTGAAAGTAACAGTAAGTCTACGACTGTAAGTTCAAACTATCTTAGAGGCACAATTGACAAGTATTCAAAGTCATACGCTGAAACCGAGAATCCCTTCCGAAAGCCAGAGATGAGTGTGGTGGCCTATTATCATCTCAAGACAGACGATAAAGGAAGTAATCTGGACGTGAGTGCCAATTATTCCTCATCGGTAAACGCTTCACTAGGGACTATGGAGTATGCAAGCGGAGTGGAATCTCGCGAAGTTGTCCCATATTCCCTTTTTAAGCAAAACACCACCGTAGATAGCTATGGATATGAATTTAAGGGAAGTTATAACCACTCTTTTCGTGATGGCAGTTCCGTTGAGTCGGGGTATGAGTTTGATGCCTCACATCTTTCTAATGATTTTGTTCGCCTGGATCATGATGGAAAGGAATATGTCAAAAACGAGGGAAGCAGCAATCTGTTTGAGTATGATGAAAAGGTGAATGCCTTATACATGACGTATGACAAAAAGTGGAGCAATGTAATCAGCACCACCCTGGGATTGCGTGCCGAGAATACACGTGTCAAGGGCCATCAAGTGAGCTCAAATGAGAAATTCAACCGCAATTATTGGAATTTTTTTCCACGATTAAGCTTGTTGGTTGATTTGGCGAATGGCAACCACAGAATTGCATTGGACTTGTCTCGTTCTATTGTGCGACCTTTTTATAATTATTTGAATCCATTTAAGATATGGACTTCAGAGAACACCTATAGCATGGGAAACATTTATCTTAAGCCGATGATTTACAGTGATATGAATTTGAGTTATAGGTTTCTCGGAGATTATATGATTGGAGCGTCTTATAGTTATGGCTCTGATGCCTTCAGTGAGTATCGTTTTCTCGCTGAGAACAATACCACAGTGAGCAGTGTGGCTAATTATGGCAGCGAGCGGTCATTCTCACTCTATTGCAATCTGGAAAAGGTGTTTTTAAACGGAATCTGGCGAATGTCGTTAAATGCAGCCGCTGATTATGACCGCGACCAAGGTACAATTGATGGCCAGGATGTAAGTTACAAGACATGGGGTGGAGAAGCGGGAATTCGCAATTTCTTCAATATTTCTTCCAAAGCTGGTATCAGGGCCACATTGAGTTATTACTACTATACGCCATTGAAGGGAGTATTGAGAGTAGGACATCATAAGCATTTGCTCAGCGCGTCTTTCAGCAAGGAATTCAAATTTGGTGGAACTATTAGTGTTGACGCCTTTAACCTGCTAAATTATAGGCCGGCATATCACTATAACACTGAATCATACGCATATCGAGAAAAGCCCCAAACCAATAACATATCTTTACAGATAAGATATACACAGAAATTTGGCCAAAGCCGCGTGCGTGGTGCGCAAAACCGCTCCAACACCAACCATTTGGGACGATTTAAGAAATAGTGCACAACCGCCTGTAATCAACGACATGCAAGAAATGGCTTCAACATATCGCCCAATGCAATCTACCCTCCCGCCAGTGGCAGCGAGAGGGTGGACAAAAGGTCAATATTATATGAAATGAAAAAACGACGGTCGCGGGTGGTTGCACCTGCGACCGTCAACATGAGGTTTTTTTCTGGGTGTTATAATGATTGTTAGTCTCTTATTTCAAGAAAAGGAAAACAATAAGTACAACAAATACAATTATAATACTATGCGTTGTGACTCTATATTGTCATTATTGTATTTATTGTTGTTGTTTTATCTTTCTTGTTGTCTTGAGGCGTTTACTTGATGATTCCCATCTGCTTGCCGATCTTGATGAAGGCGTTGATGCACTTGTCGAGGTGCTCACGCTCGTGACCGGCCGATACCTGCACGCGGATGCGGGCCTGGCCCTTGGGAACAACGGGATAGTAGAAACCGGTAACGTAGATGCCTTCCTTCTGCAGCTCGGCAGCGAAGTCCTGCGACAGCTTGGCGTCGTAGAGCATCACGGCGCAGATGGCGCTCTGGGTGGGCTTGATGTCAAAGCCGGCAGCGATCATCTTGTCGCGGAAGTAGTTCACGTTATCCACCAGCTTGTCGTGCAGGGCGTTGCTCTCCTTGAGCATCTTGAACATCTCGATGCTGGCACCCACGATGCCGGGAGCGATGCTGTTGCTGAACAGGTAGGGACGTGAACGCTGGCGCAGCATGTCGATGATCTCCTTGCGGCCGGTGGTGAAGCCACCCATAGCGCCGCCAAATGCCTTGCCCAGCGTTCCGGTGAACACGTCGATGCGGCCATACAGGTTGAACTGCTCGGCTACGCCGTGGCCAGTTGGACCAACGACACCTGCCGAGTGCGACTCATCGACCATCACCATGGCGTCATACTTCTCGGCCAGCTCACAGATCTTGTCCATGGGAGCCACGTTGCCGTCCATCGAGAACACGCCGTCGGTAGCGATGATGCGGAAACGCTGCTCCTGGGCCTGCTTGAGGCACTCCTCGAGCTCGGCCATGTCGGCGTTGGCATAGCGGTAGCGTTTGGCCTTGCACAGGCGCACGCCGTCGATGATCGAAGCGTGGTTGAGCGAGTCGCTGATGATGGCGTCCTCGTCGGTCAGCAGGGCCTCGAACAGACCACCGTTGGCGTCAAAGCATGAACCGTAGAGGATGGCGTCCTCGGTGTGGAAGTAATCTGCGATAGCGGCCTCAAGTTCCTTGTGGATATCGCTGGTACCGCAGATGAAGCGAACCGACGACATGCCGTAGCCGTGGTGAGACATGGTCTCGGTAGCGGCCTTGATCAAGCGGCTGTTGTCGCTCAGACCCAGATAGTTGTTGGCACAGAAATTCAGCACCTCGTCGTTGGGCTTCACACGGATGTCGGCGCGCTGCGGCGTGGTAATGATACGTTCGTTCTTGTACAAACCGGCAGCCTGGATGTCGGCGAGCTCCTTCTGGAGATGTTCCTGAAATTTTCCAAACATGATAAAATTACTAATTAAAAGGTTATTAATTATATTAGGTTGATTAGATGACTACAAAGGTAGTATTTTTTTAGTTAACAGTGAATAGTTAACAGTGAATAGTTTTTTCGTCCCGACCTAATCATTGTCGGCGCTCGAGAGTACGCGGCCTGAGCGCACAGGCGGATTGGGCGCCACTCGCTCGGGCTCTTGAGCGATGTTGCCATCGTGATGTCGGCGGTCGTGGCGCTTGCGATGGTGCCAGCGGCCATTATCGGTCGTGGCCTGCTCGGTCTCGATGTCCTCGACGATGGCAACTGTGCCGTCGAGCCGCTTGCCGCCGTTGAGGGCGTAGAGCTCATACTGCTCAATGATGCTGATGAGCTTGACGGGGTAGTTCTCGTCCTCGGCATATCCGCAGTCCCTGAGCCCCTGGGCCCAGCTGCGGTAGTCGGTAACGTCGAGCTGGTATAGGATGCTGTAACGGGGCCCCTTCAAGAACTTGGTGTGGTCGAGGAAGGAATCCTCAGGGGCGCCATACTTGCGGTAACCCACCTGCTTCAATGAGTCACATCGGCCATATACCTCGCCTTTCCAGTGATAGGCCTTGATGCCGAAGTGGTTGTTGGCCTCCTGGGCCATGCGGCTCGTGCCCACGCTGCTCTCCAGGATGCCCTGGGCCAGTGTGATGCTTGCCGGCACGCCATAATCTCTCTCGTGTTCCAGGGCCACTGTCTTGTAGCGCTCTATGTAGTCCAGATATCGCTGATGTTTGGTCTGGGCAGGGAGCAAAAAGGCTGAAAATAGCACAAAAATCAAGCAAAAAACCGATATTCGCTTGTTTTTCGGGAAAAAATCTATAATTTTGCGTTCCAAGTCAATAAAACTCATAATTTTTTATGAACGAAAAGAAAATCACCACAAAGGTAAGGGTTTATTCTTATAATGAACTCACCGAAGAGCAAAAAAAATTAGTGGACATGGCTCGAGAGGCCACTTCGCACTCATATTCTCCCTATAGTAACTTCAAGGTGGGCGCAGCTCTGATGCTCGACAATGGCGAGGTGTTTATCGGAGCTAATCAGGAGAATGCAGCCTTTGCAGGCATCTGTGGCGAGCGCTCGGCACTCTATGCCGCCGGCGCCAAGTACCCCGGTGTGCCCGTCAAGTCGGTAGCCATCACTTCGTTTACCCGAGATGAGTTTGTCGTGGAGCCCACCGCTCCCTGTGGCGTGTGCCGTCAGGCTTTCCTGGAGTTTGAGAAGAACGGTCATCCCATCGAGTTGATCCTCGCGGGAAAGGAGAAGATCTACATCCTGGACAGCTTCAAGGACACGATGCCTCTCTCGTTTACCGAGTTCTGACACATACAATCAACAAATAATGAAGCGTAATAACCTAGACAAGAAACTGATTGGGTCATTGTCGATTGCCGACGTGGCCTACTTTGTGATCGCGGTGGTGGTGTTTGCCGCCATCTCCTGGATCTATTTCTATCCCAATGATGTGAACGGGGATGTGCTTCAGCAGCACGATGTCATGCAGGGTGCAGCCAATAGTCAGGAAACCAGTGCGATGCAGGCCCAAACGGGCGAGAAATCATGGTGGACCAATGCCCTGTTTGGCGGCATGCCCACTTTCCAGATCGCACCCTCCTACGAGGGCACAACCTATCTGACGCCCGCATCGGCGCTCTACCGCCTGTATTTCCCCACTCCCGTGAGCTGGATTTTCCTGCTCATGCTGGGATTCTTCCTTCTCATGCTAGCCTTCAAGGTCAAGTGGTACTATGCCGTGCTAGGTGCCATCGGGTATGCGTTCTCGAGTTACTTCTTTATCTTGATGGGCGCGGGCCACATCTGGAAACTGATGGTGCTGGCCTACATCCCGCCCACCATTGCCGGCATCGTGTGGTGCTATCGTGGCAAGTATCTGGGCGGTGCTGCCGTTGCGGCGTTCTTTGCTGCCCTGCAGCTGGCCAGCAACCACGTGCAGATGACCTATTACTCGATGTTCCTCATCGCCGCGCTGGTCATCGCCTATCTGGTTAAGGCCATCATGGACAAGCAGGTGGGACGCTGGTGCATCGCCACCGCAGCCCTGGCCGTGGCTGCCGGACTGGCACTGCTGGCCAATTCGCCCAACCTGTACTTGACATACAAGTACTCTCAGGAGACCATGCGCGGCGGTCACAGCGAACTCACGCCCAAGGGTGAGGATGCCGTCAATGCCAAGCCCACCGAGGGCGGTCTGGACAAGGATTACATCACCCAGTGGAGCTACGGCAAGGGTGAGACCTTCACCCTGCTTATCCCCAACGTGAAGGGCGGTGCCACCATCAAGCCCGAGCATGGCGACAACCGCATGCTGGTGCTGAGCGATACCGATAAGGCCCAGAAGATGGCTAACACAGGCCAAATGGGACAGCAGGAAGTGCAGATTCTGAGTCAGTTCCCGCAATACTTTGGCGATCAGCCGATGACCAATGGTCCGGTGTATGTGGGCGCTCTGATTTGTGCATTGTTCCTGTTGGGATGCTTCATTGTCAAGGGTCCCGTGAAATGGGCACTGCTCGTCGCCACCATCATCTCGATTCTGCTCTCGTGGGGCCACAACATGATGTGGCTTACCGACCTGATGATCGACCACTTCCCGATGTACAACAAGTTCCGCACAGTGGCCTCGATTCTCGTCATTGCCGAGATCACAATGCCTGTGCTGGCTGTGCTTGCCCTGAATGAGCTGTTCCGTGACCGTGATGGCTGGCGCAAGCACAAGGTGGCCCTGCTGTGCTCTTTCGGCCTGTGCGCCCTGATATGCCTGCTGACAGCGGTCTTCCCGGGCATCTTTGGTCACTACTCGGCCCAGGAGCACGAGATGCTAGTTGAGTCAGGGCAGATTCAGCAGTACCCTGGAGTGGACAGCGCTATCGCTGCCGTGCGTGGCGCTCTCGTCAGTGGTGACGCATGGCGCAGCCTGCTCGTCATCGCGCTGGGGTGTGGCGTTATCGCAGCCTACTGCATGGGTAAGCTCAACGAACTTGCTGCTACCCTGATCATCGCTGCCATTGTGCTGGTCGACATGTACACCGTGGACAAGCGTTACATCAATGCCGACACCTTCACGTCTCACTACGATTTGGGCGAGGAGCAGTTCACGCCGCGCCCCGTCGACACGCAGATCCTGCAGGACAAGGACATGAACTACCGCGTGATGGACGTGCAGCACTTTGGTGAGGCCATGCCCAGCTACTTCCACAAAACCATCGGTGGTTACCATGCCGCTAAGCTGACGCGCTATAACGATCTGATCAATAATCAGATTGCCAAGAATAACATCCAGGTGCTCAACATGCTCAATGCCCGCTACTTTATTCTGGACGACCAGACGATGCAACGCAATCCTGATGCCTTGGGCAATGCCTGGTTTGTGGATTCGCTCACCTATGTCAACAACGCAGACCAGGAGATGGCGTTCCTGGATAACTTCAACCCCGCTGTGAGCGCGGTGGCCGATGCCAAGTTCAAGCAGCAACTCGGCGAGGCCCGTGCCACCCAGCCTGGCGACACCATCTACGAGACCTCCTACGCTCCCAATCACTTGACCTACAAGAGTCACAGTGCCGCTGGTGGCCTGGCGGTGTTCAGCGAGGTGTATTTCCCCTGGGGATGGAAGGTTACCGTTGACGGCAAACCCGTGGAGATGGGGCGTGTGAACTATGTGTTGCGCGCCTTGCAACTGCCGGCTGGCGACCATGAGATCGACTTCAGGTTTGATCCCGATGAGGTGGGCAAGACCCAGACGTGGGCCAAGGTAGCCGTCATTGCCATCTACCTGTTGCTCTTGTTGGCGCTGAACTACGCCCTCTTTGGCGACAAGTTCCGCAGGCGGGAGGAATCGGTTGAGTCCAAAGACTGACCACCTTGATAACCTGGAAGAAATATCTGACAGCATGGAGCCGCTACCACAGGAGTAGCGGCTTCGGCATACATTCCCCCTATGCCTACCGGTTTGTGCGCCATGTGTGGCGGCAACCGCTGCACTATTACGCTTACGGGGGCATCCATCAGTTGATAGCGACCATCAGGGCCGCCACGACCCGCCGTCAGCGCCGTGAGATGGACCTCATTGGTGAGCGCGAGGCGCGGTTGCTGTTCAGGGTTACCAATTTCTTCAATCCGGGTCACATCCTGCAGGTGGGGGCAACGACAGGAGTTGAGAGCGTTGCCATGCTCGAGGTGAACCGCAACAGTCGACTCTACCTCTATGAGGAGCAGTTGGAGCAGAAGCCGCTTGCCATCCGCGTGCTGCAGTCTCAGCTCAGCAGGGTGGAGTGCTATGACGATGTCCGCGTGGCAGTGGATGATCTGCTAGCGTGCGATGATGAGATGAGGATGGCGCTGATCAACGTTCCGGTCGATGAGGATGCCCTGAAGCGCTTGCTTGATGCCCGGTGTGTGCTAGTCATGCGCAATCTGCAGCATGATAAGGCCATGAGGAGACTGTTTGAAACCTGCTGCTGCCACATGGCCATGGGCCAGACCTATACCAACGACACGATCGCACTGCTCATCCCCAGCCCCAAGCTGCAACGCGAGGACTTTGTCCTGTGGCTATAAGGTAGGCGCGGTAACGTTAAAACAAGACTGCCCTGAGTCAATCGGCTCGGGGCAGTCTTGTCTTAACGCTATCTCGCTCGCGAATTTACTTTGCGGGACGGGCGGGCATGGTGGGACGGTTGGGCTTGGGGGTGTCGTCAACGCCCAGCGTCTCGATGTCAAAAATCAGGGTCTCGTTGGGCTCGATGCCGCGGTTACCCTGGGGGCCGTAAGCCAGTTCACCGGGGATGACAACGGTTACCTTGCTGCCGGGCTTCATGAGCTGGATCATCTCGGCGAAGCCGGGGATGACTTGCTTCAGGTTGAAGGGCACGGGGGTCTCACCGCTCTTGTCAAACTCCTCGCCATTGAGGTGGCGGCCAACGTAGTTCACCTTAACCACGTCGCTGTCGCTGAAGTTCTTGCCCTCGCCGGCTGCGAGCACCTTGTATGCGATGCCGCTCTTGGTGAAGGTGTAGCTGTTGTCCTTCTTGAGCTTTGCCATATACTCCTCACCGGCCTTCTTGTTAGCTACGGCCTTGGGAGACTGCTCCATAGCCTTGTTCAGCAGGGGCTCAATCTTGCTCTGCAGAGCCATCATGTCTTCCTGAGCCATGGGGGTGGTCTTCATGATAGCCTCGCGCAGGTGCTGCATGAATAAGCTCTTGTTGATGGGCATACCGCACTGCTGCTCGATGCCTGCATAGAGCTGGGCAATCTGCATACCCATCTGCAGACCTGCCATAAAGTTCTTGCTGGTGTCAGCGTTGGCGATATACTCCATACCCTTCAGGGCCTGCTCCATGTTGATGGTGGAGTCCATACCGCGCAGTTGCTGGCCCATGCCGGCGCCGTACAGGTCACCAAATGCCATGCTCAACGAGTCCATAGCCTCGCTGCTGCCAGCAGCACCCTTGCTGTTGCAACCTACAAAACCAACGGTCAACAGACCGGCTGCTGCAATTGCTAAAATCTTCTTCATAATAATAAAACTAGTTTTTTTTAATGAATTGTAATGTTGTGAATATGTATAAATGTTTTAGTCCTTCTTGTTGACCTTGATCAGCTCCACGTCAAAGATCAGCGTGGCGTTGGGCAGGATCTTGTCGCCAGAGCCTTGCGAACCGTAAGCCAGCTCGCTGGGGATGAATAGGCGGTACTTGGAACCCTCGCTCATGAGCTGCAGGCCCTCGGTCCAGCCGGGGATGACCTGGTCCAGAGGAAAGGTGGCGGGCTCGCCGCGGTCCACGCTGCTGTCAAACACGGTGCCGTCGAGCAATCGGCCGGTGTAGTGTACCGTTACCTCGTCGGTGGGGCCGGGCTTGGCGCCATTGCCCTCCTGGAGTATCATATATTGCAGGCCGCTCTTGGTCTGGACGACGCTGTCGTTCTTGGCGTTCTGCTCCATGAACTCGCGCCCCAGGGTTTTGTTGTCCTTGATCTGCTGACCGTAGTCGGGAGTGGTCTCCTCGGTGGTGGAGCTGGATGTGTCTGTGCTGTTGCCGTTGCAGCTTGCCATGCCCATCATGAGCGCAACTGCCATGGTCATTGCTAATACCTTCTTCATCGTTCCGTTAAAAAGTTAGAAAAACTGTTCTGTTGTTTTATTTCAGTAGATGGATTTACTTCTTCTCGACTTTGATCAGCTGCACCTCAAAGATCAGCGTTGAGTTGGGCTGGATGGGACCGGTGCCGTGGGGACCATAGGCGAGGTTGCTGGGGATGAACAGCCTGTAGGCAGCGCCTTCACGCATCAGCTGCAGGCCCTCGACCCAACCAGGAATCACCTGGCCGACAGCAAAGGTGGCAGGCTCGCCGCGCTCCACGCTGCTGTCAAACACACTACCATCGATCAGCTTGCCGGTATAGTGAACGGTGACCACGTCGTTGGGACCGGGCTGCAGGCCGTCGCCCTCTTTTATCACCTGATACTGCAGGCCGCTGTCAGTGACCTTCACGCCCTCGGTGTTCTTGTTCTGCTCCAGGAACTCGCGGCCCAAGCGCTCGTTTAGCTCGGCGCCCTCTTTCTCGAGATTGGTGAAAAATTCGGTGACAATCTGCTTGGCCTCATCGAAGGTCATCTTCTGTTCTGCACCCTCGTAGACGGCTCTCAGTCCGTCAGCAACATCATTGATATCCAGTTTCTTGATGCCCGAGCCAATAAAGTTGCCTCCCATGCTCAAGCCTAATGCGTAACTCACTTTGTCCATTTAGAAATCTTCTTTTTTATAAAAAACGGTGCAAAGATAGTGATTTCCTCGATTAGGGTGCATGATTTTAGAAAAATTTTACTATTTTTGCTTTCACATTAATCTCAAGCAAACTGTTGTAGACCAAATGAACCAAAGACTATGAAAAAGAAAAAATTAGTGATTTCGACGGGCGCTGGCATCAGTGCCGAGAGTGGTATCAAGACTTTCCGCGATTCGGATGGTCTGTGGGAGAACTATCCCGTGATGGATGTGGCGAGCCACGAAGGTTTCTTGCGCGACCCCGCACTCATCCACCGGTTTTACAACGAACGTCGTGCCCAGTTAGTCAATGCACAGCCCAATGCCGCCCACCTGGGCCTCGTGGAGCTGGAGCAGGACTTTGATGTGAGGGTCATCACCCAGAACGTGGACGACCTGCATGAGCGGGCCGGCAGTGCCAGTGTGCTGCACCTGCATGGCGAGCTGATGAAGGTGCGGTCGATGACACACGAGGAGCGCCTGTACACCTTGCCGTGCGACCAGCTCAGTGACAAGGGCCTGGAAACCAGTGTGGACACGCGCGACCCCTATGGCGACCAGGTGAGGCCGCACATCGTCTTCTTTGGCGAGGCGGTGCCCAATATGGAAGCCGCGGCCCAGTTGGCCCATGATGCCGACGTCTTTGTCGTCATCGGCACAACGCTGGTGGTCTATCCTGCCGCCGCCCTGATCCAGTATGTAAAGCGCGGGGTGCCCATCTACTACATCGACCCCAAGCCTGCCGCCGTTCCCGATTGGGTGCACGTGATTGCAAAGCCTGCAACTCAGGGTGTGCCCGAGTTGATCGACATCCTGCGCCGCTGAGTGTCAGGCAAGTAACACGATTCCCCAACCAGCATCCCACCAGCCCTCAGAGCCAGACGTCATCCGTGTTCTGAGGGCTCCGTTTTATGATGCCAGGCGATGATGCTGGATTTTACCCCAAAGTGAATTTTTTTTGCCGCTTGAGTGTAATTATTAAGCGTCTGATGCGACTAATGGGATGAACGATTGATTCTCAACAATGGGCACAAAGGATTTAGAGAACGATTTCCTGGACCTGATCAAGGAGCAGAAGCGCACCATCTACAAGGTGTGCTACATCTATGCCAAAGATCAGGAAGACCTCAACGACCTGTTCCAGGAGGTGGTGTTGAACATGTGGAAAGGGTTCCCGCGCTACCGCGGCGACAGCAAAGCCACGACATGGGTTTACCGCATTGCGATGAACACCTGCATCACCTTCCTGAGACGCTCTGGCAGCCGACCGCAGACAGTCCCCATCACGGCAAGTATAGCGGGCGCTCTTGTCGAGGAAGAAGGCAGAACAGGGCAACTGATGGAACTCTACCGCCTCATCAACCAACTTGGGAAATTGGAGCGCGCACTGATTCTCTTGTGGCTGGAGCAGCGCAGTTATCAGGAGATGGCTGATATTCTGGGCCTATCTAAAACCAATGTCGCGGTGAAACTCACTCGTGTCAAGGAGAAACTCAAAAAAATGTCGAACAGTTAAAAAAACGTCAGCATTGATATGGAGCTCGAACAGTTAAGGGCTGGTTGGGATACTCTCAACAACCGATTGAAAGAAAACGAGATAGTGAACCTGAACATCGTGCGGGAAATGATTGCCCAGAAGACCAGAACGGCATTTGATGGTGTGTGCCGGCACAACTATTACAACCTGGGTGTATGCCTGCTCATCATCTGTGTGGTGTTCCCCTATGTGTACATGAACACGCCCATCAGGACACTCTCATTTGTGGTCGTCGAGGCCGCGATGGTGATAGGCCTCGCCCCCCTTATTTGGAAATTATTCTTGTTGTCGCAGTTCAATCTGGAAGGGAAACGCTGCAGCGAACTCATGCGTTTGGTGCTGCGCTACAAGAAGGCCTGCCATCAGGAGAGTATTTGGACCATTGCCGAGGTTGCCGTTGCGATGGTCGCATTCTGTGTCTCGGAACTCATGTTCAATGACCAAGCGAACTATGCGTTTGGCGTCAAAGTGCTGCTACCGCTGGGGCTGTCGTTGATGACTTTTGCCCTGGGTTACGCGCTAGCCCTGTGGCAGCGCCGCCGCCACGCCATGCAGCTCAAGGAAATTGAGACTGGCTTAGAAGAATTGAAAGAATTTGATTATTAACTTAAATTACTGAAACCGCTATGAAACTTAAAACAATCATCGGAATCATCCTTGTGTTGGGCAGTCTGCTCAAACTGGCAAGTATCTGGCATCTCATTCACTGGACATGGTTGGAACGTCCGCCCGAAGAGCCGTGGGAACTCTACTTTGTCCCAGTGCTCTTGATATTCGTTGGCGCAAACCTCATCTATGAAGGCATCAAGGCCAGGCGCGGCAAATAACCAGTAGATGCAAATTTTTTTTGAGATGAGTATTACGGAAATGAAAATTAAGAATCTGACATCGAGGTGTGCTGTCTTGCTGGTCGCTTTTTTGCTGACGGCTGTCATGGCTGGTGCGCAGGAAGAACGCTTGATGGACTTCCAGAACACGTATTCCAAGTTACAGGCGCAGTATCAGCAGTTGATGCGCGAGGGTAACCACAACGACGCCGTTGCGCCATTAATGACACTTATCTGTATCCTCGACACGACCACCATCCATCTGGTGACCCCTATTCCCGAGGCTGCTCTCACTGAGCAGAAAGGCCTGCTCCTCTATGACCTGGCTTGCTGCTATACGCTGATGGGGCAAAAGAAGCAGGCCCTGCTCACTCTCGAGCACTCAGTGGATTGCGGCTATAGGGACTACCACAACATGGTAAACGACAACGACCTCCGCTCGCTACGTAAGGACGGGAAATATCAGGCTCTGCTGGCTCGGGTTCAGGAGCGTCTGCCGATTTCTGTGCTGAAGCGTTCGGCACCCTATGCCCGAGAAGCCAATCGGCAGAACGATGACGCACCGCTCTTTGCCTATCAGCCCAAGGAGTCGATGAACCTGCGCATTGTGCGGGACTATTTCAACCTTGACTCCGTGGCGGGCCAGGGCGATGAATTGTCCAGAATCATCAACCTCCTCCATTTTGCACACGATAAGATCCGTCATGACGGGAGCAACAGGGCCTTCGTGGAGATGGATGCCATCGATATCTACAATTATTGCAAAGCCACAGGCAAGGGCGTGAACTGCAGGCAGTTGGCGATTTCGCTGTGCGAGATGTATCTGTCACTGGGCATTCCCGCCCGCTATGTTACCTGCATGCCGGCCGACCCCAACGACTATGAGTGCCACGTCATTGACGCGGTCTGGTCTGATGGCTTGCAGAAGTGGCTCTACATTGACCCGACGATGGATGCGTGGGTCACCGATGAGAGTGGGACAATGCTCAGCATCGCCGAAGTGCGAGAGCGACTAAGGAACGATATGCCCTTGCAGCTCTGTGAGACGGCAAACTGGAACCATGAGACTCCGCAGACTAAGGAGAACTATCTGGACTACTACATGTCCAAGAATCTCTACTACTTCGTGTGCAAGCGGGTGAATCGCTTCAATGCCGAGAGCATGTATCGTGACCATGACCCCAAGGACGACATTCAGCTCGTGCCGGTGGGATACGTCAGCGAGAGCCAGCATTGTGAAGCAATCCATGACCCCGATGTGTTTTGGGCTAGACCTTAATCGTTAATCAGTGACCTATGCCCATAAAAAAGAACAAGGAACAATTCTAAAAAAAAATTGTCCCTTGTTTTGTTGATGATGAATGAGTTTCAGTCCTTGAACTTGATGATGGTGTCCTCGCCGGCGCGTATCTCAACGACATCCTTGTAGAGCAGACGCTCATTCTGCTGCCGTATCATCACGCTGCGCGTGCCCTGTTGCGCACCATAGCGCATGCCCTTGACCTCTCCGTCAACAATCTGGGCCGTCGAGGCCAGGAAAGTCTTGTCCAGCCCCGAGATGTTGACCCATAGGTCGTCATATTGCTTGCCCGACTCACTGACGAACACCAGGAAGCCGAACGTGTCGCGGCTCTGATACTCCTTGGCCAGCTTATAGCTGCTGCCCGAGCAACCGCTCAGCACAAGGCAGGCTAGGCAACACAGGGCGTATAGTACCTTCTTCATCACCAGTGATACAAATAAGGGCGTTACTTGTTCAGTCCAAACTTGATGCGCAGCTTCTCGATCATGTCCTTGGTCATGGCATCGAGATCATACTCGGGCTTCCAGTCCCACTCGACGCGGGCACAGGTGTCATCCAGCTTGTTGGGCCAGCTGTCAGCGATGCCCTGACGCAGCGGGTCAACGTCATATTCCATCTCGAAGCCGGGAATGTACTCCTGGATCTTGTGATAGATGACCTCGGGGTCAAAACTCATCGAGGCGATATTGAACGAGTTGCGGTGAACCAGACGGCTCGGGTCGGCCTCCATAATCTCGATGGCGGCACGCAAGGCGTCGGGCATGTACATCATGTCCATCAACGTGCCAGCGGCGATGGGGCAGATGAATTTCTTGCCCTGAACGGCGCTATAGTAGATGTCTACGGCATAGTCGGTCGTTCCACCGCCCGGAGGGGTGACGTAGCTGATCAGGCCGGGGAAGCGCACCGAGCGGGTGTCCACGCCAAACTTGAGGGCGTAGTAGTTGCTCAGCAACTCACCGGTGACCTTGGTCACGCCGTACATCGTGCGCGGTTGCTGAATGGTGTCCTGGGGCGTGCCGTCCTTGGGCGCATTGGGGCCAAACGAGCCGATGCTGCTGGGGGTGAAGACGGCGCAATGTTTCTCGCGCGAAACCTCCAGCACGTTCATCAGACCGTCGATGCCGATGTGCCAAGCCAGCTGGGGCTTGTTCTCGGCAACAGCGCTCAACAGAGCGGCCAGATTATAGATGGTGTCGATGTTGTACTTGTCGACAACGGCGCCAATCTGCTGGGCGTTGGTGATGTCGACGATTTCCGAGGGACCGCTCTCCAGCAGTTCGCCTTTAGGCTCAGCACCGGGGATGTAACCGGCTACAACGTTGCCCGTGTAGATTCCTCTCAATTTCATTGTCAGCTCCGAGCCGATTTGTCCCGTTGAGCCGATGATCAAGATATTCTTCATTGCAGTATCTCTAAAAATATGTTCAGGTTTATGTTTCGCTAAATGTGGCACAAAAATACACCAATTCTCGATAATGTGCAATAATGACCCGAATAATTTTTCGGACAGGTCGCCCCGCTGCCGACTTTTAGAGAAAAAGTTGTATCTTTGTGGACTGAATGATGCACATACGTTACATACTGGTCTGCCTGTTGGCCATGATGGCTTCACTGGCGCTGGAGGGGCAGAACCCGGCTGCCGATACAACCGCGGTGGCTACCGACACGGCGTCGCATCTCAATGTGTTTCAGCGGATCAGGACACGTATGCAAGAACGCATCGACCAGAAAATGAATGAGCCGTGGGACACAATCCGTGACAATGGCTACTGGTGGAGGGCTCTCAAGCATGGTAGGGTGGATATGGATGGCGGGACAATCAATTATCCGGCATTCGTCAATTTCTGCTGGAAGGTATATAAGTGGGGTGACAAGACGTTCAACAGTTATGACACGGCCTACGTGGTGGGAACTGGCAAGAACTGGAAATTGATACTGAGTTCCAACAATTGGTTGGACACCTACTCGGGTGAGCCCTTTGCCGACACCTGGGTGGCGATGCGCAGCAATCTCACGTCCAACGTGGGATTGCAGCTGTCGTTCATGGCCGTGAGTGTTGGCTTCACCGTGGGCATCAGTGACCTGATCCATGGTGGTAACCAATCCAGGAAGCTCGATTTCTCTTTCACGTGTGCTCGTTTCTCGGCCGATGCCTATTACATGAAGAACACCAGGCCTGCTAGCTTGCTGTTTAAGGACAGACAGAGTGGAGATAAGGTGAGGTTCAGGAATTTTGGCGGGTTTGTCCGCAAGTCCTATGGCATGAGTGCATACTACTTCTTCAATAACCGGCGCTACGCACAGGCTGCGGCTTACTGTTTCTCAAAGTACCAGCGGCGCAGTGCGGGTTCGCTTATCGCGGGAATTCGTTTGCTGCATCGCGACATGTCGATCAATGTTGAGGAATTGCCTGATTTTGTCCGCGAGCAGCTGCCACCCCATGAAGAGTTGCCACGGTTCCTCTATAATGACTACTGCGTGTTGGTGGGATATGGCTACAATTGGGTGCTGGGCAAAAAATGGCTGCTCAACCTCACCGTGGCGCCGTACACGGGCTATCGGCGAATGTTAGCCACTCAGCACGAGGATAGAGCCAGCGACTGGTCTGTTAACCTGCGTGCCCGTATGGGCCTGGTCTATAACCACAAGCAGTTCTTCTTGGGACTCCAGAGTTATGCCGATATCCACCGCTACAAGTCTGAGCAGCACGATTTCTTGGGCTCCATTATCGACTGCACTGCCATGGCTGGCATCCGATTCTAGCCTGCAGAGATGATGCGTGTGGGCTATGCCTGTTTGCGATACTCCCTGGGCGTCATTCCCGTTTGTGCCTTAAACAAGCGGGTGAAATGCTGTACGTACAGGAACCCCAACTGATAGGCTATTTCGCTGATGCCCTGATCGCTCTCGCGCAGCAACTGCTTTGAGCGGTCGATAATGGCCCGCTGGATGTGGTGCTGGGCCGTGGTCCCCGTCTCTTTCTTGATAAGGTCGCCAAAGTAGCTGGCCGACAGGTGCGCCTTGTCGGCAAAATAGGCAACCGATGGCAGACCGCTCTGTTCGGGATGGCCCTTGGAGAAGTACTCTTTCAGCTGGCGCTCAAACCGCGAGAAAACCTCGGAGCATTGCTTGTGACGGGTGATGAATTGGCGGTCGTAGTAGCGCATGCAGTAATCCAGCAGCAGTGAGATGGCGTCGGTGATGAGCGTCTGGGAGTGGGGGTCCACGGGATGCTCAAGCTCTGCCGCAATCTGATCCATCAACATGGCGATAATCATTCTCTCGCGCTCGCTCAGGTGCAGGGCCTCGCGCTGACCGTAGTCAAAGAAAGAGTAGTCATGAATCTTGCGGCCCAGCGCTGTCCCGTGGATGAGGTCGGGGTGGAACAGCAACCCGCGCGAGGGCGGCATGGGCAGGTCTTCACGCCACTCCACAGTGACCGTCTGCCCGGGGGCGAAGGTCACGATGGTTCCCTCTTGGTAATCATACTTTTCCCTTCCGTAACGTGCCACACAGCCCTCGCCCTGTTTCAGGAAAAGGCCGTACACATTGTAGCGCAGCGTCGCTCCGTTCATCCATTTGGCGGGCGTCTCGTGATTGATGACCGTCACCAGCGGGTGCAGTGTCTCTTTGCCATACCACTTGTTGTACTTGTCGATGCTGTCGATCAGATATGTGTCGGATTGTATCATAGCGCAAAGATAAGGGTAAAATCCGAGATTTGGATGTGATTCTGCAATTATGGTAGTTATTTCGGTAATCCGTTTAAGTCTCTGTGATTATAATTGGTGTAATTTTGCGATGGATTTAACAAACAGCAAATGGAACGGATACTTTTCATATTGACGATGATGATGCTTAATTGCTCATTACTTAATGCAGCCAGTGCTGACGAGGCTGGCAAGACGTTGGCTGTGTACTACAGTTACACGGGAAACAGTCGCCAGATTGTGGAATCACTGAGCGCCCAGATTGATGTCGACGTGATGGAAATCGTGCCGGCCGAGAAGGGGCTGCAGTATGATGCCAACAACTATGCCCTGGGTACCCAACTGCTGAATGCCATCAATGCGGCACCCAATGACCCTGATAGTTATCCTGCCATCGACCCTGTGCCGATTACCGACCTCAGTGACTATGATAACATCATCATTGTCACTCCGCTATGGTGGAGCCAGATGGCTGCCATCATGCAGACTTATCTCTTCAATTACGGACCGCAGATGGCGGGGAAGCATGTGGGGCTGATTGTCTCCAGTCATTCGAGCAGCATCGCTGGAGTGGTGGCCAATGCAGAGCGCTTGGTGCCCGATGCAGTGTGGATGGGCGATGCGTTGTGGATCAGGGCAAGTAACCACGCCAACCGTGCCTCGCTCATCCAGAACTGGATTGCTGGGCTTGATTTCGCAGCGGGTCAGCCGGCAGCAGACAGGCTGTACATCACCATCGGTGGCGTGACACAATCGGCAACCCTTGTCGATAACGCGGCCGCTCGCCAGTTGGTGGCAAGGCTGCAAGAGGCCCCTGTCACGGTGACGCTCAACTCCAGCGGAGGCTTTGAGATCTGGGGCCCGCTGGGCTTTTCGCTGCCCACGAGCAATGAGCAGATTGATGCGCAACCGGGCGACATCGTCCTGTACAATGGCAGCAACATCTGTCTCTTCTATGGATCGAACTCGTGGAGCTACACCCGTCTGGGCCACATCGACAATATGACACAGAGCGAACTGAGAACGTTCCTGCGGGCGGGCGAGAACAATATCAGCGTGACCTTGTCACTCTCGGCAGGGTCGCCCGAGAAGAAGGGGGACCTTAATGGAGATGGCGAGGTGACCATCGGCGATGTGTCGGCTTTGATCGACGTGTTGCTCAGCGGTGAAACAGGCTCCGAGGCTGCTGATGTCAATGAAGACGGCGAAGTGACCATCGGTGATGTCTCATCGCTTATCGACATGCTGCTCTCTCGGCAGTGATGCGGATTTTGGATAATCAAGAACGATAATATTTAAGGTATGAAACACGTTTTATTCTTGGCAGTGCTTGCGGGCATGATGCTCGTATCCTGTAATCAGAACAACAATAGTGACGAAAATATGACTACGACATTGAATTTAACTCAGGAATGGGACAAGACGTTCCCCAAAAGTGACAAGGTCAATCACAAGAAGGTGACCTTTAAGAACCGCTATGGCATCGAACTCGCTGCCGACATGTATTTGCCCAAGGATGCACAGGGCAAGCTTCCGGCAATAGCCGTGTGTGGCCCCTTTGGTGCTGTGAAGGAGCAGTGCAGTGGATTGTATGCCCAGCACATGGCTGAGCGCGGCTTCATTGCCATCGCCTTTGACCCTTCGTTTACCGGTGAGAGTGGGGGAGAACCCCGCCGCGTTGCCTCGCCCGATATCAATACCGAGGATTTTCTGGCCGCTGTCGACTACCTCTCGGTGCAGGACAACGTTGACCCCGGGCGCATCGGCATTATCGGCATTTGCGGTTGGGGCGGCATGGCAGTTAACGCCGCAGCCCTTGACCCGCGCATCCGGGCTACCGTGGCGTCGACCATGTACAACATGAGTCACATCAACGCTTGCGGATATTTTGATAGCGAAGACTCGCAAGCGCAGCGCATGGAGAAGCGCAAGGCTCTTGCGGCTCAGCGCACCGAGGACTTCCGCTCTGGCACCAACAAGCGTGCTGGCGGTGTCGTCGATCCCCTGCCCGAAGATGCCCCCTTCTTCGTGAAGGACTACTATGACTACTACAAGACCAAGCGCGGCTATCACGAGCGCAGTGGCAATAGCACCGATGGCTGGAACGTTACCGGATGTCAATCGTTCCTCAACCAGCCCATTCTGGCCTATGCCAATGAGATCGAGTCGCCGGTTCTGCTTATCCATGGAGAGAAGGCCCATAGCCGCTATTTCAGTGAGATGGCGTTCGAGAAGATGACTGGCACGAAGCCCGATGGCAAGAGCATGACCGTCGGCAACAAGGAGCTTCTCATTATCCCAGGAGCGGTCCACACCGACCTGTACGATGACAAGAACGGTAGGATCCCCTATGACAAGCTGGAGCAGTTCTTCAAGGAGAACCTGAAGTGATTCGGAGAAAAAACTGGAATTGCCCGCATGGCCCGAACTCATCGGCTATGCGGGCTTTTTTTGAGAATAAAAGAAAGAGAGGAATAGGAAAAAATAGGGTGGAGTGGAGGCGTTTTTGGATGAAAATGATTATCTTTGCAGTTTAGACAAACCGACCATATTGTAATCCAATGAGTGACAAGTATATCGTATCGGCGAGAAAGTATAGGCCCTCTACCTTTCGCAGCGTGGTGGGGCAGCAGTCATTGACCCACACCCTGAAGACGGCCATCGCTAGCGGCAGGCTGGCGCACGCCTACCTCTTCTGTGGACCCCGAGGTGTGGGCAAGACAACCTGCGCCCGCATCTTTGCCAAGACCATCAACTGCGAGCACCCCACTGCCGAGGGCGAGGCCTGTAACGAGTGCCCATCATGCAAGGCGTTCAACGAGCAGCGCTCCTACAACATCAATGAGCTGGATGCCGCGTCGAACAACAGCGTGGACAACATCCGCGACCTGACCGACCAGGTGCGCATACCGCCACAGACGGGCCGTTACCGCGTGTTTATCATCGATGAGGTTCACATGCTGTCCCAGGCCGCCTTCAATGCCTTTCTCAAGACTCTTGAGGAGCCGCCCGAGTATGCCATCTTCATCCTTGCCACTACCGAGAAGCAGAAGGTCATCCCCACCATCCTGTCGCGTTGCCAGATCTATGATTTCGCCCGCATAACCGTGCCCGACATCGTTCAGCAGCTGCACTACGTCTGCGAGCAGGAGGGCATCGAGGCCGAGCCTGCCGCGCTCAACGTCATTGCCCAGAAGGCCGATGGTGCCATGCGCGACGCCTTGTCCATCTTTGATCAGGTGGCGGCTTCGACCGAGGGGCACATCACCTACCAGAGCGCTCTGGATAACCTCAATGTGCTCGATTATGACTACTACTTCAGGCTCGTGGAGGCTTTTCTCGCTGCAGATGTGAACCAATCGCTGCTGATTTATAAGGAAATCCGCGACAAGGGATTTGATTCGCAGTTTTTCATCAACGGACTGGCGCAGCACCTGCGCGACCTGATGGTGGCCAGCACGCCCCAGACGCGCAAGCTGCTGGAGATGAACGATGAAGTGGCTCAGCGCTATGGCGTGCAGAGTGCCAAGCTCGCTCCCCAGTTCTATTACCGTGCGCTGGACCTGTGCAACACCTGTGACCTGAATTACCGCAACGCCAGCAGCAAGCAACTGCTGGTGGAACTCACCCTGATCAAGTTGTGTCAGCTGGTGCAGGCTCCTCAGCCTCAGCAGGCAGCTCAGCCTTCCTTGCAGAAGGTGGCCCCTCAGCAACCCGCCCGTCCTGCCCAATCAGCTCCCCAAACGCCCCCTGCGGCTCCTCGTGCATCCCAAGCTGGTGCTGCGGCTAGTGTGCCGCCAGCCCCTGCCCCTGCCGAGCAACCTCCTCACCCTGCTCAAGCGGTGCACCAGCCTGCCCGTCCTGCTCCCCAGGCATCGCCGGCATCCCGGCCCATGCCCCGATCTGTGGGCAATGCGCCGCGTATCATGGTCAATGTGCCCAATGCGCCCGCCGTCCAGCAACAAGCCGTGGCCGCTAGCGCACCCCAGCGCACCCAGCCGTTCACTGCCGAGCAACTGCATGCCGCATGGCAGGCCTACATCGACCAGCACCCCCAGGAGCGTGCATTATGCACCACGATGGCTTATGCCACTCCCCAGTTGGGAACAGATGCTGAGCACTACGTGATGACCGTGGGCAGTCCCACTGAACAAAAGAATGTGGAAGAGCACAAGGAAGAGCTGATGCGCTTCCTGTGCGACGTTGTCAAGAACGACCGCTTCACGCTCGATGTCAAGGTGAGTGAGGTGCCTATCGACACCCCTAAGATCCTATCGCCCCGTGAAGTCGTCGAGCAGATTAAGCAGCATAATCCCAACTTCACTCAGTTTCTCAAGGACTTCGAGCTGGGCCTAGCCTAAATGGCTGTCGGCTCGCTGGGTCTTTCCGCGCCCTATTGCAGGGCGTTGATGACCGATGCCTTGACCGTAAAGAAGTTGTCGCTGTTCGATTTCAGTAGGTTGTACTCTCCGTGGCTGCTCCATGAGGCCGGCTTGTCCTCGATCATGGTGTCCTCGCCCGTGTCGTTGTCGACATAGGGCTCAATCATGTTTTGCCAGGCGCGGATGCGGGCTCCTGCCGATTGCCGGTCCATCATGGCGTTCTCGGCCTGGACAAGCATCTTGAGATAAGTCACATACTTGGCCCGGAAGTCGCTGAACTTGAGGATACGGGCAATCAGACCATTGTTGTCATTGCCCCACTGGAGCGGGTTCTGGCGGCCGGCGTCTTCCTGCACTCCGCAGCGCAGAGTCGTCCCCAGCGAGTTGTCGTAGTCATAGGGGATAAAGAAGAACTTGTAGTCGTGCAAGTGCCTGCTGTTGAAGTAGATGTAGTAGTTGTTGGCATTGTTCCAGTAGTCGTCCCACATGCCCACGGCAACGTTGACGGCATAGGTCTTCAGCAACAGGTCCACGTCGGTAACCCGCTGAATCCATGTGTAGAATTCGCTGTCACTCAAGTGGCTGAGTTTGTTCATGAAGTCGAGGAGCTGCACGCGGGCTGTGTCAAATTCCTCGGTCCGGGTCTCTAGCGTATAGGCATGGCGGTCATCGGTGTCGTCGTCATACCAGATGTCACCGTTGGGGTTGTTCAGGCCTGCCGCGGCATTGCGGCATTTCCACAGGTAGCCGCTACTGGCACCGAAGCGCGTCTTGCGGTCGGTGAGATAACGCTTATCGATGGGCTCAAGCATTTCATACACACCATAGTAAGCCTCCTGGCTGTCGCCCTCGACGTGAAGCCACAGGCGGCAGTAGTTGTCGCGAACGGCAGTCCACACGCCAGTGCGTCTGAAGAGCTCGTAGCAGAACATCTCGCGCACATAGGCGGGGTCGTCCTTGAACCACTTGAGGTGCAGTTTGCGCACACCCTGGATGGTGTGGGCTTCATCGTCGACATACTTGCGCAGATTCACGCCAAAGTGAGCATGGTGCCAGTCGGTGTTGTTGCGCACATGCATCTCTCCCCAGCGGCCTTCAGGGCGGCGGCGCGAGGTGTTGCCCTTGAGGCGCAGGCCCACACTGTCGATGACGGTAGTTTCCCCATCCTTGACAAAGGTGGCTGTGGCCATCACATATTGGGTCGTGTAGCTGTTGGCGTCGTAGAGTGACAGCAACCTGTTCCACTCGCCCAGACTGACGTTGAGATGGATCTCAGGCATGGCATCATTGTCCCACACGTAGTCATAGCCCTCCTTGACCGGCTCGGGCAGGTAGCCCGACAGCAGGTAATCGATGAGCGAGGTCACGTCGGCGATGGTGGTCTCCTTGTCATAGTTGACGTCGGCACGGTTCAGGGTGTCATAGTTGGCAAAGCCGCCCAGCAGGATATCGATCAGCGCCGTGACATCGCCGATAGTCACCTCGCCGTCGCCATTCACATCTCCCACGCTCAGGGCAAACGGATTGGGGACCGGTGGCTCCTGATACTCCGATATGGTGAACGTCAGATTGTTGAGATTGAAGGTGAAGGTGTAGTCCTTACCCGCGCCATTAAACTTGTAGGCGTGGTTGTTGTTACTCTTCTGGGTCGTGTAGGTGTTGCCGACCACCACGTCCTGGCTGCCACCGTCCGACGGGCCGTAACGGTAGTTGGCATTGAAGGCGGTCCAGTCACTGTCCAGTCCGTCGGCAAAGACAAACCACACTGTGCCATAGATAAAGGTGGTGAAGGTGTACGTGCCGTTGCCATGGTCGGTCATCACGACGCCATTGCCCGGGTTCCAGTCACCGAAGGGGGTGTTCCCGACCATATACATGGCTGCCCGTGCCGGCACGATGGCCAGCACGAGTGCCATGATGGTTGATATGAGATACTTATTCATCTTGAATTTTGGTTTTTTCTGGATTATCTGAAATTTCTTGATAATCTAGTGCCGGATTATTCCTCGTACCACGTGGAGTACATCAGGTAGTTCTTGGCGATTTTCACGTTGATCTCGCTGGCCTGCTTGGGGTCGACCATTTTCTTGAACTTAGCCGGTGCACCCGCCCACAGCTCGTGGGGACCGACTTTGGTACCGCTCAGCACCACGCTGCCGGCAGCGATGATCGCGCCCTCGCCAATCTCGGCGTGGTCGAGCACGATACTGCCCATGCCGATGAGTGCCATGTCGCCAATTTTGGCGCCATGCACCACCACGTTATGACCGATGGACACGTCGTTGCCGATCTCCGTTACCGATTTCTCGTACAGCGTGTGTATCACACTGCCATCCTGGATGTTGACGCGGTTGCCGATGGTAATGGTGTTCACGTCACCGCGCAGCACGGCGCCAAACCAGATGCTGCAATCGTTACCCATGGTAACATCGCCGACAACGACAGCATTGTCGGCCAGGAAACAATTCTCTCCAATCTTGGGCTCAAAGCCCCTTACTTTCTTGATGATAGCCATATTATGTTAGTTGATGGTAATCTAGTTGTTAGTTATTTGTTAGTTGGTTGTTGTTAGGCCCCCTAAAGCCTAAAACCTAAAATCTAAAGCCTAATCTCCCTCGTCTTGTCGGCAAGCCATGCTGCCTCATCGCTGTTCAGCAGAGGGGTGATGCGCTCGCGCACCATGCGGTGGTAGTCGTTGATCTGGGCAACCTCCTCGGCCGAGAGCATCGAGTGGTCGATGAGCTCCAGGTCGTAGGGGAACAGTGTCAGCGGCTCGAAGGCGAGGAAATTGCCGAATTCATCGGTCTTCTCGGCTTCGACGGTGAGCAGCAGGTTCTCGGTGCGGATACCATATTCACCGGTCTTGTACAGGCCAGGCTCATTGCTGGTGATCATGCCGGGCTGGAGCTTGACGTCGACAAAGTTGGTGCGGATGCTCTGAGGGCCTTCGTGGCAACCCAGGAAGTGGCCTACACCGTGACCGGTGCCGTGGCCATAGGTCATCGCCTCTTGCCACAGCGGCATGCGGGCCAGCACATCGAGCTGGCAACCGGTTGTGCCCACGGGGAACTTGGCGCGTTGCAGTGCCAGATGCCCCTTGAGCACCAGGGTGAAGTCATGTTTCTGCTGGGCGGTGGGATTGCCCAGCGTGATGGTGCGCGTGATGTCGGTGGTGCCGTCCAGATACTGCGCGCCGCTGTCCACGAGCAGGATGCCCTCGCCACGGAGCGTCGATGCGCTCTCGTCGGTAGCCTCGTAGTGGACGATGGCCCCATGCTCCTGATAGCCGCAGATCATCGCGAAACTATCCTCGCGGTACAGGTCTTGCTGCGCACGGTACGCCATGCCCTTGTTCCACACGTCCACCTCGTTGATGGTGCCCGTGGGCGCGGTTTCCTCAATCCACTTGAACAAGCGCACCAGTGCGGCACCGTCGCGCTCCATGGCATGGCGGAAGCCCTCGATTTGCGTCTCGTTCTTGATGCACTTCAGGTCGCTGATGGGCGAGCGGTAGTAGACCTTCTGGCAGGGTAGGGCATTGGCCAGGGTGTCGCTCACGCGGATGGGGTCGATGAGCACCACCTCGTGTTCGCTCACACGCTCCAGGTAGCGCACCACGTCATCGTAGTCGCGCGTACGGATATCGCAGGCCTTGAGATGCTGGCGCACCTCGTCGGTGAGCTTGCACTCGTCGACAAAGAGGACCTTCTCTCTGCGGGAAATGTAGGCAAAGGCGATGACCACGGGCGTGAATGCCACATCATTGCCGCGCAGGTTGAGCAGCCAGGCGATGTCGTCGAGCGCGGTGACCAGCATGGCGGTCGCCTCGTTGTCCTCGAGCACCTTGAGCAGGCGCTCAATTTTGTCGGTAGCCTCCTCGCCGGCATATTTCACATCGTGAACATAGGCAACTTCGCTAGGCCGTGCAGGACGGTCAGTCCAAATCCTGTCGGCAGGATAGAACTCGGTGACGAGCATGTAGCCATTCTCGCCACAGAAGCGCTCCAGCCTGTTGGCCTCCTGGGCACTATACAGGCGGCCATCGATGGCGATGACCGAGTCCTCCTCGAGGACTTGTTGCAGCCACTCATGGATGGTGGGGTCATTGCCCATATTCTCCTTCATCATCACGAAGCCGCTGTCCTCCAGCTCGATGCCGGCTTGCAGGAAATAGCGTGAGTCGGTCCACAGGGCGGCCTGGTCAAGTGTTACCACGGCTGTGCCGTTGCTGCCCGTGAAGCCGCTGATCCAGTCGCGGAATTTCCAGTGGTCACAGATGTATTCACTCTGGTGCGGGTCGGTGCCGGGGATGATGACGGCATCAACATTCAGGCGGCGCATTTCCTCGCGCAGAGCCTCAAGATGAGGAAAAGTCTCTCTACTCATAGTTGCAGTCTCTTTTGTTCTAAAATTGATTGATATCTTGCTTTACTAACCCGCAAAGTTACAATTTTCTCATTAATATCTTGTCACCGATGCCGTTTTTTCCAGGGCATCCGCACCAAAATCTGTTGACAACTGAAACAACCTAAACCAAATAGTGCCGGCGCATCACCGCGTCGGCACTAATTAGTTAGGTTGTTTCAGTTGTCAGCAGGTTGTTGCTGTTGTCTGAAAAAAGGGGGTTACTCGGCGGGAGTGATGACACCGTCGCGAACGGCCTTGTTGTAGTCGGTCTCGCGGGTCGGGATCATGAAGCGCCACTCATTCTTCTCCTCCGGCTTGATGGTCACGGCCAGCGTAGCGAGGAAGTTGCCGCCCTCGGTGGGATTGTGGCGAACCAAGGGATCTTTCCAGCGCTTCATGTCAAACCAGTCGAAGCCCTCGCCCCACAGCTCGATGCGGCGATAGAGCTTGATCTCGTTGAGCAGGTCGGTGCCGGTCTTGGTGCAGCTGTACTCGGGATCGCGGCCCGACGTCTTGTTCAGGGCAATCAGGGCTGCCTGGGCACCGCTGGCGTTACCCAGCATGTACTCGGCCTCGGCCTCGATGAGCAGCATCTCGCTGGTGCGGAAGAAGTTGAGCTCACCTACGCCCGGGGTGTCGTTGCAACGCACCTTGAACTGCATGTAGGCAAAGATCTTGGCATTGGATTGCAGGTCGGGATGTGCAGCCATAGCGTCGGCATAGAGCTGGGTCTTGCTGCTGGCCTCACCAGTCGTGGTGGTGTAGGTGTAACCCGTGGGGTCGAGCCACCACTGGCGGCGGATGTCGGACTCGGGAATCTGCTCAAAGAGCTCCTTGCTTACGCACTTGGGATAATTGCGCACGTTGCCTGCGTTGCTGTTATAGGCGATATAGGCATGGTAGCTGTAGTAGTACAGCGTCTGGTCGGTGGCGCTGTATCCGCCCCAGATCCACTCGCTGTTGTGCGTGCAGAAACCGTTGGACAGCATCTGTGCATTGGTCATCAGGTCATAGCCCTCACGTGCCATCTTGGCATACTTGAGCGCATTCTGCCAGTCACAGCGGTTCATCGCTGCGCGGGCATAGGTTGCGTAGGCCACCTCGATGTCGGGTAAGAAGAACTCATCCTTGCCACGATGACGGCCTGACTGGTTGTACAGGTCGATGGCTGCGTCCAGGTCGGCATAGATCTGCTTGTAGGCTTCGGCCAGTGAGGTCAGACCCAGGTCACCCACGTCCTCGTTGAGGCGCAGCACCAGACCCGGGCAATTGCCGTTGTCAGAATCTACCCAGCGCTTGCAGTAGATTTGAGCCAGCATCATGTAGGAATAGGCGCGGAAGGTCAGAGCCTGAGCTTTGAGGAACTGCTTGTCGTTCTCGACACCCTCGGCCTCGTCCACGTGCAGGATCACACTGTTGGCGTTGCTGATGAGCTTGTAGTAGTAGAACCAGGGATAGTAGGTGTACAAGCTGGTGGGCGTGTCGTGGTTGTTCTGGTTGATGAGCGTGGCCCAACCGGGAAGGTTCACATAGAAGTCCTGTCCGGGATAGTTGCCGTACCACATCTTGATACAGCCCTCGCCGCACATACCCTGCGTGCTCAGGTACTGGTTCATCATCACGCGGGCACAGCCGTTGATTGCCAGTTTCACATTTTCAGTGGTCTCGAAAGCGGTAGCCGTACCGGTCTCGGCAGTGGGCGCTGTATCCAGGAAGTCACCCGAGCATGATGACAGACCCAGCGCAGCGATACCTGCAATCAGGAAATATCTTAAAATCTTCATAGTTTTATTCTTTATTTATGGTGTAACGATTGTTTAGTTAGGATATCTGATCGGTTAGAAACCAAGTTTCACACCAAACGAGAATACGCGGGGAGTTACCATGTAGTCACCCACATAACCGCTGAAGTTCTGCTGGGCGTTCATACCCTTGCGGGCAGTCTTGGTGTACAGGTTCTCGATGGTGGCGTTAACCGAGATGTTGGTAAAGCCAATCTTCTTCAGGATGACGCGCGGCAGACGGTAGGTCAGGCCGATGTTCTTGATGATGAAGTAGTTCGACGAGGTGATGTAGCGGTCGCTGGCAGCACTGTTGAAGCTGTTGTCACCCGAATAAACGGCGGGAGTGCCGTTCGGGTCAAGGCGATTGGCGGGATAGTTCACGTAAGCGTTCTGGAAGTCGTCGCTAACGGTCATTTCCTTGATCTGATCATCGGTATAGGTGGTGACGGTGCCGTCGAGGTCCTTGGTCCAGGCGTTCACCATATCGGCATGGATAGCGCTGGGCGTGCCACCCATCGAGGTCAGACTCTGGTAGGTCCAGTCGATACACTTGCCACCCAGCTGGAAGGCAAAGATGCCGCTCAGGGTGAAGTCCTTGAAGTCGATGGTGGGATTGAAGCTGCCATAGAACTTGGGCACTGCACTGCCGTGCCACTCGCGCTTGCCGTAGGTGGCAGGCTTGTACACGTAGGTGTTGCCATTGATGATCACATACTCGCCCTCGGGGATAGCATCGCGGTTGCCCACGAGCGCCTTATAGTCCTCCTCGCTCATGGCGTCCACATCCATGCCCTGGAACAGCATGCCGGGTACATAGTAGTCATGGTCGTTGAAGGCATACAATGACTTACCGGTCATGTCGTCAATGCCCTTGAAGGTGTAGGTGTAGTACGAGTACATCGACTTGCCCTCGCGGTAGTTGTACTGGCCGCTCTGCAGACCGGCATTGTACTCATCCTTCTCGCCGCCCACATTGTAGATGTCCGGCATCTTGGTGATTTTGTTCTTCAGGAAGGTCAGGTTCACACCCAGGTTGAAGCGGAAGTCGTTCACGTTGATGATGTCGGCATCGGCCGAGAACTCAAAGCCGCGGTTAACCATGTTACCCAGATTGACCTGAACCTGAGAAACGGCGCTGCTGGTGCTGGTAGCACCGGCCGACAGCGGCTGGTTCAGGTTGAAGATCAGGTCGTGAGAGGCCTTGTTAAAGAACTCGATGCTGAAGTTCAGGCGGTTGAACAGACGGCCCTCGAGACCCACGCTCAGGTTCTTGACCGACTCCCAGCTCAGCAACTCGTTGGTCAGCTGGCTCTTGACCAGCGCACCCATACCACCGTTCACGGTGATGTCATACAGGGCCATGTAGCTGTAGTAGTCAGCGGCACGGTCGTTACCCACCTCACCATAGGCGGCACGGAACTTCAGGTTGTTGATCCACTCATACTGGCGGATGAACTCCTCGCGGCTCAGGGCCCAGCTGGCACCCAAGCTGTAGAAGTTACCCCAGCGGTGGTCGGGATGGAAGCGGGAACTGCCATCGCGGCGGAACGAACCCTCGAAGGCATACTTGTCGTCCAGGACGTAGCGAACGCGGCCCAGGTAGCTCTCCTTGCGGTCGTTGTTCTCATAGTCATACAGGTTCTGGATGTCGGCAAAGTTGATCATGTCGGTGTGGCCTGCCAGGGTCTGATTGGCCTTGAAGCCATACAGGTAGTTGTACTTGTAGTAGTAGTTCTCATGACCGAGCAGCACCTCGATGGCGTGGCGGTCGGCATAGGTCTGGTTCCAGTTCAGCAACTGCTGGAAGGTGTAGTTCTTGTAGCGGTAGATGGTGCGCTTGGTGCGGCCGTTGTTGCCCATACCGTCACCGATGATGGCGTTGTTGTAGGTGCGGTTCTCGGTGTTGCGCACGTTCATGTCTCCATTCAGCGTGATGTTGAAGCCATAGGGCAGGACAAAGGTCATGTAACCCGTACCATTCAAGGTGTTGCGGTAGGTCTTGTCCATGTCGAGCTCGGTCTCCCACAGGTAGTGGCGGCCCGAGTACTGCGTGCGGCCAAACTTGTCACCGCTGTCATAAATCAGGTTGCCCTGCTCGTCCAAGAGGTAGTCGCCGTAGGGGCTGTCCATGTCGTGCAGGTGCACAGGATAGATAGGAGCGATGTTGCGGCAGTAACCGAAGGCGTTCTTGTAGCTGTCCTCGTCATCGCTGTGATAAGAGGTCAACTGGTGGGTGCCTGCCACGGTCAGACCAGTCTTGAACCACTTCTTGGGCTCCAGGTTGACGCGGGCGCGGCCCGTCAAGCGCTCAAATCCTGACTCCCTGGTGTAACCTTCCTCCTTGGTGTAGCCCACGCCGAAGTAGTAGTTGGCGTTCTTGCTGCCACCGTCACCACTCAGGGTGTAGTCCTGACGGAAACCGCTGCGGATGGCAGCCTTGAACCAGTCAAGGTCATCGACCAGACCTCCCTTGATCTGGGCGTCATCCCTGAGCTTGAAGCCGTTGAACAACTCTTCGTCGGGCTGGTTGAAGATGTTGTAGTGCAGGTAGTCGGTGATGATGCCCTTGCCAGCGTTGGTGATGGCATCGCCCCACGACATCACCTTGGGGGTGCCGTCGGGGTTGTTGCCGCTGTTGCCGGCAGCATGTATCTCGCGGGCATAGCTCTGCATCATGGCATTCATCCACTGGAAGGCGTTCATGCGGTCATACTCGGGGATACCGCGGTTGTAGGTACCCAGCATGGCCGATGCGTTGATGCGCACCGACTTGTCATTGCGGCCCTTCTTGGTGTTGATCAGGATCACACCGTTACCGGCACGGTTACCATACAGCGCTGCCGAGGTGGCGTCCTTGAGCACGGTGATGCTCTCGATGTCGGCGCTGTTCAGGTCGCTGATGTTGCCACCGTAGGGGACTCCGTCGATGACATACAGCGGCTCGTTGCTACCGTTGATCGAGGCGAAACCGCGAATGCGGATCGACGCGTCGCTACCGGGCTGGCCATAGGTCGAGTTGACCACCAGACCCGTCGTGGTGCCCTCGAGGGCCGAGGTGACACTGGTCACGGGACGGGCTTCGATCTGCTGCGAGGTCACCTGCGACACGGCACCGGTGAGCTCACTCTTCTTGGCCGTACCATAGGCAACTACCACAACCTCGTCCAGGTCCTGGGTGTTGCTGTGCATCTCCACGATCATGCCGTCCTGAGCCTTCACGGTCATGGGCGTCATGCCGATGTACGAGATGTTGAGTTGGCTGTTGTTGTTAGGCACGCTCACGGTAAATCGGCCATCCAGATCGGTGGCGGTTCCCGCCTTGGTGCCTACCACGGTGACCGAAGCACCGATGATGGGCTCATTGTCACTCGCCGACACCACCGTGCCGCTGATAGTGACTTGGGCAAGCGCCGCTGTGCATACCAGTAGCAGACTCGCCATTAGTAATGATAATCTTTTCATACACGTTTTGTTTTTTAGTTTATAGTTATACAAAATAATCATTGTTATGGTTTCTTATTTCTCTGATTTTGACTGCATGACAACGCAGTCATTTGGCGTGTTCGTAGCCACAAAGGACATTCCTGGAGAAATATATTTTACAAAATTACTACAAAATTTTGTTATAAACTACAAATAATGTGAAAAATTGTGCTTTTTTTGCTTCTGTGGCTATTATGTGGTGCTTGATGCAAGATTGCGTGACATGCAACCTCAAGTTGAGTCGCATGTCACGCAATCTGTCTATCAATGGATATTGTCCCTGCCGCTACTCGAAGATGGGCGTGCCGATGCAGCCGTTGGGTGACTGGACATGCAGCATGGCGCACACCGTGGCGGCAATGTCGGTCATGTGGGTGAGGCGGCTGGTCTCACCGGGCGTGATGTGCCAGCCCATGAATATCAGCGGGATGTGAGAGTCGCTCTGGCTCCAAGAGCCGTGGTTTGACCCTGCCCACTCGGGCTTGCCGGCATAGGCGCCCGTGCGCGGCACAACGTAGATCTCGCCGCTGCGTCCAGGGAAATAGCCCAGCTTGATGCGTTCCTTGAGGACCGTGGGGATGGGGTATGTGTCGATGCGCGACACGTCGATGGCCCACTGGATCTCATCGGGCGTCTCGAGCGCCCTGCACGCGGCACGCATCACCTCGTCATAATCGAGGCGGGCGCTGTCGATGGCCTCGTGGTTGAGGTAGAAGGTGTATTCCATCTCCTCCTTGAGGAGCCGGTCCACGCCAAATTGATCCTTGAGCAGTGCATTAGCCTGGACGAGGGCGTCAGGGTTGTACCAGCAGGCGCTGGGCAGCCCGTGGGCCCTCATGCGGGGATAACTGTGGGTGCCACCGTGGTCGGCACTGAGGAACAGCAGATAGTTGCCGCGGCCCACGCGGCTGTCCAGCACCTCAATGAAGTGGGCGATTTCCCTGTCGAGCTGCCAGTAGATGGAGTCCACCTTGGGTGAGTGGGTGCCGTAATAGTGAGAGCACATGTCGGTGTTCGACACGCTGATGGCCAGCAGGTCGGTCGCCTCGTCTTGGCCCAGCCCCTCGTTGATAAGGGCCTGCTCAGCCATGGCAAAGGTCATCGTGGTGCCCATGGGTGTGTTGTTCAGGTCCTGAGACAACTCGCTGCGGTGGCGCTTGTTGAAGTCGCTCACCCAGCGTGGCAGCTTGTCGCGATAGTAGGTGCTGGTGACAAATGAGGTGCTGCCCTTGTCATACCAGTATGCCCCCACGGGATGATGCCCTGCCGGCAGGATGGCAGCGCGGTCCTTGAGGGCGATACCCACGACGCGGCTCTGGAACCCCGTGGCCAGCTGCAACTGGTCGCCAATGGTGGTGGTGATCAGGTTGCGCGGTGACTTGCCGCGGGTCTTGTCGTTACCGCCCACGCCGCGCTCGGAGTCGTCCTGCACGCTGGTCACGTTCTTGCCGCCCACCATGAAGTTGTTGCCCGCTATGCCGTGAAAGGCCGGTGTCGTGCCCGTGTAAATCGAGGAGTGGCCGGCGGCAGTCACGGTGGGCACATAGTCGATGATGGTGTTGTTACAACGGTATCCGTCGCGGAGCAGGGTCTTGAAGCCCCCCTCGCCCCACTGGTAATTGTAGAGGTAGTCCCACCTCATCTGGTCCACAACCAGGCCCACGATCAGCTTGGGCCTATCCACTTGACCACTGGCGCTCAACGCCACCAGGGTCATTACCACAACAATAAATCTCTTCACGTTCTTCATATCCTAAAAACAATTATATTGCAGTATTAAAAAAGAAAACAATAAGTACAATAAATACAAATATAATTATCTGTATTTATGAATAATACGTCCATCAACAGTTAGAATATCACTTTGTGTTTTGTCGTATAAATAACGCTCAACAACTGCCTTTTTGCCAGCAAAGTTTACTATGATGCCGCATGGGCACTCAAGAAGCCGCATATAGTTAAAAAGTTGAGCTCTCATGTCTCCATTTAACTCATCAACCGACTTGCATTCAACGACAATATCACCCTTACAAAGAAAATCGACTCGATAGATGCTACACATTTCTTTGCCGTGGTAGGTGGGATGTATTGTTAATTCCTTCTGGAACGGCGTGTTTTGCTCTTCTAACTGTAATCGGAAGCCTTCCTGATAGCAATACTCATTAAGCCCTGGCCCCAATTCCTTGTGTACTTCATATATTGCGCCAACGACATCAAAGATGTGATCTTTCAGATTCTCTAAGTTGATCATTGTCAAATATATAATTGTATTTATTGTATTTGTTGTTTTCCTTTTTAGGGGGGGCGTGAGAGGTTAGAGGTGGCGCGTGGTGCCGCGCACCACCAGGCGGGTCTTGACGATGCGTTTCTCAGCATGGTCGGCGGGCAATGTGCCCTCGACCAGGCCGATCAAGATGTCGGCAGCTTCCTTGCCCACCTGGGTGCCCCGTTGCTCGACTGTCGTCAGCATCGGGTCGCACACCGTGGCGCGGAAACCGTTGGTAAAGCCACAGATGCTCACGTCGTCAGGGACCGAATAGCCCATGCGCTTGACCACCGTCAGAATGCCGATAGCTGTTTCGTCGTTGACGGCAAAGAAGGCATCGGGCGGATCCGCTATGTGCATCATGGCGGGGGTGATGCGCTCAGCGTCGGCCCTGTTGTCGCAGATGCGCACCAGCGACTCGTCGAGTTGCAGACCATGCTTGTACAGGGCGTCGCGGTAGCCGTTGAAGCGGTTCTTGCCGATGACCATGTTCATCGTGGTGCCATAGTAGGCGATGCGCTTACACCCCGTGGAGATGAGATAGGACACAGCGTTAAGCGTGCCCATGTAGTCGTCGACAACCACGCGGCTGGCGTTCAGTGCGGGGCAGATGCGGTCATAGAACACCAGCGGCACGCCTGCGGCCTCCAGATGCTTGAAGTGGTCATACTGCTCGGTGTCCTTGGCCTGAGACACGATGATGCCGCACACCTTGTTCTTGAGCATCGCCTCACAGATTCTCACCTCGCGCTCGTAGCTCTCGTTGCTCTTGGCCACCATGATCTGGTAGCCGCGAGATGCCGCCTCGGCCTCGATGCCGTCGAGAACCGACGAGAAGTAGTAGTGAACCAGTTCCGGGACGATGACGCCGATGGCGTGAGAGGGGTTACGGCGGCTGTGCCTGAGTTGCTCGGCGATGACGTTAGGAAAATAGTTGTGCTCACGGGCATAGCGCTGTATGGCTTCGCGACGTGCGCGTGATATGCTGGGACTATCGCTCAGGGCACGCGATACCGTGGCTACCGACACGCCAAGCTCGCGGGCGATGTCCTTCATTGTCATGTGTCTGTTATCATCCATTGTTGATCAATAATTACTTGAGTTGGTTGATGGTTCTGTGTGAGTTATCACTGGCTCACAGCGGCGAAATTACCACAAAAAAATGGATTGCGCAAACGATTGCATTTATTTAGTGAAAAATTTAACATTATAAAAAAAGAAAAATAACATGAAAATTTCTATTTTTGCCATGTTTTAATTGCCTTAAAATGGCCATTAGAAACCAGTCCTGCTATGAAGTGGACATGGACTAATCTTCTTGGTTGAAGTGAAAAATTATTGATTACCAACATATTATTAACTTTAAAAATTTTAAAATGAAGCAGGTAAACATCAGAATTCCGTTTAGGATTCTTGCCCTTGTGATGGGACTGTTCCTGTCACTGGGTGCCTATGCACAGATTACTGTGAATGGCCTTGTTAAGGATGCTTCTGGCGAACCTGTCATCGGCGCGAGTGTTCGTGTCGTTGGCACCCAGCAGGGTACGGTAACCGACTTTGACGGTATCTTCACCCTCGAGGGCGTGCCCCAGGGCGCCAAGCTCCAAATCACGTCTATTGGCTACGACCCCCAGGAGGTTACCGCAGCCAGTAATGTAGTAGTCACCATGAGTGAGGGCAGCCAGATGCTCCAGAATCTGGTGGTCATCGGTTATGGTGTAGTAAAGAAAAACGACTTGACCGGTTCGGTGACGGCTCTCAAGCCCGATGCCAAGAACAAGGGTGTTGTCGTCAGCGCACAGGACATGCTCGGCGGTAAGATCGCCGGTGTGAACGTCACTAGCGGTGGCGGTACCCCCGGTGGCGGCGCCACCATCCGTATCCGTGGCGGTTCGTCACTGAACGCCAGCAACGACCCCCTGATTGTCATCGACGGTGTCCCCATGGACAACAACGGTGTGAAGGGTTTCCCCAACGGACTGGCTATCATCAACCCCCAGGACATCGAGAGCTTCAACGTCCTGAAGGACGCTTCGGCCACCGCCATCTATGGTAGCCGTGGTAGCAACGGTGTCATCATCATCACCACCAAGAAGGGCCGTCGTGGCCAGCGCCCCAGTGTCGCCTATAACGGCAACGTGACCTGGAGCATGAAGAAAAAGAACGTAGAGGTGATGGACGGTGACGAGTTCCGCGAGTTTGTGACCGACCTCTACAAGGGCAACGCCCGTGAGGCTATGGCACTGAGCGTGCTGGGCAAGGAGAACACCAACTGGCAGAACGAGATCTACCGCACTGCCATCTCCCATGACCACAATGTGACCCTGACCGGTTCGGCCGGCGACTGGCTGCCCTACCGCCTCTCGGTGGGATACACCGACCAGCAGGGTATTCTCAAGACGAGTGACTTCAAGCGTTTCACCACCGCGCTGAACCTGAATCCCTCGTTCCTCAACGACCACCTGCGCATGAACCTCAACGCTAAGTTCATGTGGGGTAAGAACCGCTATGCCGACGGTGGCGCCATCAGTGCAGCCGTCTGGATGGACCCCACTCAGCCCATCACCAGCAACGACCCCCGTTATGCTAACTTCGGTGGTTACTTCGAGTGGCTGGGTAATGGCGCCGCTCTCAACGACAGCAGCTGGCCCGAGACCCGCAACAGCCTGGCTACGTCTAACCCCGTCGCCATGCTCGAACTCAAGGACGACCGCGCCGTTAGCCGCGACTTCATCGGCAATGCCGATATCGACTATCAGGTACATGGCTTCGAGGACCTGCGCCTCCACCTGACCCTGGGCACCGACTTGGCTAAGGGTCGCCAGCGCACCAACGTCGATCCCGCTTCGCCCCAGTCGACCTATTTCGGCAGCTATGGCTGGGACCAGGTGATCAAGCGCGCCTACACCCTGAGCACCTATGCGCAGTACTACAAGGATTTCAACGACGACCACCACTTCGACATCATGGCTGGTTATGAGTGGCAGCACTTTTGGCGCCGCCAGAACAACCACTACTGGGACAAGTATCCCAGCACCATCTCCAACAAGGAGAAGGGCGTGAGTGGCCGCTTGCACAGCTACAGCGACTACAGGTACCTCACCGAGAACTACCTCATCTCGTTCTTTGGCCGTGCCAACTACATCTTCAAGGGCCGCTACTATCTGACCGCCACCGTGCGCGATGACGGTAGCTCGCGCTTCGAGAACCACTGGGCTCTGTTCCCCTCGCTGGCTCTGGCCTGGCGCATCAAGGATGAAGCCTTCTTGCGCGACAACACCACCCTGAGTGACCTGAAGTTGCGCCTCGGTTGGGGTAAGACCGGTCAGCAGGATGTCGGTTGGGACTATGGCTGGATTGCCACCTACTCTAAGAGCTCAGGCAACGTGGGTAGCTTCTATGACGTCGCCGGCGACGGCTCGATGGTTCGCCCCGACAACCGTAATGGTGACCTGAGGTGGGAGACCACGACCACGACCAACGTCGGCTTGGACTATGGCTTCCTGAACCAGCGCATCAGCGGTAGCATCGATTGGTATTACCGCAAGACCACCGACCTGATCAACTATGCCTACAACGCTGCCTTCACGCAGCCCCGCAACATGATGAACAAGAACATCGGTTCGCTGCGCAACACCGGTCTCGAGTTCTCTATCAGCTGGAAGGCCATTCAGACCACCGATTGGAACTGGACTCTGGACTACAATGTTACCTGGAATGACAACGAGATTACCAAGCTCATTGGTGGCGACGATAAGGACTACTTCGTGGCAACTGGCGGTATTTCGGCCGGTACGGGTAACAACATCCAGGCCCACGCTGTGGGTTATCCCGCCAGCTCCTTCCGCGTCTATCAGCAGGTCTATGACCAGGATGGTATGCCCATCGAGGGCCAGGTCGTTGACCGCAATGGTGACGGCAGCATCAGCCCCGAGGACATGTATTACTACAAGGATCCCGCTGCCGATGTGACCATGGGTCTCGCTTCGCGCCTGGAGTACAAGAATTGGGATCTGGGCATGTCGTTCCGCTCCAGCCTGGGCAACTATGTGTTCAATGACTTGATGGCTGGTGCCAGCAACCTGAACGCTAGTGAAATCTTGACTTCGACCAACTATCTGAGCAACCGTCCCATCTACGTGCTGCCCTACAACTACCAGACCTATAGCAACCAGTCGATCCTCACCGACCGCTGGGTACAGAACGCCTCGTTCCTCAAGTGTGACAACATCACCCTGGGTTACAGCTTTGCCGGCCTCGCCCGCAAGGGTGAGTGGGACGGCATCAGTGGCCGTGTGTATGGTACTGTGAACAACGTGTTCTGCATCACTAAGTATAAGGGTATTGACCCAGAGGTGTTCAGTGGCATCGACAATGCGATGTATCCCCGTCCCATCTCGTTCATCTTGGGTCTGAGTCTTAGCTTCTAATCACACATTAATATTCCTATAAGACAATGAATAAGTTTTTCAAACATATCATTCCGGCAGCATTACTGCTGCTTGTTGCAGGAACAACAACCTCCTGCTTGAATGACCTTGATGTGAAACCCATTGACCCGAACTTGGTTACGGCCGACTCCATTCAAGCCGAGCAGCTGTTCAACAAGTGCTATGCTTGCATCGGTGTGGCTGGTAACGGCGGCGCCAATGGTGACAGTGACGTGGACGGTATCGATGGCGGTACCTCGGGTTATGTGCGCCAAGTGTGGAATGCCAATGAGTTGACCAGCGACGAGGCCATCTGTGGCTGGGGTGACCCTGGTATCCCTGAGTTCGTTTACAATACCTATGATGCCAGCCACCCGATGTTGGCAGGTCTGTACTACAGGCTCTCGACCAGCGTGGTGTTCTGCAACAACTATCTCGAGGCTTTTGCCGACTATGATCCCACGATGACGGCCGAGGTCCGCTTCATCCGTGCCCTCGACTACTTCTATCTGCTCGATGGCTGGGGCAACGTGCCTCTGGTAACCGCTACCACTGCCGACAATCCTCAGCAGTCTACCCGTGCCGAGGTCTTCTCGTGGCTGGAGCAGGAGCTGCTCGACCTGCGTGAGGGTCTGAGTGCTCCCCGTGCCCTCAAGAAGGGTGACCCCGGATATGGCCGCGTGGACCGCGATGCCGCCGACCTGTTGCTGGCTCGCCTCTACCTCAATGCCAAGGTCTACAGTGGCACCGAGCGTTGGGCCGATGCTGCCAAGTATGCCAAGATGGTCATGGATGGTCCCCACAAGCTCAACACCACGGGCGTGACCCGCTCGGGTGCTGACTTCGACTGGTACTATACCCCCTATCAGATGCTGTTCATGGGCGACAACGGCTCGACCAGCGCTGCTACCGAGGCCATCTTCCCCATCCTGCAGGATGGTGTGCGCACCACCAGCTGGGGTACCACGCTGTTCATGATGGCTTCGACCTTCGATGCCGACATGCACGAGGACCCCTTCAACAGCGATGCCACCAATGGTGTGGCTAGCCAGACCTGGGGCGGTAACCGTGCCCGTCCTGAGCTCGTGCGTCTGTTCTTCCCCAACGACAATGCTCCCATCGGCTCTGGCTATGAGGTGGCACAGTCGGCTGGCGATGACCGTGCACTGTTCAACACCGCTGGCGAGCGTACCCTCGACAATACCGATCCCGGTGTGTTCAAGAGCGGATACGCTGTTGCCAAGTTCAACAACTTCAAGACCGATGGCAGCGCTGGTCGTGACGCCACCTTCCCCGATGGTGACTTCTTCTTCATGCGCACTGCCGAGGCCTATCTGACCTATGCCGAGGCCTTGACCCGTCAGGCCGGTGGCACTGCTCCCGCCGAGGCCGTTGCCGCTATCAACGCCATTCGTGGCCGCGCCAACGCTGACCAGCGTTCCACCTACACCCTCAACCAGATCCTGGATGAGTGGGGACGTGAGTTCTACTTCGAGGGCCGTCGCCGCATGGACCTGATCCGTTATGACCGCTTCGGTGGCAATACCGATTATGTCTGGACATGGAAGGGCGGTACCTACAACGGCCGCAACTTTGAGGCCTACCGCAACCTGTTTGCCATTCCCACCAATGACTTGGTTGTTAACACTAACCTCGTTCAGAACCCGGGTTATTGATGTAATGTCTCACATTATATAATAAATGACAAGATAGAACATGAAAAAGATATTTTTATCATCGTTGATGTTGTTGAGCATGGCTCTCATGTTCACAGCCTGTGAGGATGACAATGGTTCAAATCCCACGCTGATTCAGCCGACGACGTTCACGCTCAACAACCCCGTGAACACCCTGGTTGACCTGGCCGAGTCTACTGCCATCCCCTTTGAGTGGTCGCAGCCCGATTATGGTGGCTGGCCCGCTGCCGTGGAGTATCAGATCGAGGTGTCTCCCACCAACTCTTGGAAAGTGTCCACCGACCAGGCCGACGCCGACACGACTGGCACCGCTGTTCCCGACTATGCTATCATGAGCTCGGTGTTCACCTCGTGCAAGGGTCAAATCGATGCTGCTGAACTCGACAAGGCTCTGGTTAAGATCCTTAAGTGGAGTGAGGCCGAAGTGCCTGACAAGCAGATCGTCTATGCACGCTGCACCGCGGTCACCCCTGGTGCCACTAAGGTTTACTCCAATGTCGTTTCCCTGGAAGTCAATCCCTACTACATCGAGCTGGCCGACGCTCCCATCGAGCTGTGGTATCTCGTGGGTGCAGGCATTGGCGGTAAGGATTGGGACAACAGTGCTGGCAGCGTTGGTGCCGGTGGTCTGATTCCGATGTACCCTGTTATGGGCAATGAGTATGATCCCCGCACGGGTCAGGGCGAGATCCAGTATGCTGGCTACTTCAATGCTGGTATGCAGTTCAAGCTCATCAAGACTCCTGGCAGCTGGGATGCTCAGCTCAACTTCACCAATGTGAAGGATCCGCAGGCCTACATCTCGGACGAGGATGGCGACAACCACAACATCGGCATTGTCGAGGCTGGTTACTATCGCATCCGTCTGAACACGGCCACGAGCGAACTCGTCATCGAGCCTATCGAGACTGCCGTGGGTGTTTATACCCAGATTGCCATGCCTGGTGCTTATCAGGATTGGAACACGGGTGAGAACCTGATGAACGCAATGAGCACCAGTGTTGAAAACCACGACTGGTACTTGCTGAGCGTGACCTATGACGACACGACCCTCAAGTTTGCTGCCGATGGCAGTTGGGATGTGAACTGGGGCGCTACCGACTTCCCCTATGGCGTCGGTACCCAGGGCGGTCCTGACATTCCTGTTGCTGCTGGCACCTACAATGTGTTCTTCAATGACATCCTTGGCACCTACAACTTTGTGCCCGTAGAGTAATTAATAACCAAGTTTTCAGCCATCAGTTTTCGGCGGGACCCGTTCCCGCTGAAAACTGGGAACTGAAAAACTGAAAAATGAAATAAAATGAAGAAGTTTCTATATATTGCTGCAATGACTCTGTTGCTGGCAAGCTGTACCGAGGACTACAAGAACTGGGCTGAGCCCCAGAGTAACCCTCAGGCCCAGGTCGTGACCTTCGGTAATGGTTCGGTTGCCAGTGTTGACGTGATCGATTTCACACAGATTCCTGACAGTGTGGAGATGGTGAAGGCCTGCAATATTACTGCCCCCAGCACCAGCGACACCACCTACAATCCGGAGTATTACATCTACTTGAACGATAAGCCCTTCGTGATGACCCTGGACGGCTACATTAACGCCGACGAGCTCGAGGCCTATGTGGTCTCCCTGTTCGGACAGGCTCCCGAGGTGCGCACGCTCACAGCACGTGTTAAGAGCGTTATGACCGACGGCACGACCGCTACCACCATCTGGAGTGACGAGTTCAACGTGCGCGTTATCCCCAACGCTCCCGTAATCTCGAGCGCTTACTACTACATCGGCACGAGCAACGGTTGGACTCCGTTCGACGCTACCTACAAGCTGGACAATGGCGGTGGCGACGTGTATGCCAATCCCGTGTTCACCGTGATTGTTCCCGCAACTGGCGAGGATAACTGGTTCAAGATCTATCCTCAGGAGACCATGGAAGCCGCTGAGGCCGACTTCTGGAACTCCAACTTCATCGGTTATGCTGTCAATGGCGAGAACGAGATGAGCGGTAACTTTGTTGAGGGTGTCAATGACCAGGTGGCTTTCTCGTTCAAGATTCCCGCCAGCGCTGACGCTGACAAGTATCGTCTCACCTTCGACATGATGAACCGCACCTTCACCTTCGAGCCTCTCAAGGATCTGGGTACTCCTGACCTGTGGTACCTCGTGGGCTCTTGCATCGGTGACGGCAGCTGGGGCAACGAGGCTGGTAAAGAGGGCGTGGCCCTGATTCCCATGTATCCCAATACCGACAACTACTCGATCAACACCTACGTGGGCTACTTCCCCGCCGGACAGGGCTTCAAGCTGATCCATACGCCTGGTAGCTGGGACGAGCAGTGGGGTCAGATTGACGGCGTTCTCGTGAAGAACGACGGCGGTAGCAAGGACATCACCGTGCCCGAGGACGGTTACTACCAGATTACCTACGACATGGAGATGGACGTGCTGACCATTACCAAGTATGCCGGCAACGTGGCTGTCCACGACATGATGGGTATGCCTGGCGGTTACCAGGGCTGGGATCCGGGTGCTACGCTGATGAATGCCATGAGCACTACCCACGAGAACCACGACTGGTACATCAAGGGCGCAACCTATGACGCCACCGAGCTCAAGTTCGCTGCCAACGGTAGCTGGGACATCAACTGGGGTGGTGCCGCCTTCCCTCTGGGTATCGGTGAGCAGAATGGTCCCAACATCTCCGTGGCTGCTGGTACCTATGATGTGATCTTCAATGACATCCTGGGCGAGTATTACTTCATCGCTAAGTAATCGCTAGACCCATTGTGACAAAATTTCCCTCAGCGGGGACGTGCCATCGCGGTGCGTCCCCGCTGACCTTGAGTGAGGCAATCAGAGGCCCTGCAAACGATTGCACAATGATTTTCTGTAGAGATATTTCGGGAGAATGCTTTGGTTTGAGGATAATTTGCTATATTTGTGGGAAATATAACCATAAAAAACTATACTGACGATGAAAAAGGTTTTTACTACAGCACTTGTTGTGATGTTGCCATTGCTGATGATGGCACAGGGATGGCCGTCGAGATACGACGGCGTGATGTTGCAAGGCTTTTACTGGAACTCCTACAATGACTCCCGCTGGGTTAAGCTCCAGGACCAGGCCGATGAGTTAGCCGAGTTTTTCAAGCTTGTGTGGATTCCTCAGAGTGCCCAGTGCAGCAATAGCACATCGATGGGTTATGACGACCTGTACTGGTTCACAAACTACAATTGCTCGTTTGGCAACGAGTCGCAGTTGCGATCGATGATTTCCACCTTCAAAAGCAAGGGCATCGGCACCATTGCCGACGTCGTGATCAATCACCGTGCCACCATCAACGACTGGGTGACCTTCCCCACCGAGGTCTATCGCGGCACGACCTACAAGCTCTTGCCCAGCGACATCTGCCGTGATGATGATGGCGGTGCCACCCAGACCTGGGCATCGCAGAATGGCAAGACCCTGAGCGCCAATGTCGATACCGGCGAGGACTGGGGCGGCATGCGTGACCTGGATCATCGCAGCACCAATGTGCAGAATACCGTTAAGGCCTATGTCAAGATGTTGCTCGAGGACCTGGGCTATGTGGGCTTCCGTTACGATATGGTCAAGGGTTATTCTGCCCAGTATACGGGTATGTACAATGCCTATGCTGCTCCCGAGTTCTCGGTCGGCGAGTATTGGGACGGCAACCTGAGCGTTGTCAAGAATTGGATTGATGGCACCAAGGTCGATGGCGTGGTTCAGAGTGCCGCGTTCGACTTCCCCTTCCGCTACACCATCCGCGATGCGGTCAATAACAATAACTGGACCAATCTGGGTGGCTCCAACAAGGGCCTGTGCATGGAGTCCAACTACCGTCGCTATGCGGTAACCTTTATCGAGAACCACGATACCGAGTACCGTAGCGCCAACGAGCAGCAGGATCCCATCCGCAACAACATCGAGGCCGGTAATGCTTACATCCTGGCCATGCCCGGTACGCCTTGCATCTTCCTGAAGCACTGGCTCGCTTACAAGGAGAGCATCAAGCAGATGATCTATGCACGCCAGCTTGCTGGTGTGACCAATACCAGCCAGACCAGCAACATGGCCTCAAACTCTTCGCCCAGCTATTATGCACAGCGCACGATTGGCACGCGCGGCACCATTCTGGCCGCGATGGGTAGCACGGCTTATGCGATTCCTGCCAACTTTGTCGTTGTTGCCAGTGGCACTAACTACCGCCTGGCATTGAGCAAGAACACAGAGACGGCTTGGGCCAGCAAACCCAGCGGTGAGTATGAGGGTGCCTTTAGTGTGACCCTTACCGCGGTGAGCCAGACGGCAGGCGCTCAGCTCGTCTATACCACCGACGGCAGCGAGCCCACAGCCAGCAACGGCACCAAGGTGGCCGACGGCGCTTCGGTATCCATCAGCCAGACGACGACCCTAAAGGTGGGCCTGCTCATCAATGGAGCCGTGAGCGGAGTGATTACCCGCACCTACACCATCGACAACACGGTGTTCGAGCCCTATGAAATCACTGTCTTCCTCAAGGATCCCACCGTGGCACCCAACAATTGGAGTACGGTCAATTACTACACCTGGGACAGTTCCAATCAGCAGTTTGACGGCAACTGGCCTGGCCAGCCCGCTACCGAGACCCGTGTGGTAAACGGTGTCAAGTTCTACTACAAGAAGTATCAGATCACCAGCAAGGACTACTACATGAACTTTGTGTTCAACCAGGGTCCCAGCAACGTTCAGACCGAGGATGTGACCTATGTCAACAAGACCTCCTTCTTCGAGGTGACCAGTCAGACCAACAAGTATACTGTCGCTGATGTTACCGACCAGTATCTGCCTTATCTCGACGATGATACCATCCAGGGCGATATCAACGGTGACCGTGAGGTCAATATCGCCGACGTGAATGCCCTGCTCGACATGATTCTCTCGGGTGAGATCTTAATGGTCGGCGACGTGAACAAGGATGGCGAGGTAGGTATCAGCGACGTGAACGCTCTGATTGATATCATCCTGAACAATTAATGTGATGTATATATGAGCAATCATTATAAGAACTTATTTTTAGCATTGGCGCTGGCGTTGACTTCACTCAGCGCCAATGCTGCTATCCGGGGCGACGTGAACCAGGATGGCGAGGTGGGCATCAGTGATGCGAATGCCGTGATCGACATGATTCTGACTGGCAACGCCAGTGCGGCGGGTGATGTCGATGGTGACGGCGAGGTGGGCATCAGCGATGTGAATGCCGTAATCGAGATAATCCTGAATGGGGACGAGCTGCCCGAGGAGGATGGCCGTCTCGTGGGTGGCGACATATCCATGCTCACCAAGTATGAGGCCCATCAGCTCAAGGCCCTGCAGCAGTATGGGATCAAGACAGCCCATTACTATAGCCGTGATGGCCAGGTCATCCCTGATGTGATTACCTGGGTCAAGCAGCAGGGCTGGAACGCGGCACGTGTGCGCCTGTTTGTCGATCCGTCCAGGGCCTCGTCAACCGATGTGGGGCAGGGTGTGATTCAGAATCTGGACACGGTCAAGGTGCTGGGACGGCGCATCAAGCAAGCCGGCCTGCGCTTCATGCTCGACTTCCACTACAGCGACAGCTGGGCTGACCCCGTCAAGCAATACACGCCGGCCGAGTGGGCAGGTCTGGACGATGCGGCACTGACGCAGCGCATCTATGAGTACACACGTGACTGCCTGCGGGCCCTCAAGGCCGCTGGCGCCACCCCCGACTACATCCAGACGGGCAACGAGATCAGCTATGGCATGTGCTGGGGTCCAGTGGGTACACCTAGCGGTGAACTCAAGAAGTGCTATAGCGGTGACGAGACCAACTGGGAACGGTTCACCAATCTGCTCAAGGCCGCAGGACGCGCCTGCCGTGAGGAGTGCCCTCGTGCCAAGATCATCCTGCACACCGAGCGCGTGGCCAAGTCGAGCATCATGCTCAACTTCTATAACCAGATGCATGACAAGGGTGTGGACTATGACATCATCGGCTTGAGTTACTATCCCTATTTCCACGGCAATCTCTCGGTGCTGACCAACGCGCTGGGTAACCTGACCAATAATTATCAGGATAAGGACATCATGATTGTCGAGACAGGGTATAGCTACCACTACAAGGTGGGCGACCAGGACTTCTCTGCGACATGGCCGTTGACCTACGAAGGGCAGCGCCAGTTCACAGCCGACCTGATCGCGCGCATCAACCCCTACAGCAAGGTGAAAGGCCTGTTCTGGTGGTTCCCCGAGGCCAATGAGTATGGCCTGGGCGGCAGTCTGTGGAACGTGTTGCACGTCAATGACGCTTGGTACAACGCTGGCTTGTGGGATCACGAGACAGGGCGGGCCACCCCAGCCCTGTACGAACTCAAGAACTTCGTCCAGTAACACAATCCCCAATGAAAGAAAGCGGCTTGCACCACGAGGGTTCGTAAGGTACAAGCCGCTTTCTTGTGGCCGTCAGATCAGTGGCGCCCGGTCAGGGTTTCTTGGCGGTGAGGCACAAGAAGCGCCGTTGCTCATCGTGATAGACGTTGATGTCGGTAAATCCGGCGTCGGTGAGGCTCGTCTCGATCTCCTGGGGAGTATAGACGCGCATGGTGCCTAGGGCGTGTGCCAACTGATCATCGGCGGGCGACAAGCCATCGAGCTCGTTGGCGATGACCACCATGCCGCCGGGCTTGAGCACACGATAGGCCTCAGCGATGCCTCCGTCGAGCATCGACCAGTAGTATATGGTTTCGAAGGCAAATGCCAGGTCAAAGATTTCCTTGGCAAGCGGCATCTGGACGGCATTTCCGCCAACTACCGTGCAGTAGCCGTCGGCAATCGCCGGATAATTCTCATCGGTGGTCAGTTCCAGGGCAAGTTTTGAGATGTCGAGACCTGTTACGTGGCTGTTAGGACACAACTTGAGCAGCCGCTTGATATTGGCACCGCCACCGCACCCGATGTCCAGGATATGGACATTGTCGGGCAGGGCCAGTTGGCCAAACACCCACTCGGGCAACGCCGCGTGTTGCTTGCCGTTCATGGCCTTGAGCGTACGGGCCCCCCAGAATCCTCTCGGATATCTTCCTCGTCGGTAATGTCTGTGTATCTTACCCATCTTGAATTTGGTATACTTGCCGCAAAATTACGCTTTCTCGGAAAATTGTACAATAACCGGAAACAATAAATCAGAAGTCGAGTACCAGCGTGCCGCGTGCGGGCAGGTCCAGCATGCCGCCGGCCAGGCTGATGCTCTTGCCGGTGGGCACATCGCGGGCCATAGTAGCTTGGCCGAATACCTCGCGATAGCGGTCCAGTTTCATCTGTCTGGGCTGTGACGTGCCATTGATGATGGTCACGGCATGACGGCCCTGGTGGCTGCGGGCAATGACATAGATGCCATCCTTGGGGATGAACTGAGTCATTTTGCCCTCGGTAATGACCTTGTTGCCCTGGCGCCAGTGCAACAGGGCACTCAGCCAGTTGAACATGTCGTTCTGGGCAGGTGTGCGGCCTGCGGCGGTGAAGGCATTGTGCGGGTCGCCGGGGAAACCGCCGGGGAAGTCCTTGCGCACGTTGCCGTCGGTAATGCGCTTGGTGCCGTTCATCAGCACCTCGGTGCCGTAGTACAGTTGCGGGATTCGGTCGATGGTCAGCAGCAGTGCGAGGGCTTGTTTCAGCGCGTCAACGTCTTGGCCGTCGTGCAAGTAGCGGTCGGTGTCGTGGTTCTCGATAAACGCCATCACGCTCGATGGGTTGGGGTAGAGGTAGTCCAGGCACAAGCTGTTATACACGCGGTTGTAGCCGCGCCACCATCCGTCGGTCTCCTCGTGGCGGGCACTGTCCATTTTCTCATAGAAGGAGAAATCCATCACCGTCTTGAGGTAGCTCTCGGGCTTGCCCATCTTGTTGCCCCGCTGCCAAGCGGCAGTATAGGCGGGGTTCTCGACCCAGGTCTCGCCCACGGTGTTGAAGTTGGGGTACTCCAGATCCAGGCGCTTCATCCAGCGGGCCATAGCGTCGGCGTAGGCATAGGGGTAGGTGTCCATCCTGATGCCGTCGATGCCGACGGTCTCAATCCACCAGATGCTGTTCTGGATCAGGTAATTCATCACGTGCACGTTGTGGTGGTTCAAGTCGGGCATCGAGCGGACAAACCATCCTTCGACGGTCTCCTTAAGGTCTATCTCGCTGGCATAGGGGTCCATCACCGGCGTGAGCTTGTAGCTCGTCTGCAGGTAGTTGTTCTTGTAGTCGGGCTGGTTGAACCAGTCATGGCTGGGCATGTCCTTCAGCCAGGGGTGGTAGTCGCCGCAATGGTTAAAGATCATGTCCATTACCACCTTCAGGCCACGGCTGTGAGCCTCGTCAATCAGGCGGCGGTATTCCTCGTTGGTGCCAAAGCGCGGGTCTACCTTATAGTAGTTGGTTGTGGCATAGCCGTGATAGGTCGAGTGCTTGTGCCCATCGGGCGAATTGTTCTCCAGCACGGGAGTGAACCACAGGGCGGTCACACCCAGTTGGGTGAAGTAGTCCAAATGCTGGCGGATGCCCTCGATGTCTCCACCATGGCGCAGGCTCGGCTCCGATCGGTCGTTCTTGTAGGGCTGCATGCCGGTAAGCTGATTGTTGGCGGGATTGCCGTCGGCAAAGCGGTCGGGCATCAGCATGTAGAGCACGTCGGCGTTAGTAAAGCCCTTGCGCTGCTCACCGCTCATCTCGCGGGCCAACAACTGATAGGGTACTCGCTTCTTGCTCCGTCCTTGCTTCAGGGTGATGTCCATCGTGCCAGGCTGAGCGCCGCGTGTGTTCAGATACACGAGCAGATAATTGGGTGAGTCCAGGCGCACCACGCTATCAACGGTCACTCCTGCATAGTCGATGGTTACCTCGGCATCACGGATGCCCTGACCATACACCATCAGTTGCACGCTGGAATCCTTCAGACCCACATACCAGTTCGTTGGCTCGATGCGGTCCACCTTGACCGCCGCGTGGCTGGCCATTACCCCAATGGCCACCGCCATCAACACTAAAAATCTCTTCATTTTGGTTACTTGATAGGTTTCTACATTTTTTACCTGCAAATATAGCACAATCCTCCTTCACCACCAAGCCTTTTTGGCGATAACATCAATAAAATAGGGAACGATATAGCAGTTGGCCCTGAAAAGTTTTTAATGCTAATTTCGCTAAGAAAAACGTATTTCACGAATATTATTAAAAATAATTCGTGTAATTAGCATTAGCCCCGCAGGGTCCGGGCCAACATATATATCATTGCCATAAAATAAGGACAATGTTGGTGGGGTTATCAACATTGTCCTGAAATTGTCGTTTGATGTGGTTACAGCAGGGGGGGGAGCTCGAACAGGCGGGTGCCGTTGGACCCCTTGATGAGGATGTAGTGGCCCTCGGGACGGCGCTCAGCGATGGCGGCCTTCACTTGCTCCACGTCATCGAACTTGCGGTAGGGACAGTCGATGTCCTGGAACTCACGGCCCACGAGCCACACCTGGTCAAACGGGCAACTGGCCAGCCGCTCGACCATGCGCACGTGCTCCTCGTGGCTGCTGGCGCCCAGCTCGCGCATCTCGCCCAGGATGGCCATCTTGGGCGATACCTCCATCAGGCAGAAGTTGTCAAGTGCTGCTGCCATCGACGTCGGGTTGGCATTGTAGGCGTCCACCACCAGGTGGTTGTGTTCGGTCTCGGTGAGCTGCGAGCGGTTGTTCGATGGCACATAGTTCTCGAGTGCGTGGCATATCTGCTCAGGTGTGATGTCGAAGTGCAGGCCCACGGTCACCGCGGCCAGCACGTTGTCCAGATTATAGCTGCCGATGAGGTGTGTTGTCACTTCGTGCCAGTTGTCGTCCACGCCACCACGCCACTTCAGGCGCAGGAACGGGTCGCAGGCGATGATCTGTCCGTGGACACGGGCCTCGGCGTTGGTCTCGTCACGCGTGTAGCGCTCAGTTTTCACTCCGGCAGGCAGGATGCCCATCAGGTGCTCGTTGTCGGCGTTGACAAAGATAACGCTGCCCTCACGTTTCGCCAGGTTGTCATAGAGCTCGCCCTTGGTACGGATCACCCCTTCCAGTGAGCCGAAACCCTGCAGGTGGGCCTTGCCCACGTTGGTGATCAGTCCGCAGGTGGGTTCAGCGGTCTCGGCCAGGGTCTTGATGTCACCAGGATGGCTAGCGCCCATCTCGATCACGGCAATCTCGTGCATGACATTCAGGCGGAAAAGCGTCTTGGGAACGCCCACGTCGTTGTTGTAGTTGCCCTCGGTGGCCATTTCGTCATAGCGCTCGGCCAGGACGGCACGGATGAGTTCCTTGGTCGTCGTCTTGCCGTTGGTGCCGGTGATGCCGATCACGGGGATGTCAAAACGCCGGCGGTGCTCACGGGCCATGTCCTTATAGGCCTGCAACGTGTCGGGCACGAGGACCATCTGTTTGTTACCATTGTAGTTGTTATAGACCTGCTCGTCGCTGACGATGGCCACGGCGCATCCCTTCTCCAGCGCTTGGGCGGCAAACTGGTTGCCGTCGAAGGATTCCCCCTTCAGCGCGATGAAAATGCTGCCCTCGGGGCACTGGCGGCTGTCGGTTGTGATGACCGGATGCTGCTGATAGATTGCGTAAAGTTCCTTGCTGTCCATTTTGTTGACTTTTATTTTGTGGCAAAAGTACATAAAAAGCACAAATTTTTATGTACTTTTGCACCCGAAATTTAATGTGCGTGATAATTCAATGAATACAACCAAGAGAACCATAGCCATCGTGTGTGGTGGCGACTCCTCGGAGTATGAGGTGTCCCTGCGTTCGGCAGAGGGCCTTTACTCAGCATTTGATCACAATCGATACGATGTGTACATCGTCATGCTTAGGAAAAATGACTGGCATGTCAACCTGCCTGATGGCACTCAGCCAGCAATCGACAAGAACGATTTCTCATTCATCCAGGATGGTAAGAAAATCTGTTTTGATTATGCTTACATCACTATCCACGGCACCCCTGGCGAGAATGGTGTGCTCCAGGGCTATTTCGATTTGATTGAACTGCCGTACTCGACCTGTAACGTGCTGGTCGAGGCGCTTACCTTTCATAAGTTTGCCCTAAACAATTATTTGCGTGCTTTTGGCTGCTCGGTCCCTGACAGTATCCAGGTGCGCCGTGGTGTGCCTCACGGCTGGACCGCCCAGAAGGTCGAGGCCTATCTGGGTATGCCATGCTTTGTTAAGCCCACGGCCGACGGGTCGAGCTTCGGCGTGACCAAGGTCAAGAGTTGTGACCAGCTGGACGAGGCCATGGAGTTTGCCTTCAAGCAGTGCGACAATGTGATGATTGAGCGCTTCCTCGACGGCACCGAGGTTACCGTGGGTTGTTACAAGACCAAGGAAAAATCGGTCGTCTTCCCCGTTACCGAAGTCGTTACCGACAACGAGTTCTTTGACTATGATGCCAAGTACAACGGCCAGGTCGAGGAAATCACTCCTGCCCGCATCAGCGATGAGCTGACTGCCGCCCTGCAGGCCGAGACCTCGCGCATCTACGACATCCTGCACTGCAACGGCATCATCCGCATCGACTACATCATCACCAAGAACCCCGACGGCAGTGACCACATCAACCTGCTCGAGATCAACACCACGCCTGGCATGACCGTCACCAGCTTCATCCCGCAGCAAGTACGTGCCGCCGGCCTCTCCCTTACCGACGTCCTCACTGACATCGTCGAGAACCAGTTCTGACTCCTGACGGATAGAACGGATAAAACGGAGGAAACGGTATCGCCCGTCCCCTCCGTTTTTCCGTTACAGTCCGTAATCTCCGTGCTATCCGTTTCTCTGGTCAAGCAGCGTGCGTAGTCGTGCGATTTCCTGCTTGAGCGCTGCGATCTCTTGGGCTTGACGCTCGATGATTTCCTTCTGCGTCTCGCGCTGGCCCAGGCGTGCCGCCGTCATGCGCTCGCGGATGCCGCCCTCGGTCGTGAATTCCCGGTCTTTCCTCTCAATATACTTGTTCAGTGCCGCATCCACCTGATGGCACAGGCAGATGGCCATGTTAGCCATCTCCTCGTCATTCATCTTGGGCAGCAAGTCCTTGTAGTCCTCATATTTGCTGTGATCTCGGCAAAACTCATGCATCCCTTTGAACCGAGGATGCTGACCATACCATTCAGTATAGCCCTTGCGCTTGATGTAATCTTGGTAATCCTGGAGTAATTCCTGATTGCTGCCACGGGCAACGCCCAGCAGTTTCAACTCCGTTTCCATTGAGGTCTGCCCGTCACTACTGCCTTCCACGATATTCTGCTTGGTACTACGAGCCGCTTGAACCATCTGGTCGACCGTACGGTCGCCATAATGCTTCAAGAACCGCTGGCAAAACACTTGCGTTAACTGGTAAAGCACATCACTCCGCTGGTAAAACCGCAGTTCAGTGTACATTACCCGCTTGCGCAGCACGCTAGCCGTCCCATCACCATAATGGTGAATGTTGGGCATCTTCTCGTCCATCTCCGTCCCCTCCGTTTTTTCCGTTAAGTCCGTTATTTCCGTCAGCGTCAGTTGTGAAGGATTATCGCACTCTGGGCGGGGATGGTGACTTTGCCGTCAGTGGTGGTTACCGTGGTGATACCTTGCGGGTCGCACTTGATGTTGCGGCAGACTACGGTGTAAGTGCCGTTGGGAACCTCGATGGTGCGGGAGCGCTTGTGCGCGTTGAAGGCCACATAGATGTCGCCCCAGGTCTCACCGGGCACGTCATGGCCGTTGATGTGGTAGGCCACGAGGCAGTTCTCGGTCGGCAGAAAGTCCAGATTGCGGCGCACCATCTCGGCACTGCCCATGTGGAAGGCGGGATGCGCCTTGCGCAAGGCAATCAGATTCTTGTAATACTCCATCACCTGCGGGTAGCGCTCCAAGTTGTTCCAGTCCAGATGGTTGATGCTGTCCGGGCTCTCGTAGCTATTGTGCACCCCCTTCTTGTCGCGCAGCATCTCCTCGCCGCTGAGCACGAACGGCACGCCCTGTGAGGTCATTACCACGGTCTGGGCCAGCAGGTCCAGGCGGATGAGCTCGTCGGTCGTGATGCCCTTGACGCTAGCCTTGAGTCGGTCCACCAGACACATGTCGTCATGACAGCTCACGTAGGCAATCATCTGAGTCGGCTCCAGTGCATAGGGCGCCTTGCTGTAGTTTACCTTGCTGTAATCCACGCCAGGATGCTGGATAGCACCCACGATGCCAAACTTGATGCTCTCCTCGTTGCCCTTCACTCCGCCCAGGAAGGCGGCCTTGCTGTTGCTGTCCCACGGGCCGCGCAATGCATCGCGGATCTCGTCGCTGAAGGCGGCGATGCCTGGCATCTGACTCATGTTGGCCTTCATGGCCAGTTCGCCCGAGTAGGCACAGCTACCGGCACTCCAGCCTTCACCATAGATGAAGATGTCTTTAGGCAGAGCCCTGCGGATAGCGTTCATCGTCTCGATATCGTGCACGCCCATCAGGTCGAAGCGGAACCCGTCAATGTGGTATTCGCTGACCCAGTACTTCACACTCTCGACCATAAACTCACGCATGCCATCGCGCTCGCTGGCCGTCTCGTTGCCGCACCCGCTGCCGTTGCTATAGCTGCCATCGGCGTTCTTGCGGTAGAAGTAGTCGGGGCGTGTGCGCTGGAAGTTGCTGCCCTCGATGTTCCACGTGTGGTTATACACCACGTCGAGGATGACCTTGATGCCGGCCTTGTGCAGGGCCTGCACCATCTGCTTGAACTCGCGGATGCGCACCTCGGGCTGGTAGGGGTCGGTAGAATAGCCGCCCTCGGGCACGTTGTAGTTCACGGGGTCATAACCCCAGTTGTACTGTGGTTCGCCCAGACGCGTTTCGTCGACCGAAGCATAATCGAACGACGGCAGGATGTGCACCGCATTCACGCCCAGCCGTTTCAGGTGCTCGATGGCACGCGGCTCAGTCAAGGCGAGAAATTTGCCCTTATGCTCCATGCCGCCCGACGGGTCGATGGAGAAGTCGCGATGGTGCATCTCGTAGATGATCAGGTCCTTGGCGGCAATCTTGGGCGATCGATCAGCGCTCCAGCCCTGCGGGTCGGTCGCCGCCATGTCGATGATGGCGCCACGCTTGCCGTTCACGCCCACTGCGGTAGCCCAGATGCCCGGGCACTCGCCCATAAACTTGCCGCCATACTTTACGTCAAACGTGTAGAACATGCCCTTCATGTCGCCCTTAACATCGGCTTGCCACATGGTGCCTCCATGTTGGGCACGCTTCATGTTGATGGTCTTGACGGGTTTGCCGTTCAGTCCATTCTTGTAGATGCGCAATTTCACTTGCTGGGCGTCAGCGTTGGTTTCAACAGAAAAGGCACTCGCGCCGGGGTTATAGGTAACCCCAGTGCGAGCGCTGGTCGATAGCGGTACGAGTAATGCCATGATTATCGCTACCAGTAATGTGATACGTTTCATCAGCGTCCGTTCTGTGAAATGAGTTCCTTGATGTGGCTGTTGAAGGCCGTAGACCTCATCAGCTGCTCAATGGTCATGTGCATGCGGTAGCGCCAGTAGTGGCGGGGATTGGCGGGAATGTTGATGCGCTCGGCATCAGCATCCTCCAGGCGCATCTTCTCATCGATGGCGAGCCAGTCTTGCAGTGAGAGCAGGCACAACATCGATGGGCTGGCCAGGTGGGCTCGTACGATCTCATCGGCAAGCCATCCGGGCAGCGGGTGAGGAGCGGCGCCGGTGTGCCACAGCGTGGTGTTAAAGAACTCCTGGGTGCGGTCCCAGTCTTCGTCCCACCATTGCCTCAGGGTGGGCATGTCGTGGGTCGAGATGGTGGCCACGCTGCGGTAGGGGTTGGCATTCAGGTTGCCGAACTTGATGTGGTTGTCCTTGGGCATCGACTGGATCTCGAGGCTCAGGATGCGCAACTCGTTCATTACCCAAGCCACGCAGTCGGGTACCATGCCCAGGTCCTCGGCACACACGAGCATGCGGGTGGCCTGAACCAGCTTGGGCAACTTCTTCATGGCTTCGTGGTACCAGAAGTCGTTGTTGCGGTGATAGTAGTACTCATTATAGAGCTTGTTGAAGGCGGCCTTGTCGTTGTCGTATAGTGCCTCGTAGATGAAGTCGAACTGCACCGAGATGCGCGGATGGAACAATGCCGGGTTCTTGCGGTCGCGCACGAACAGCACGTCGCTGATGAGGGCATACAGGCCATCGCGCAGCCAGATGTCCTCCTCGCTGTCCTTGCCCTGGAAGGCAGCCTCGACCTTGCGCTGCGTGTCATACTCGGGCTTCATGCGATAGATGTCGTCGTGCACACGCTCGACATATTTCTCACGCACGACACCTGCTAGCTTGCCAAAGATGCGGTCCAGTACCCAATCGGCTATAAACGGCTCGGTCATCAGTTTCTCCTGGAAGTTGAGGCCATAGCTGCGAATCTCGTCGGCACTCATGCCCTGGGACGGCGAGAACTGGCCAAGCAGGCCGTGAACGGCGTTGATAGGAATTTCCCAGATGCGGAAGAAGCCCAGCACGTGGTCGATGCGGTAAGCGTCGAAGTACTGTGCCATCTTGCGGAAACGCTTCACCCACCACTGGCAACCATCGGCGAGCATCACGTCCCAGTTGTAGGTCGGGAATCCCCAGTTCTGGCCGTTGGTCGAGAAAGCATCGGGCGGAGCTCCGGCTTGGCCGTTGAGGTTGAAGTACTTAGGCTCGACCCAGGCCTCCACGCTGTCGCGGCTGATGCCGATGGGGATATCGCCCTTGAGGATGACGTGTTTGCTCTGGGCGTGCTCGTGGGCGCTGTGCATCTGCTGGTCCAGGTAATACTGGATGTAGTACCACAGGGCCACTTCCTTATAGGCCTTGGTCCTCGGGTTGGACATGGCGGCACGCTCCTCGTCGCTGAAGGTGTGGTTCGATGGCCACTTGGAGAACGTGGAGGTGCCATACTTGTCGCGGTAGTGGCAGAAGGCGGCATAGGGTACCAGCCAGTCCTGATTGGCGCTGAAGAAAGCCTTGAACTCGTCGCACTTGAGCACCTGCGGGCCCTCTTGCTCGAAGAGCAGCTGCATGTACTCGTGCTTGGCCTTGTTCACGCGTTCATAGTCGATCTGGGGCAGGGCGTTCAGCTCTTGACGCAGTTGCTCGAACTGTGCTGCGCGTTTCTTGTCGTTGAGCTTGGGCAGCTGCCTCAGGTCCATGTACTGCGGATGCAGGGCATAGATGCTAATGCTGTTATAGGGGTAGCTGTCGCTCCAGGTGTGGGTGATGGTGGTGTCGTTGATGGGCAGCACCTGCAGGGCTCGTTGCCCCGTGCTGGCAACCCAGTCCACCATGGTCTTGAGGTCGCCGAAGTCGCCCACGCCATAGCTGCCCTCGCTCCTGAGCGAGAAGATGGGCACCACGGTGCCAGCCAATTTGGCAGGGTAGAGTGGGAAGTAGGCTTGTTGAAGCTCGTAGATGTTGTGTTCACCATCCTTGAGCACGGGCAGCATAACCGTGCGGTTATCACCGGTTTCCCAGATGACGGGCACTCCCTTGCCGGCAAGGATGACAAACTTGAATTCCACAAAGGCTTTCTTGAACGCGGAGATGTCGAGGGCGACAATCCACTCGTTGTGGTTGTGCTCGACCATGGGGACCGCTTTGCTCTCATTCCAGTCGCCTAGCACGGGCTCATTGCCCACAATGGCAAGCGTCTCGCCGGTGCGGAGCTGCGGAGCACGCACCTTGAACTGAACGCTCGACGCGCACTTGGCTTTAGGTACCGCCTGCTGTTTGCGCAGGGCGACACAGTCGGTAAAGGCCGAGCTGTACAGGTAACTGTCGTCGGGCATGTCGTTCCAGTGGTCGTAGGCGATGTAGCGGGTGGCCTTGGCGGCGTTCAGGTCGATCCTATGGGCCACCACCATCCACTCGTGGCGTGTCTCCTTACCGTCACGCTCCACGCTGTAATAGTAATTGACAAAGCCAACCCTGGCAGGCAGGTCCAAGTCACATTTCCACGACTTGTCGTTTGCGGGCTTCATGACATGGCGGCTGACTACCTCGGTCGCCGTTTTATCCATGATATTGAGTACCAGGTTCTCACCATAGATGGTGCTGTACTCAAGGTTGAATCTTACTTTCATGATAATTATTGTTTTTTTGGTTTTTGGTCTGTAGATTCAGAGCTATGTGGAAATTCAATCTTTGTGTTTCTTGTCCTCGATGATAAACACGCACACGGCGCCCACCACGAGCAGGATGCCAGCCAGCAGCAGCATGTTGCCCTGCACACTGTTCATAGCGGCCAGCAGCACGCCACCCAGGGCGGCGGCAACAATCTGGGGGATGCAGATGGTGCAGTTGAACAGGCCCAGAGCGGTACCCATGCGGCTGCTGCCCTCAAAGGCGTTGGTCACCATGGTGAACGGCATGGCTAGCATGGCGGCCCAGGCAAAGCCGATCAGGAAGTAGGGCACGAACAGCATGTACTGGTTGTGGATGAAGGGAACCATGGCAAATCCGATGCCACCGATGATGAGGCTCAGGGCATAGGCCACCTTGATGTTCTTGAACTGAGGCAGCACAACGGCCCACAGCACACTGCCGATGGCCTGAACGGCAAACAGGATGCCCACCCAGTTTCCGGCTTGCTGATAGCCCTCGCTGGCGGCATCGGTGGTGCCCCACACGGTGTCGGCGATAGTGCCGTTGGTATAGGTCCACATGTACATGAACGCGGCCCAGCAGAAGAACTGTACCAGACCCACCTCAAAGAATACCCTGATGGCATGCTTGCGCTGCGAGGCGCTCATCTCGGTAGCGGCGCCTTCCTGTCCCTCGGCATTGGCGGCAGCATTGAACTCGGCCATCTCCTGCGGCGTGTACTCCTTCACGTTGCTGATTGTGTAGATGACACACAGGATGAGGATTGCGGCGCCGACATAGAACGACCACTTCACACTATCGGGCACATGGCCCTCAGGAGCGATATTGGCGATGCCGATGGCAGTGAACAGGAACGGGAAAATGTAGCCTACCAGCGAACCGGCATTGCACAGGAACGACTGGATCGAGTAGGCTTTGGCCTTCTGTTTCTCATTGACCATGTCGCCCACCATCATCTTGAATGGCTGCATGGCCATGTTGATGCTCGTGTCGAGGAACATCAGTGCTATCAGGCCAAAGATCATCGCACCGGCGATGGTCAGACCAAACGAGCCCGCGTTGGGCAGCAGGCACATCACGATAACTGCAGCGGCGGCTCCAATTAGCAGATAAGGAATGCGGCGGCCCCAGCGGCCCAGCCATGTCTTGTCGCTGAAGTATCCCACCAGTGGTTGCACGATCATGCCCATGAGCGGGGGCAGGATCCAGAAGTAACTCAGGTCGTGAGGGTCGGCGCCCAGCGTGGCAAAGATGCGGCTGATGTTAGCGCTCTGCAGTGCGTAAGCGATCTGCACTCCAAAGAATCCGAAGCTGATGTTCCACAGCTGGTTGAATTTTAGGTCTGGTTTTGTCTTCATAATCGTTGATTTTTATGATTTTGTGATAATTTGATTGTCTAAGGGTTAAGCACCTACAAATATAACACTTTTCCGACCTTGATTATTATCAACAATGTGTGTGAGACGTAAAAAATCAATGCAACCGATTGCATAACGCGCGATGTTTGGTAGTGTCGCGGGAATCATGTATCTTTGCAGGCTGGAATATAATAAAAACGAGATATAGACTATGTCATTACAATGTGGTATTGTGGGGTTGCCCAATGTGGGAAAATCAACCCTGTTCAATTGTCTGTCGAATGCCAAGGCGCAATCGGCCAATTTCCCCTTCTGCACCATCGAGCCCAACGTGGGTGTCATCACCGTGCCCGATGAGCGCCTCACCGAGCTTGCCAAGCTGGTTAACCCGGCACGCATCGTGCCCACCACCGTCGAGATTGTCGACATCGCTGGCCTGGTCAAGGGCGCAAGCCGGGGCGAAGGCTTGGGTAACAAGTTCCTTGGCAACATCCGTGAGACCGATGCCATCATTCACGTGCTGCGCTGCTTTGATGACGACAACGTGACCCATGTCGATGGCACCGTGGACCCCGTCCGCGACAAGGAAGTCATCGACCTGGAGTTGCAGTTGCGCGACCTGGAAACGATCGAGAGCCGCATCAGCCGCGTACAGAAACAGGCTCAGACAGGCGGTGACCGCGAGGCCAAAGTGCAATACGAGGTGCTGAAGCGCTACAAGGAGGCCCTGGAGCAGGGCCGTAGCGCGCGCACGGTAGAGCTGCTCAATAAGGACGAGGAAAAGATCGCCCATGAGCTCTTCTTGCTTACCAACAAACCCGTGCTCTATGTGTGCAATGTGGACGACAAGAGCGCCGTGAGCGGCAATGCCTATGTGGACGCCGTGCGCGAGGCTGTCAAGGACGAGAATGCCCAGATCCTGATCGTGGCCGCGCAGACCGAGAGCGAGATTGCCGAGCTCGAGGACTATGAGGAGCGCCAGATGTTCCTTGCCGAGATTGGGCTGGAGGAGAGTGGCGTGAACCGCATTATCAAGTCGGCCTATGCCCTGCTCAACCTTGAGACCTTCCTTACCGCGGGGCCCAAGGAGGTCCGTGCATGGACCTATCGCCGTGGCAGCAAGGCTCCGCAGTGCGCGGGCGTGATCCACAGCGACTTTGAGCGCGGCTTTATCCGTGCCGAGATCATCAAGTATGATGACTACATTCATTATGGTAGCGAAGCTGCCGTCAAGGAGGCAGGTAAGCTGCACATCGAGGGTAAGGAGTATGTCATGCAGGACGGTGATATTGTCGTGTTCCGCTTTAACGTCTAGTGCCTCCAATGGCCTTTAGGCTACGAACAACTGTCAATGGCTAAACGAGTTCTGCTTGTCAACAAGTTTTACTATCCCCGGGGAGGCGATTGCATCGTCGTCCTCAATACTGAGGCGCTGCTCCGCGAGGGTGGGGTGGAGGCCGAGGTGTTTGCCATGCAGTACCCGCAGAACCAGTTGGCTCGTTACCAGGGCTTGTTTGCCAGTGAGGTGAACTTCGCAGGAGGCATGAAGGGCATGTTGCAGGCCATGAAGCGCACACTGGGTATGGGGAACGTCAAGGCCAGCTTCGAAGCGGTCCTCGACGAGTTCAAGCCCCAAGTGGTGCATCTGCACAACATTCACAGCTACCTGTCGCCCGTGGTGGGCGAGCTGGCCCACAAGCGTGGCATCAGGGTGGTGTGGACGCTTCACGATTACAAGCTGCTGTGCCCCCGGTATGACTGCCTGCGTGATGGCAAGCCCTGTGAGCAGTGTTTCCGTGGCGCCAAGCTGGGAGTACTCACGCACAAGTGCATGAAGGACTCTGTGCCCGCCAGTGCCGTGGCATGGCTCGAAGCCCTGAAGTGGAATCGGCATCGGCTTGAGCAGAATACCGACGTGTTTGTCTGCCCCAGCCAATTCATGGCCGACAAGATGCTGGCAGGCGGTTTTGCGGCCGATAAGGTCCGTGTGCTCAACAATTTTCTGGACCCCGTCAAGCTCGAGCGCTACCAGGCCATCGGCCAGGATGCGCCGCGTCAGGATTACTACTGCTATGTGGGCCGGCTTTCGCCCGAAAAGGGCGTATCCGATCTGCTCGAGGCGGCTTCGCGCCTGCCCTACCGCCTGAAGGTGGCTGGCGGCGGTCCGCTGGAAGACGAATTGCGTGCCAAATATGCCTCTTGTGGGCATATCGAATTCCTGGGTATGCTCGACGCTTCGGGTGTGGTTAGCGTGCTTGCCGGCGCCCGCTTGACCATCGTCCCCTCGCAGTGGTATGAGAACAATCCGCTGAGCGTTATCGAGGCCCTGTGTGCCGGTACGCCCGTGGCCGGTTCTCGCATCGGTGGCATTCCCGAACTCATCGATAGCGCCAACGGTGTGGTCTTTGCCCCCTTTGACAAGGAAGCCATGTCAGCGGCCATCTCAATGGCGATGGAGCGTGATTGGGACCATGGCGGGATTGCCCGACAGGCCTTGGAGCGATTTGGGCAACAGACGCATTTGAGCGCGCTGATGAGGGATATTTACGGATTTTAATATCCTCGTTGCGTTTTTTTGTGTACTTTTGCACAATATTTTGTAACGATAATAGTTAAATAAGTGTAAAAGGCTTATTGACGATAGCAATGAAGAATGTGATTCAGGGCAGCCTGATTACCACTTTCAGATGCAATGCGCAGTGTAACATGTGCAATATCTGGAAGTTCCAGACCAGCCCGAGTGAAGAAATAGATGCCTCTTATTATGAGAATCTGCCCGCGGGGTTGCGTATCAACATCACGGGTGGAGAGCCTACATTGCGTCGGGACATCGATAAGATTTTTGAAATCCTTTACCCGAAATCACGCCTGCTCGAGCTGAGCACCAATGGCTATAACACGGCCAAAATCGTCGAGCTGGCCAACAAATATCCCAATATCCTGATTCGCGTCAGTGTCGAAGGTTTACCCAAAATCAATGATGCCAAGCGCGGCATCAAGGATGGTTTTGACCACGCCCTGCGCACCATGCTGGAGTTGAAGAAGACCAAGTGCAAGAACATCGGCTTCTCGGTGGTCATTTCGCCTGATAATTATGAGGACCTGCTCTATCTGTATGACTTGTGTGTGGCGCTCGACGTGGAGCTCGGCAACAGTGCGGTGCACAACTCGTGGTACTTCCACAAGGACGATAACCAGATCGAGAGCGAGAAAGCCCTCGCCCAGCACGAGAGGTTTGTCAAGGCCCTGCTTACCAGCAAACGCCGCCACCTCAAGGACCGCCTGAAGGACTATGGCCGTGCCTACTTCAACCGCTCAATTCACCGCCGCCTGCGTGGTGATACCGATGAGTACCGTCCGCCCTGCGGCGCCCTGAGCGACTTCTTCTTCATCGACCCATGGGGCAATGTGTCTCCGTGCAACGGCAGTGGTGAGGAATGGAAAATCGGTAATATCAAGGAAGATAGCCTGGAGAACATTCTAGCCAGTGACAAGGCACGCGAGGCGATGAAGAAGGTGCGCGACTGCAAGCGCAACTGCACCTTCATTGTTACTGAGCGCCACGACATGGTGCGCCGTCCCTGGGTGCCCGTCATGTGGATTCTCAAGAACAAGTGGCGCATCCGCAAGGGCCAGGATATTTGTTGGGATTAATAGGCCCTAGGCTTTAGCTCCTGGGACGCTAACAACAAAGAAATAACAATGACGATAGCTGTGATCGGGACTCGTGGTTTCCCTGGCATCCAGGGTGGGGTGGAGACGCATAGCTATCATCTATATACCCACATGTGCGATGTGCGTGTGCGGCTTTACCGACGTCGTGCCTACTTGACCGATCAATCGGTACAGACTTTCCCCAATATCGAATACGTTGACCTGCCATCGACGCGCATCAAGGGCTTTGAAGCCGTGTGGCACACCCTGTTGAGTGTGCTCCACATCATGCTTCACCGCCCCGACGTGGTTCACATCCACAACATCGGGCCCGGCATGTTTGCCCCGCTCGTCCGCTTGATGGGCCTGCCCGTGGTGCTAACCTACCACAGCCCCAACTACGAGCACGCCAAGTGGAGCGCTCCCGCCCGCTGGCTGCTGCGCCAGTGCGAGAAAATTTCCCTTCGCTGCAGCAACCGTGTCATCTTTGTCAACCGCTACCAGATGGAGAAGTGCGGTGCCCTCGACAAGAGCGTATTCATCCCTAACGGCATCGATGCTGTTACCCGTAGTGAGTCCACTTCGTTTCTCGACAAGCACGGTATCAGTCGCGGAAATTACCTACTGGCTGTGGGACGGCTCACGCCCGAGAAGGGGCTGGAATACCTTATCGAGGCAGCCAACCGTCTGCCCCAGGTCCAGCAAGTCGTCATCGCTGGAGCCAGCGACCACGACAGCGTCTACCGCAAGTTGCTGGAAAAGCTGGATACACAGAAGAAGGCTGTTTTCACGGGATTCACTACTGGCGAGGACTTGCGCCAGCTCTATAGCCATGCCCGCCTGTTTGTCTTGCCATCGGTCAACGAGGGTTTCCCCATGGTGCTGCTCGAGGCGATGGCCTACGGCTTGCCTGTCTTGTGCAGCGACATCCCCGGCACGCGTCAGGTCGATCTGCCCGAACAGGACTACTTCACCGTGCAGGACGTGGATTCCCTGTGCGGCGCTATCACCCGCTTGCTCAACTCTCTGAATGATGTTCAGCATTATGACCTGCGTCAATACAATTGGCAATCCATCGCCCGTCAGGTTCAGCAGCAGTACAGCTCAGCAATCGATTAAGGAATTATTTCATTTTCAATTTTTTCTGTATTTTTGTCGCATTAATCAATCAATTCAGCTGCGATGAAGAATCACATCAAGTCGATATATGGCATCTTAATCATGGTTGCCTGCCTGGTAGTGTCCACTTTTAGTGCCAAGGCTTATACCTATGTGCAAGATGGAATCTACTATTTTTTTGCAGGCGGTATGGCGGTGGTTACCCATGGCGATGACTTTAATTCCTACCAAGGCCATGTCACCATCCCATCCAGTGTGACCTATAATGGCACGACCTATCCTGTTGCCGCAATCGGCAGTCAGGCCTTTGAGGGCTGTGTTGACTTAACGTCAATCGCTATTCCGTCAACGGTGACGATGATCGGGCAGTCTGCATTCTATAATTGCTCGTCGTTAAAGTCAGTCACGTTGCCCAATTCGGTCACGCAAATCGACAGTTATGCCTTCTCATATTGTGTATCGCTCACCACGATAAACTTGGGACAGGGCTTGATCCAGCTGGGCGACTATGTGTTCATGTCATGTACCTCGCTGAGTCGCATTGTTATTCCTCGGTCGGTAACCGGCATTGGGACCAATCCCTTGTACCGTTGTGTGTCGCTAAGCGCTGTTCAGGTCGAAGATGGTAATGTGGTATATGACTCACGTGACAACTGCAATGCCATCATCGAGACGGCGACTGCCACGCTTGTTTCGGGTTGCAACGCTACCCATGTCCCTGAGGGTGTCATTACCATCGGTATGGGGGCCTTTAACTCATTAACCGATCTCTCGAGCATTAGCATTCCCAATTCGGTGAGTGTGATTGAGGCCAACGCGTTCTATGGTTGTACAGGCTTGAGCGATATCGTCTTTGGCACAGGGCTTAAGTCCATCGGCCGTTCTGCCTTCTGGGGGTGCTCTTCGTTAAAACAAGTGGATTTCCCTGGCAGCTTGAATGAGATCGGCGCGACTGCATTCAGTGACTGTACGTCGTTGACAAGGGTCAGCACGGGAGACGGGGTGAGCCTCATCGGCATGGAGGCATTTAAGGACTGTATTGCGCTCGACAGTGTGGCCTTTGGCAAGTCAATCAAGGAGATTGGCCCCTATGCCTTCTATGGTTGCTCCAACTTGAAGAGTGCCATCCTTCCCGATAACATCGAGGGAATTGGTGACTTTGCGTTTTTCAATTGTGGCCTGCGCCACCTGTATTTGGGTAATAACCTCTCTGCTGGAATCGGAACGTATGCGTTTTATGCTTGCTCTTTTTTGACCAGTGTCATCCTGCCCGAGGGGTTGACCCGTGTGAGCGATCACACATTTGACTATTGCTATCGTCTGGCACATGTGGAGTTGCCCCAATCGCTATCCTTGATTGGCTATGATGCTTTTCATCGTTGTGAGGCGTTGGCCAGTATAGACTTGCCCAAGCGGTTGACATCAATCGGAACCGGTGCTTTTGCCGATTGCAAGTCACTGACTGCTATCGTTATCCCTGACGCTGTCACCCAACTGGGTGCCAACGCCTTTGATGGCTGTGTAAGCCTCGCTCAAGCCACTATCGGCTCACAGGTGACTCAAATACCTGCCGGATTGTTCAAGGCCTGCACTGCGCTCGGCACGGTCTATTGCAAGGCTGTGACACCGCCATTCATGGCAAGTGAGAATGCGTTTGCCAACTATAATGATGCAGCCCTCTATGTGCCCAACCAGTCATTGGCTGCTTATAAGGACGCCTTTTACTGGTACAAATTTGGCTTGATTCTTGGCCTGGATTTCAGTAATGCGTGTGATGTGAATGGCGACGGTGAGGTGAACATTGCCGATGTCAATGCGCTGATAGATGTGATACTATCGAGTGGTGTCAATGCTCCAGGCTGCGACCCCAACGCTGATGGTGAAGTAAATATCGCCGACGTCAACACGGTCATCGACACCATCCTCAACGGGAACAGTTAAGAGTTAACATCGCCAAACTCCTAAAGCCTAATTATTTCTTTTCTTGATGCCGCCATTGGTGTGGATGCTATTCGGGTTGGCCTCGCTTCCCCACTGGGAGTTGAGCCAGAAGACTTTCTTGTGAAAGCAAGGTTTCTCAAATGCCCTCATGCGGGCAGGGATATTGTCACTGCTGTATTGTGGCCAGCGCTTATGATCACAGTTGCCTGCCGCCTCGATTCTTGTCGTGAAATCCTCCATGAAGCTGTCCATTGTGGGGTAAACATTCTGGTAGAAGCGCTGCCAGTGATACCTTACCCGTTCCTGGAAATGCGGGAACTTGGCAATCTCGCTGATCCATCGTGAACGGCAATAGCTGGGCAGGTTCTCGTAAATGTATTCGTCAAACTGGTAGGTCGAGCCAAAGCGGTGGAATGAGCTGCCGCAATCCCATAGCGGGCCGAAAATCAGCTTGGTGTCCTCGCCCCGCTGCTTGTACATGTAGCAACTGCCCGAGAAGGCTTCGGGATTATCGACCGCTTCCTGGACGATATAGAAAATCGCCAGCGAGTCGATGTCGATATACTTCTCCCACTCGGTGCTGCTCTTGTCGCTGCAATAGATGGCTCGGTCTGCTTCTTTGAGGAAGGTTGTGATGTATTCGCGCTGCTCGGGACTCAAGTATTCAGGCGTGTGTGGCGTTACCCAGAAGGGCATACCGTTGCCCTCGACAAACGAGATATTGCCTGGCTCGATGTAGTTGTCGATTTCGAGCAGCCAGCCGCCTGTGATGCGCGTGGGGTTGGTCTCATAGTCGTTCTGCTCCACGATGTTCACACGCTCCTTGGCGACACGAATCTTCTCGGTCAGGAAATATAGCCCGATGTAATCACCATTGAGGACGACCTCGACGGGCTGCATGCGCGGATTCCATGCCATGCCCATGCGGCGGCCGATTTCAAACGGCAGGGCGTCATTCAGTTGCCCCATCCAGTATTCGGCATTTGCCATCAGCACCCAGTGTCGGCTAGAAGGCATCCCCAGCACTTTGTGTTTCTCGCTAAACTTGAGTCGATAGGGTTTCTTCTCCAGATTGGTCCAAGTGGCGTTGCCACGGCCCTTGATTTCGGTTTTCAACGGATGTTCTCTCGACCCGATGGACTCATAGCGTTCATCCCCCTGGTTGTCAAGCCACCACTCGGCGTTGACATATTCCTCTTTGCTCTCGATCTCACAACTGTTTTCGGTGTTGATAAACAGCACTGGCAAGGTTCCAGAGAAGTCTCCTTTCTCGATAACCACGGTGTCGGTATCAACGGGCACTGGTGGCTCGGGCTCGGGCAAGATACCTCCCTCGTGGACACATGAGGCGCAGAACGCCATCATGGCCGCCATCAATATCAGTATCAGTCTGGATTCTTTCATTTGGTTTAATTATCAGAGGGTTAGTTGTCATTGTCAGTCATGTGATTCAGGGCGGCTTATGAGCCCCACTGGGAGTTGAGCCAAGAAACTTTCTTGTGGAAATGGGGCTTTCCATACAGATTCAGTCTCCGGGCAATATAATCCGAGCCCCAATCATGCCAGCGGTCGAAGTCACGGAAACCTGCTTGATCGATTCTGGCGACAAAAGCGTCAAGATAGTCATCCATCAGTGGATAGACGTCCTGATAGAAATGATTCCAGTGAAACCGGACACGCTCCTGGAAGTGGGGAAATTTGGCAATCTCGTCGATCCACTTCACTTTACTGAAGCTGGGCACATTCTCGTAGATGAATTCATTGAATTCATATCCATCTTTTCCCCGGTAATAAAAACAGCCAAAGTCCCACAAGGGGCCAAACACGAGTTTGGTGTTCTCTCCGCGTTCCTTGTGCATGTAGCAGCTGCCCGAAAAGGCCTCAATATTATCGACAATTTCTTGAATGATGTAGAAAACCGCAAGAGAATCCACGTCGATGTATTGTTCCCACGTGCAGTCATTCTTGTCGGGAGTGAATATGGCCGTGTTGGCCGCGTTCAGGAATTGGGTGATGTAGTCGCGTTGCGCGTCGTTAGGAATCTCTGGAGAGTGTGGGGTGAACCATATCGGCTGCAGATTGCCGTCCATGATTGTGATTTTGTTTGGATTGTCAAAGTAATTGTCTATTTCAAGCAGCCAGCCTCCTGTCACCTTGTTTGGGTCTGTCTCATTTTCATCCTGCTCGGTGATGTTGACACGGTTTTTGGCAACCCGTATTTTTTCGGTCAGGAAGTACAGGCCCATGTATTGTCCGTTAAGCACCACTTCGACGGGCTCTAGCCTCGGGTTCCACGACATTCCCATTCTGTGGCCAATCTCAAAAGGTAGCGCTTCGCTGACCTTCCCCTGCCAGTCCCCGATGTTGGCAAGCAATACCCAGTGGCGGCTCATCGGCATGCCAAGCATCTCTTGCTTCTCGTCAAGTTTGAGCCTCAGCGGCCTCTTGCCGTTGTTTAGCCATGTGGAATTGCCATGCCCCTTGATTTGCATGCCAAGGGGTGCCTCGGCCGACCCGATAGACTCAAATTCGTCAATACCCATATTGTCCAGCCACCAGTCGGCGTGCAAGTATTCCTCTTTGCTGACGATGTCGCGGTGGCCTTCGGTGTTAATATAGAGCACAGGCAAGGTTTCAGAGAAAGTGAGCATGGGGGGCAGTTCGCTTCCCAACAGACCATCGAGCAGCAGATTGATGTCGGCAATACTGATTTCCTCGTCATTATTGATGTCGAGAGCATAGGTATAGAAACGATGATACTTTGTCCCGCCCATTACGGAGTCGAGCAGCGTGTTCAGGTCGGCAATGGTCACTTCCCAGTCGCAGTTCACGTCTCCGCGGGGACGCAGTGAACCTTGCCCTGCCATCGAGATGAACAGGGCTGCCATGAACAGGAAAGTGAATACACGTGTTCTCATTGTTAAGGCCATTTAACGGTTCCCTAAATAATTAACGGATTTTGAGGGCTTTTATTGCCCTGAGTGAATTAATAAAGGCGATGATATAGCTGTTGGCCCGAACCCTGCGGGGCTAATGCTAATTACACGAAATCAAACTAATTGAACGCGGAATAATGAATAATTATCGTGTAATCAGATCAGTTGTCAGCGGGATGAATCGCTATCATCTTGCGGGCACATGCCACGTTGGTCAATTCCCGGCCCTGCTCGACGCATGCTGCATGCAGCGCGTCATAATTATCTATGACCCAGATGAGGTCGTTTTCGTCCCAATTGTCACTGACTACCCCCAACCTGTTGGCAGCGATGAACGATGCCGTCGAGGGCCTTGTGTTGGTGACCACGGGGGTGCCGCTGGTGATGGCTTCGGCGATGGTCACCATGTTGAGGTCATTGCTGGTGTCGACAAGCAACGCCAGGGAGCGCCTCAACGGGATGGCCAGTTGCTCGTGTGGCATGAAGCCGTGAAACACGACCTTGCCCTTGAGGCCCAGTGTGGCCGTCAATTGTTCCAATTCGTGCCGCTGGTCGCCCTCTCCGATGATGTCCAGACGATAGTTGCGGTAGCCTTCATGAGCGACGAGTTGGGCAAACTTGGTGATAATCCTGTCTACACGCTTGCGTTTTACCAGTTGCGAAACCACAATAAAGGCCTGGTCGTGTTCGTCGCTGGGGTAGAGGGTGTGGGCATCCGTGCCGTGGTCAACAATCACATCGCTGACGTGATGACTGTACTGAGCGATGAAGTGCTTGGCGGGTGCGCTGCGGGGCACAATGGTGATCTGGCCCATGAACAGTGGCAACACCATGCTGTGCCACAGGCGAGAGGGCAGCTGGCGCAACAACCGCTGATGGCGGTCCATCTCTTGCCAGATGAGCAATCGCGATGGGCACACTCGGGCGGCGATGAGCGTCGCTATCTGGAACGACTCGCTGGCGATAACCAGGTCGTAGGCCATGGCGTGAGACTTCAGCCACTTGTGCAGTCCCCGTGGCCAGGGCAGGAGGCTGGGCTTGAATAACCGGGGCAACCGCGATGGGAAGTAGATGACCTCAAAGGGCAGATCCCTGTCCTCGCCTGTAGGCTTGAACTCCTGCGATGCCAGCAGCGTGACTTGGTGGCCCAACTCCACAAAACCGCGTGCGAAGTTACTGATCATGCAATCGCTGATGGACTCCTTGCGCTTGATGATCCCATGCTCAGCAGTAGAGAGGATGCAGTTAATGATCAGAATCTTCATGCTCGATGTTCGTGTAGCGATGCAAAATTAATAAAAAAAGCGCACACCACCACATCGCCACTCGCTCATTTCGGGGGAGGGGCACTTCCTGGCAGGCGTCTCACGCGACATGACGATAGGGACTGTAAAAGTCTTTCTTGAAAAAAACCAATCGGCTTAGTGCCAGCCGGTCTGACAGCCAGGCACATCCCAAGCATGCCGCTACGACAAGTGCCAGTGATGCAATCGTGAAGCACACGGCTGTGGGATCAAAGTCGAACAAGGGTGAAACCTGTTTGGTGAGAACCGTGAAGATGGGCGAGAACACCACAATGGCCAGTGAATTGCGTCCCACATGGCATAACACGTCCCGGGCTGCCCTGAGGCAGTGAGGATAAACTGCAAGTAGCAGGCTGATGACAAGTACTGTGATGGCGATGCCTGCCAGCGATCCGCGCTCATAATTGGCCGGGAACCAGAACAGGACCACGAGGGGCATCAATGCTAACCACGACGGGGTGATGACTTCGAGGAAGGATTTGCCCAGGCGCATGATGAACACTCCGATGAGGAAATAGATGACATTGCTCCAGTCCAGCCCCTCAATCACCAGTGAGCAGCCATACAGGGTCAATCCCATTACTGCCAGGCCCCCAATGCCTTGTAGCCTAAGCACGCGGTAGATGAGCCAATAGACGGTCATGCCGATGACCAGTGTGTGCAGATACCAGTATGGCCCCGTGGGCAGGGTGGCGATTCTCACAACAAAATCGGGGGCTGTGAGCTGTCCGATGGCGTTGTGCGCTCCCAGGCTGCCGCCGATGAGGTATTCCATCAGAATGTATAGTGACTCAAACAGCACATAGGGCACCGCGAGACGCAGCACAGAACGTGCGAACTCCGCAGGCTGTTTCTCCACATTGGCCAGATAGCCCGAGATGATGAGGAATGCCGACATGTGGAAGGTATAGACCGCCTTGCACAACACTGGATAAGTCTGCTCGGTGAGCGAGAGGTGGAAGGTCACCATCAGCAGAATGAAGATGCCTTTCAGGTAATCCAGTTGCGGGATTCGTTCCTTCATGACTGATGGGTTACTTGTCATAACGGTTAGAGCGCAGGCTGCGTTTTTTCACATTCGTGATCTTCTTGAACATGTCCTGCTCGCCCTTGACGCCACGGAACACGTTGTTTCTTACCTCTAGCCGTTCAAACTTCATCTTGTCGGTCGAGACATCGGACCAGTGTGTCATGAATCGGCCGTCACCCGTGGTGACCGTCACGTCGTTGTTATTGAACACGACTGTGCCCCTGGAGGCAAACTCCTGCAGGAAAAAGTTCATGTTGTTACTCTTGAACGTGTTGGCTGTGAAGTTGATGTTCAGCTCTTCAATCTTGTGGCAATAGACTCTTGTGTCACCCTCAAAGTAGTTGTTGTTGGCATTGAGTGTGAACTGTTTGGTGCCATTTCCTGCCCCGACGTAAGCGATGCACATGATTCCCTTGCAGACGTTGTCTTGCATCGTGACCTCACCGCCTTGGGCTCCGCACCACACAACTTGCATGCCGGTGCTCTTGCCATTCAGCGGATTTGAGGTCACCACATTGACAAGCTTATTGCCTTTCAGGTCCACCTTCCCCCCTTGTATGAGCAGGAAACTATAGCCCTGTGACCCTGACGGTGTTAATACCAGGTTCTTGTTGAGGACTGTGTTGCCGGTAATGTGGATCGCATCCTTACTTGAACTCAAATCATTCACCTCGATATCCTGGCGGTAGTATCTATCGGTGCTACTGATGGCTTCGTTAATGATCTGATTGTCCTCGATATAGATGTCCTCATGCTCATCGGCGGGATCGAAACTGATATACATGCAGCGTGTAGTCAGGTCTTCCATAAAGAACTTGTTGCCTCTCACGTGGAAGTTGCGTGTCGTGCATTTGTCCGAGCTCTTCTTGCCATCGGTCTGTAGGGTGAGGCTTGTTTGGTTGTGTGCGTTACTGTCTTTGTCCTTGCCGTTGTAACCGTAGTGGAACTCATTGTCTTCAATAAAGATGTTGGTGCGGGTTGCAACGCCACGCACATAGCCTTTGGTGTGGTCAACGAGCCGGTCAAAGATGCCCACAACCTCGTCCTTTCCGTACTTGTAGAACTTGTTGTTCTTGATATGGATGTTGTCCATCTCTCCGCGCACCCACACGCACCCACCAATCAGGCAGTTATTGTAGTTGCTGATGATACAGTTACTGACTGTCACATTGGAGCATACATGCAGGTCAAAGTTGGTGATTTTGGCATTTTGCATATAGCTTTCCACATCGTGGATGTCGACGCGGTTGGCATGATAAACTTTGACAGCATACTGGTCCCGACTGTCTTGCCACCAGATGCCCTTGTGCTCCTTGAGCTTGAAAGTGACATCGCTGACGGACAGCGTGACGGGGTTCTTCAAGGTGCCGTACACCTTAAAGAAGGTGTCATCGGTAAAGGCCTTGGAACCGTTGCGGTCATGGCCGTTATCGAGAATGATGGTGGATTCCTTGCTCCCTGCGCCCTGGATGACGACATGGCATTTGAGCTCTAGGGTGCCATCGATGGTAACGGCTCCCTTGCCAAAGTTGAGAACTACCGTATCGTTATAGGTGGCTCTGTTGCACATCGACCGCAATTGCATCGTGAGGTCACCCTTGACGGTGTTGACGTTGATGCTGATGCTGCGGGCCTGTGCCAGCATGACGCTCATGCAAGACAGTGCGAGAAAAAGATAGTATTTGTAGAATCGTTTCATTGTCAATCCTCCCTCGTTTTTTTTTCGTTAGACTGAAACGCAAAGGTAATGTTTATTTGCCAATCCCACAAATCAATCCCCCGAACGGCTGCGAACAAATAGCATCCGCACTCCAGCGAGACGGAATGCGGATGCTTACTAATCTCTATTCCACGAGCATTACCAGGTGCCGTTGAGCAGGAAGTCGATGAGACTCGAAACATCGGAGATGCTGACCTCGCTGTCGTTGTTGCAGTTGGCGCTCTCCAGATTGATGCCCGTGGCATCGCCCGTAAGCAAGTAGTCGATCAGGGCCGACACATCACCGATAGCCACTTCGCCGTCGCCGTTCACGTCGCCACGCAGGAAGGCACCACCCTTCTCGGTGAAGTAGCCCGGGTTGCTCGGGCCGCCGTCGATGTGGGCATAGGCCTTGTCCACATGGTTGGCATCATAGGTCGTGCCCTGTCCGCCCACGAGGTTGGTGGAATATTCGAACATTTGTGTGGAGTTCATCACGGCCTCAGTACTCCAATCCTCACCCACATAGACGGTTGTCAGGTTGGAGCAGCCGAAGAACATCCAGCCCATCTCTGTCACCTTGGACGTGTTGAATTGGCTCACATCAAGGCTCGTAAGCATTTCGCAGCCACTGAACATGAAACCCATATTGGTGACCTCGCTGGTGTTTAGGTAACTCAGGTCCGTGATGGATTCAAGATTCCTCATGCTATAAAACCAATCGTAGGTGGTCGTCGGGCGGGCGCCTGCGAACGAGGGGTCAAAGACCACCTTGGTCACACTGGTTTTGGTGCCATCGGCGTCCCAACCGACATCGGTGGCGCCCGTGTTCAGGTCGTAGGTCGTGCCCGTGCGGCTGCTGCGCTGGCTGTCGTAGTAGAACGTCAGCGTGGTGTTCTCCGGCGTGTAGCAGGCATAGGCCTGTTGGGCGGTAGCGCCGAGGGCGCTCATCATGCACGCCACGAGGGCGAGAATCTTCAGGTAAAGTAATTTAGTTTTCATCTTTGAGAAACGTTATTAAATTAATAATTATTTGCTTAAAAGCTGGTTATCCAATAAGATGTGACAAATATAGTGAATTTTATTGAAATACAGGAAGAAAAAAGACAAAAAATTACAAATAATTCATCAAGCTCATGATACAGTGGCGTCACATCTAATTGGGGGGTGGGTACTGCGGGTCACCTGCAAAACCCCGGGTGTTCTCATCCGTCATCCGTTTTCCGTCATCCGTTTTCTTCAAGTTTTTAAAGTGGCGCAGTTACTTTAGAAACTTGAATCTATTATACTTTTGATTTTTGTTTAGGTGACTTCTATAAATTACCAAAATGTGAATTATTTATGTTGACAGTATTTTGTTTCTTTTTGGCATCTTTTACCTTATCTTCTTGCACCATAGCTCGCTATGCTGCTGCGAAGCTAAATCAAAATCTGCTCAATAATAAACCAAAATCCATGTCAAGCTAATTTATAGAAGTCACCTTTAATTTTTCGGCCGTTAGGCCGATTAGAGGAAGAGACAAAGGGTTTTGCAACAGCCTCTTGTTGTTATAGCTGATTGATGATGGCGTTGAGGGTAGTGCAAAGGGCTTCGGCGGAATATTGGCTGTCATAGAGGGGACGTGTGCTGGCTTGAGGTGCTTGTAGCGCTCGCTCAATCGCTGCGGCAAGCGCCTCGCTGTCGCCCGCGGGAAAGAACTCGATGCCGTGATGGCCTTCGCAGGTTTGCTTAAAGAAGGGCAGGTCGCTCAATACCATCGGCTTGCCGAAGTAGCTGGCGATACTGGTGACCCCGCTCTGGGTAGCAGAGATGTAAGGGTAAACGACTACGGCTGCACGAGTGAACAGGTCCTTCAGCTCGCTGTCATCAATATAGCGGTTGATCAAGACGATATGGCCTTTCCCCTCGTGGCGTTGCTTGAAGTAGATGTAACCCGACCCCGCGATTACCAGAGGCCTGCGCTGTAGCTCGGGGTGGGCAAGATAGGCGTCGTAGAGCAGGTGCACGCCCTTGTATAATTGCACGTTCCCGAAGAAGAGGATGTACTCTCGGTTCACGTCCTTGAGCTCGGGTGAAGATGCGGTACCGTGGGCAATCTCGTCGGTCACGAGAGATGGGAACGGTGCATAATAGACTTTGTGATAAGGAAACCGCTCCTTGATCTGCCGCAGCTGCTCCTTGCTGTTGGTGATTTGGCACTGCGTGCGGCTGATGATGCGTTGTTGTGGGCCTTGGACCAGGATTCTGTGCTTGAGCCATGATACCCAATTCTCAAATTTGGAGTCGTGCCCCACGGCATCATGCACAGTATATAGCAGGCGGGCTAAGCGTTGCAGGCGCTTGATGGCTCTTGCCAGGACGAGTTCACCGGTGAGGCAATAGATGACTTGAAGCTCCTGATCGGTTACAAGACGCTCAATCTCCCGGACCAGGAGGGTTGGCTTGAACCTGAAAACCAATTTGTTGAACTTCGTGGTCGGATAATCAATCCATGTGATGGTATCAGTGGGCAGGCCGTCAAAGTCGTGCTTGACACTGTCTTCCTTGGCAACGACAAGGATATGGTCGCCAGGTCGCCACAGGGTGCGGATAATGGCATTGGCATAGGGCCTCATGCCTGCCGCATACTCGGTAGCGAGAAACAATATGTGCTGCCCTTCCTGTCTCATGAGAGTTGGGGCTTGAGGGACTTCTCGGTTTCGACGGCCTCGTCTTGGCTCTCTTGTGCAAGGCGGCGTCTTGATGTCTCTACGGTTTCAAACTCGGGATGCACCTCGGCTGCATAGTGGCTGTTGAGCGACAGGGCCAGGAACATGAGCGACAGACTCAAAACTTGTGGCGTGAGAGGCGCCCAGTCGCTGCTGCCCTGTATGAGCCAGCAGAAGATGACGCCCAGCCCGGATATGTTCAAGATGTTATAGTAGCGGTTCTGGGACTGGTGCGTTCGTCGTTTGAAGGTAGCTATATACCAGATGACAAATGCAAGAAAGGGCAGGAAACCGATAAGCCCAAGTTCCACAATCAGGATGATCCAGATGTTGTGGATGGGATTGGTGAACATGAATTCCTCGGGTTGCCAGATGTCGGCGGCGTCAAACACTTGTTCAAGCATCACTGCGGAACTGTTCTCAACGAGATAAACAAGGTGGGAATTCATGCCGACGCCCACCAGGGGGTGGTCCTGGAATATCTCGTAGCCGCAATAGTAGTGCATCAGGCGCGAGGTGGTCATCTCGTCCAGGTCTTCAACGTCACTGAACAGGAAACTCAGCGGTCCGGTCAACAACAGGGCGATAAAGATGCCAAGCGGGATAATGCCTTTCAATATACTCTGGAAACTGAGCAACTTGTAGCGGCGATAGACGTAGAACACCACGATGCCCACCAGCGCCACTACCGATGCCATCAGGGCACTGCGGCTGGCACTCAGGATGATCACAATAAACGCCATTGCGGCAAACAAGGCGCTCTCGCGCCGCTTGTAAGCCGTGAAAAAACAGGCGACAAAGAAGGTGAAATAATAGGATACGTAGGTTCCTAACACGTTGGGGTGTCCCATGGTGCCCACAGCACCCACGCGTTCCTCACTGCGGGTTGCGGCCTCGTTGTCAAATAGCTTGACGACCGACTCCATGCCCAGCACGGGGTAGCAGATGGCCAGGATAAAGTGGAGGATGACTGTCGCCGCAAGCCCCATATAGATGCCACGGACGACACTCTTGACAGAAAAACTATTGGCAAACAGGTAAATGAACACGGCAAAGGAGAGCAGATAGCTGACCTCGACAAGCGACTGCCGACGCGCCATGTTAAATGGGTTGACGAGCGTGTAGATGGCGTAAGCCGAAAAGATGAAGAATAGCCACAGGTTGGGACGCCTGATTCTCCATTGCTTCTCCCGGGCGACAATCCAGATGAGCAGCACAATGAATGCCATGAATGGCCAGACCGACAGGCCGGTGCCAAAGGTGCCACATGGCTCGCCGTCGCCCTTGAGTATCGGCAGGTACATGAGCACAAAGCTGCATGAGAACGTGTAGATGGCAATGATAATCTCATACAAGCGTTCACGGGTCAAACGGTTGCCCTCACGCCCGATGAAAAACACCAGCGCGAAGGCCAACGTTGCGAATATGAGCGCTCTATCCATCAGCTAATAGTGTGCTGCCCGCGGGCTATTACTCGTCCTCCTTGGTATTGCCGTAACCGTAGCCGTAGGTGTTGTCACCCGAGGGCTTGGTGTCGTTCAGCACGACGCACATGTTCTTCAACTGCTTGTTGGCGGCGATGCGGTTCATGAACTTGATGAAATTGCGGCGCGTGTAGTTGGCGCGTGTCACATAGACGGTGGCGTTGCTGTACTTGTCCAGAGCGAAGCTGTCACTCACTTGGGCAACAGGCGCCGAGTCCACAATAATCACGTCATAGTGCTCACGCAAGTCGTTGAAGAAGTCCTTCACGCGGTCACCCAGCAGCAGCTCCGACGGGTTGGGCGGAATGGCTCCGCCGACAAACACGTCCATGCCATTGACCTCCTTGCACGGCTGCGCGATCTGGTCCAGCGTGACATCGCCGCGCGACAGGTAACTGGTCACGCCTGGCATCTCGTTTAGGTCAAGTATCTGAGCCAGCTTGGGCGAACGGATGTCCATGCCCACCAGAGCGACACGCTTGCCCAGCAGGGCAAACGACGAGGCGATGTTGGTGCTGATAAATGACTTGCCCTCGCCACTGACCGAGCTGGTGACCAGGATGACCTTGTCGTCCTCCTTGCTGAGCAGGAACTGCAGGTTGTTGCGCACATAGCGGAACAGCTCCACAATCGACGAGGTCTTGCCGTCCTTGACCACGAGCTGGGTGTTGTGACGGTTGTGATGGATGTGGCCGATGAAGGGCACCTGGGATATCTCCTCGAGCTCCTCCTGATTGGAGAACTTGGTGGTGAACAGGTCCTTCATGTACACGAGCAGCATGGGCAGCATCAAGCCTGCCATCAGTGCCATGGCCAGGGCAATCATCTTGTTGGGGCTGATGGGAGTGCTCTCGGCAAAGGCGTGGTCCACGATTTTACCCTTGGGCGTCGTGGCGGCAAGCACCAGTGCGTTCTCTTCGCGCTTCTCGAGCAGGAAGGTGTACAGGGTGTTCTGGATGCCCTGTTGGCGCATCAGCTCACGGGCTTCACGCTCCTGGGTGGGCACTTGGCCCAGGTCGCCGGCCGTCTGGTTGGCCTGGCTGCGCACCTTGTTCAGTTGCACGTCAACGCCCTTGATGGAACTATTGATGCCCTTGAGCACATTGGCGTGCATGGTCTCGATCTGTTCGTCAATCTGCTTGAGGGCGATGTTGTCACCCTTGGCCGACTGGGCCAGTTCCTGGCGCTTGGTCAGCAGGTTGTTGTAGGCCCTGATGGAACCCGACGCTGCGCTCGAGTCCACCTCGAAGGGGATGTAGCTGTGCTTGTTGGCAGGATTGCTCACGAAGTCCCTGACCATGCCCAGCAACTGCTTGTTGGTCTCCAGCTTGACGATGGCTCGGTCAGAAATGTCCTGCTTGGCGACGGCCGACTTGACTTGCAACTCGGGGTCAACAATCTTGTGGGCGCGCTTGTAGGATTCGATGTCGGCTTCGCTGCTGGTCAGTCCCTTGTAGATGAGCGCCAGCCGCTCGTCGATGAATTTGGCGGTATTGATGGCCTGCTCGTCCTTCTCGTGTTGTCCGCGCTCATTATAGAGCTCAACAAGCTTGTTCAGAATGTCCTTGCCGCGAGACTTGTTGTTCTCGGCAATGGTCAGGTTGATGCCGTTAGACTTCTTGGTGGCGAGTTTGACCTTGATGCGCTTGTTCAGGCGTTCTCCCATGATCTGGTTACCCGTCAGGCTTGCCGTGATGTGGCAGGGCTTGCCCTGGTGGTAGTCGTCGGTGGTTTTGATGGCAAATGTGCCGTAGGTCGTCTTCAACGTTGTGGGCAGGGACACGCCCTTCAGGTTGGCCAGCTTGTCATTGCCGCTGGAGGCCTTGATGTTGGCCTTTCCGGCCTTGTCGATGTCAATCTTGAACTTGATCGATGACAGGGTGTCGAACATCTCCTCGGGAGCAATGACCTCGACAGGGGTGCTGTTGTAGTGATCGCGCACGGGCTTAAGCCAGCCTCTGTCCTCGATGTAGCTGCGGTTGATGCCCAGCTGCTTAACAACCTGGGTGCACAATTCCTGGGACGAGAACACGATCATCTCGTCATCGACCTTGCTGCCCTGACCCATGAGCTTCATGCTCTTGAGCAGGCTGGCTCCGGCACCAGCGCTGTTGTCGTCCTGCGCTACAAGCACCACGGCCTTGACATTATAGACGCGCTTGGCGAGCTTGAGATAGGCAAAAGCCAGCGTGATGCAGGCGATGAGCGATAGCAGGAAGAGCCACCAGTAGCGCTTGTACTTGCGCACAAAGGCACTGAAGTCAACAATTTGTTCCTCTTGTTGTGCAGTGGGAGGTGTATTGAATTTTGCCATGATGTTCTTTTGAGTGTGGTTGGGGTTATCGGGTGAGAGCGATGATGAGCGATGCGATGACCGACACACTGCTCACGACGGTCGAGATGACCGACAGCTTGAAGGCGTTGTTCTGGTTGTACTTGGAGTTGTCGATGCGTATCTGGTTGGGCTCCACATACACCACGTCGTTCTGCTTGAGGTAGAAGAAGGGGGAGTTGAACACCTCGCTGTTGGTCAGGTCCAGACGATGATATGTCCGCTTGCCCTCCTCGGTGCGGATAACGTACACGCGGTCTCGCTTGCCATACTCAGTCAGGTCGCCGCACTGCGACAGCGCGTCGAGCACTGTGAAGTGCTCACTGCCTGTGTACACGCGTTGGGGACTCTTGACCTCGCCCATGACGTCTACCGAGAAGTTGACGATATCCACACGGACGTAGGGGTCCTTGACATCCTGGGCTACCATAGCGGTGATTTCCTTGGAAATATCGCCCAGCGTCTTGCCGTTGACGTAGATGCGGCCCAGGACGGGCATCATGATGTAGCCCTGGCTGTCAACAATGTAGGTCTGGGTGCGCGGCTGCGTCATCTGGCGCAGGTTGCCACGCGTGGCGGGGTTGTCCATCGGCAGGTTGTAGGCCGCGGTGGCCTCGGGAACGGCCGACGTGACCGCGATAACCAGCTCGTCGTTGGGCTGAATAAGGATGGGATAGCTGCCCTGGGGGTTGGCCAGTGTGCCGCTTTCGTTGGCTCCCAGGTCTTTGAAGTACGCCAAGTTGTTATTCTTGGTGGAGGTGCATGACAACAACGTTACCGCTGCAATCAGCATTATGAGTAATCTTGATTTCATACGGTTGTTATTAGATAAATAGCATAATTACTATCAAAACGCGGAAAGTGTACAATTATTTTGTCTAGTGTGTGGTTTTAGTCAATTTTGATATGACCAGCTCTTGCAGCTCATAGCGGCATACCCATGCCATCACGGCAATGGCAATGACCATGAATGCCATGTCCAGGAACATATTGGAGCTCATGTAGAAGGGAGCAAAACTTGCCAGCGTGAGCAGGATGGGCACGAGGACGCGCCTGTCGATCTTGAGGACAAAATAGCGCTTCATGTCATGCCAGCGATAGAAGAACAGTACCATGTAGGTCACTAATTGGGTCACAATCACGCCATAAACGCCAAGCGGCTTGATCAGGGCGAAATTCAGCACCACGTTAACAATGGCGGCAAGGATAATGGCGGGCAGTGTGCGCGGGGTGTCCTTGGCACACTGGTAGCCCATGTCAAAGAATGCCGCCAGGGCAAATATCATCGCCGACAACGCCAGCGGGTAAATGTAGTTGAGGCTCTCGCTGTATTCGCTGGCTACGAGCCACCCGTAGTTGACCTTAAGCATAAACACATATCCCACCAGGATAATCCCCAGCAGGAAGATGTAGCTGTTGAACATCTTGGAGAAGAAGCGGTCGCGGTCGGGGCTGTTGTATTGCAGGATGGCTGTTTCCTGCCACGCCTGGTAGAAGATGATGGCCAGCGTGTTGATAATGCCTGTGAAACGGATGGCAACGGCATACACACCATTGATGTCCAAACCCAGAAAATGGGTGATGAACAGGCGGTCGCTGCTGCCGGTGAGCCACCAACACAGCGAACCTGGCAGCAGGGGCAAAGTGTAGCGCAGGATGTCGCGACCCACCTTGCCGGCACTCAGGTGCCAGCGGGTGTGGCGGGTGATGAGCCGCACGCGGGCCTCGACGATGGCGAGTGCCAGCACACGGGCGATGATATTGGCCAGGAAGATGCCCCTGATGCCCCAACCCAGCCCAGCGACAAACAGGATGCTGAACAAGCCGATACCCAGTGCCGAGAGGATGCCCACGGTCACAAAGGCGCGGTTGTTGCCTAACCCCCTGAATACCTGGGAATAGACCTCCTGCAGCGACATGGCGATGAGCAGACCCAACGCATAGCCCAGATACTGGATGCTGGTCAGCATCGCCATCAGCAAGGCGATGATGCACGACACGGCAATCGTCGTGACCATCGTGTGGGAGACAAAGGTGACAATGCGCTGGCGCTGCGTGTGATCATCACAGTCGAGTAGGAACCGGAACGCGCCGTCGCGAAGCTGCACAGTGACAAACGGCATGAGCAGCAGGCACACCGTCAAGCACAAGTCGTAGTAGCCGAAGTCGCTCGTGTCGTGGATAAAGTAGGTGTACATCGGCACCATCAAGAACGTGATGATCTTGGAGCCGATGTTTCCAATGGCGTAAATGCCTATGTCCTTCAGGAATTTGGAACTCCTGCTTTTAGCCTTATTGTTATCTTCGCCGTTAGTCATTGTTTTGTTGCGGCTGCAAAGTTACAAAATTATTGAGTTTTTACATCTTCTTTCGACAATTGTTTGTAATTTCGCGCCGCCATCCGCTATCAGTGCGCTGGCAAACCGTTCTTTTTTCCAATGATCAAGATCAAGACAATCAATTCGTGGAGAGGTCTCATGGCGTTGACGGTGGTGCTGTTTCATGCCGGCGTGGGCTGGACGTGGAACATCGCCGTGACGGGTGTGACGTTTTTCTTTATCTCCAGCACCTTCCTGCTGGCGATGCATCACCCTTTCGACGAGCTTAATGCCAAGAAGTACAGGCGATTTGTCTTGAATCATGCCATGAGGCTCTATCCGCTCAACTCGGTGGGGCTGTTACTGCTCATCTTCCTGGTGCTCAACACCACGCGCGTCATCAACTGGACCCAGGTCACACTGAGTGCGCTGCTGCTCCAGGCTTGGTCGCCGGTTCACGAGATGCACTATGGCATCAATCCCGTGACGTGGTACATGAGCGCGTTGCTGTTCTGCTATTTTGCCCATCCGCCCATCGCCCACTGGATGTTCCACTGGCGGTTGCGGCACAAGGCATTGCTGGCCGCCGCGTTGGCCCTGTTGCTGGCCGCTATCCTGTATCCGCTGGACCTGCCCGGCCGCGAAGCGGTCTTTGTCAGCCCCCTGTCCCACATTGTCGACATCCCGGTGGGACTGACCATCTATCACATATTGCTGATTCTCAGGTCCCGGTATCCCAGGGTAGGGTATAGGACCGCGACGCTTATCGAGGTCGGCTCGATCCTGCTGCTGGCCGCAGTCATCCTGACCAACATTGCGGTGACCTGGTTCCGCCCGTGGGAGGATGTCCTCATCTGGGTGCTGCCTCAGGGTTGCATCCTGCTGGCACTCACGTGGCTCAACGGACAGGAGGGTGCCATCGGGCGACTGCTTCTGTGCCGCCCCTTGCAGTGGCTGGGTAGCATCAGCTTTGAAATCTATGTGCTCCATTTTGTCGTATTCTACATTTTTAATTATTATTTAGCGCCTGTGGCCGGGCACTTCGGCTGGCTGATTTACGATAAGCTGGAATGGTTCTGCCTGCCGCTGACATTGCCCCTGGCGTGGGTGGTAAACCGCTGTTTCACAGCCCCTGTGACGACATGGTTCAAGCGCGTGATTTAGGGGCCGGTACCAGCGGGAACGGCCTTGCCGGGTTGCACCGCCGCCCCGCGATTTATCAGCAGTTTTTTGGATTTTGAGCAATAACACGGCGATAATTGCGTTATAAAGGGTAAATGGACCTGACTAAGCTGAGACATATTGTATGGACGATGCTGTTGTTGCTGGGCTGCGCGAGTGTGCATGCCCAGGACAATGACATGATTCTGAACCGTCCTTATGCTGACACCAAGCCGCTGCACTTTGGCTTCTCGGTAGGTATGAACTTTCAGAATCTCGCCATTACCAACAACGGCTTTGTTACCGACGACGGTGAGGAGTGGTATGCCGACGTGCCCGCCAACTCGCCGGGTTTCAGCGTGAACGTGCTGGCCGACTACCGCCTCCACGAGCATTTCAACCTCAGGGTGTCGCCCGGTCTGTATTTTGGCAACAAGGTGGTGCGCTTCTTGAACCACAGGGGCAGTCCCGATTGGCCTGAGCAGAGCCACTACAAGCAGAGCCAGAACATCAAGTCGACCTATATCGTGTTGCCTATCGACTTGAAGATGAGCGCCAAGCGATATCACAACATGCGCCCTTATTTCACCGTGGGCGCGATGTATGCCTTCGACCTGGCCAAGGACCGTAGCGAGCAGATCAAGCTCAAGGGTAGCGACGTGATGCTCACAGTGGGCATGGGGTGTGACTTCTACATGCGGTTCTTCAAGTTGTGTCCCGAAATCAAGTTCTGTTTCGGACTGAACAACCTGCTGGAGCGCAATCGCCCCGATCTGGCAGACAATCCCGAGCTGTACCGCTTCACCCAGAGCGCCAGCAAGATTGAGAGTAATATGGTGGTGGTCACCTTCTTTTTTGAGTAAATGGATTTTCACGGCAACAAGTTGATGACAGTAAACTTGCATGACATAAAGCGCCTGATGGTCACAATGGCAATCACTGCCGTTGTGACACTTAGCGCAATGGCCCAGGCCGATGCTGCCATGTCCCATTTCTGGGTCGGCAAGACCTACTACAACCCCGCGGTGGCCGGTGACGACAACATTATCCGCCTGACGCTGGGCAGCCGCATGCAGTGGGTGGACTTCAAGCATGCCCCGATGAACTTCTTCCTGACCGCCGACATGCCTTACAAGCTGCTGGAACAGCGCTGGGGTGTGGGTTTGAAGGCCGAGTATGAGCGTATCGGTCTGTATACCAACACGCGCATCGGTGCCCAGATTGCATGGAAGCGCCGTTTTGGCCGCAAGACCCTCAGCGTGGGCATCCAGCCAGGCATCTTCTCCCAGATTTTCCGTGGCAATGAGGTCATCATGCCCGAGGACGATGCGCATCAGGGCAACGACGAGGCCATCCCCAAGCAGAATGTGTCAGGAACGGCCTTCGACGCCAACGTGGGCGTCTACTTCTCTGCGCCACGCTACTGGGCTGGCTTCTCGGTGACCCACGTGACCTCGCCGAGCATCGAGCTGAAGGCCTCGCGCGAAGCTATCGACTTCTATGAGTTTAACGTGAGCCGCACTTATTATTTGATGGGTGGTGGCAATATTCCTATCAATAATTCGTTATTTGAAATACAACCCTCTGGCATGTTTGCCACCGATGCCAAGTTCTGGACGGCCCAGGTGGCAGCCGTTGTCCGCTATAACCGCATGCTCAACATTGGTGCGGCCTATCGCTGGAAGGATGCCGTGACGGCCTATATCGGCGTCAACCTCAAGGACGCCTATATCGGCTACTCCTATGATTATCCGGTGTCGGCCATCAGCAAGGCCACATTTGGCAGCCATGAGGTCTTTGTTACATATAATGTGAAATTGGACAACCGCGAGAAGAACAAGAACAAACAAAAAAGCGTACGCTTAATGTAAGGATATGAAACAACTATTTTTGATACTGTTGGTCGCTGTGGCGGCCGTGTCGTGCAGCTCGGTTCGCAAGGGCGGCAGTGCCGGCGGTGAGGTAACCGGTGTCGGTGCTACCGTGTTTAACGAGACAACCCCCTATGGCATGGTGCTTGTCGATGTGGGATCGATGCGCGAGGGGCCCAACGAGCGCGACTCCGTCTGGGGAATTGACTCGACAGCCCATGGCGTGTCGGTCGACGCATTCTGGATGGATGAGATGGAGGTGAGCAACTCCAAGTACAAGCAGTTTGTTTACTGGGTGCGTGATTCGATTATCCGTGAGCGACTGGCCGATCCCGCCTATGGCGGCAACGAGGAGTTCAAGATCGAGGAGGACAAGGAGGGCAACCCTGTGAAGCCCCATCTCGACTGGAGCAAGTCCATCCCCTGGAAGAACCCCAGCGAGGACGAGGAGCGCGCCATCGAGAGCGTGTACCGCATCAATCCCATCACTGGCGTCAAGGAGCTCGATGCCTCGCAGATGAATTACCGCTACGAGGTCTACAACCTGACCGAGGCGGCCAAGCGCCGTCACCGCTTTGATCCCGAGCGCCGTGACTACAACACCGACCACGAGGTAGACTATACCGCCCCCACCATCAGCAAGGATACCGCATTTCTTGACGATGATGGCCGCATCGTGCGCCAGACCATCACCCGCGCCCTGCAGAGCGATTATGACTTCCTGAACACTTACATTGTTAATATATATCCTGACACCACCTGTTGGGTCAATGACTTTGAGAATGCCTATCAGGAGCCCTATGTGCGCATGTACTTCGCCAACGGCAATTACAACAACTATCCCGTCGTGGGCGTGAGCTGGGAGCAGGCCAATGCCTTCTGCCACTGGCGCACCGAGTTCCTCAAGAAGTCGATGGGCGACCAGAGCATCTATGTGGAGCCCTTCCGCTTGCCCACCGAGGCCGAGTGGGAGTTTGCCGCACGTGCCGGCAAGAACAAGAATAAGTACCCCTGGGAGGGCGATCTGCCTCTGACCGTCGACGAGGGTTGCTTCTATGCCAACTTCAAGCCCGACGAGGGTAACTACGTTAAGGATGGATACATCATCTCGTCGCCTGTGGGAACCTACGAGCCCAACGATTACGGCCTGTATGACATGGCTGGTAACGTGAGCGAGTGGACCTCCACGGCCTATACCGAGAGCATCGACCGCATGACCGACGACATCAACCCCGAGTACCGCTATTATGTGGCTCAGGAGGACCCCTACAAGATGTCGCGCAAGATTGTCCGCGGCGGTTCATGGAAGGACGTGGTGCACAACATCCGTGCCGACCTGCGCATGTGGGAATACCAGAACGAGCAGAGGAGCTACATCGGATTCCGCTGTGTCCGCTCCAAGGTGGGCCTGGTCAAGGGCCGTCGCAAGAACTGCTGCAAGGATTGACCCATTGCTGCGCCATCTCTCTCTCTCCCGCTTTTGACACAACAGATAGCAAACAATTCATTTATACTCAATTTATTTAATCAGTAAAAATGGGTAAAATCAAGAAATATAGGTCCGGCTTTGGCCGCTTCTTTACCAGCGACAGCGGACAGCGTTTTTTCAACTTCGCCTACAGTATCGGTGCTGCAATCGTTATTTGGGGTGCGTTGTTCAAGATCCTGCACTTGCCCGGTGGCAACACCCTGCTGTGTATCGGTATGGGTACCGAGGTGCTCATGTTCATCCTCACGGCATTCGATAAGCCCGAGAAGGAGTATCACTGGGAAGAGGTGTTCCCCGTGCTTGCCAGCAAGAATCCTGAGGATCGCCCCGACTTCAACGGCGGTGGCGGCATCATCATCGGCGGAGGTGCCGGCGGCAATGAGTCGGGTACTGTCACCATCGACGCCAGCGAGGCCAAGAGTGCCGTGGGACTGCCTCAGGGTGTGAACCTGAGCGAGGAGGATACCATGTCGCTGAGCGAGAGTATTGCCAAGATGGCTGCTGCCAGCGACCAACTATCGCGCATGGCCGAACTGACCGATGCCACCCAGCAGTACCTGAGCCAGATGGCAGGCATCAGCGAGCAGATGCAGAAGCTCCAGGCCACCACCACCGCGCTCAACGAGGTTAGCGAGACCTTGCTGGGCAGCTATCGCGCCATTACCGACAACAGCCAGAACATCACCGAGAGCTCCACAGGCTATGTGGACCAGATGCAGGCCCTGAACCACAACATCAGCGGACTGAACACCATCTACGAGATCCAGCTCAAGAGCATCTCCTCGCAGCTCGAGAACATCGACCGCGTGAACCGCGGCCTCAAGGACATCCGCGACATGTATGAGAAGAGCGCTGCCGAGAGTGCGCACTACTGCGACGAGACCGAGAAGATGGCCCGATACATGAAGCAGCTTAACAGCGTCTATGAGAAGATGATCAAGGCCATGACCGTCAACATGTACCGGCCCATGCCTGGCATGCCCGGTATCGACCCCGACAATAACGACCAGGACGCTTGACGCCCTCGTGCCCGACGAACAGGCATGACCACATTCACCGATTGAACCTATCCTGTTTTTTAGAAAAAAGAAACGATATAGAGAAGATAATAGATGGCAACCTCAAAAAATAAGAGCGTCAACCGCATGTCGCCGCGAGAGAAGATGATCAACCTCATGTACATCGTCTTGACGGCCATGCTCGCCCTGAACGTGTCGAGCGACGTGCTCAACGGCTTCAGCCAGGTCGAGGACGGCTTGACTCGCTCTAATCGAACCATCACGGCGCGCAACCAGTCGCTATATGCCCAGCTCCAGGCCTTCAATGAGAAGAACCCCGAGAAGGGCAAGATCTGGCTCGACAAGGCGACCGAGGTGGTCAAAGCTACCGATAAGCTCTATAGCTACATCGACTCTCTCAAGCTCGATATTGTCCGTCATGCCGACGGCCCGGAGAACGCCGATGTTTCCAACATACGCAACCGCGATAACCTGGATGCGGCCAGCGAGGTCATGCTCGCTCCTTCCGTGGGACAGGGCAAGAAACTCAGAGTCAGCATCGACCAGTACCGGCAATTCATGACCTCATTTCTCGAGGATCCCGAGAAACGCAAGAACCTCGAGTCGGCTTTGTCGACCGCTCCGCCCAAGGTGCGTGGCGAGGAGATGAGCAAGAAGTCGTGGGAGGAGACCATGTTCGACAACATGCCCACCATCGCCGCTGTTACCCTGCTCACCAAGCTTCAGAACGACGTCCGCTATGCCGAGGGTGAGGTCCTCAACCAGATGCTCACCAACGTGGACCTGGGCGACCTGCGCGTCAACCTGGTCAATGCCTTTGTCGTGCCCGACTCGCGCATCGTGATGCGAGGCACCAAGTACAGCGCACAGATCGTTCTTGCGGCTATCGACACCACCCAGCGCCCTATCGTCTATGTCAACGGCAGCCGGTTGGCCAACAGCAATGGCTTGTATGAGGTCGGAACGAGCAAGGCGGGCACCTATGACTACTCGGGATGGATCGAAGTCCTCGGTCGTGATGGCAGCATCACCCGGCGCGACTTCAAGTCGAGCTACACCGTGATCGATCCGCTGGCAACCATCAGCGCCACCATGATGAACGTGCTCTATGCCGGTATCAACAACCCCATCAGCATCGCAGTGCCTGGTGTGCCCCAGGGCAGCATCAGCGCCTCGATGACCAACGGCTCGCTCACCAAGAGCGGCGACGGCTGGATAGCACATCCCAGCAAGGTCGGTGCCGAGTGTGTTATCTCGGTCACCGCCGAGATGGACGGACAGCGCACCAACGTGGGCAGCACCACCTTCAGGGTGCGCAAACTACCCGACCCGCTGCCCTTCATCTCCTATAAGGATGCTAACGGCCAGCCTGCACGATACAAGGGCGGCAAGCCCTTCTCCAAGGCTCTGCTCCTGGCTGCTCCCGGCCTCGATGCCGCTATCGATGACGATATTCTGAACATCGACTACAAGGTCGTGTCGTTCGAGACGGTCATCTTCGACTCGATGGGCAACGGTATCCCTGAGCTCTCCAATGGGTCGCAATTCTCCGAGCGCCAGAAGACGGCTATCCGCCGCCTGCAGCACGGCAAGCGATTCCTCATCACGCGGGTCAAGGCCACCGGACCCGATGGCATTACCCGCGACATTCCCGCTATCGACGTGATTGTGAACTAACGATAATAATAGACCAACAAGAATATGAAAACTCTCAGATTGATAATTGCAGTATCGCTTATCGCTCTTGCCACCGGCGCCAGCGCACAGGACCGTCCTGGACTCAAGAACGCCAACGGAGGCGAAGACCAGCCCAAGGTCACTCGGTCGGCTGGCAGTAGCACCACGCGCTCCAGCGGCTCCAGTGTCAGCAAGGCTGGGTCAGGCGCTCAGCAGCAAGGCGGCTCTCAAGTTACTCGCAGCAGCAGCTCGCAGCGCAACCGTGGCAAGAAAGCTGATAACAACGGCATCACCGACCGCCAGCAGTCTTTCTATGAGGTGAGAGAACCCAGCGATGCCGACCTGCAGTGGATGAAGGTCATCTACCGCTCAATCGACCTGACCAAGGACAAGAACCCCGCCCTGTACTATCCCGAGGAGCCCAACGCCGATGGCGAGAACCTGTTCTTCATCATCATGCGTCTGCTTGCCAAGGGACAGATCTCGGCTTATGAGTATCTGGATGGCCGCGAGATGTTCACCGACGAGTTCAAGATCAAGGTGGGCGAGATGATGGACCGTTTCCACATCTATTACACAGAGGCCAAGGGCAGCACCGTCAAGAACCCTCTCTATGAATTTGAGAACGCCGACATTCCCAGCAACGAGGTGCTCAGCTACTATATCATCGAGAAGTGGGAGTTTGATACCCGTAGCAACCAGATGAAGGCACGCGTCGAGGCGCTCTGCCCCGTGCTTCACCGCATGGACGACTATGGCGGCGAGGCGGTCAAGTATCCCATGTTCTGGGTCAAGCTCAACGACATCCGTCCCTACATGGCCAAGCAGTACATCTTCACCGACGATGACAACAACCTGGCCCGTTACAGCATCGATGACTTCTTCAAGCTGAACATGTACACCGGCGAGATCTATAAGACCAAGAATCTGCGTAACCAGTCGCTCAGGCAGATGTATCCCGAAGACGAGGCCTACAAGCATGCCCAGGACAGCATCGAGCAGAGGTTGCGCAGCTTCAACCAAGATCTGTGGGTGCCCTCGCTCGAAGTGCTGCAGGCACGGGCCGAGGCCGAGGAGAAAGCCCGAGCTGAGGCCGAAGGCGAGCTCGCTGAGGGCGAGGAAGGGACCGAGACTGTTGAGGGCGAAGCCGCCAGTGATGGCGAGGAGAAGGTGACACGCACCACCAAGCGCGGCAGCAAATCCAGGGCCACCAAGAAGGAAACCAAGTCCAAAGCCAAGAAGACCAAAATCAAGGAGCGCAAGCCCAAGACGAGCACCCAGACCGTGAACAGTGGCATACGCTCAGTGCGCAACCGCAAGAGATAAGAAGATACCCCGCCCCTTTTGCCAGGGTAGAAGTGCGCCGCGGCTATGTCGCGGCGTTTTCGATCTCGCCCCGCCCCTTTTGTCAGGGTAGAAGCTAAGTCGCAGCGTTTATTCTTTTTAAATATTTTTCAAAAAAATGCTTGTGGGAGAATAGAGAATTATGTAACTTTGCGGCGCTAAAAATCGAAAGGAGGTTGGTTAAACCACTTTAAGAGATTGATTGTCAGTACATATCACCCGCTTATTGCATCGCCAGGCACGTGGCTCGCCAGCGATGCGGTATTCATATCGAGCCGCAAATCCAGTGAGGATAATTCAAAATTTAATAACAAAATACAAAACAATTAAAACAAAAACAAACTCATTATGATTATTGTTCCCGTTAAGGAAGGCGACAACATCGAGCGCGCCCTCAAGAAATTCAAGCGTAAATACGAAAAGACCGGTATCGTTAAGGAGCTGCGTAGCCGTCAGGCTTTTGAGAAGCCCTCTATCACCAACCGCAAGAAGATGATGAAGGCTGAGTACGTGCAGCAGTTGCGTGCCCGCGAGGAGTAATACCGACTGTCTTATCACAGGATACATGACGGGAGCCGCCCACCACTGGGATAGTGGGGCGGCTCCCGTCGGTTTGTCATGTGCGTGGATGCGGCGGCGGGTGGAGTGGGTGGCGATGTGACAGATTGTCGCGTCAGGGCGGGTTAGGAAGAGTTTTTTTCGGTTTTGGATATTTTTTTGGAACAAAATTTGCATTTACGAAAAATAGTTACTAACTTAGCACCGCTAAGCAGCACCGCATGCCGCTGGCCACACACCGAGTAATGTTTGCTCTGCCTATGAACGCTACGATTGACCGTTTTCTGCAATACCTGCGACACGAGCGCAACCTGTCATTGAGGACAGTGGATACCTATCAGCGGGATCTGCTGCAGTGGCGGGACTACTTGACTGCTGGTGGCAGGCAGGTCGATTTGGCATCGGTCACCGCCGGCGACATCAGGTCGTGGCTCATGCAGCGAGCAGCACAGGGCGATTGTGCGGCAACGCTGCGGCGCCGGGTCCAGGCACTCAGGGCCTTCTACAAGTACCTGCTCCGGATCAGTGCCGTCACCGCCAATCCCGCGGCTCAAGTCGAGCTGGCCAAGCTCCCACGGCCGCTGCCCACCATGGTGCGCGAAAAGACCGTCAACGCCTTGCTCGACGGCGACATCGACCATGAGGACTTTGAACAAGTGCGCGACAGGCTCATCGTGATGCTCCTCTACGAGACCGGCATCAGGTTGAGCGAGCTCATCGGCTTGCAGGATAGCGCTGTCGATACCCACAAGCGGGAACTCAAGGTGCACGGCAAGCGCGACAAGGACCGGTTGGTGCCCTTCGGCGACGAGTTGGCAGCCTGGATCGACCGCTACCGCACGTTGCGCGACCAGCAGCGCCCCGAGTGCGGCAACCTGCTGGTCACCGCCAGGGGCAAGCCCCTGTACCCATCGCTCGTCTATCATGTCGTGCATGACGGACTCGCGCAAGCCGGCGGCACTGGCAAGCTCAGCCCGCACGTGCTGCGCCATACCTTTGCCAGCGTCATGCTCAACCATGGCGCGGGACTCAATAGCGTCAAGGAGCTGCTCGGGCACGAGAGCCTGGCAGCCACCCAAGTATATACTCACGTGACACTGAGTGAACTACAACACAATTATGAACTCGCCCATCCACGGGCACTTAAAAAAGGAGGTTAATATGGAAATTAAGATTAATGCCATCCACTTTGATGCAACCGAAAAGCTCAATGACTTCATCAATAAGAAAGTCGAGAAACTGGGTAAGTACAACGAGGAAATCGCTAACGCCGAGGTCGTTCTCAAAGTCGTGAAACCCGAGACGGCCATGAACAAGGAGGCATCGGTGCGACTCAATGTGCCGCGCGCCGAGGACTTGTACGCCAGCAAGGTGTGTGACACCTTCGAGGAAGCCATCGACAACTGCGTAGACGCCCTAAAGCGTCAGCTCGAGAAGGGCCGCCGAGACAAGTAACACACGCCCCGCATATCGAAGACATATCCACGCCCCCTGCCGGCTCACAGCCGCTGGCAGGGGGCATAGTTTCAGCCAATCCATGTCGCTGTTGCAAAATTAAGGCCACGAAGAGTAAATCGCACTTCGCGCGAGAACCGGTAGCTCGGCGTAGCCAATTACACGAATTAGTGATAGGTGTTATTCGTGAAATACGTTTTCATTAGCGAAATTAGCGTTTAAAAACTTTTAGGGCAAACTTCTATATCGTTATTATTATTAATGTATAATGACGGTGAGCCTGTATGGGGGCAAGGGGATTTTATGCCGGAGTTGGTCGGAAATCAGTAAGTTGCATAAGTTGCTGTGAAGCAGTGGTTTAATGTTGATATTTCAGGGTGGTTGAAAACTTTTTTCAAAAAAAAGTGAGAAAAAATTTGTCAGTTTCAAAAATGGTTGTACCTTTGCATCCGCAATCGGGAACGCCCCGTATCCCAATGCGCAACGATAGATGCCTCTTTAGCTCAGTTGGCCAGAGCACGTGATTTGTAATCTCGGGGTCGTTGGTTCGAATCCGACAAGAGGCTCAAGGAACATAACACAATGGGTAGATTCCAGAGTGGCCAAATGGGGCAGACTGTAAATCTGCTGCGTCATCGCTTCGGTGGTTCGAATCCATCTCTACCCACATGTTTTGCGGAAGTAGCTCAGTTGATAGAGCATCAGCCTTCCAAGCTGAGGGCCG
>CAZVMM010000004.1:0-131713 GCA_964628205.1 uncultured Muribaculaceae bacterium
TGAACTGGGCCGTACCCTCAACGCCCAGCAGGCTGGAGTCCAGGCATAGGTCGTAGCTGTCAGCGTGTCCCCACAGCTTGTCGGTGTAGAAGTTGTAGTACTCGGCGCGCAGCTTGTTCATCTTGTCGCTGCGTTTCTCGGCGGCCTCGCGTGTGTCACAGTCGCCGCGCTCGATGATGCGTGCTACGCGGTCGTCGATAGGGGCGTGAAGAAACACACTGATCACGGGGCAGTAGTCGCGCAGCACATAGTCGGCAGTGCGGCCCACGATCACGCACGACTTGCGGTCCACCAGATCCTTCATCACTTGGCACTGGGCCTTGTAGATGTTGTCGTCGGTCATCGTGGCGTCGCCCATAAAGGTAGAACCCGCCATGGCCAGGTTCAGAGGCCACAGGCTAGGAAAGAACTTGGGAGTGCGCTCATCGGCCGCTTCAAACATCTCGGGATGGATGCCGCTCATCTTCGACGCCTCGAGCAGCAGCTGCTTATCGAAGTAGTTGATGTCGAGCAACTGGGCTATGCGCTGGCCCACCTCACGGCCACCGCTGCCAAACTGGCGTCCGATGGCAATCACATAATTCTTGTTGTCGTTTTTAAGGTTCTCGTTCATCGTTGTTAACTATATATGTCGTGTTAGGGTTGATTTCATTCGTGTGGCTGGACTTCGTGTGGACTGTACGGGTCGTCATTGATGGCGACCGACTGCCACGTGAGACCCTGAGCGGGAGCCCAAATGCCGATGACATTGGTGGGATAGTTGGGCGTCTTGAAGTCGACAAACTCAAACTCTTGGACAAACTTCACTTTGTCGTGGCGCTTGAATGTCTCCTGTAGCAGCGTCGTGTTGTCGTTACTGGTGAGCACCACAAAGTGGTAACGCCTGTGCTCCAGTGCCCCGTAGTAATTGTCTTGATGCTCCTTGCCGCGAGTCACGATGTCGTCGCTGCGAATGGCGATGGCCACTTGGCCATCTGCCCGGGGCTCGAGCAGCATCACGAAAGTGCGGTTCTGGTAGTCCTCACTGGCGATGGTGTCCATGATCAGGGTAATGGCGTCAATCAGGGACTGGTTGGCCTTCTTGGCCTGCTGGAGCCGCTTCATCTCCACGGTGATGGTCTTCTCGGGTAGGGCGTTGCGCTGACTCGTGGTGAGTTGTCGGGTAACGATGACCTCGTCATCCTTGGCCCACAAGCATGATGCCACAATCATGCACATCACTATCGCGGTATAAAAACGTTTCATGTCCATATTCATCTTATTATCGAACGTGCTAAATTAGTTATTTTTTTAGACAATCAACACCTTGAAAGGTTTATTTTTTCAAGTTTTTTGTTGGGACTCGGGAAGAACAAATTAAGAGAAATGCAACAGACTCGCCATCCCGACGAGTCTGAAGCAATCTCTTAAATCATTACCTTATGAAAAAAATTATTACCTAAATTGTGGTGCAAAAGTACTGCCAAAAGCCATAACCGCCATCATAAACAGTGTTAAAAAAGGCTAAATGAATATAGAAAAAACCATAAAAGCCCAAATAGAACACTTTTTTGCCATGAACTGGCCAATAGTGGCCTATCATGTGCGCCAATATGGGACATCATGCCCCGTGCAGCATTATTGATTTCAATAAGACAAAAACAGTGCCGTTGACCTGCTGTGACATCACATCAAGTGAGCAGAATATCAATCAGGGCGCTCACGTCACCGATGGTAACCTCACCGTCCTCGTTAACGTCAGCACGCTTGAGGGTGGCGGCATCGGAAGCGCCTCCCAGCAGGATGTCGATCAGGGCACTCACATCGCCGATACTCACCTCGCCATCATCGTTGACATCGCCACGCAGCAAGGTGTATTGGCTGGTAACGTCAGCCACGGTATACTTGTTGGTCGTCGAGGTTACCTCGAGGTAGATGTCGCGGTTGATGCCCGTGATGTCCACGCTCTGGTGCTGGTTGTCACCCTGGCTGAGCACCACATTAAACACATAGTCTTCGCTGCCGATATCGAATGTGCGGTAGTAGAATCTGTCGCCCCGGACGGTCGTGGTGGCTGTTACCTGCACACCAGGCCAGCTGTCGTTGATGGCTCCGGTGCTGTCCCAGGCGTAGACATAGATGCTCGTCCAGTTGTTGGGGGCGGCGGTGGGGTCCTTGATGTAAACCGTGGCTGTGTGGGGCACAAAGCCGTGGAAGATGTACTCGCGCTGCACTACGTTGCGCACCTTGCCCTCGTGGAGGACGCCCGCTGTCAATACTGTGTTGTCGGTAAACGTGAGGCTCAAGCGGCCTGTGGCCCGGAGGCTGGTGGCCGTGGGCATGGTGCCGTCGGTGGTGTAGACGATGACGGCATTGCTCTCACTGGCAGTGACTGTCACGGTGACGCTGCCCTGGTATTGGCCCGACGGTTTGTCAACCGTCAGGGTGGGGGCGGGCGAGGTGTAGTTGGTCACCTCGTGGTGCCACGTGCCGTCGATGTAGTAGCCGTGATTGCGGTAGGTCAAGTCGCTGGTCTGCTGGCCGTCGGTCACAAAGATGATGCCTGTGGGCTGGCTGGTCAATGTGCCACTGTAGATCCATTTCCAGATTTTGCGCGTGCCGTCACTAGTGGTGCCCATGAGCGTCATGGCCTGGCCGGGCCAGGAGCCGCCCGTGAAGTTGCTGCTGCTGTTCCAGATCCATGTCGTCACGCTGCTCACGCTGGTGCTCGTCTCGAGGAACACGCTCATGTCGTCCTCTTCGCAACTGGGCTCATAGACCTCGACGGGAGTGACGGGCGAGGTGCCGTTGCCCTCGCCATCGTTGCTCGACAGTTCCTCCTGGGTGCCGTCATAGTTGAGCACGGTGCCGGCATTGGCGCTGCTGGTGTACAGGTATGGGCCATCAGTGCCGATCTTGCCTGGTGCAGGGGTGAGGCTTGTCGAGAGGACATAGATGCGCATGTTGCCCTTGCCGCTGCATGAGGTGGTGGTCAGGGTGCCGTTGGTCACGGTCTTGACATCGCCCGTGATGCAGTCGGTGTAGGTTCCGTTGAGCACGTCCGTGAAGGTGGCGGGGCCATTGATGGTGACCAGCACGTAGCTGTCGGTCGTGCTGTCGGTGTAACGGCGCTTGAAGGCATATCCACCGCTCGAGGTGCAGCCCGAGGTGCTGTACTGACCCTTACGCAGGGCGGGCACAGCCTGGCGGATGCGGTTCAGACGTTGCAGGTGCTTCACCAGGGGTTTGCTCAGCGTGGCGGCAAGATTGCCGCTGGCACCGCTGGCAACACCGAAGTCGCTGACGTTGACATTGCCCTTGATGTAGCCGCCGTAGTAAGCGCGGCCGCTGTCCTTGAGGGAGCCGTTGCCGCCCGGGTCGATGGTCTTGCCGGCCTTGAACTCGATCTCGCTGCCGTAGTACAGGCACGGGATGCCGCGGAAGGTGAACATCAGGCTCAGGTTCTCGGCCCACTGATCGGTGCCCTCGTTGAAGCGGATGTTGTCGTTAGGGCCGGGGCAGTAGTCGTGGCTGTCGACATAGACCACATTATAGGTCGCGTCGTTATAGTACTTGTCACCGCCCGTGGCAAGGCCCCACACGCTGGCGATGTTGTGGAAGGAGTAGTGGACAGGGAAGTCGATGACACTGAGTCCCGAGGCGCGGCTCACGTCGGGCGTGTGGTAGCTGTTGCCGTTGAGCAGGGCGTTGTTAGACGTGGGCATCGCGCTGCTGGTCTCGGTGCAGTTGTCATCATACATCTGCTGGCAGGAGCTGATGTTGGCGAGCGTGCTCAGGTCAGTGCTCTCGTAGATGGCAACGCCGTCCCAGTAGGCAGGGTCGTCGTTCCAGCTATAGTTCTTGTTTTCGGCCCAGGTGTAGAAGTAGGGCGAAAGCACAGGCTGGTTGCGGTAGGTGACGCTGCCCTGGTAACGCGCGCACACCTCGGTGTAGAGGAAGAAGTCGGCCCCGTTCAGGCGCTTGCTTTTGTACTGCTCGCCCAGTGCCTTGAAGGCTGGCACATAGATCTTGTTGAACGTCAGCCGCGAGATGTGGCCGCCGGTGTCGATGCGGAATCCGTCCACACCCATCTTGATGAATGTGCCATAGCAGTCGATCAGGTATTGGGCCACAGCGGGATTTTCGGTATTCAGGTCCACGCAGTCACCGGCAATCTGGGCCCACCAGCGGGTGTTGTCATCCCAGTTGAACTGGCCGAAGTGGTGCCAGTAGTTGTGGTTGTCGTGGTTCTGGTTGTCGGTGTTCTTCATCTGCTTCAGGCGGGCGTCATACTGCTGGCCCGAGGGCAGATTGTTGTAGTTGGTGGGAAGCACGCCACCCACCGAGTCGGTGGTGTAGGGCTTCATGCACTCGTTGATCTTGAACTGGTTGGCGCTCCAGTCACGGGTGAAGAGTTTGCACAGGTGCTCCTCGCCGAAGTTGCCCGTGTGGTTGAGGACGATGTCCAGAATCACCTTCATGCCGCGGGCATGGGCGGCATCGATGAGCGTCTGGAATGTGGTGTCGCCGCTCTCGTAGCGATGGTCGACGCGTGAGAAGTTACGGGCGTGATAGCCATGATAGTCCAGGCCCGAGGCATTCTCGACGATGGGCGTCACCCACACTGCTGTGAAGCCCAACGCCTTGATGTAGTCCAGTTTCTCGATGAGGCCTTTGAAATCGCCGCGCCAGCAGGGATCGCCATGGTTGGCGCTAGCGCCGTCCCAGCACTGAGCGTTGTTACTCGGGTCACCGTCATAGAAACGGGTGGTAATCACAAAATAGATGCTCTCGTCGCGGAAGTCGTTGCGCGGTCCAATAAACGCGGCCCACGCCTGTTGCGTCGCCAGCATTGCCAGCAACAGCACCACGATACATTTGATATTTTTCATAATTATTTAAAAGATGTGATAAAAACTCACCAAACGTACTTATTATGCGTCAACCATGAGGAAAATATCCAAGAAAACCTGTGTTTCTTAGTATGCAAACGTTTGCATATTTTTTATCAAAAATGAGAGGCGCAAGACCATGCTTGCGCCTCTGCTGATAAGGTGATAATCAAAGGCTGGATTAATAGCCGAAGATCTCCTCGAGGGTGAGTCGGTGGATGGGGCCAATCTTCTCGAGGGCCTCGATGTCGAGTTCTTTCTCGTCACCCAGGATGAGGTAGCGGTAGGGCTTGCCTGCCATGTTCTGCTGCTCAAACTTGACGATGTCGTCGAGCGTGAGGCCCGGCAGGGCATTGAAGACTACCGAGTTGATATCGTAGTCCAGACCCAGGCGCTGAGCCGACAGGTAACTGTTGAGGACGCCGGTGCGCACGACACGACGGCTGGCGAGTTTCTTCATCAGCGACTCCTTAGCCAGGGCAAAGGCGGTCTCGCTCTGGGGAATGGTGCCCACGATGTTGTTGAACTCGTTGATGCAGTCCATCATCTTGTCGTTCTGGGTGATGATGTAGGTCATCGCATACTCGGGGTGGGGCAACTCGCTGGGCTGGCGGTAGTAGGCGGCAGCCGAGTAGGCCAGACCGCGTGCTTCGCGCAACTCCTGGAAGACGATGGCGTTCATGCTGCCGCCGAAGTACTCGTTGAACAGGTTGATGGTTGCGGCATGCTCGGGCTCCCACTGGGTGCCCTCGTTGTGGTACTGCATCATGTAGATGTTTTTGGCGTCATAGGGGGCCAGCAGGATCTCGGTCTGCGGTGTGGTCTGCTCCATGTAGGGGGTGCCCACGGGAACGGCAGCCAGGTTCTTCTTGGTCTTGTGCACCTTGTTCAGGCACTTGTCCAGTTCCTTCTGGGTCATGGGGCCGTAGTAAACCACGGTGTGTTGCATGTCGCGCAAGCCCTTGACGAGGGCGAGCAACTCTGCAGGCTTGGTGTTGCGCAGTTGCTGGGCGCTCATGATGTCGGTGTAGGCATTGCGGGGACCGTAGGTGCCATAGGCACTAAGGCGGCTGAAGCATTCATCCTGGCTGCTCTTGGCGTCGTTGCGTGACTTGATGATGGCTTCCACCATGTTGCTGTAGGCTCCCTCATCGACCAGCGCGTTGGCAGCCAGATCCTCGAGGAGTGCCATGGCCTCGGGCATGTTCTCGCTCAATCCGCTCAGCCAGATTGTGATGTAGTTGTCGGTTACATTAAACGACATGTCGCAGGCCAGTTTGTACATGCGCTGCTTGAACTCGGTGGCCGACATCTTCTTGGTGCCCAGGTAGTCCAGGTAGCCCAGGGCGGTGCCATAGCGGTTGTCGGCGGTGTTACCGAAGTTGAACTGGTAGCCCAGGTAGAACAGGTCGTCTAGGTCGTTGTGTTTGTAAAGTAGCGGCAGTTTCTTGTTGGTCTGGCCGACGGTCATCTCCTTGCTGTAGTCCACAAACTGCGGCTGAATGGGCTCGACGGTTTCGCCCAGGATGTTGCGCACAAAGTCGCTCTGCTTGTCGCGGTTGGTGGGAATCGGGGTGATGGCAGGCTTGTCAATCTTCTTCTCGGTGGTGTCAACGCCCATGCGCTTGTACACGCACACGAAGTTGTTGTCCAGCAGGTAGCGGTTGGCAAAGTCCACGATCTGCTCCTTGGTCATGCCGGCCATGCGGTCCAGTTTGCCCACTTCCTGAGCCCAGTCCACGTGGTTGATAAATGCGTTGACCAGTTGGCTGGTGCGTGCCCTGTTGTTGTCGAGGGCGCGCAGGTAATTCAGCTTGTTGTTGTTGACCACGCTCACGAGCAGGTCGTCGTCAAACTGGCCTGCCCTCAGCTTGGCGATCTCACCAAGCAGGAGGCTGCGCACCTCTTCCAGGCTCTGGCCCTCGTTGGGATAGCCCATGAGCATGAGCATCGAGTAGTCGGTCATCTGGTCGCTGAATGCGCCACCGCCCATGATTTTTAGGGGCTGGTTCAGGTTCAGGTCGATCATGCCTGCGGTGCCGTTCGACAGCATCTCGGCGATCACGTCTACGGTGTCGTTCTCCAGCGAGTTGGCCTGGCCGAAACGCCATCCCAGTGCCACCAGCTCAGCCTCCTGCCCAATGACGGTGGTGTCGACGGGCGCAGTGATGGGCTGCAGGGGGGCAAACTCGGGACGATAGAGGTTGTTGTTGGGCTTCCAGCTGCCGAAGTGGCGCTCCAGGATGGTGATTACCTCATCGGGGTCAAAGTCACCGGCCATACAGATGGCCACGTTGTTGGGGCAGTAGTAGTTGTGGAAGTAGTTCTTGATGTTGGTGATCGACGGGTTCTTCAGGTGCTCCTGGGTGCCGATGGTCGTCTGGGTACCATAGGGATGGGTGGGGAACATCTTGGCGCTCAGAGCCTCGAAAATCTTTCTCTGGTCCTGTGCAATGCCGATGTTGTACTCCTCATACACAGCCTCCAGCTCGGTGTGGAAACCGCGGATGACCATGTTCTGGAAACGGTCGGCCTGGATGCGTGCCCAGCGGTCCACCTCGTTGGCGGGGATGTCCTCGGTGTAGCAGGTGACGTCGGTGCTGGTATAGGCGTTGGTGCCCTGGCCACCGATGCCGGCCATCAGTTTGTCATACTCGTTAGGGATGTTGTACTGTGCAGCGAGCTGCGAGATGCTGTCAATCTCGTGGTAGAGCACGCGACGACGCTCGGGATCCTTCACGAGGCGATACTGCTCGTAGCGGGCCTCGATGGTGTCGAGCAGGGGCTTCTCGGCTGCATAGTTGCTCGTGCCGAACTGCTGGGTGCCCTTGAACATCAAGTGCTCCAGATAGTGGGCCAGACCAGTGGTCTCGGCGGGGTCATTACGCGAACCCGTGCGCACGGCGATGTGTGCCGAGATGCGGGGGCTCTGATGGTTAACACTGAGGAACACCTTGAGGCCGTTGCTCAGGGTGTAGCACTGCGTGGCCATGGGGTCACCGGGAACCGTCGTGGCTACGGGCTTCTGAGCTGCCATGCCCAGGCAAGTGAGCATGGTCAGCATCATCATGAAAAACTTCTTCATTACGAATGTCGGTTTTAAAAGTTTATGAGTTAGTTGGTGATTAGTCTGCTGGCAAAGGTAATACTTTTTTGGGGAATACAAGTGAAGAAGGCTACATCTAATTGGGCGGATTCAAATAAATATTATTTTGTGAATGATCAAAAAAAGTTGCATAATAGTGTTTTTTTCCCTTACTTTGCCATGAGTAATTTTTTACAATGAGCCGATTATTAATAATTTAAACATTTTCATCATGACTCGGCTGTTTTTACCTATAATGGCGCTATTGGCCATCCTGACTCCCTCAATTCCCTGTTTCGGAAAGATTGTGGATGTGGGTTCTGTTGTGCCTCTCACAGGTGACGTGAACGCTGACCATGAGGTCAATATCGCTGACATCAATGCCGCTATCGACCTGATGATGGGAGGAGGCTATACACCTGCCGCCGATGTCAATAGCGACGGTGAACTTAGCATTGCCGATGTCAATGCCATTATCGACATCATCCTGGGCTGTGGTGAACCTACCCCTGACTATGTTGACCTAGGGCTCCCCAGCGGCACGGTATGGGCTACCCGCAACGTCGGTGCTATCAGGGCCGAAGACAGTGGCGACTACTTCGCCTGGGGAGAGACCGAGCCCAAGGAGGTCTATAACATAAGCACCTACAAGTGGTGCAACGGCTCTGCCCGCACGTTGACCAAGTACTGCACCGATAGTACCTATGGCTACAACGGCTTTGTTGATGGCAAAACCGAGCTGGACCCCGAGGACGATGCTGCCTATGTGCATTATCCCGGCGGCCGCATGCCGACAAAAAAGCAGATGGATGAATTACGCGATTTCTGTTCATGGCAGTGGATTGAACGCAATGGCGTGAACGGCCAGCTGGTCACAGGCCCTAACGGGAACACCCTGTTCTTGCCAGCTGGGGGCTACAAAAATGACAGCACACTCAAGACCATGGGTGTGTATGGATTCTATTGGTCGCGCGACTGCAGGACGTTTAATTCTTACTTTTCCTGGAGCCTTCGCATTGAGTCGGATGGATATGGCTATGGCAACACCCCACGTGTCCGCGGGTTTCTCGTCCGTGGTGTGCTCGACGCCCCAGCCGATGGCGACGACCTCTATATTGGGAGGCATTATCTCGACCTGGGCGAGGTGCCTATCGGAGTGACACGCACCGATGAACTGGTCATCTTCAATCGCACCGACGAGGCTGCGGCGCTGACGGTTACTGCCGATGAGCCTTTTTCGCTCAGTCTGGATGGGCGTGTCTCGAGCATGGCCATCGAGGTGCCTAGCCATTCTATCAGCCGTGTGACAGTGATGTTTGCGGCAGACGAGACCGGCGACTTCAACGGCCATGTCACCTTCAGGAATCCCTCATTCGACAGCGGACAAAGCGTTGTCAGGGTTCATGCGTCGGCCATCAGCGAGACCGAACAGCACGAGTGCGTTGACCTGGGGCTACCCAGCGGCACACTGTGGGCGACAACCAACGTGGGTGCCAGCGCTCCCGAGGACTATGGTGACTATTTCGCCTGGGGCGAGACCACAACCAAGTTTTACTATGACTGGAACACCTACAAGTGGTGCTTGGCGAGCCTGTATGCGATTACCAAGTACAGCACCGATGGCACCTATGGCTACAGCGGCTTTGTCGATGGCAAGACCGAACTGGAGCCTAACGACGATGCCGCATGGGTGAACTGGGGCCCGGCGTGGCGTATGCCGTCCCAAGAACAGATGGATGAACTTTGCAGGCATTGCAACTGGCAGGACACGACAAGAAACGATGTGAACGGTTTTTTAGTCACCGGGCCCAACGGCAACACCATCTTCTTGCCCAAAGCGGGCTTGCGCTACGTCCGTTCGCTCCACGACGCGGCTACCTATGGCTACTACTGGACGCGCACGCTTCATCCTGCCGAAGATTATGATGCTGACTGCCTGCGCCTGAGCGGTGCGTGGCGTTTGGGCTCGTATGACCGCACGAGGGGACTGTCCGTCCGTCCCGTCCGCGCGACCGATTAGCTGTCCGCTCCCGCGGCACCTGAGAATTGGCTCCGTCTCCCCGTTGTTGCATTGCGAGACTTTGCCTCGCTTGCAGCACCTCATCTCCGACCGGCGCACCTCATGAATAGTTTTGTTTGTAAAGTATTGTATTTGAGCAATTTGTGTTTATTGCTCTAATTGTTTCGTTTTATTATTATGTGAATTGTGGTTAATTCTGTGTCGCTATGGCGTCTATGTGGAAAATATTTTGTACCTTTGCGCGATTTTTTATCAATATTATAGTAATTTTTTTATGACACCTACTACTAAAACCATCGTACTGAGTGACGGACGTGAGATCACTCTGCAGACTGGAAAGCTTGCTGAGCAAGCCGATGGAGCTGTTGAATTGAGGCTGAACAACACCATGTTGTTGGCCACCGTATGTTCGGCCAAGGAGGCCGACGAGGGCGTGGATTTCATGCCTCTGACTGTTGAATACAAGGAGAAATTCTCGGCCTTTGGCCGCTTCCCTGGTGGCTTCACCCGCCGCGAGGGCCGCGCCAGCGACTACGAGATCCTGACCGCTCGTCTGGTCGACCGCGTGCTCAGGCCCCTGTTCCCCTCGAACTATCACGCTAACACTATCGTTCACATCATCATGTTCTCGAGCGACGGTGTTGACGCCCCCGATGCCCTGGCTGGTCTTGCCGCATCGGCAGCCATCGCTGTGAGCGATGTGCCCTTTGAAGAGCCCATTGCCGAGGTGCGCGTTGCACGCATCGACGGCCAATTCGTTATCGACCCGACGTTTGAGCAGATTGAGAAAGCTGACATGGAATTGATGGTAGGTGCGACTTACGATAATATTATGATGGTCGAGGGCGAAATGGACGAAGTGAGCGAGGATGACCTGATTGCTGCCCTCAAGGCGGCTCATGAGGCTATCAAGCCCATGTGCCTGGTACAAAAGGAGTGGGCACGTGAACTGGGCGTTGCCAAGCGCGAATACTGCCACGAAACCGATGACGAGGAGCTCCACGAGCGCGTGCGCAAGGAGATTTATCCCAAGTGCTACGCCGTAGCTCAGGCAGGCAAGGCCGACAAGCAGTGGCGCAACGAGACCTTCCAGAAGGCCTATGACGAGTTCATGGAGACGATTCCTGAGGAAGAGCGTGAGGAGAAGGAGCCGATGATCAAGCGCTACTACGAGGAAGTGCAGCGCGACGCCGTTCGCCGTTGCATCCTCGACGAGCACATCCGCCTCGATGGCCGCAAGACCGACGAGATCCGTCCCATCGTCTGTGAGCCCGACTACCTGCCTTATCCCCACGGCTCGGCCCTGTTCAAGCGTGGCGAGACCCAGGCCCTGGCCACCGTTACCCTGGGCACCAAGGACGACGAGAAACTCATCGATGATGTGCTTCGTCACGAGAACGAGCGTTTCCTGCTTCACTATAACTTCCCCGCCTTCTCGACAGGTGAGGCCCGCGCACCCCGTGGCGTGAGCCGCCGCGAGGTCGGTCACGGCAATCTGGCACACCGCGCCCTCAAGCGCATGATTCCCGAGGACAACCCCTACTGCATCCGCATCGTGAGCGACATTTTGAGCAGTAACGGTTCGTCCTCCATGGCCACCGTGTGTGCTGGCTGCATGGCTCTGCTCGACGCCGGTGTCAAGCTCAAGAAGCCTGTAGCCGGTATCGCCATGGGTCTGATTACAGACGAGGGTAACGTCAAGCACGCCGTGCTCAGTGACATCCTGGGCGATGAGGACCACCTGGGTGACATGGACTTCAAGGTAACGGGTACCGTCGACGGTATCACCGCCACACAGATGGACATCAAGTGCGACGGACTGCCTTACGAGATCTTGGAGCAGGCTCTGCGCCAGGCCCGTGACGGTCGCCTCCACATCCTGAACCTCATCAACCAGGCCATCCCCGCACCGCGCGAGGACTACAAGCCTCACGTGCCGCGCATCGTCACCATGACCGTGGACAAGGAGTTCATCGGTGCCATTATCGGCAAGGGTGGCGAGGTAATCCAGGGCCTGCAGGAGGAGACGGGTACCACGATCAGCATCGAGGAGGTTGACGGCAAGGGAATCGTTGAGATCGCTGCTGCCAACAAGGAGAGCATCGAAGCTGCTGTGGCCCGTATCAAAGCCATTACCGCTGTCCCCGAGGAGGGCCAGATTTATACCGGAAAGGTGGTTAGCATACTGGAATTCGGTGCATTCGTCGAGTTCATGGCTGGCCGCGACGGTCTGCTGCACATCAGCGAGATCAGTTGGGATCGCCTCGAGAACATGGAGGCCAGCGGCCTGCATGAGGGCGACGAGGTCACCGTCAAGCTCATCGAGATTGACAAGAAGACCGGCAAGTTCCGCCTGTCGATGCGCGCCTTGCAGGACAAGCCCGAGGGATATGACGAGCGCAAGCAGGGTGGTAACCGTGGCCCGCGCCAGGGCGGTAACGGTGGCAACCGTGACCGTGGTCCCCGTCAGGGTGGCAATGGCGGCAACCGTCCCATGGGCGGTGGTAACCGTGGTCCCCGTCAGGGCGGCCCGCGTCGTCCCCGTCGTGACGACCGCCGCGATGACGAGTAATCCATCGCAACAACAAACCATAGCGAGCGCCGAGGTCCACACCCCGGCGCTCGTTTAGTTTGGGAGGAACCATCAAACCGTCTCCCACTAAAGTGGAGATGACGTTTAGTCGTCCATACCCATGAATCGGCCTGAACGGTCAAAATTCAGGTCAAGTCCGTTAGCCAGCTCAATCTCGTAACCGTGATGCTCCTTGTTGATCTTGGTGATGGTCATGTTCTGATAGCTGCTCCTCACATAGCTGGCGATCGCATTGGGGATGAAGAAGGCGGGAACGCCCCTCATCGATTCCACTTGATCCCACTGGTTGTTGGCATCAAAGTCCACCTTGGTGCCATCATTCAGGTACACATCATATTCCTGGCCGCCATGATCGTAGTCGGGTTCGACTCCCACGACTGTGGCATTGGGAAAATGCTGCTTGAGGAAGGCGGTGATGGCCTCGGGCAGAGCCTGGGGCGCGGCGGCAGGAGCGGCAGCCTGTTGAGGCTGGGACGGAGCTTGAGCTATGGTGTCTACAGGAGCGGCCTGCACGGGTTGCTCTTGGGTTACTGGCACGACGGCTTGCTGCTGGTTGGAACTATCGTTTCCGTTACATGATGACAACGAGAAAAGGGCTACGCTGATACAAAATACATTGAATTTTTTCATTTTACGTTCAAAAAAAAGAAGTTAAACTTGAATTTTTGCGGCAAAGTTATCACTATTCTTGGATAATTAATTGATTTTTTAAATTTTTTATATTGGTCAAAAAATAGAGTGTATATTTGCAGCGTTTCTAAGATACATTAAAAATGAAGAAAGTTATTACATTAGGCATTTTCGCCTTAGTTTTATTGATGTCGGCTTGCACTGACAAGCCCGTTATTGCAGCCCAATTGCCCGTGGCTATTACCTCTTTCATCCAGCAGAACTTTCCTGGTCAGGCTATCTCGTTTGCAACGAAGGACCTTGAAATCACTGGATGGCAGTATGATGTCGTGCTCGCCGATGGCACGCAGATCGATTTTGATACCGATAAAGTGTGGGACAAAATCCAGTGCACGATGACCAACCCCGTGCCCACCGCATTGATCCCCGCTCCGATTGTGGCTCACTTGAAGGGCAATTTCCCTGACGCCATGGTCTTGAAGATTGATAAGGAGCGATATGGCTACGAGATTGAGCTGGCCAACGGCCTTGAACTGAAGTTCACCAAGCAAGGAGCCCTAATGGAAGTTGATGATTATATCAGTGTACTAATACCATAACAACAAACAAGTAACGATTATGAAGAAAATCAAATTCTTACTGGTTATGGCTATGGTTTAGATTATGAGCCTGACGATAATGATCGCGTGATCACTTTCGAACAGCTGCCTCAACCCGCCCAGACGTTCCTCAAGCAGCACTTTGCCAACAAGGTGCCCGCTGGTGTTGTCCCCAAGCAGATTGCCGCCTATCTCAATAAGAATTCTACAAGCAGCTCTTCGGCTACAGCGTCTGGGGGACTCTGTGGCGCATGGTCGTAGCGTTGATGTGTGCCCACCTGCTGGCGCTGATCATGCTAGGAATTGATTTCAGTATCCACATGATTCAGGCGGGAGATTATAACTTCGTCTCCGGATTTAAGCTATTATTGCAGCTGCTGATCAGGATGTTGACCAATTCCGATCTATGATATAGAATGGAGTGGTGCAACGTGGAGATTAGCCGCTTAGTGACTTTGCATGCGCTATAATTTTCAGATTATCGTGTTAGGCGGCGGTATAGGGTGATGCCCAGCAGCGGCACGGCGGTGCCCACGATGGTGTAGAGCACCCAGAAGATGTCGGTCGTCGAGTTCTCGTGGATGACCATGTGGCAGCCGATCTGACCCCAGTCCAAGCCATAGTACCAGATCTTGAGAGCCGACACCAGCTTGAACGAGATGATGTGCCACACGTAGATGTAGAGCGTGTTGTTGCCGCAATAGACCATAAAGCGCTTGACGATGCCCTCATGGCGATCGAGCCACGAGGCGATGTGGTGTACCATCAGAAAACCGATGGTGCCCGTGAGAGGCAGGGTGGCCACGGTGTGCAGTTCGACCTTGAGCGCCATGCCCTGCCAGCCCAGATAAGCCCCTACAAGCAGCAGCGCCAGATAGGCCAGCGATAGCGCCCAGTGCTCGGGAATGCGGTGCTCGTGGCGGCGGTACAGCACGCCCAGGGCAAAGAACAGCACGCCCCAGCACTCGCGGATGCCGCCCTGAACGACGGTCACAATCTGCAGGTGGTTGGCGACCTTGAACCAGGCGAACCCCACGGCCAGCACAGCAATCACGGCAGGCACGGTATCGTGGGTCAGCCACCGGTGGCGGTTATGCAGCAGCAGATACAACACCAGGAACACGATGCTCGACAGCAGCAGGGCTCTGAAGAACCAGAAGGCTCCCGCCAGGAATTCGTCATAGCCTCCCATCGAGAAGATGATTTGCACCAGCCGCTGGCAGAACTGGTATCCGTCGTAGGGGTGCGTGACCCCGCCCGTCCAGTTGCCGTATTGCTCATTCATCAGCCCGATTTTGAAAAACAGGTTGTGAAATACCAGGAAAAACAGGCTCCATTTGACAAAAGGCACATAGAGCCCACGGAAACGTTTCTTGCAGAACGTCCACGGGTCGGCCAGGTATTTCTTGTCAAAGAAATAGCCCGCCGCGATAAAGAATACCGGCATGTGGAACAAGTAGATGAACGTCACCAGCAGGGTGGGCCCCTCGGCATGCCCTGCGCACATCAGTATGATGGCTATTGCCTTGCAAATCGCCAGATTGGTATTTCTTGGTTTCATTGATGGGTAAAATAGGGACGGTTCTTTTGATGTAAAATTGAAATCATCATTAGCCGTAAATGGTTGATAAATAATATGGTAATATGATGGATGGTGAGTTGGCGTCTCATAACAATAGTATAGAAAATTACATCAAAAGAACCGTCCCCATTTTACCCTGTAGCATGGTGGGGAGGGAGACGAAGGTGTAGTTTTTCTTCTTGAGGGCCTTGATGAGAGCGGGGAGACGGTCGTAGAACTTCTCCACGCGGCGGTCATCGGTGCCCAGGTGAATCATCAGTAACTGGCCGTTGAGCGACTTTTCCTGCTCACAGCGCATGATGCGGTCCCACAGCCAGCGGTTGTCTCGGTAGGGGTTACCACCTTCGATACCGGGATAGGTATAGTCCATGCTGCTTGCTGTTCCCGGCGAGAAGTTGATCAGTTGCAGGCCCATCTCGCGCGCCCATGCCGACACCGTGGCGTTGTGCCACTCGTAGGGCGGTATCATCCACGGCGCTTGCTGGGGCGTGATGCCAAATCGGGCCAGCGTCTCGTAACTCTTAATGATATCGTCGCGGAACTGCTGCTTACTGATGAGCAGAGAGTCGCGATTCTCCCAGTCGCAGTAGAGCAGGTGCCCATAGCTGTGGCTACCCACGTAGTGTCCGTCGGCGATGAGGCGCTCAACCACTTCAGGGAACAGGTCAAAGAAACGCCCTGTGAAGAAGAAAGCACCCTTGATGCCCTGCTGCTTCAGGGTGGTGATGATGCGCTCGGCACCGTCGGCATGGTCGTCGGCGGTAAACACAAGGGTGATCTGGCGTTTGGTCGTGTCACCGCGCACGATGGCTCCCTCGTCCCACATGAAATTGCCGCTCCCGCCCTTGCCTTCTGTCTCATAGAACGAGAACGGGAACGTCAGTGAAGCCGTTCCGTCCATGGTGGGCTCGTTGGTGCTGTAGTCATGGGTGTTGTCATGGAACACGACGTCGCCGGGCTGCAGCAAGTCATAGGTGTTGCCCTCGGCATTGTGCTTGTCATTGGCCAGTGTCACGCCCTTGAGACTGTTGAAGATTGTGGCATAAACCGGACCGTCCACCAGACCTCCCGTGGGCATCCCGACGCCCTCCATCACATAGTTGCTGTGTGGTGCATGAGGATAGGTGCCGCCGCGGGGTAACTCCACAATCATACTCGTGCCCCATGGGTTGCACCCCAGCAGCCAGTCGCGCAGGGCCGCCTCCATCACGATGAATTGTCGGTCGCCCGTAAGCTGGCGATAGAGGATGCACTGTGTGAGCATTGCAGTGGTCAGGTTGTTGCTGCACCAGATGCCCGGCACGCCCCACATGAAGGGGTTGCCCGTCTGGCGTGCGCGTTCTTGCACACGCTCGATGCCAGCGCGGATGTTGCGCACGAACTCAGCCTGCAGCCGCCGATTTCCCACGGCCTCCTGGACCACGCGAACATGCCCCATGTTCATGAACGGATACCACTGGTAATGGCGTGCACTGTCGGCACCCATCCATGGCGTGACGGGTTCGCGGCGGCCATATTCCACCGCCTGGATCAGATAGTCCTGATTACCTGTCATCCGGTAGAGCTCAATGGCGCCCAGCTCCATATCGTCCACCCAGTTGTCCTCCTCGTAGATGTAGGGCGAGACCACACTCACTGTCTGGGCATTGCCGGGTTTATCGATGCCTACTTGATAGGCGCTGGCGGCCTTGGCGCTGATTTTGGCGGCAAACTCAGGATAGTAGGGTGCCAGCACCTGTGCGCCCAACGCGAAGTCGCTGGCAAACTTCCCCGCTGTGCTGGCCGCACCCATTGTCGCGTTCATGAATTTGCCCCGCTGTTGAGGCTTGCCGTCAATGTAGTAGACGGGACGCCCATTGTTAGGGCCCCAGCCATAGTCGGCGGGGTCGTCTTTGGGCAACTTCATGCCGATGTGGTCGCGGTCGTCGGCAATCTGGTTATAGAGTTCGCCTGGTGCGGGGTTCATCTTGTCGAGCCACTGCAGGCCCCAGTAGATTTCATCTACGATGTCGGGGATATTGTTCGCCCCCTTATGGCCGTTCGCCTGGTAGTGGTCACCAAAGGCCTCGGGGCATTGTTGCCAGGCGAGCATCATCTGGTAGATGGCATTGGCGCTCGTGGTGGTGTATTGCAGCAAGTCGGCAGCATCGTGCCAACCACCGCGCACGTCGATGCGCTGTCCCTCCTTGTCGGGATGGTAGCGCACATAGGCATCCTTGACGTGGCAGCTGTCGCGCTGGAATGGGTTATAGCCGCACCGCTGCTGGCGCATGTAGTTGAGCACAAAGTCGGCTGTGCCGTCCCATACGCTGCTGTTGATGGGAAAAACGGGCGATGTGATGCCAGATGCCTCGATACGGTAAGCTCCCTGTGTGTGGAAATCGCTGAAATCGAGCCTATATGTGGCTGCCATCTGTCCCCACGGTCCCATGTCGCGGATGGACGTGGAGCGGTAGGCTGTCTTGCCGGTAAAGGCATCGACGAGTTCAAATTCCGTAATCTCGATATCATCTTGGCTAAGGACTACGGCGACCTTGGTTGCCTGAGGCAAGTACCCCAGCTGATTGATGCGTATCCATCCGCTGGCGCGTGCTATCGGGCAGACCAGCGCAATGGCGATCAGCATCATGAGCCATCTGTTATCCATAATTGTAGTTATTGCTTTCATGTGGCAAAGTTACAACTATTTTTCTAACAAATAGTTGCACAATAGTTTTTTTGTTTTTACCTTTGCAGTTTTAGTTTTGGCTGCTTGCCTTGACTCGATATTGATTCATGTTTAACCTTATCAATTGAGATGAATAAGTTATCCGTTTTTGTTTGCTTGCTGGTGTCCTTTGTTGTGAATGCACAGTACACCGGTCCTGGTTTCTATCGCGTGCATAACGTCTTGACTGACCGTTATATTTGCATCAAGGGAACCCATTACGAAAGAACTCCGCGGCCCGATGCCTTCTGGCCTTGTATCAAGATGTTGCCCGATAGCACTGGAGCTCACATCAGTGACGCTGGATCGCTGATCTACATACCGCGGTTGAACCAAACTAGCCTCTACGCCCAGGGCGTGAGCACTTACTCGCTGACGGGACTGCTGATGGAGGTTAGCCTTTCTTCGGCCATGCACGAGGACATGGTGACCTATCTGGCTTTTACCCAGTACCAGAATTTTCCCTGCAATTTCCGCGACTTTGGCGTGGGACTGGCGGCCGGTGCCGATGACATAACCGAAACGCGCTGGTGGATAGAGCCCGTCAATGAGGAGTCTCTTGACTGGTCCTATTTTGGCGTTACCGCCGATGAGGATGCCAATGGCATGTACTGGACGTCGCTGTGCTGCGACTTCCCCTTCTTGATTCCTGATGGTGGAGGTGTGCAGGGCGCTTATCGCGTCGATGAAATTGTGATGGGCGATGACGGACAGTACTGCGCCGTGGCTGTTAAGGCCTATGGACAGGGAGAGGTGGTGCCCGCCGCCACTCCTGTGTTGCTCAAGTGCGAAGCGGCCGAGGCTAGCGCTAACAAGCTGATTCCCACTGGTGATATTGCCAATAATACCGAACTGCCGATTGCCGATGGCTTGCTCCGCGGCAACTACTTCAGCAATTTCTACAACCACTGCAGCTACAGTGACTATAGTGTGATGGCTGAGTATATCCCTGACCAGGTTACTCCTGCCAGTGCTACCAGCCTGGCCCTTGGCATTGATGCCAACGGCAGAATGGGATTCTTCCCGAAAGCCGAGGGTACTTATATGGATGCCAACACCGCATGGCTGGGCATCGAGGACCTGGGACTGGAAGGCGTAACTGCCGTTTATCTCGTTGAGGCCGTTGCCGAACCCCAAATCCAGCCTGGAGATGCCAATGGCGATGGTGAAATCGATGTTAAGGACGTGTCGGTGCTGATTGATTATCTGCTTGGGGCTGCAATGGGCGATACCGTCAACGTTTATGCTGATTCCGCCATCAACCTGACTGGTGCTGACGTCAATGAGGACGGCGAGGTGACGATTAAGGACGTGTCCCTGCTGATCGACCGTATCCTAAACGGCACTGCTCTCTGATTGACAAATAAAAACAGGGACGGCTCTCTTGATGTAAAATCGTGATTACATCCTGAGGGCCGTCCCTGTTTTAACCCTATTTTATCCCTAAAAGACGAGCAGTCCGGTGATGCCGGCAAGGATGATGACCAGTATGGGGTGGATGCGCGTGAAGTAGACGATGCAGAACGACACCACGCAGATGGCAATGGTGATCAGCCGTTCGCCGACCTCGTATCCGAAGTTCTCACTGTTCATCAGCAGCAGGGCGGCTGACGCGATTAAGCCCACCACAACGGGCCTGAGCCCTATGAAAGCCCCCTGGATAAACGGGCTCTGACGGTGCCGCTCAATGTAGTGGCTGGCAATCAGTGTGAGAATGAATGGCGGGAGCACCACGGTAAATGTTGTCACCAGCGACCCCAGCACGCTACCCGTGACAACATAGCCGATGTAGGTGGCACTGTTGATGCCGATGGGGCCTGGCGTCATCTGCGAGATGGCGACAATGTCGGTGAACATTTGGCTGGTGATCCACCCAGAGTCCACGACTTCGCGTTGAATGAGTGAGAGCATGGCATAGCCTCCACCGAAGCCGAACAGGCCGATTTTCAGGTAGGCCCAGATGAGTTTCAGATAGTCGTCAAGCATGTTCCTGTTCCTCTCTCTTCTCTTGTTTTTCCTTGTTAATAAGTGAGTGCATATAATAGATGTAACCTCCGATGGCCCCCAGCACAATGTAGATGATGGGATTGGAGATGTAGGGCAGCTTGCTGTAGATGAGCAGGGCCACGCCGATGGGGATGATTACGGTTTTCCAATTGATGCCGGCCGTCCGCGCTGTAGTGAGTACGGGGGCGATGATCAGAGCCACCACTGCCGGGCGTATGCCCTTAAAGATGCGGCTTACCACGGCATTATTCTTGATGGTCTCTGGCGTGAGAAAGATAGCGATGGCCAGGATCATCAGGAACGACGGCAAGATAGTGCCGATGGCGGCACAGATGCTACCCTTGATCCCCTTGAGACGGTCGCCGACTACCACGCTGATGTTTACGGCAAGGATGCCGGGCATGGACTGGGCCACGGCAAGCAGGTCGAGGAAGTCCTCGAGCTCTATCCACCGGTGTTTCTCGACAATCTCGCGCTGAATAATGCTAATCATGGCCCATCCGCCGCCAAAGGTGAACGCGCCAATCTTGCAGAACGTCAAGAACAGTTGCAGGTACAGATTATTCATTGGGGGTGGGGATGATGCTACTTCTTGTTGCGGTCAAACTGGCGCTGCGCATGGATAAATCCGTAATTGGACTTGTTCAAGTGGGAACGGATGAGCGACAGGCTGTCGACATAGGCAGTGTGGCCACGCTTGATGTCGTAGCTCACGTAGCCGTAGATACGGCGCACCTGGCGTGCCGTGTCGCTTTGCAGGTCGATAGCAACCCAGCCGTCGCTATTGGTGCTGCGGGTAATCTGTGTGGTGCCGCCATCTGTATAGTCCAGGCTCAGACACACCTTGAACTCGTTGTTGCAGCGTTCCAGGAAATAGGCCAACTGGTAGCGGTCACCAGGTGCCCCCTTAGCATCGGGGGTAAAGTCAAAAGTGATGAACCCACGCTTGGCTCCCTGAGCAAGCGTGTAGCTACGCTTGCCTTTCCACAGGTCGATGGTGTCGCCGTTGGCGGTCATCGTTGGGCGCTTGCCCAGTTTATGTCCTACAATGGCATCTGTCTTAGGCTCGGCATGTGTGGTGCCGCCGGTCATCATCTCTTGGGCGATGGCATTGGAGTTGCCGTCTCCGCGCATGTCGAGCTTGTCGTAGCGCTTTTTGAGCTTGCCGATGGCTTTGTCGTAGGCCTTGTTGTAACTGTCAATGTTGTGGGCATACCACACAAGCGATGAGTCATAGTCTTGCTGCGTGATGCCGTGTTTCTTGAAGATGGACTGCTTGATGACCATCTTGCTCGAGTCGGTGGTGAAGTCACCGATGTGGCTCTCGATGTAGGCATCGGCCAGCTGCAGGTCCACGATGAGGTCGGCCATCTCGCCCTCGCTCATCACGCCACGCGGCGTCTTGCCACACGAGAGGACCAATGTGGCTAGCGCGAGCAGTAATAATATGTGATGCGTGATGTGGCGCATGATGGCGGTTACTGTAGGTTTGAACCGTAATCGTCGCTGTCCGATGTGGCGTCCAGGGACTCGCTGTCGTCGCCGCTATCCTGACGGAGTGACGTGGCAGTGGCCAGGTGACGGGCATAGAACAGGATGAGCACGATGACGCTCACGCTGAGCGAGGCATCGGCAACATTGAAGATGGGCTGGAAGAACACAAAGTGGTCGCCGCCGATGACGGGCAGCCAGTCTGGCCAGTTCCACTCACAAAGCGGGAAATAGAGCATGTCCACGACACGGCCATTGAATAGCGTGGAGTAGCCGCCTTCGGGCGGAAACAGCTGGGCCACTTGGGGTGGCATGGGGTTGTCGAAGATCAAGCCATAGGCAATGCAGTCAATGACATTGCCCAAGGCTCCCGCCGTGATCATGGCGAAGCAGGCGACATAGCCACGGGGAACGTCGGTGCGGTTGCGCAGCCGCCACAGGTAGTAGATAAACGCGCCCGAGGCAATAATGCGGAACAGGGTGAGCAGCAGCTTGCTACCAAGCTCCATACCGAACGCCATGCCGTTGTTCTCGATGAACAAGATCCTGAACCACGAGGTCACCTCCACCTCCTCGCCATAGTAGAAGTGGGTCTTGACCCAAATCTTGACAGCTTGGTCGATGACAATAACCAGCGCGATAATCAGCGCTGCCAGTTTGCCGTTAGATATCTTCATGAGATGCGGTATCCTGCGTCAGGATTTCTTCTTGTTTCGCGCCTCAATTTCCTTGCCCTCGATCGACAGTGTGGCGTGGGGAACGGCAAGCAGTCGCTCCTTGGGGATGAGCTTGCCGGTGATGCGGCACACGCCATAGGTCTTGTTCTCGATGCGCACTAGGGCAGCCTGTAGCTTGCGGATGAAGTCGAGCTGGCGCGCGGCCTGCTGGCTCGAGATCTCCTTTTGCTGGGTAGACGCACCCTCTTCCATCATCTTGAAGGTGGGATTGGACTCATCAAACATGATGGTGTCGGTCAAGCGCTTGTAGTTCTCCTCGGCCTGTTCTATTTTTGCCTGGATCAGTTCCTTGAACTCCTGCAGCTCTTCGTCGCTGTATCGGGTCTTTTCTTGCTTGGTAGCCATTTTGTTATTGTGTTGATTAAAGATTGGAGTTCAGGGAGCGCAGCCCCTTGAACTCCAATCGGTTGTTTATACTTTCTCTACGTTAACGGGCAGTGTCCAGCCGTCCATGTCGAGCTCGACGGCGGTGGCGCCATCCACGGGAGCCACGCTGATGCTGGTGGCGAGCACCTGATGGGCGATGTAGTCGCCGTAGGCCTTCACTGCATCGTCGGTGCGCTCGTCGGGAGCGATGGTGACGGTAATCTTGTCGGTAATGTCAAAGTTCTTGCTCTTGCGCACATTCTGGATGCGGTTCACCAGCTCGCGGGCGATGCCCTCGAGGCGCAGCTCGTCGGTCACGGTGATGTCGAGTGCCACGGTCAGGTTGCCCTCGTTGGCAACGAGCCAGCCGGGGATGTCCTCGCTGATGATCTCGACGTCGGCCAGTTCCACGGTGGCTTGCTGGCCGTCCAGTTCGATGGCAAAGGTGCCCTCCTTCTCGAACTGGGCAATCTCGGCCTGGGACATGCCCGTGATGCGGGCAGCAAGCGCCTTCATCACCTTGCCATATTTCGGACCGAGCTTTTTGAAGTCGGGTTTCACGCGCTTCACGAGGATGCCTGCATCGTTACCCACTAGCTTGATATCCTTGACGTTGACCTCGTTCTTGATCAGGTCGGCAACAGCCTCGACCGATGAGCGCTGCTTGTCATCAAGCACTGGAATCATGATGGCCTGCAGCGGCTGGCGCACCTTCAGGTTCTGCTTGCGGCGCAGTGACAGTACCATCGAGGTGACGTCTTGAGCGGCCTGCATGCGCTGCTCGAGCTGCTTGTCGATCACGCTCTCGTCGCACTTGGGAAAACGGGCCAAGTGTACGGACTTCTCGCTGTGGGTCAGGTCACGGTACAGGCGGTCGCTGTAGAAGGGGGCCACCGGAGCCATGAGCAGGGCCACAGTCGTCAGGCACTGGTGCAGGGTCTGATAAGCTGCCAGCTTATCCGGTGTCATCTCTCCGCCCCAGAAACGCTTGCGGTTCAGGCGAACGTACCAGTTGCTCAAGTGGTCTCCGACAAAGGCGCTGATGGCACGGGCGGCCTTGGTCGGCTCGTAATCCTCGAGGTCGGCCTGTACTTCGGCAATGAGTGAGTTGAGCAGGGAGATAATCCAGCGGTCGATCTCGGGACGCTCAGTAACGGGTACCTGCGTGGCCTCGGGATCAAAGCCGTCAACATTGGCATACAGGGCAAAGAACGAATAGGTGTTGTAGAGCGTACCGAAGAACTTGCGGGCCACTTCGGTCACTCCGGCTTCGTCAAACTTCAGGTTGTCCCATGGCGACGAGTTGCTGATCATGTACCAGCGCAGCGGGTCACTGCCGTAGGTCTCGATGGCGCCGAAGGGGTCAACGGCATTGCCCAGACGCTTGCTCATCTTGTTACCGTTCTTGTCGAGCACCAGGCCGTTGCTGATCACGTTCTTGTAGGCCACGCTGTCAAATACCATCGTGCCGATGGCGTGCAACGTGAAGAACCAGCCGCGGGTCTGGTCCACACCCTCAGCAATGAAGTCGGCGGGGAAGAAACCGCCCTGGTCTACTGCCTCCTTGTTCTCAAACGGATAGTGCAGCTGGGCATAAGGCATCGCGCCGCTGTCAAACCACACGTCGATCAGATCCAGCTCGCGCTTCATCGCCTTGCCCGAGTCGCTTACCAAGATAATGTCGTCAACATAGGGGCGGTGGATGTCGATCTTATCATAGTTCTCCTCGCTATAGTCGCCGGGAACAAAACCCTTCTCCTTGTAGGGGTTGCTCGACATTACGCCAGCGGCAACGGCCTTCTCGATCTCGTCATAGAGCTCCTCGATGCTGCCGATGCACTTCTCCTCGCCGTCCTCGTTGCGCCAGATGGGCAGCGGGGTGCCCCAGTAGCGGCTGCGGCTCAGGTTCCAGTCGTTGAGGTTCTCCAGCCACTTGCCAAAGCGGCCGGTGCCCGTGTGCTCGGGTTTCCAGTTGATGGTGTGGTTGAGTTCCACCATGCGCTCGCGGCACGCCGTGTCGCGGATGAACCAGCTGTCCAGCGGGTAGTAGAGCACGGGCTTGTCGGTGCGCCAGCAGTGGGGATAGTTGTGGGTGTGCTTCTCCATCTTGAAGGCGGTACCTTCCTGCTTCATGCGGATGCAGATGTAGATGTTCAGGTCCTCGGCTTTGGCCGCAGCGGCTTCGTCATACTTCCCGCCGACAGTGTACTGCGGGTCGTAGGCGTTCTTCACCCAACGGCCAGCATACTCGCTGTAGAGGTCTACGTTGACAAACTCCTTGACAAAGTCCTCGTCCAGATCGTCGAGGGTATAGTATTTACCAGTGAGGTCCACCATGGGGCGGGTCTCCATCTTCTTGTTGATCATGTACAGGGCGGGGATGCCGGCGGCCTTGGCCACGCGGGCATCGTCGGCACCGAAGGTCGGCGCGATGTGCACGATGCCGGTACCGTCCTCGGTGGTCACGTAGTCGCCGGGAATGACGCGGAAACCGTTGTCATTGCCCACGATCTGGCCGTCGACCTTGTCGACAGGCTTCACCCAGGGGAACAGCTGGGCATAGCGCAACTCCAGCAGGTCCTGGCCCTTGAAGCGGGCGATGACCTTCCAGGGAACCACCTTGTCGCCAGCGTTGCACTCCATAGGCTTGTCCTTGCCTTCGGCCTTGAAGTAGGCATCCACGCGGGCCTCAGCCAGCAGATAGACGGCCGGCTTGCCCGTGTAGGGGTTGAAGCTCTCCACGGCCACATAGTCGATCTTGGCACCGACGCACAGGGCGGTGTTGCTCGGCAGGGTCCACGGGGTGGTCGTCCAGGCCAGGACGTAAGTCTGGTCAAACCCGGCATCGGCCTTCTCGCGGATCTGCTTGATCACGGGATGCTCGTCACCGCTGAGCACAGTGAACTGGGCCGTCACCGTCTGGTCCTTCACATCACGGTAGCAGCCGGGCAGGTTCAGCTCGTGACTGCTCAGGCCGGTGCCCGCTGCGGGAGAGTAGGGCTGGATGGTGTAACCCTTGTAGAGCAGGCCCTTGTTGTAGAGCTGCTTCAGGAGCCACCACAGGCTCTCGATGTAACTGTTCTTGTATGTGATGTAGGGGTCGTTCATGTCCACCCAGTAGCCCATGCGGTGGGTCAGGTCTTCCCACTCGCGGGTATATTTCATCACCTCCTTGCGGCAGGTGGCGTTGTACTCATCGACCGAGATTTTCTTGCCGATATCCTCCTTGGTGATGCCCAGAGCCTTCTCCACGCCCAGCTCCACTGGCAGACCGTGGGTGTCCCAACCGGCCTTGCGCTTCACCTGGAATCCCTGCATCGTCTTGTAGCGGCAAAAGATGTCCTTGATCGAGCGGGCCATCACATGGTGGATGCCAGGCATGCCGTTGGCACTGGGGGGACCCTCAAAAAATACATAGGCGGGCGCGCCCTCGCGCTCGCTGATGCTGTGGCCAAACACATCTTCCTTGTCCCACTGCTGAAGGACTTCCTTGTTGATATCCGACAGGTTGAACCCGTCATACTCGTTGAATTTTTTCATCTTTTAGATAATGTACATTACAAATTTGGCTGCAAAGGTACACAAAATTTGACCAACTCCCACACAAAACCCCACAAAATCCATTTTGGGTAAAATAGGGACGGTTCTTTTGATGTAATTTTTAGGCTTTTGCAACAGCTTAACCTGTTGCAAAACTCAACGCAGTTTTTTAAATCAGCCTAAAGGCAGAGAACCTTTAGATCGGCGAAGCCAAATCAAATAAAATTTTGTATAAAAATTAAACAGAATAATTATTTATTATATTTGTGTTAAAATTGGCTATGCCATGCTAAAGGTTCACGAACGCAGCGCGACCTTTATTCCCTCGTACGTGGTTTTGCAACAACCTCATGGCGAAGCCCCGGGCTGATAAAGAAGTCTGATCAACAGATTTATTGATTAACTCGGTCGTAGCTATGAAGTATCGATGTTGTTGATTATAAGATGATTAGAAAAATATTTTTACATCAAAAGAACCGTCCCTATTTTACTTCCTCATAAATACTCACTTCAAAATACCTAAAATACCTATTCCATATAAAATAAATCCTAATCCTGCAAAATAAGCCGCTAATTGAGATAGATATGCAGTGGTCCATTTTGAAACTGGATGTTCCTTCATATCTTGATAAGCAAACAAAAAACAAGTTATGCCAAGACAAATAGAGCCATAACCCTCAAATTCAGAAATGAAGAGTGTCAACAATCCTGCTATAATTGCAATAATCGAATATATAAAACAACTATATCTGACAAACTCAGTATACTTATCCTTTCTTTTTGTAATATATATAAGTATTATTATGGAACTCGATAATAATAAGATACCCGTCATCAATTGTGTTATCATTCTTCATCCCTCCCTTCATTTTGTTTATCCGTTTCTTTTGACGTATCTAAAGCCTTGTCAATAACTCTATCTATTAATGATAACTTGAGCTTGCGACCTTGTTCCAATAATTCTTTCATTACCAACAGAGACGCTCAAATTGAAAAAACTCATTGACATTTTCATCTATACTCCATATATTAATTCCAAGATTTCGAATATATGAATCGATAATCATGATATTTAGTCTATTTTTAATTAGTTTATTCTTATAATTAGCTATGTCCTCTATATCAATTGGATTGCCTTTTTCATAAAAGACCCATTTATCCTCTTTGTATGACAAAACTATTCTTTCAGAAAAAGAGGTATCTGAATAGTAAAACTTATTAAAAGGGGATCTTTGGTCATTACACAAAGAACACATTAACAATTCTCCATGAATGTGTTTTTGAATCAATCTGCATAAATTAGATAGTCCATCTTCGTAATTTGACACAAAAAACACTATATTTGGATACTTGTCGCATGACCAACAACAAAACTTTGGTAAATGGCTACCTCCGCTTTGAGGATTAAAATAATCATCAATAACAAAATGGGTTTGAGTTATCGTTGCTGTATTATTCTTAATCTCATAATCATAAATCTTTTCAACTGTAGTTCTGACATCCTGTATATTGCAGTTAAAAAAGATTGATAATGTAATATAATTAAAAGTATTCTTCATTTTTTAATTCTATAAAATTTATTACGAGAATTTGGATCATTTGAGGAAACAGTTCTTTTATGTTTATCTGATGCTGCTGAACGAGTATCGCACGAAAAAATGAAAATAGGGACGGTTCTTTTGATGTAACTTGCCGCGGTCCTGATCGTCGGCAAAAATGTCTTGGCGGTCGATACCGCGCAGCATCAAGTGGTAAACGCCAGTATCGCTATGTTGTCGGCTAGTGCGTGGCATAGTTGGAAGAGTGACAAATGTTAGACCGCAAAGTTAACCATTTTTTATCAAGAAACAAAATCGGGTCGCTTTTTTAGTACAAAGGGCAGATTGCTTCGTGAAAAAATACATCAAAAGAACCGTCCCCATTTTACTTAACCACCCGGCCGCTTGTCACAACAACCCTGTCGTCCGTCGCCGTGGCGCCGACGGACGACGCCAACAGAAGCAGCAGAAATATGTAGCAGATATGTATATTACCTCCCATAGAATAATCAAATCATATAAATTTCTCGAAACGCATATCTCCATCTATAATACCAAGATTGACTTATGACTTATTTACTATTATAAGATAATCAAATGATAATTCCCAGATTATTAATTGTAGTTTCTTGCCATAAAAGAAGTTTTTCTATTCCACTTATACGGTTTTCTGTTTGAATTTGTTGAAGCAAAAACTGAGCGCGCTCTTTTTCTGCATCATACCAATTTTCATTTGATTTATTGATAATATGCATCATTTTTAACAAATAAGTTTTTGCATCATACATTTTATCAATGGCAAACAATGAGCAAGCAAGATCTTCATATTTTGCAACCTGATTACCATAATAATTATGTTTTGTTGCATAGCGAATGAAGTCTTCAAAAGATAACAAACGATCAAAAACAGTAAAACTTTCAATCTCTGATTGTAATCTCTGAAGAGAATTCAATGTCCAATACGAACCAATCCTATCTCCCAAATTAAACGAAAATGTAACAAAAGGTATAAAAAGACATTGAGTGAAGTATTGCAAAAAGAATGCATCTTTCATGTCTGTGGAATCAATGTAAAACCCATTGATAATAGCACAACCGGATTCATGCTTTATAACTTGATATGCACAACAATTCTGCTTTAGAAATGAATCAGGCAGCTTAAGATTATTTATAATCTTTTGTTTATCTTTTTGTTTCATAACTCTATTTACCTCTAATAACTGTTACTTGAACTTTTGTACGAAAATAGGGACGGTTCTTTTGATGTAATTTTTAGGCTTTTTTGCCCTGCTTTGAGCTGGGTTTTGGATTGATGACGAGGTAGATGGATCGGTATTCGATGCCTGAGATTCGTGAGAGTTGCCTCATGTTGATTCCGCTGCCGATGGCTTTGCGGATGATGAGTTTGCGGTTGTCCCTGGGCATTGTTTTGAGAGTCGTCAAGTCACCGCCGCAGAGCTGATCCAGACGTTTGCGGGCCTCGCTGTCGGTCATGCGTCCCTGTTCAATCTGGGAGTGTGGCTCGATGTTCCCGCCACTGACGTTGAGCACCATCTCGCACAGCTCGTGCCAGGGCAGCGTGGCGAATGGAAGTTTGCGGGAGCAGATGGGTTGTGCGGGCGGCGTGGACGTGTATTCGCGCCAACTGCTCCAGCGGTATTGGTCGGGAGATGTGACCATCTCGGCTTGGACGGGATTCTGGTGAATGTAGCGCAGCAGGGTGATGAAATAGCCCGTGTCGCCGACGGGCTCGCTGCGGAATCGGTCGTGGAAGAGCGGCCCCAGTCGCTCATGGCGCTTGTTGAAATAGCTGACGTAGGACACGCCGATGCGCTTCATCACCGTGCCGATGTCCTCGGCGGCCTCGGCGATGAGCAAGTGGACGTGGTTGTCCATCAGGCAATAGGCATGGATGTGGCAGTAGGGTGGCAGGGGTTTGCCCTCACGGTCCTCGGGTGAGGTGACGGCGCGCAGGATCTTGAGGAACTTGCCGCGGTCCTGGTCGTCGGCAAAGATGTCGCGGCGGTCGATACCGCGCAGCATCACGTGGTAAACGCCTGTGTCGCTATGTTGTCGGGTGGTACGTGGCATAGTTTGGGATTGTATAATTTATAATTGTCGAGTCGCAAAATTAGCCATTTTAAATTAAACAACAAAATATTTGGCGATTTTTTACATCAAAAGAACCGTCCCTATTTTACCCAATTTTGGGTGGTGGGAAAAATTGTTTACCTTTGCTGCCGAGATATTAAAGTGATAGAATAAATATGGAAGTTATTCAGAGTTTCACGATCGATCACACCCGCCTGAAGCCGGGCATCTACGTCTCGCGCGAGGACAGGGGGTTCACCACATTTGACCTGCGCATTACCGAGCCCAACAAGGAGCCCGCTGTCGCCCCGGCTGCCATGCACAGCTTGGAGCACCTGATGGCCACGTGGTTCCGTAACAGCGAGGCACGTGACGACGTGGTGTATGTCGGCCCGATGGGCTGCCTCACGGGCATGTATGTCATCATGACGGGAGCCTATACCGTCGAGGATATGCGCCGACTCACCATCGAGTGCCTGCAGTGGATTCTCGATCAGAACGAGGTGCCCGCCACGCGTCCCGAGGCCTGTGGCAACTACCTGCTTCATGACCTGCCCATGTGCAAGTGGGAGAGTGCCCGCTATCTGGACCGCCTGCAGCACGCATTCCACAGCGAGTATGCTAAGTTGCAGATTGTCCTTGACGACGGCAAGGTGTTTGCCGACGCCTAGCCACGACATTGTGCCCGCCCATCCGTTCGCTAACTCAACGCAAGAGCGAGTGTCAGAAAAAAGTAAACCCCAAAAGTTGGACAAAAAAACATTTGGGGCTCACTTTGTTATGACTCAGCCTCTTGCCGTTGCGTGAATAGGGTAGCTGTAATCAGTTCTTGAGGATTTTCTTGCCGTCCTGGATGATGAGGCCGCGGGTGTCCTCGGTGGCCATCATGCCATCCAGTCGATAGGCCTGGTTGCTACCTTCCTGAGCGGGGGCTGCCACATGACTAATGCCGGACTGGTGCCCCGTCTTCTCGATGTACTCGGCTTGGGCCTTGGCCATCTGCTCGCGGAATGCTGCGCTGCCGTGCAGGGCAGCGTAAGCGATGCTGGCGGCCACACGGCTGGCATCCACGTCGCTCTGCCAGTGCGCGCCCACGATGACGCGGCTCTCGCCATACATCCAGCCGCGGGCAAAGATGGTGTCGGCAGCGGCGGGATTGACCTCGGCAAGCAGCAGGGCGCAAGTCCAGCCGCGCATGGTATGGCCCGAAGGATAGGAGCCCTCGCCACGCAGGTCGTCCTCCTCGTCGGTGAGCATCTTGTCCTCAAAGCGCTCAAACGGGCGCTGGCGCTTGTAGTATGCCTTGGGAGCGACGCGCATGGCATCGGTGGTGGTCAGGCTGGTCACCATCAGTTTCCATATCTCGGGCGTGTCCTCAGGACTCATGTGCAGACCGAAGGGCACGTCGAACTCGGCCAGCAGGGCCTCGTAGGACCACACGGCGTCGCGCTTGGCGATCTCGGCGCGCTCGGGGTCCAGGCGTTGCTGTTTTCCCCAAGCAAAGCGCATCATGTCGTTAGCAAACTCAGGACTGTCAAATGCTGGAGGTGCCGGCAGACACTTAATTAGGTTAGGTAATTGATCTACAGTGAAGTAGGGTTGTACTTCGTTCTGGGCACTCATTGTCATTGAGGCCATAATGGCGACCAGAGCAATCACAAAATTCTTTTTCATAAATAATAAAACATTAAATTAAATTCGGTTGATTCGGATGCCACAAAAGTACAACAAAAACAGTTAGGTCACAATTTAACGCTAATAAAAAGGATTTTGGGACAAAAGAACTATCCTTTGTCTCGGTTTCACGTTATTTAGTGGAGATTTAATGTTTTTTTTGATGGGTTGATTGTATCTTTGCGCATTCATTTTAAGGATTATGTTACTGGACAAGATATTATTGCAGATTCCCGTGGCGGCACCCGACACGGTGGCTGCTAACAAGATTAAGGAGGCGACCAGTGCTGTCACGGCCCAGGTGGACTCGCTGGCCAGTCAGTTGCATCCCGACTCAATCGCGGCGCTCACGCCTGGTAAGCTGGTGGACAAGTTCAAGTATCTGGATGTGGGCAGCTTGGTAACCACGTTGTCTAACCAAGCCATCTCGCTCGTGCTGCGCATCCTGGCAGCCGTCCTGATCTTCTACGTTGGCAAGTTTATCATCAACAAGATTTATAGCGTGGCGCGTGCCGTCATGGTGCGCAAGGGGTTTGACCGCTCGCTCACGTCGTTCCTGTTGTCGTTCATCAAGATGACACTGCTCTTCCTGCTCATCATCACCGTCATCGGGGTGCTGGGCATCGAGACGAGCTCATTTATCGCCATCTTTGCCAGCGCCGGAGTGGCTATCGGCATGGCGTTGAGTGGCACGCTGCAGAACTTTGCTGGCGGAGTGCTCATCCTGTTGCTTAAGCCCTACAAGGTGGGCGACTACATCGAGCAGGGCGAGTTCAAGGGGACGGTCCGCGAGATCCAGATCTTCCATACCGTCATCAACACCTATAACAACGACCGCATCGTCATCCCCAATGGCGGCTTGGCTACCAGTTCGCTCAAAAACTTCAGCGCCGAGCCCTATCACCGCGTGGAGTGGCGCGTGGGCATCAGCTATGGCGACGACGTGGAGGTGGCCCGCAAGGTGGCCCTCGGCATCCTGGCAGCTGATGACCGCATCGTCCACACCGACGCCGATGTCAAGCCTGCCGACGAGCAGCCGCAGCAATCCGCTGTCCCGACCAGTAGGGACGAGGAGCGCCAGTCGTGGTGGCAGCGTACATTCCATCGCCAGCGCCAGCGCATCGAGCAGTGGAACGAGGCCCAGGAGGCCCAACTGGAGGCCCTCGTGCCCAAACCCAATTACGCGCCCAGCGTCAATGTCGAGAGTCTGGACGAGAGCCAGGTGACGCTCATCGTGCGTGCTTGGACCGAGATTGCCAACTACTGGCAGGTGCTCTACGACGTGAATGAACGCCTGTACAAGCAGTTGCCGCAGCATGGCATCCGCTTCCCGTTCCCGCAGATGGAGGTGCATGTGAGTGAATAGGCTTTAGGTTTTAGGCTTTTCTGCCCATAAGCAACCAGCAACTAACTCCTAACAAATATCAAATTGGCAAGAATGAAGGGACAGAAATTGACATTATTGTTCGCTGTGATGGTGATGTCGCTAGCGTGGCAGCAGGGAGCCTGTCAGGTAATCAACTCGATAGGGGAGGAGAACATGAAGGTGGAGGATGGCCTGAAGCCTCAGCAACAGAAGGCCGCAGGGCCTGTTATCGCCGACCTGGATACCGAGACCCCCTATTTCCAGGCTATTGACTCGGCCCAGAACCATATCTACAGTCATGACTGGCCCGTGGCCGAGCAGTGGCTCTTCAGGGCCATCAAGGCTGAGCCCGATAACCCCAACAACTCACTGCTGCTGAGCAATATCGCCACACTACAGCGCTATCAGGGACGCCTGGCCGAGGCCGTCAAGAACTACACCCTGGCCCTGGACATGACACCTCATGCCGTGACGCTGCTGCTCAACCGCGCCGCCCTCTACGTGGAGCTGGACAGCGTGGCCCGCGCTGTCGATGACTATGAGCGGGTGTGCGAGCTCGACATGTACAACACCGAGGCCCGCTACTCGCTCGGTGTGCTCGCCATGGAGCAGGGCGATAACCGTCGCGCCGAGGACCTGTTCAACGAAATCAAGCGCATCAATCCCAATTCGGGCTTGTATCACGAGGGCATGGGGCTGCTGCACAAGCGTCAGGGCAACTATTCACGGGCCGCTGAGCTCTTCGGCCAGGTCATCAAGGTGCAGCCCAACGCCCAACTGCTGGGCAATCGGGCCGACTGCTACTTGGCGATGAAGCGACTCAACGATGCCGAGCAGGATATCCGCTCCGCTCTGGAAATGAACCCCGAAGACCCCTACCTGTACGTATTGCGTGCCAAGTTGAACAAGCTTCGGTTTGAGCGCGACGATATGAACCGCGACATCGCCACTGCCGTCTCCCTAGGCCTGAGTCGAGACTACATCAACCGCGCCCTCAACGAGTAAAATGATTTTTGTCCTTCTTGTCCTTCTAGTTTTCAGCGCTTTTTTGTACCTTTGCCCCCTGAAATGAGAAAGAAAAAAGATATTCCGGTTATTGAGAACTTTGAGATAACGGGCGTGGCGGCCGAGGGCAAGAGCCTGGGCCGCTGGAACGACCTGGTGGTGTTTGTCCCCTTTGGCGCGCCGGGCGACGTGATCGACCTGAAGATCGATCGCAAGAAGCATAGCTTTGCCGAGGGTCACATTGAGCGCTTGGTCAAGCCCAGCGAACTGCGCGTGGAGCCGATGTGCGAGCACTTCGGCTTGTGTGGTGGCTGCAAGTGGCAGCACCTGCCCTATGCCTACCAGCTGCAGTGCAAGCAGCAGCAGGTGGTCGACGCCATGGAGCGCATCGCTAAGGTGCCCATCCCTGCCATCAACCCCATCCTGGGCTCGGCGGTGACGACCCATTACCGCAACAAGCTGGAATTTACCTTCAGCAACAAGTGCTGGCTCACCCGCGAGCAGCTGGACAGCGGGGCAGACTTCCCCGACCGCAATGCGGCGGGATTTCACATCCCGGGCGCATTTGACAAGGTGCTTGACATCAAGCGCTGCTGGCTGCAGGACGACATCAGCAACGAGTTGCGCCTGTTCATCCGTGGGCTGTGCGTCGAGCGGGGGTACTCGTTCTACGACATCCGCGGCCAGCAAGGCTTCATCCGCATGACCATGACGCGAACGGCCAGCACGGGTGAGGTGATGGAGGTCATCGTCTTCGGCGAGGACAATCAGGCCGCCATCCAGGACGTGATGGGCGCCGTGCACGAGCGTTTCCCGCAGCTCACCTCGCTGCTCTATGTCGTCAATCTCAAGGTCAACGACTCGCTGGCCGATCAGGAGTTCGTCACCTACAGCGGCCGTGACTACATTGAGGAGGAGATGGAAGGACTGCGCTTCCGCGTGGGTCCCAAGTCGTTCTACCAGACCAATTCGCGCCAGGCCTACGAGCTCTATAAGGTGGCCCGCCGCATGGCCGCCCTCACGGGCGATGAGCTCGTCTATGACCTGTACACGGGCACGGGCACCATCGCCAACTTTGTGGCCCGCCAGGCCCGTCAGGTCATCGGTATCGAGTATGTTCCCGAGGCTATCGAGGACGCCAAGCTCAATTCACGCGTCAACGGCATCGGGAACACCCTGTTCTATGCCGGCGACATGAAGGATGTGCTCACCGATGCTTTTATCGCAGAGCACGGCCGCCCCGAGGTGATGATTATCGATCCACCCCGTGCCGGCATGCACGAGGACGTTGTCAAGGTCATCCTCAATGCCGAGCCCCAGCGGCTGGTCTACGTGAGCTGCAATCCCGCCACCCAGGCCCGCGATATCGCCCTGCTCGACGCGAAATACCGTGTCGTGGAGATCCAGCCCGTGGACATGTTCCCCCACACCCATCACGTCGAGAACGTCGCCCTGCTCGAGAAGAAGTGAAGACGGCCTTCCTTACTGGAGCAGCAGGTCGATGAGCGCGGATACGTCGGCGATTGACACATCTCCGTCACCATTGACGTCAAAGCATGCCGGCAACTCATCGCTACCAAGCAGATTGTCGATAAAGACGCTCACATCATTGATGGCGATGCTGCCATCACCGTTGATGTCGCCAGGTCCCGCACCGATAAACGGTACGGTGCGCAGGAACTGCCCCCATTCCTCGTGCGCTCTGTAGGCCTCGAGTGCCTCTTGCGGCACAAACAGGGTGGTCTGATCGTAGAGGGACCCGTCGAATGAGTTGTTGGTCGTGGGCGGCGTGATGCTGGCGAGCTTAATCTGTTTCAAGTTGTAACACCCGAAGAAGGCATCCTCGCCGATGTGGGTTACCGTACTGGGAATCGTCACGCTATTGAGCTCGGTGCAAAACATGCATGCCATGAAGTAGATCTGGGTCACATCATAGGTCGTCCCATCCCATGTGACGGCCTCGGGGATGACCAGGTCGCCGGCATAGTAGCTCCCCTCGGGATGATAAGAGACTGCCACCTCGTTATATCCGATGATGCGGTAGTAGATGCCCCCCGACTCAAAGTCGTACGGGAGTCCGCGACCGGGAATCGTGATCTCGCCGCCGCCAGGGTTGCTGCGGATGAATCCGGGCGCTTCGCTGTATGCCATGAGCATGATGTTTCTGTCCTCGTCCTCCCTAGGGAAGGCGAGGATTACCTCGTCTTGAGCGGTGTGGTAATACATATCATCGACAATCACGGTTACAGTGAAACCCCCGTGAGCCACGGCGTGGACAACGACCTCATGGCTGAATACCTCTTGGTAGACTTCGGGAACGGGGGCCATGCGGTAGCCCTCCATGATGTACTGGCTCGTGACCGTCTCGCTAGGCAGGCAACCGTCCTTCTGGGCGACTGCTGTGACATCGATGATGGTGATGGAGTTGAAATCGTCGGGGATAAAGATTGAGAATGGACTCTCGGTCACATAGGGCTGAGAATAGATGTCAACGAGAGATCCATTGTGGCTAACCGAGAGGGTGATGGTCAATATCCCCTCGCCGGTAACGATGATCTCAACACCGCTGTTGCCGAGGTCGGTGATCCGGTTAAATGTGATGACGGGCCGTGCTGTGGTGTCTTGCAGCTCACCGTTGCGGATGGCTGGCATCTGATCGCTGGGAGCGCCGTAGCCGTCGACTGAGACAATCATCGACAGCATGATGGTCATGAATGTAAAAATCAATTTTTTCATCCTGTTTGTCGGGTTATTGAGTGAATAAATAGAAAGTCGTCAATGATAAAAATACAAAAGTACAATTAATTGATGTAACACGCAACCCGTGGGATGGCTTTTTATGAATTATCGCCTTACAAACAAAAAAATCAGTGTGATAAGTATAATTAGGGGCGCTTTAGAGCCTGTTGAAACATCGGGTTGTTGATAACTATTTGGGCATGCATGGTTGCATTTCCAAATAAAAGATGTAAATTTGCTCGTTAATTCAAATTGTTCTGATCAGATGAAAGGAAGAAAACAATTGTTGGCGCTGGCCGTTAGCGCATTGGCACTGGCCGGCATAGCTGCCGAGCCCGACTGGCAGGGTCGCGTGGATGAGCTGATCGCACAGGGCGAGTTTGCCCGTGCCGAGAAGGTGATGAAGTCACTGCCCAAACAGGTGCGCCAGGCCGATGCCGTGCGCATCGACTCGCTGCGCACCATCATGCAGCGCATCCGCACCGACTTCCGCCTCACCCCCGAGGAGGGCGTGAAAAAGATCCGTGAGAAGATGCCTCAGGCTACAGATGCCCAGATCCAGCACTGGAAGGACACCCGGGCTCTGGAGGTGATGAAAATCGACGGACGCGAGATGTGGTTCCGCAAGAGTGTGGGCAACCTGTGGCTGCTGGGCAAAGAATTTGCCGAGCAGAATGCTGCCGACAACTACGAGTCCTTCCTCACGCGCCGCAAGTATTACTTGGAGGCCATGAGGTCGCCTGCCGACAAGAATGGTGTGCGTGACTGGCGTCGCGTGAACATCACGTTCACCCTCGACGTCGATGCCGATGCCGTGCCTGCTGGCGAGACACTGCGCGTGTGGATGCCGTTCCCCTACGAGAACCTGCGCCAGCGCAATATTCGTCTCGAGAGCAGTAACCGTCCCGTGACCTATAGTCAGGGCAGCAAGCACCACACGGTCTACATGGAGGCAGTGGCTGAGAAGGGCAAGCCCACGCACTTCGAGTACACCTTCTCCTACGATGTGGGCGAGCGTCACTACAGCCAGCAGGACCTCATTGCCATGCTCGAGCCCTATGACACCAGTAGCGAGGTATACAAGCGCTACACGGGCGACGAGCCACGCCACGTCATCATCACCGACGAGATGCGCGCCCTGGCACGCGAGATCGTGGGCGACGAGACCAACCCCGTGCTCCAGGCCGCCAAGGTCTATGAGTGGATCGGTTACAACCTGCCGTGGGCCGGCGCACGCGAGTATAGCACGCTGGCCAACATCCCGCAATATGTCCTCGAGAACCATCATGGCGACTGCGGACAGGTGGCCCTGCTCTACATCACACTGGTGCGCTCGCTGGGTATTCCCGCCCGCTGGGAGAGCGGTTGGATGCTGCATCCCGACGAGATCAATTATCACGACTGGGCCGAGACCTACTTCGAGGGCATCGGTTGGGTTCCCACCGACCCCTCGTTTGGCCGCAGTGCCGTGGGCACGCCGATGAATGACTACTATGCCACGGGCATCGACCTGTACCGCATGGCCAGCAACGAGGCCGTGGGCGACGTGTTGAGCCCGCCTAAGACCTATATCCGCAGCGAGACCGTCGACTTCCAGCCCGGTGAGGTGGAGTGGAAGAAGGGTAACCTGTTCTATGACAAGTGGGACAGCCATTTGAAGGTGAATTCGATTGTGAGGCTTTAGGTTTTACTCCCCACTTAACAACTAAAAACTACCAATTAAGAACTAATGATAAATATCAAGTCACTGATTATCACACTGGTGATGGCTTTGAGCGGACTTGCCGCACTTGCCGTCACTCCCGTTGAGGCACTAGCCGACCTCAAGCAGCGCATCGCTGCCGACAAACGCACTGCCGTGTGGGATGTCACTGCCAGCCAGCAGGGTGGCAAATGGGTCCTGAGCGGCAACGTGGGCACCCAGGCCCAGAAAAAGGCCATCCAGGCTGCAATGATCAAGAACGGCTATAGCGGGTTTACTGACAAGATCACTGTGCTCGAGGACGGCATCCCCGCCGCCCGCAAGTGGGCACTCGTCAAGCTCAGCATCGCCACACTGCGCACCGAGCCCAAGCACAGCGCCGAGGTTGCCACCCAGGGTATCATGGGCGCTCCCGTCAAGGTGCTGCAGAAGGATGGCGAGTGGTACCGTGTGCAGATGGCTGATGACTATATTGCCTATGTCCCCGAGAGTTCGCTGGCCTTTAAGACCGAGGCCCAGATGAAGGCATGGCGCAAGGCCAAGCGTTACATCGTTACCTGCTATGACTCGCGACTGGTGACCGAGGCCCATGGCGACGAGACGGTAAGCGACCTGGTGATGGGTAACATCCTGGAAGTGAAGGCTGCAGCTGGCGGGTGGTTCAAGCTCGCCACGCCCGATGGCCGTGTGGGATGGGTCGACGGCGCCGATGTCGCCGAACTGTCGCAGTGGAGTCAGCAGGCCTTCAGTGCTGCACAGATTGAGAAGACCGCCCGCCGCATGATGGGCTCGAGCTACCTGTGGGGTGGCACGTCGACCAAGGTCACCGACTGCTCAGGCCTGACCAAGGTGGCCTATCTGAGTAACGGCATCATCCTGCAGCGCGACGCGTCGCAACAGGCCTTGACAGGCAAGATCATGAAGAAAGGCACCGACTGGCGCCAGTACGAGGCCGGCGACCTACTGTTCTTTGGCAACGAGAAGACGGGCCGGGTGACCCACGTGGGACTATACCTGCGTGACGGCAAGTATATCCACTGCTCGGGTCAGGTCAAGATCAACAGCCTTGACCCCACGGCCAGTGATTATCCGTACCTGTACTCACCCTTGAGCGCTAGCCGCATCCGGGGTATGGTGGGCACCAAGGGCATTGTCGCCCTCAAGAACCACCCGTGGTACTTCTGACATTGAAGAATAAGTGTAGTTAACCAAAATTTATAGATTGATTATGGATCGAAGAAAATTTATTGCAGGAATGGGACTGACGGCGATAGCTGCGGCATCGCCCGTGTCGATCGACGCTGTGGAGCGTGTGACAAAGAAGGGACGCCGCCGTGCCGCCGTGCCCCGTGTAAACCAGGTGCCCAAGACCGGCAAGCTGAAACTCTCCTTTTTCCCTTATGAGCTCAAGCTGCGCCACGCCTTCAATCTGGCGCGCTACAGCCGCACCACCACGCCCGACGTGCAGGTGACGCTGGAGTACGAGGGTATTACGGGCTATGGCGAGGCCTCGATGCCTCCCTACCTGGGCGAGAGCGTCGAGAGCGTTACCACGTTTCTCAACAAGTTGAACCTGGAGCAGTTCCGTGACCCCTTCTGCATCGAGGATATCCTGGACTATGTCGACAAGGTTGACGAGAACAACCGCGCTGCCAAGGCCAGTATCGACATCGCCCTGCATGACCTGCTGGGAAAGATCATGGGGCAGCCCTGGTACAAGATCTGGGGATACAATCCCGCCAACACCCCAGTGACCAGCTTCACCATCGGCATCGACACGCCCGAGGTCGTGCGGCAGAAGGTGGAAGAGGCCCGTCCCTACAAGCTCATCAAGGTCAAGATGGGTCTGGACCGCGACCAGGAGACCATCGACATTATCCGCGAGATGATGCCCGATGTGCCCATCTGTGTGGACTGCAACCAGGGATGGAACAACAAAGAGCACGCCCTGGAGATGTGCCACTGGCTGGCCGAGCGCAACTGCCTGTTTGTGGAGCAACCCTTCGACAAGACCTGGATCGACGAGACGGCATGGCTGCGTGAGCGCTCGCCGCTGCCCATCATCGCCGACGAGGCCTTCCAGCGCCTGCCCGACATCTTGAGGTTCAAGGGCGTGTACGACGGCATCAACATCAAGCTGATGAAGAGCACTGGCCTGTACGAGGCCCACAAGATGGTGACTCTGGCCCGCGCGCTCGACATGAAGGTGATGATCGGCTGTATGACCGAAACCTCGTGCGCCGTGACCGCCGCAGCCAACTTGTCGCCAGTCGTGGATTTTGCCGACCTGGATGGCAACCTGCTCATCGCCAATGACCGATTCACGGGTATGACGGTCGAGAACGGCAAGATCACTCTGCACGATCGCCCCGGCCTCGGCATTGAACTGCTGAAATAACCTTTTTTAAAACTATTTACTCATCAGGACGGTTCTCGAGAGCCTTACCGGAGAACCGCCCTGATGAATTGACTGACACAACACGACTGATAACTGAATGAATAAGCACTATTGGGGCCTGTGGGCCCTCCTCGCCACCGCCTTGGCCTTCTTTGCCGTACTGTCGTTCTGGCCCGACGGCATCCGCGTGGGTGGCGTGGACTTGAAGACAACCTCATTTGGCCGTACCCTGACGGGTATGGTCGCCAGTGATGACGTTCCCGCTGCCGATACCCTGGATGCCAACGGACTTCTGCCTAATGGTCGTCACCCCAAGGGATGGCGTGCCCCAATGGATACCACTGCCAAGACCATCCTCTTTATCGGTGACTCGATGCTCGAGGGACTGGGCGAGCGCCTTGCCGCCTATTGCGGCAAGAGCGGCCACACGCTCATCGAGGTGATCTGGTACAGCAGTTCCACGTTGTGCTGGGGTGAGACCGGCCGCTTGACAGAACTGATGGAAAAGTATCATCCCAACTATATCATGGTGTGCCTGGGTGCCAACGAACTCTATGTCCCCGACATCAAGAACGCACGCCGTCCCCACCTGAAGAAGATTCTCAGCGAAATCGGCGACCTGCCTTATCTGTGGATTGGCCCGCCCAACTGGGACGAGGATACGGGCATCAATGACCTGCTCGCCCAGGAGGTGGATGAGGGCTGTTTCTATCTGAGTGCCAAGGACAAGTTTGACCGCAGTCGCGATGGCGCTCATCCCACGCGTGCTTCGGCCCACCAATGGATGGACCGTGTCATCAAGTGGCTGGGCACTACCGGTGCTTATCCTATCCGCCTGGACTATCCTGGTGAGGGCATCAGTCGCGCCAACCGCATCGTTGTCTATCAACCTCCCGTGTAATACCATGATATTAACTGCAATAGATATAACCCAGATGTTGTCGCTGTTGGAGTTTAACCGCGACGAGCCCATGCTGTTCACCAGTGGCTTGTTCTGGGTGCTGTTCCTCATCTTCCTGCCCATCTATGCGCTGATCAAGTCTCGCCGCACCCAGATGATGGCATTTGTCATTGCCTTCAGCCTGTTCTTCTTCTACAAGTCGAGCGGATGGTTCTTTCTGCTGCTGGTGTTGACATCTTTTATCGACTGGTGGGTGGCCCAGTTCATCGACTCGAGCAAGAACCGCCTGGAGCGACGCATTGCGCTGACGGTGTCGCTGGTGCTCTCGTTGAGTGTGCTGCTTTTCTTCAAGTACAGTAACTTCGTGATGTCCAACTTGGAATCCCTGATTGGGGGTAACTTCCAGCCTTTGGACTTGATATTGCCCGTGGGAATCTCGTTCTACACCTTCAGGACCATCAGCTATGTTGTGGATGTGTACAAGGGCAAGATACAGCCCACCGACGACTATATCGACTACCTCTTCTTCCTGTCCTACTTCCCGTGCCTGGTGGCTGGCCCCATTGTCAGGGCAAGTGATTTCATGCCGCAGTTGCAGGAAAACAAGCCTGCCACGCGCGAGATGATCTATGGCGGCTTGTGGCTAGTCATGCTGGGCGTACTCAAGAAAGCCGTCTTTGCCGACTATATCGCCCAGTATAACAATATCGCCTTTGGAAACCCGTCGGGCTATACGGGATTTGAGTTGCTGATGGCTGTGCTGGGCTACACGATGCAGATCTACTGTGACTTCTCGGGCTACAGCGACATGGCCATCGGTCTGGGCAGCATCATGGGATTCAACCTGGGCATCAACTTTGACTACCCATACAGGTCGCTCAATGTGACCGAGTTCTGGCGCCGCTGGCACATCACGCTCTCACTGTGGCTGCGTGACTATGTGTACATTCCGCTGGGCGGAAACCGCCATGGCAAGGTGCGCCAGCACTTCAACCTGATGGTGACCATGCTGCTGGGCGGATTGTGGCATGGCGCGGCATGGACCTTTGTCGTGTGGGGCGCAGGCCATGGTATCGCCCTGTGCATCCACAAGCTGTGCAAGCCGTGGCTCGACAGGATCGAGAGCACTCGCTTCACGCGCTTTGTGTCATGGATGATAACATTTGGTCTGGTGTCGATGTTGTGGATCTTCTTCCGCGCCAACACTTTCCAGGCAGCTGGTCAGGTCATCAGCGGCATCTTCACCGACTTTGAGTGGGCCTATCTGCCAGTGTTCCTGGAGCGCCGACTGACGTGGTGCCTGATGCTAGCCATCATCTTCGGACTGCATTTTGTGCCGCGGCGTGTTTGGGACAGGCTGCGCGACAAGTTCATCGCTGCTCCATGGGTGGTCAAACTGCTGATATTTGTGGCCATCATCCAGCTGGTGCTGCAATTCGCCAGTGCCACGGTGCAACCTTTCCTGTACTCTCAATTTTAAAAAACCGCTAATTTTTATAGCGGTTTGAGAAAAAATGTGTAGTTTTGGGGCCATATATCTTTAATAATCAATGATGATGAAAAAGAAAATACTCTCTGCTACCCTCATGCTACTGTTGGCGCTGACCTGCGCGTTACCTGTCGCAGGGCAAGTGAGGCTTGGTGTGCGTGGCGGGCTGACGTTGGGCAAGTTGAGCTTTGACCGTGAGGTGATCAATAGCCACAACCGCATGGGGTGGTGTGGCGGCCTGATGCTCGACCTGAACATCCCTGTAGTGGGCCTCGGCGTCGAGGTCTCGGCGATGTATACCCACCGCAATAACCGGCTGACCGACCATGAACAGGTGTTCAAGCGTGACTACCTTGACATCCCCGTGTACGCACGCTACCGCTTGTCGCTGCCACACATCGGACACGTGGCTGCTCCACTGGTGTTCACGGGACCCAATTTCTCGATTCTGTTCAGCGAGAACGCCCCCGAGGGATATAAGAACCGCAAGACCCACCTGTCATGGGACGTGGGCGGCGGCGTTGACCTGTTCAACCGCCTGCGCGTCACTGCGACCTATGGCATCGGCATGTCAAAGGCCATGGAATATGTCGACCTCGAGTACCAGGGCGATAAGGTCGAAGGCAAGGACAGATACTGGACGCTGAGCGCTGCCTTGTTGTTTTAGGCTTGCCGATACTGGTACTATGTGAGAAATTATTTGTACTTTTGCACCATTAATCATTAATATCGACCTAGTATTCAAGAGAACATGAAGAGAATATCCATCCTGTTTGCCGCCCTCGTGCTCACTGCAGCCGCCGTTATGGCACAGTCATCGTCACGCTGGGGCATTACCGCTGGCGCCAATATCAACACCATCCACTTCAAGCAGAGCGACATATTGGACTCCAAGACCATGTGGGGCCCGCAGCTGGGTGTGACGGGCGAGATGAACTTCAGTGGCATCGGCTTTGGTGTCGATGCCTCGTTGCTCTACAGTCTGGATCAGGGCAAGGTGAATTATGGTGGCCGTGAGGCATGGTCCTCGCTGGGCTATGGTGACGAGACCGTTGCGATGCACTACATCGACGTGCCGCTGCACCTCAAGTTCAAGTGGCACCGCATGGAAGGCCTGGAGAACACCATCATGCCATTGCTGTATTTGGGTCCGCAGTTCTCGTTCCTGGCCGGTGCCAACCACAAGTCCTTGAACACTTATGCTCCTGTGAGTGTCTATATGGACATGGGACTCGGCGTTGAGCTGATGGAGCGCGTCCAGATTAGGGGCGGATACAAGTTCTCGATTGGCCAGAGTTTCCACACCAAGCTCCTCGATGAGAACGTGGCCAAGAACCGCACCTGGTACTTCAACGTCACCTGGTTCTTGAAGTGAGGTGATTAGGCTTTAGGCTATAGGCTTTAGGTTCGCTAAAGTCCTCAACAACTACCAACTATTCTTAAGGCCTCGGACACCCTCAGGAATGACAAAACGATATGCCTTTATATTATTAGCGCTAGCGCTTGCCATTGTGATGATGTTTGTCTCACGTGGCCGCCAGCGCTATTTCTCTGCCGAGGGTGTGGTGTGGACTACTGAGTATCATATCACTTACGAGGCAGCCCATGACCTCGGGGACAGCATCCAGCTCATTTTCAACAATATCGACATGAGCGTGTCGCCCTATAATCGGGCATCGCTCATCACGTCGCTCAACGAGAATACCTCGCGGCGCGTCGACCCCTACATCAAGCGGCTGCTCCAGGCCTCGCTCGACGTGTGGCTCGAGAGTGGTGGGGCCTTTGATCCCACGGTGATGCCACTGGTCAATGCGTGGGGGTTCGGCTACAAGAGCGGCAAGATGCCCACGCGCCACCAGCTCGACAGCATCCTGACTTTTGTAGGATTGGACAAATTGTCCCTGTTCGGCGACACCCTAGTCAAGAACGACCCGCGGCTGATGCTCGACTTCAGCTCCATCGCCAAGGGGATGGCCTGTGACGAGATTGGTCGCATGCTCACGCGCAACGGGGTTCGCAACTGGCTCGTCGAGATAGGCGGCGAGGTCGTCGCCCGTGGTGTGAACCAGCGCGGCACGACATGGCAAGTATCGGTCGATATGCCCGAGAGCGAGACCGACAAAGTCAGCCACGAGAGTGCCATGACGCTGGCGCTCGACAGCGCCGCCGTAGCCACCAGTGGTAATTACCGCAAGTGGCGTGAGCAAGGTGGGAAAAGAGTGTCACATATCATAGATCCGCACACGGGCGACAGCAGGGTGGGGACCCTGCTGAGTGTCACGGTCGTAGCCTCCGATTGCATGACTGCCGACGCATGGGCCACCGCATGCATGGTGATGGGAGCCGATGAGGTAAAGCGCGTCATGGGGCGGCGCAGCGACCTGGGCGTGATGACAATCGAGGCCGACACCCTCGGCGACAACCTCATCGTGTGGAGCAACGCCCCATTTGCAGCCCTGGTAAAATAGGGACTGCTTTGCCTAATGTGTTTTTCGGTACAGGGTAGGGCGATTATTGGGCGATGATGAGCTCTATGCCCAGGTCCTCAATTTTCTTGATCATTTTGGGTGAAATGCCGCCATCAGTGATGATGATGTCCACGGCATCCATGTCGGCAATCTTGGCGAAGCCTCGGCGGCCGAACTTGCTGCTGTCAGCCAGGACGATGGTCTTCTGGGCAGCAGACATCATCTTCTGGTTGAGATTGGCCTCGCGCATCTCGGTGGTGGTGATGCCGTAGTCGAAGTCGATGCCATCCACGCCCAGATAGACCTTGCTGAAGGAACACTGCTCCAGAATGCGCGACGCGTACTCGCCAACGACCGACAGGCTGCTGTGCCTGAGCATGCCGCCCAGCTGGATGATGTCGATGCTCTCGTGCTGTGACAGGATGTTGCTCACGGCCAGGGACGCTGACACTACCGTCAATCGGTGGATGGGCTGGATGTTGCGTGCCAGGGCATGGACAGTCGTGCCCGAGGCGATGGCAATGCTGTCATCGCGCGTGATCAGGCGAGCCGCCTCACGGCCGATAGCGTGCTTCTCGTCGGTGGCCAACTTCTCCTTGACGTTGACCGAGCGGTTGTTGATATAGGGGTTGATGAGTACTGCCTTGCCATGGCTGCGATAGAGCTTGTCGCCCTTCTCAAGCTCGGTGAGGTCCTTGCGCACTGTCACGGCCGACACGTTGAGCATCGTCACCAGGTCCGTCACCATCACCGAGCCGTGCTTGATGAGGGCCTCCATGATCATTTCATGCCGTTGTTTCTTGGTCATAGCGAAACGAAGATTAAAAGTAAATGTTAGATGCCGCAAAAGTAGATGAAAGAATCAATCCAGCAAAGAAAAAACTCAAAAAACTTTCGTTTTTTTTCAAAATGAAACACACAAATGGTGTTTTTAGCTGTAAAATGGTATCATTATTGTGCTTAAACGAAATATATTTTTCTTAAAACGCAATCCCGTATAATGTCGTAATTTTGAATTAAACAATTTATATTCTTCTATTTATTAGCAGTTTGCGATATATTTTTTAAAAACTATTGAAAATATTATCGAAATAATTTTGTCAATTAGATTACACATTATACCTTTGCAACGAAACTAATTAGTACTTCAATACATGGACATGGGGCCGAGAGGATTATTTTGGATCGACCATGCGTGCTATGTGGTCAAAAATGATTAGTTTTGCTACCTTCAAAAGGTTTATTTATGGTAACAAACGAAGTATATAATACAGAGTATGACGTGATCATTATCGGTGGCGGTGCAACAGGCGCTGGCACCGCTCGTGATTGTGCCTTGAGGGGACTGCGCGTGCTGCTGGTCGAGCGCAATGACTATAGCACAGGTGCCACGGGCCGCAATCATGGACTGATGCACAGCGGAGCGCGTTACGCCGTTACCGACGGCGAGAGTGCCAGCGAGTGTATCACCGAGAACATGATTCTGCGTCGCATTGCTCGTCATTGTGTCGAGGAGACGGATGGTTTGTTCATCACGTTACCCGAGGATGACCTGGACTATCAGCGCACCTTTGTCGAGGCGTGCCAGCGGGCCGGAATCCGTGCCGACGTCATCGATCCGGCCGAGGCGCGTGCCATCGAGCCCGCAGTCAACCCTGACCTGATCGGTGCTGTGCGCGTCCCCGACGCGTCGATCGACCCGTTCAGGCTTACGGTAGCCAATCTGCTTGATGCCCGACTGCATGGCGCAGCTACGCTCAACTACCACGAGGTGGAGGGCTTTGTGATCAGTCAGAACCGCGTCGAGGGTGTGAAGCTGCTCAATAAGCTCAGTGGAGAGCATGTGCAGGTAAGGGGGCATGTGGTGGTTAACGCGGCTGGCATTTGGGGGCAGCGCATGGCCGAGATGGCGGGAGTCAAGATTTCGATGTTCCCTGCCAGGGGTGCCTTGCTTATCTTTGGCCATCGGGTGAACAACATGGTGATCAACCGCTGCCGCAAGCCAGCTAATGCCGATATCCTGGTTCCTGACGACACCGTGTGCGTCATTGGCACCACGAGCGACCGCATCCCCATCGAGACTGTCGACGACATGCGCGTGACCCGCGAGGAGGTCGATGTGCTGCTGCGCGAGGGCGTGAAGATAGCGCCGTCGCTGGCTACAACCAGGATTATCCGCGCCTATGCCGGTGTGCGTCCGCTGGTTGCTAGTGATGACGACCCAAGCGGCCGCAGCATCAGCCGAGGCATCATCTGTCTGGATCATGCCAAGCGCGATGGTTTGGAGGGCCTGATCACGATTACCGGTGGCAAGATGATGACTTATCGCCTGATGGGCGAGATGGCCACCAATGCCGTGTGTGCTAAGCTTGGCAATACGGCACCCTGTGTCACTGCAAGCCAGCCGCTTCCGGGCTCGGAGGACGATGCCCCCAGCCAGAGCGACATGACCAAGCGTTACAGCTTCGGCCAGCGCGCGGCCATCGGCCGGCATGGCTCACTGGCAACGCGTATCGAGAAAGACAATGATATCGACAACGCCCTGGTGTGTGAGTGCGAAGGAGTCACCGTGGGCGAGATCAAATATGCCGTGCATCAGCTGCATGTTCACAACTTGGTGAACCTGCGCCGGCGCACACGCGTAGGCATGGGCACCTGCCAAGGCAAGCTGTGCTCCTGCCGTGCCGCGTCGCTGCTGGGCGAGATGAACCATGATGTGAAAGGCGCCCAGGAGGACCTGGCTGCCTTCCTGGACGAGCGCTGGAAGGGCATGAGGCCTGTGGCATGGGGTGACACGTTGCGCGAGGCGCAGCTCACCGCGGCTATCTATGAGGGCCTGTGCGGACTTGACATGGTCATTGACCGAACGGGAAAGGAGGACGTGCAATGAGAATGGACACTGTGATTATGGGTGGAGGCCTGAGCGGCCTGACATGCGGCATCGCGCTCGCCAAGCGCGGACAGCGTGTTGCCATTGTGGCTGCTGGGCAGAGCACAATGCTGTTTAACGGCGGCTCGATGGATCTGCTGGGCCATAACAGCGGACAGGCGGTCATCGCACCGCTCGATGCTATTGCCGCCCTGCCCGAGGAACATCCTTACCGCAAGATCGGTGTGGACCGTATCGCTGACCTGGCCGGCCAGGCCAAGTCTCTGCTGAGCGATGCGGGCATCCAGATGGAGGGTAGCGCCGAAGCCAACCACTGGCGCGTCACGCCGATGGGCGTGGCAAAGCCTGCCTGGCTGACACTGAACAGCCATCTGCGCATTGCTGCCCCTGGTCAGCTGCCCTGCAAGCGCGTGGTACTGATGTGCGTGCGTGGATTCTTTGATGAGCCTAATGGTATGCTGGCCAATGGTTTGCGCGAGATGGGATTTGACGTTGTTATGAGGGAGTTCACGACCGACGAAATTACCGCCCTGCGGCGCAGCCCCAGCGAGATGCGTGCCAGCAGTCTGGCTAAGCATCTGGTAAGCAACAATGCCCTGAAGCGTGTCGCTGACCAGATCAACACCCTGGCTGGTGATGCCGAGATGGTGCTGATGCCTAGTGTGTTGGGTGACGAGGACGACTACAGTACCCTGCAGTCGATGGTCAATCGACCCCTGCGTCTGGTCGCTACCCTGCCGCCTGCCGTGACGGGTGTGCGGATGCAGAAGCTACTGCGTCACTACTTCCAGATGCTGGGAGGCACTTATCTGATGGGTGACACTGCAGTGCACGGCACATTCGATGGCGATGCCCTTACCAGTGTGACCACTGCCAAGCTTGGCGATATGCCACTCAAGGCCAGCCAGTTTGTGCTTGCCACAGGTTCGTTTGTCAGCCGTGGCCTGGTGGCCGACTATGAGCGTGTTTACGAACCAGTCTTCGGGCTGGATGTGGATGCCGATGCCGACCGAGAGCAGTGGACCCGATTCGGGTTGCTGGAACCTCAAGCCTATTGGCGTTATGGCGTCAAGACCGATGACCGGTTGCGCTGCTCCAAGCAGGGTAGGGTGATCCCGAATCTTCGTGCCATCGGCTCGGTCCTGAGCGGGCATGACGCGGTGAAGATGGGTGATGGCACTGGCGTGTCGCTGCTGACGGCACTGGCCACTGCCGGCGACATTGTGGCCAAGTAGCGCGGAGCGATATGACTGCTATCGTGACACTGTGGTTTTGGAATCCCAGTTCAACAAAAGATTTAGACTTAGATAGATAACGATTTGATTGATGATTTTTTAATGGGATATTATGGCTGACAAGATGCAATTATGCAACATCAGCGAGAACAACTTTGAGCAATGCACCAAGTGCTCGATTTGCACCACGGTGTGCCCGGTTGCCGCTGTGACCACCGATTATCCTGGGCCCAAACAGGCGGGGCCTGATGGCGAGCGCTATCGCTTGAAGGATCAAGCCTATTATGACAAAATGCTCAAGCTGTGCTTGAACTGCAAGCGCTGTGAGGTGGCTTGTCCTAGTGGTGTCCACATTGCCGACATCATTCAGCGTGCCCGAATGCAGGCTGGAGAAGGCCGGCGCGCGAGTCTGCGCGACACCTTGCTGGCCAATACCGACTTGCTGGGCACCATAGCCAATCTGGTGGCTCCAGTGGCCAATGCCACGCTTGGGCTCAAACCCACTAAGCTAGTGATGGACAGCGTGATGTCGATCGACAAGCACCGAACGTTCCCCGCCTATAGCCGCACGAAGTTTGAGACGTGGTTCAAGCGCCACGCCGCTGCTAGCCAGGATGTGTTGCCCCACCACGTGAGCTATTTCCACGGTTGCTATGTGAACTATAATTTCCCCAAATTGGGTCAGGATCTGGTCAAGCTGATGAATGCCGTGGGTTATGGCGTCCACCTGCTCGACAAGGAGCAGTGCTGTGGTGTGGCCCTCATTGCCAATGGCCTCTACAAGCAGGCCAAGCGTCAGGGCCGTGTGAATGCCGACAGTATCCGCCAGGCAGTGAATGCCGATCACCGCGCGGTGCTCACCACGAGCTCGAGCTGCACCTTCAACCTGCGCGATGAGTATCCCGCGATACTCGACATCGATACCAGCGACGTGCGCGACAGCATCATGCTGGCGACGAGATTTATCTATAATCTTGTGGACGAAGAAGAAATCAAGCTGGTTTTCAAGCAAGACTATAGTCACCGTATCGCCTATCACACCGCTTGCCACATGCAGCGCATGGGCTGGCAACTCTACAGCATAGAGCTGCTGCGCATGATTCCGGGCCTCGACCTCGTAGTGCTGGAGCAGGAGTGCTGCGGCATCTCGGGCACCTACGGTTTCAAGAAGGAGAACTATGAGCGCTCTCAGGCTATCGGTTCAGCCCTGTTCCAGCAGATTGAACAGGCGCGTGTCGAGGCTGTGGCAACCGACTGCGAGACCTGCAAGTGGCAGATCGAGATGTCCACAGGTCTTCCGGTCGAGAATCCTATCAGTGTGTTAGCCGATGCGCTCGATGTGGATGCGACTATGAGAGCGAACGGATTGGCGAAATAAATGATTGAAAGTTAAATATAAATCATAAATTAAACTAAAACTCTAAGAATTATGGCAAATTTTTTGACCCCTCCGGCTTATAAGGCCGAGAGAACCGACGCCAATGTCGATGCCGATTACAAGCGACTGCGCTGGCAGGTCTTTATCGGCATCTTCATCGGATATGCCGGTTTCTACCTGGTGAGAAAGAATTTCTCAATGGCCATCCCGATGCTTGAGCCCTTCGGTTTCACCAAGGGTATGCTGGGAACCGCCCTGGCAATGAATGCGGTGGCCTATGGCTTCTCTAAGTTTGTCATGGCCAGCATCAGCGACCGCAGCAATGCGCGCCGTTTCCTGCCGCTGGGACTGATCCTGTCGGCTATCGCGATGCTGTTCATGATGGTCCCCATTACCATGCTCGACCCTATCGGTCACCCTGAGCGCCGCGGCTTGGCTGTGTTCCTGATGGGCGCGTTCAACTTCTTGGTGGGTTGGTTCCAGGGTATGGGTTGGCCTCCGTGTGGCCGTGTGATGACACGCTGGTTCTCGATCAAGGAGCGCGGCACGTGGATGAGCGTTTGGAACTGCGCCCACAACGTGGGTGGCGCGCTGGTTGGCCCGATGGCCGCCTATGGCGCGATGTGGTTCGGCTCGTGGTTCTATGGCAACGACGAGAAGATGTACTTCCTAATCGGTACCTATGCCTTCCCCGCCGCAGTGGCTATCCTGATTGCCATCATCGCTTATGTCCTGATTCGTGACACCCCTCAATCGTGCGGTCTGCCCTCGATCGAGAAGTGGAGCGGCAGCGCTTCCAAGAACTATGACGAGAAGAAGAGCGAGCAGTCACTCAGCGTGAAAGAAATCTTCCGCACCGTGCTCTCCAACAAGTTCCTGTGGTACATCGCGCTGGCCAACTCCTTTATCTATATGGTGCGCTATGGCTGCCTGGACTGGGCTCCTACCATCCTGAGCGAGCAGGGCGTGGACATCAAGAATGCCGGCTGGGCCTACTTCGCCTATGAGATCGCTGCCATTCCGGGCACCATCTTCTGTGGCTGGCTGAGCGACAAGGTCTTCAATGGCCGTCGCGCGTTGCCCACCATGATTTTCATGGCCCTGATTATTGTCGCCATCGTCTTCTACTGGCAGAACATGACCAATCTGGGGATTGTCTTGGGCTGTCTGATCGCTATCGGCTTCCTGATCTATGGTCCCGTGATGCTTATCGGTGTGCAGGCGCTCGACCTGGCCCCGAAGAATGCCGCCGGCACTGCCGCTGGCCTGACCGGATTCATGGGCTATGTGCTGGGTACAGCGATCCTGGCCAACACAGTGCTGGGTTATGTTGCCGAGCACACTGGCGGATGGGATATGCCCTTCATCCTGCTCATTGTGGGTTGCGTGCTGGCCATCTTCTTCATGGCCCTGACCTACAAGGAGGAGCAGTACCTCGTCGCCGACCGCAAGGGAGAGAACATTGACGAGAAGAAATAAATAAGACAACACAATATTTTTATTAATCAAATCAAAATTAACAACTTATGTTTAAACATCTCGTACGAGTAGGTCTGCTGAGCACGGTTGTGCTCGCAACCTTCACCTCATGTGAGGAAGAACAGCAGTTCACCAATGAGAAGCTTGATGCCAAGCGCGTCGAAGTTCAGGTCCTGAACGACCAGCTGGCTAAGGTTCGTGACTATGTGCCCCTGTATGCTGTCATTGCACACCGTGGCTCCACCTTCTGGGCTCCCGAGGAGACCGAGGCTTCCTGGCGCTGGGCCCGCGAAATGGGTGCCGACTACTTGGAGAGTGACGTGCAGTGCACCAAGGATGGTATCGTCCTGGCCAACCACGATGAGAACCTGAAGCGCACCACCAATATTGAGAACGTCTTCAGTGAGAACGTCCCCGCCAGCCGTGTGGACTTCTACATGAGCCTGGGCTTCTCGCGCGCCGACGCCGAGGCACAGTATGGCCGCGATATGGCTGCCTTCCGCCCCTTCTACACTCTGAGCTACTACTATGCCGAACTGCTCATGCTCGATGCCGGCAGCTGGTTCAACGAGAGCTCACTGGAGCAGGCCCGTCCCACCTTCAAGGCTACCGAGAACGGCCGCTTTGAGAATGGCCACATCGTCTACAGCAATGGCCTGTACATCAGCGCTATCCAGGACCAGATCGCCTATGCCCAGGGCAAGCGCCTGATCCGTGACGCCAACGGCCGCCGCGTTCTCACCTATAAGGTAAAGGACGAGTACAAGGGTATGACCCTCGAGCAGATCTACAACAAGATCAAGAGTGAGGGCAAATACAACGCCAAGTACATGGACTTTATCGAGTACGACTTTGCCAACGCCTATGAGGCTGACCCCGAGGACACCGGCAACCGCCCCGGCATCTATGTCGAGTTCAAGGAGAGCTGGCTCAACCCCGGCAACATGGAGCAGCGCGTGTATGACGTGCTGGCCGAGCAGGGCTGGAACATCATCACCAATGATCCCGGTGATCAGCCCTTCTACAAGAACGGCAAGGTCAACGTGGGCAACACCCGTGGCCGTGTCATCCTGCAGACCTTCTCGTTCGACGCTCTGCGTCGCGCCAACGACGTCTTCCAGGGCCGCATCCCCATGTGCTACCTGCTGTGGATCAGTGAGCCTGCCTATGCCACCGATATCGCCTATGACACCCCCACTGGCTATGCAGCCTTCATCAAGTGGGCTCAGGACAATGGCGCTCATATCATCGGTCCGGCCATCAGCGGCGCTCCCAACAACTATCCCGAGATGAATGCACCCTGGCAGGCCTACATGATCCGCCGTGCCGGCATGATCAACCACCCCTACAGCTTCGACAGCTGGGCACAGATGTGCAAGTACATGGGCTACTACAACTATGGTTGGGAGACCGAGTTCGACGACCTGCTCCGCCTGGAGATTCCCGCCACGCCCTACTGCACCACGAGCTATCCCAACAGTGTCCCCGTGTACATGGACGGCTTCTTCACCAACCGCACCGAGATGTCGTTGCGCTACATGATCGAGAATGGTTTCCGTGGCAACGCTCAGCTGCCCAACCCCTTCCATGCTGGTCAGAAGTATGACAACTCACAGGCCAACGTCACCGTTCCCGATGCCGTTGCCACCCTTGAGCGTCTGGGTTACTAATCTGCAACAGGTGTAATAAACATTAACAACAACAGTAAATCGACACAATTTAATATGAAAAAATATATTTTGATGCCTGTTTTGGCAATCTTCGCTCTGTCTGCCACAGCCCAGGACTTCGACACCGATCCCACCCTGGAGCTCGAGAATGCCGAGAAGCAAGTGAAGTTCACCGTTGGTGCCCGCATGATGGCCGACGCTGCCCTGTATCACTCCGACTTCACCCCCGTGCAGAGTGGTGCCTCGATTACCGATGCCCGCATCCGCACCTCGATGACCTATAAGGATTGGTACTTCTACGCCGACTTCGGTTTTGGCGGCGGCAAGTTCTCGCAGAAGAACATCTTCCTGCAGTACAGCCATCTGGACAACAGCGACAACACCCATGCCGTGAAGGTGGGTTACTATAACGACCCCGCCGGATCGATGGCCCGCAACACCTCGCTGGGCAGCTACCACTTCATCAGCCGTCCCGGTTCCAGCTACGCGCTGGGCGAGGGCCGCGAGCTGGGTATCAGCTACAAGTTCAACAGCGACCGCTTCATGGCCTATCAGGGCGTCTTCACCGAGAATGCCTATAACAAGATTGCCGCTGGATTTAATGGCGTGACCGTTGCCGGCCGCTACCTGTTCCGTCCCATTGCCGACGACAACCAGACCCTGCATGTGGGTGTGAGCGCTCGCTGGGCACACCTGGGCGGTGGTGAGGTCTACAACAATGTGCTCAAGAAGAGCCTGCATCTGGGCCAGTCCCTGGAGACCCTCGTAGACGAGGACGAACAGTTTGTCAGCGCCGACCTCGATTGGGCCAACAATGTGCTCAACCTGGGTGCTGAGGCACTGTACCACAACGACAAGTTCTTTGCCCGTGGTGAGTTCTTCTACAAGCATGTGACCAAGAAGCGCGACAGCTACTCCCTGTATATCGATGCCCAGAACAACATCGACGGTTGGGGCGACATCGAGTGGTGGGAGAACGCCAACAAACTCAAGAACAACAACTTCCTTGGCGGATACGTCGAGGCTGGCGTGCAACTCCTGGGCAATGGTTACAAGTACAACCATCAGGAAGGCCTGCTCGGTGGCATGGACGGCAAGTCGCTGGAGCTCGTAGCCCGCTACAATTACACCGGTCTGAACAACCTCACCGATGGCGAGTACTACAACGCTGGCCGTGGCCACTACTATGCTAATGGCTATATGGAGGATTGGCCCGGCACTGGTGCTACCAGCGTCGGCGGTGGTGACATCCACAGTGTGACCGTAGGTTTGAACTACGCGTTCAACCGCTACGTCCTGTGCATGCTCGACTACACCTTCCACAAGCTCGACAAGCCCTTCCTGCCCAATGACAAGAACTTCCATGTGGCTCAGGCCCGCGTGCAGTTCACGTTCTAATGGAGGACCGCTTGCCGATCAACTTGAAATAATCTTTGGAACCATCTTAATACCATCATAGATTTTTTCAATAGAATCATTTTTCCTATCAATCACTGAAATCCCGCCTCACCCGCGATTGGGCCAGGCGGGATTCTTTGTATTCACTACCCGCAAATAATGGGAAGGCGATGGCGCGTATTATTTGATAACCTTGGTGGCGATAGTGGTACCGTCGCTGTAGGTGGTTACCTGGATCGTCAGGCCGCTGGGCTGGGCCATCTGCTGGCCGGCGGCGTTGTAGTAGCGCACTGCGGTGACGGTTTTGGCAGTGTCCATCTCGCTGACAGCAGTGTGCGGATAGACGTTCAGGTAGACGATGTCCGACTTGTTGGTGATGCCGTTGACAGTGTAGTTCAGCTGCATGCCGATGCGCCAGTCAAACATGGGATTGTCGCCCTGGTTGGTGCGGTAGAAGTAGACGCGGCGCAGGTAGAAGTCATAACCGCTGTATCCATAGGGAATCTCCGTCATGTCGGTCTCGAATCCGTTGTTCGGGCCATAGGTCTCGTAGTCGAAGGTGAACAGCTCATTGTTGTCGGTAAATATGCTGTAGGTCAGGCAGTCGCTATCCAGCGGGTTGCCATCGACATCGACCAGGTTGATGTTGAAGTCCAGACGGGTGTAGCCCTCCTCGGAGCCGCTGTCAAAGAACTCATTGACCTCGGGGTTGGCAGGAACAGCAGGAACAGCGTCACCGCGCACGTTCCAGGTCGATTTCCACTCGATGGTGGCGATGCTGCCATCGTCGCTCCACACGCCAGCCAGACCCGTTGCCTCGCAGTCGTGGGGGTAGGGGTTGTTCACGTCGCCCTCGCTGCCCTCCATGGTGATGGTGCCCGTCTCGGCATCGATAGCATACAGGGCGGCCTCCATGCGCTCGTCGGCGTAGAAGTCAATCCAGTAGAACACGCCATCCTCGTCCTCAAACTCGGTCACCACAGTCGATCCCCATGCGAGCATCAGACCGTAGCCAAACTCCTCGTTATAGGAGATGTACTGGCCGAGCGGCACGGAAATGTAGCGGCCGTCGTCGCTCAGTTCGCCCACGACCCATGTGCCCGTGCCCTCGCCGTAGCACAAGATGTCCTGGATGTAGACCGTCTTGCCGTCGGGGGCATACACGACCTTGACGCGACCTGTCTGTACCGCACTCTCGTAACCATAGAGGCTCGATAGCAGGTACTCACCGCCGCGCGTGTAGCTCACGAGCTCGCCCTCGGGTTGATCGGTGATGATGTCGACCCGTGCGGGTGCCTTGATTGTGGCCTTGTGGCCAGCCTTCTCGAGCGGGCGGTATGCATTGCCTGCCGATTTCACACCTGCCGTTGCACCCATGGCGACGGCAGCACTGATGATGAGTAATAATAATTTCTTCATGACGATAATGGTTTTTGTTGGTTATATAATAATGTGTTAAGAATCACTCATGGCGCAAAAATAATAAAAATATCAGATAAATACGCGTCTGATTGCTTACAAATTGCAATATTTTCCCTAAATTTGCATTCTCAACCTTAATACTACTCACGCTATGATGGAGACCTTAAATGCCTTTTTCGAGAATTTGAGCGGCATCCTGTGGGGATGGCCCATGATCATATTATTGCTGGGAACCCATGTGTTTTTGACCCTGAGGCTCGGTGTGCCTCAGCGCAAGTTGTTGACAGCCATTCGCTTGTCGGTATCAAAGGAAGACCAGTCGACGGGTGACGTGTCGCAGTTTGGCGCACTGGCCACGGCCCTGGCGGCAACCATCGGCACGGGCAACATTGTCGGTGTGGCCACGGCGGTGGCGCTGGGCGGCCCAGGTGCAGTGCTGTGGTGCTGGCTCTCGGGCGTGTTTGGTATAGCCACCAAGTACGGTGAGGGCCTGCTAGCCATCAAGTACCGCGTCAAAGCACCCGACGGCCGCATGCTGGGTGGCCCGATGTATGCTCTGGAACGTGGGTTGGGGTGGAAGTGGCTAGCCGTGTTGTTCGCCCTGTTCACCGCGCTGGCCTCGTTTGGCATTGGCAACACGGTCCAGGCCAATGCCATCTCGACGATTGCCAATGAGTCCTATGGCATTCCCGCATGGATTACCGGCGGCGCCGTATGCCTGCTCACGGGCCTCGTGCTGCTGGGAGGCATCAAGAGCATAGCCCGCGTGTGCGGAGCACTGGTGCCGTTCATGGCCTTCTTCTATGTGCTGGGCTGTATCTACATCTTGTTTGTCAATGGGCAGTATGTGTGGCCGGCCATCAAGCTCATCTGTGAATCAGCATTCACGCCCCAGGCGGCTGGTGGCGGATTTGTAGGTACCACAGTTATCGTGGCGGCACGCATGGGTATCGCCCGTGGCCTGTTCAGCAACGAGTCGGGCCTGGGCTCGGCGCCCATCGTGGCGGCCGCAGCCCAGACGCGCAACCCGGTTCGCCAGGCCTTGGTGTCCTCGACGGGCACATTCTGGGATACGGTGGTCATCTGCGCATTCACCGGTTTGGTTATCGTGAGCTCCATTCTGGCATATCCTGACATCAGCAGCACCGACGGCGCCGCACTGACCAAGGCGGCCTTTTCCAAGATCCCCTATGTGGGCACGCCATTGCTCACTTTCGGCTTGCTGACGTTTGCCTTCACGACAATCCTGGGGTGGTGCTACTATGGTGAGCGCGCGGTCGAGTACCTGAAGGGACGGCGCTGGATGCTCGCCTATCGCATTCTGTTTGTCGCCATGGTGTTTGTGGGCAGTGTCATCAGCTTGGATGTGGTGTGGAATGCCGCTGACTGCATGAACGCGCTCATGGCAATCCCTAACCTGGTGGCCCTGCTGCTGCTGAGTGGTGTCATCGCCCGCGAGACACGCCATTACCTCTACGGGAACCGTCTGGACCATCATGCCCCAGCCGATGACCACTGATGCAACACTATGGCGCGGCATAGCTAAAATGTTTAGGCCGTGGGGGTTGCCTCACTATATCGTGAATGCTCGATATATCGGCGTGATTTTTTTTGGGAAAAAGTGTTGTCGGTTCGGGAAAAAGCAGTACCTTTGCAGCCGGGTAAGTCCTACACGGCCAGCTCCCTCCTAATCCCCCAGGTCTTGACCGAAGCAAGGGTAACGAGGTTGTAGCGGCGCGCTGTAGCTCACTTGCCCTTTTTTTGTGCCCATACCTCATCTCACGGATGTGGCATCCATGGCCATGGTAATCATCTGAAAACAGAAACGGCCCGCACTGTGTAGTGCGGACCGCTCGCTTGGTGGGCAGTGAGGGATTCGAACCCCCGACCCTCTGCTTGTAAGGCAGATGCTCTGAACCAACTGCGCTAACTGCCCAAGTCTTTTTGTCAAAAGCGGTGCAAAGGTACGACCTCTTTTTGGAACTGCCAAATTTTCTGACGAAAAAATGAATTATCCTTCCAAAAATTAAGGATACTTAACAATTAGGTCCGGCCTGGTTACGCTTCGGCTAATACGCAGTATCACAAATTCGTGCTAAGCCGTTAAGTCGCTAAGTTTTTAATATTAAGGATTTTATCATTTGCCGTCAACAAATACCAGAGAGTTGCGTATAAGTATCAAAAATAAATGAATATTAGGATGACGCTATGTAAACGCCTATCAAACAATATCTTTGCGCCTTTGCGTCTTGGCGTGAGGTTCTGTGTTGTGGATTGGACGTGATCCGATCTTGTCGATGTCCCCTGTCGCTCGTGCCCAGGGAAAAGAAAAAGGTCTCGCGCATTGCTGCGTGAGACCTCGCTTGGTGGGCAGTGAGGGATTCGAACCCCCGACCCTCTGCTTGTAAGGCAGATGCTCTGAACCAACTGCGCTAACTGCCCAAGTCTTTTAGTCAAAAGCGATGCAAAGGTACTGCTATTTTTTGAACTACCAAAAAATTTGGGCATTTTTTTCGGATAAAAGCGTTTTTTTTCAAAAAATCCCTTGTTTCGTCCAATCTTAGGCGAAAAAACGCTAACTTTACACTCGATAAACCAACACTTAACCGACAAACTGAATAAAACGAGTAAACTGATGAAGACGAGTTATGTTTTTCTGGCCGATGGCTTCGAGGAAGTCGAGGCCCTGACGAGTGTGGACGTGATGCGTCGTGCGGGCATGCCCGTGGTGACGGTGTCGATTAACCCTGATCTTGTGGTCACTGGTGCCCATGGCGTGCAGGTTGTGGCCGACGCGCTGATGGCCGACAACGACTATGCCGATGCCGAGTGGCTCGTGCTGCCTGGCGGCATCCCCGGAGCACCCAATCTGGCCGCTTGTGAGCCGTTATGTGCCGCCCTTGAGGCTCAGGATGAGCGTGGAGGCAAGGTCGCCGCGATCTGTGCCTCTCCGGCAGTGGTGCTGGCTCCGCTGGGCTTGCTGCAGGGCCGCCGTGCCGTGTGCTATCCGGGAATGGAGGCTGGTATCGAGGGCGTGAATTGGGGAGATGAGGCCGTTGCTGTCGACGGTAATGTGGTGACGGGTAATGGCCCGGCTGCAGCGGCTCCGTTTGCATTGATGCTGGTGGAACAAAGCCTGGGCCAGGACAAGGCCGCCGCGGTGGCTGCCGGCATGCTCTATGCCTATTGACACCCGGACCGAGGCTTGGAGTCGCGCCTCAATGGCGTGACTGACATTAAGTTACTTTTGTTTTACGGCAGCTTCGTTATGGTTCAGCGCAGATTGATGCGTTGCAGCACCATGACGATGCTGCCCTTGTTATCGAGCAGTGCCATCTCGTGCTGGTTGATGCGCTTGCACGACTCGGTGCTCTCCAGTGCCAGTAGCAGGGCGGTCTCATTGTCGATGCCCTCGCAGTCGTGCTCGGTTGAGCGCAGATCCTCGAACTGGATGGCCATGTCCTTGGTCGGGTCCAGGGTGATGATGCCGTTGATGATGTTGCACCCCGTGTCGCCGTGGATGGTCTGCAATACCGCGTCAATAACTAGGCGCATATCGAGCTGGCTGACGTTTTCGCTGTTGATTTCCTTGACCAGCCAGGCTCCGTTCATCGCATCCAGGTTGTGGCGCTTGAGCACCATGATGACAGCACCCTTGGAGTTCATCAGGTTCAGGTACTGCGCGTTATACTGGGCGGTGAGGGTGTATTTGCGCACATCGGCCAGGGCATGCATGATGGTTTTCTCGGAAGTGACGTTGTGACACTGGCGTTCGGTGGAGATAAACTCGCCAAACGACAAATTGTCACCACTGAGCTGGAACGACCCGTTGATGGTGTTGCAGCCATTATTGCCATACACTTTGTTGCCGCCGGCAAAATCCAGATACAGGTATGTGCGCTCGATGGTGTATACCTTTTTCTTGCGGATGGTGACGATGTCCCACTCGCCATACAGCTGCTGGGCGGCGTTGGTAACGGTCACAGTGCGCATGGGCTGTTCCACGTTGGCCGTGACATTCTCGACGGTAACCGTCTTCTTGTCATATTTCTTGTCTTTCTTCTTGCGGGCATCCATCGAGGCTGGAGCCATGATCAGTGTCAGGACAAGGGAAAGGATAATATATCTTCTCATTGGATCTGTTGTTTTCTACTTTGAAACTTCAAAATTACTGCTTTTTTCCGACCTCGCACAATCCTTTAGCTACTTTTAAGATTTCGTGCCATAAAATGTGAAAAATGACCTCAGCGAATACGGTTTTTTGGTGGTGGGGAAATTTTGCCTTACTTTTGCCAAAACAACTGATCAGGAATGAAGATAATTCAAACATATCTCCGCTTGTCCTTGGTGATGGCGATGCTGGCGATGGCTGTGTCCACGTCCGCACAGATCAACACAGCTCAAGTGGTGAACATCGGGCGCAATGCCCTTTACTTCGAGGACTACATCCTGGCCATCCAGTACTTCAATCAGGCTATCAAGGCTAAGCCCTTCCTCGCTGAGCCCTACTTTTATCGTTCGGTGGCAAAGATCAGTCTCGAGGACTACAGTGGAGCTGAGCGCGATGCGGGCATGGCCATCGAGCGCAACCCGTTTATCGTCGATGCCTATCAGGTGAGGGGGGTGGCACGCCAGAACCAGGGCGACTTCGTGGGGGCTGTCCAGGACTATGATGCTGGGCTGAACCTCATGCCCGAGGATAAAAACCTGCTCATCAACCGGGCTGTATGCCAGACGCAACTCAAGAACTATGACGAGGCCCAGAGCACCTTTCAGCGACTGCTGAGTCTGGACCGCCGCAACGACCGTGCCTACCTGGGCTTGGCTCAGATGAATCTGGCCAAGGCCGATACCGTTTCGGCTCTGGAAAACCTGAACCAGAGCATCTCGTTGAGCAAGAACAATGCTCCGGCCTATGTCCTCCGAGCCGAGATCGAGGCGCGTTCCCACCGGGACTTTGAGCGGGCTGTGGCCGACATGGACAGCGCCATCCTGCTCGAGCCACGCTTTGCCGGCTATTTCATCAACCGGGCCTATATGAAGTACAATATCGACGACTACTTTGGCGCTATGGCCGATTATGACTATGCCCTAGGGCTCGAACCCGCTAGCATCGAGGCACACTTCAACCGCGGTCTGCTTAGGGCCGAGGTCGGTGACAACAACAAGGCCATCAGCGACTTTGACTTCGTGCTCAAGAAGGATCCCGCAAACTTCATGGCGCTCTATAACAGGGCCCTGTTGCACATGCGCACACGCCAATACCGCAATGCCGTCAATGACTTTACACAGATTCTGAAGAAGTACCCCAATTTCGAGGCGGGTTACATGGCACGTAGCGAGGCCAAACGCCGCATGGGAGACAATCGCGGCAGCGAGGCCGACCTCGAGAAGGCAATGGCTATCTTCCGCCGAAACAAGACGCACGTCTCCAACTTCAACCCTGCCGAGATCGAGGCTGCGGCCGCTGTCAAGAAGGCAGAACAGCGTGCCCTCAGTGGCGGCAAGGACGAGCCCGAAACGGCCGAGGAAATCATGGAGCGCTTCAATACGCTGCTCACCGTCAACGACATGAATCCCGTCAAGCCCGAGTATGATAACCGCAAGCGCGGCCACATCCAGAACGACAACATTGAGGTGGAGCCGATGCCCATGTTCACCCTTTCCTATTACGCGCGTGACAACGAGCTCAATGGCAACACGTATTACACCCGTGAGATCGGAGACATCAATGACTCCAGGCTGTTGCGAGGCAACCTCGCGCTGGTCAACGGAGAAACGCAACTCAGTGAGGAAGAAATCCAGCGCAATTTCGCTAACATCGATTACTATAACTCTCTAATGGCCAATTCCAAACCCCGCAGTGTGGACTATTTTGCCCGTGGACTGGAATACCTGCTGGTCAGGAACCCTGACGCGGCTGTCCTCGATGCTGATGCCGCTATCGGCATGAATCCGCAGTTCGTACTGGCCTATTTCTTGCGGGCTGATGCCCATTACATGCAGTATCGCATGGCACAAGCTCACGACGACAACGGGGTTGCTACCGAGGCTCCTGATGCCAGGACGCAGGCCATGCTGCGACAGCGCCAGGATGTGACTACGCTCGAACTGATGATGGCCGACCTGGACCAGGTGCTCAAACTCTCTCCCAAGAATGTGTATGCGCACTACAATAAGGGCAATGCCTATATGATGCAGGGCGACTACACCAGTGCCATCAGCTGCTACACCAGCGCCATTGAGCTTAAGCCCGACTTGGCCGAAGCCTATTACAACCGTGGCCTGATGTACATGCGCATGGGCAACAAGAGCATGGGCGTGAGCGACCTAAGTAAAGCTGGAGAGCTTGGTGTGCTCCCCAGCTACAATGTGCTCAAGCGCATGACGCGCTGATATAGCTGAATGAATTACGCCTTCGTTTTAGTAAGGTGCAGGACCAGCAACCTGGGCCTCAGTGAGGCTCTTGAGCAGGGCTTCTACCTTGTTTAGGCTGCCCTCATTCTTGACGAGCACCTTGTAATCCTTGTCCAGCAGATAGAAACAGGGCAGGGTGGGCAGGTCGTAAAGCTCTGCATACTCAATCTTGCGGCTCTGGTTCCAGCCATTGATCATCATCGAGGGATACTTGGCTTTCTTCCATAGCTTCTGGTCATCATAGGGGTAGATGGCTAGCACAATGAGCTTCTTCTCGGTCACCATCTTGTTGATGAGCTCACTGGCGGCAAGGCGCTCCTTGACTTTCTCGCACGATTCACAATCAGGATTGTTGAAGTAGATCAGGATGTAATCTGACTTCAGCTCCTTCAGTTGATGAACGGTCTTGCTGCCGGGTGTGACGTAATCAAAGTCGGTGGCAATCGTCCCTTCCATATTCTTCTTGGCTCCCTCGAGCAGCAGGCGCTGCTTCTCTTTCTCATTATTGCTCAGAACATAATTGTTGGTGGCATGTTTGAGAACGACCATGTACAGACGCTCGTTGTGAATCGGGTCGGCGGGGTCGCTGAAACGGCGTTCGGCCAGCTCCATCATCTGGCGGTAACCCTTAGGATCCTTGGTGAGGGTCTCCATCGTGGCATTCATCAGGAATTCGGCCTTGGCTTGGCCAAGGGCACCCATCTGTTCCAGTAATTGATTGTACCTGTCGGGAGCAGGCACCGATTGGGCTTGTACGGTCAGCCATCCGGTGATGGCAACCATTGCGGCTAAAATGAGTTTCTTCATTCTATCACTAGTGTTACTTACTTAATTTGTTGGTGTTGATGCGTCTATTTTTCGGCAAATATAGCTATCTTTGCCGAATAAAGTAGCAAAATGATGAAAAAAATCGCAAAAACCAATGCGGCACGGCTGCTTGATGCCGCCGAGATACAATACGAGCTCATCCCATATGAGGTCGATGAGACCGACCTGGGAGCCCAGCACATTGCCGACCAGTTGGGAGAGAACATCGAGCAGGTGTTCAAAACGCTTGTTCTCCAGGGTGACAAGACGGGTCATCTAGTGTGTGTGATTCCTGGTGCTGAGGAGGTGGACCTGAAGAAGGCAGCCCGTGTCTCGGGCAACAAGAAGGTGGATCTCATTCCCATGAAGGAGTTGCTGCCTACCACGGGCTACATTCGCGGCGGTTGTTCGCCTGTGGGTATGAAGAAGCCTTTCCCCACCTATATCGACGAGACCTGTATCCTCTACGATTACATTTACGTGAGTGCGGGTGTGCGCGGACTCCAGTTCAAGATTGATCCCAATGCGCTTGTCGACTTTGTCGGGGCGCAAGTCGTTGACCTGATTGCCGAAAAGATTGAATGATGAATACACTAGGTAAAATATTGACACTCACGACATTTGGTGAATCGCACGGGCCCGCGATGGGGGGCGTGCTCGATGGTGTCCCTGCTGGCCAGGACATCAGTCTGGACGAGGTGCAGCGATTTGTGGATCGGCGTCGCCCCGTGCAGGCCGATGGCGGCACTGCGCGTCGCGAGCAGGATAGGGTGGAAGTACTTTCGGGCATCTGGCAAGGAAAGACGTTGGGTACGCCCATTGGCTTCATCATCCGCAACACTGATGCTCGCAGTGACGACTACCTTCAGATTGCCCGTTACTACCGCCCGAATCATGCCGACTACACTTGGCAGGCCAAGTATAGCATTCGTGATCCACGCGGTGGCGGACGGGCCTCGGCACGCGAGACTGTGGCCCGTGTCGTGGCTGGAGGCATCGCGATGCAGATGCTGTCGAATGTGGGAATTACCATTGAGGCCCGCGTCGAGAGTGTTGGTAAAGCAGCGGCAGATGTCGCTGGCGAGATTGCCAAGGCAGCGAGTGAGAACGACACGCTAGGCGGTGTTATCTCGTGCACCATTTCGGGCGTTCCCGTCGGGCTAGGTGAGCCCTTATTCGGCAAGCTCCATGCCCAGCTGGCTGCTGCGATGATGAGTATTCCCGCGGTTCACGGATTTGAGTATGGTGACGGCTTCGCGATGGCAAAGAAACGCGGCAGCGAGGTGATGGACTTGTTCGTGAGGCATGAGGATGGTTCCATCGGGACCCGGACCAACCATTCAGGAGGCATCCAGGGCGGAATCAGCAATGGTGAGGACATCACCATGCGCATCGCCTTCAAGCCTGTTCCCTCACTCATGCGTGAGGTGCCTACCGTTGATGCCGATGGTAACCCTGCAACCCTGGCTCCGCGCGGTCGACATGACGTCTGTGTGCTGACCCGCGCTCTGCCCATTGTCGAGTCGATGGCCGCTCTAGTGATGTTAGATAACTACCTGATTAAGAAAACCAATGTGCTCGAGTAACAATAAGAAAGAATTTTATAGAGATTACTACCTCGCTGCTGGCGAGTGCAACCCCCAGGGCGAGATGCCCCTGACGCTGCTGATGAGACGCATCATCGAGGTGGCTACGTTTCATGCCAACTCATGGGGTGTGGGTTATGCCCGCCTCATCCAGGACAACCACGTGTGGGTGCTCTCGCGCGTGACCATCGAGGTCACCCGTATGCCGCGGGTCAATGAGAACTACCGCCTCTCCACCTGGATTGAGGATTACAACCGCCACTTTTCCCAGCGCAACATGCGTCTGGACGATGCCGATGGCAATCCGCTGGGTTATGTGCGCACGATCTGGATGGTCATTGACATGGCAACACGTGCCAGTGTGGACATTTCACAGCTGAGCTACATCCGCGAGAATATATCCGACCTGCCGTGTCCCATCGAACCCATGAGTCGGCTGCGTCCCATCGGCGATAACGGCAGGCAGGCGGGCTACACCTTTGGCTACATGGATTGCGACTTCAACCGCCACGTGAACACTGTGCGCTATCTGTCTCACCTGATGAATTTGTTCGATATGGATTGGTATGACCACAACTTCATCAGCCGCATGGAGATCTCTTTTATCAAGGAGACCCGATATGGCGAGACCTGCCGGTTCATCATCGATGACAGCAACCCCACGGACACCCATCTGAGTGTTACCGATGGCGACGGGAACGATCACGTCCGTGCCCGCTTCGTTTGGCAGCAACGAGGCTATGGTAAGTGAGGAGTTAGGAGTTGGAAGTGAGGAGTTAGGAGTTTTAGGGTGCTAAAACCTAAAGCCAAGAGCCTAAAGAGAAACGATGCTCGTGCCGTCGATCGAGGTAAACTGCTCTCGCAATGATGGCACCTTGTCGGCATCGGCCTCGATGGTCATCGAGCATACGTTGTCAAATGCCTGTTCGATAACACGCAGGTCGCTCTTTTTCACCACTTTCATCACATCATTCATGCTCAGGTAGGGGAATGTGAACGACAACCGTGCCTGCTCATGGCACTCTAGAATTTCACCAGCCTCGATAGCTAGTTTTGCAGCCTCACGATAAGCGACGATAAGTCCTGACGTGCCCAACTTGATGCCCCCGAAGTAGCGGATCACCACAATCACGATATTGGTCAGCTCGAAGGAGTTGATTTGTCCCAGGATGGGCTTGCCGGCAGTGCCGCTGGGTTCGCCGTTGTCGCTGCTCAAGTACTCGTTACGATTCGTGCCGATCATGTAGGCCCAGCAGCAGTGGCGCGCGTCATGGTACTCGTTGGCATAGCGCTTGATGACGGCGCGGGCCTCCTCGGCGCTCGACACGGGCTCGGCAAACGCCAGGAAACGCGACATCTTCTCGCGGTAGATGCCTTGTGACACCCCTTTTACTGTCTTGTAGAAATCACTCATTGTCGTTGTTGATGTTCATCGTCCTGAGACGCGTTACAAAATTAGTGCAAGTCATGGACAGAACAAAAAGAAAAACGCAGTTTTTCCTTTTTTAATGTCATGACGCTGCCTAATTTCAACAAAAAGCGGGGACACAGCAGTGATTGCCTCGTGTCCCCGTTTTGCTTTTTTGTGTCATTGCCCATTTGTTGTCATGGCAATGTCACTCATGCTGTTGCCGCGCTAGAAGATGCTGCGGCCTGCCATGGCGTTGACCAGCCAGATGATAAGAAATGCCAGAATGCTGAAAATCAGTGCATGAGACAGCAGGGTAACACCCAGTGGCTGCTCAACCTCACCATCCTCCTCGATTTGGGCAATACCGGCATCGGTTTTGCTGGCCTGTCTGGCCAGGAGGGTAGTGATCAGACTGGCAATTACACCGACACCCACGGCAATCAGAATCCAGAACTCAATACCTTGTTTCATAGCCTTGATGATTTTGAGTGGCTGTCTCAGTGACTTGGCGTCATGGGACAGCCTGGATGAATAAATTGTGGTGTCAATCTTCGCCCTCGGCGACTTCACACTCGCACATCTCCATGTACTCCTCCCAGTTGGGGTCCTCTTCGGCGCTGAATTCCAGCGGCATGGGGTCGAAGGGGGCCAACACCTCGTTGAACTTACGCTGGAAGATGTGCAGACTGCGTGTATAGAATACCCAATTTCGCTGCCCGTCACCGGTATAGATTCCGGTCAGGATAGCTACAGGGTCGCGGTCAAAGCACGCATTCAAAGCCTCGGTCACGGCTTCCATCATACGGGAGTCGGCATAGCGGGGCAGCGCCTTTTCGTCGCCCTCATATCGCCAAGTGACCTCGATGCGGTAACGGTAGTGTCCAGTGGCGATCACGGGAGCCATTCCCCGTCGACCTGTGACCAGGATCAGGGCTCCGTTCTCACCTTCGGCTGGCGCTGTCCACCAGTCATCGCTAATCTTTAATCGTGCCATAATTCTCTTGTGTTTGGATTTCAGACCCTAAAAATAGTAATTTTTTGATAAATAATCAAACTTTTTAACAGAAATATCACTTTTTCGCCCATTTTTTCCTGTTTTTCAGCTCCAAATGGGTTAATAATGCAGGATATGCTCTTAAAATACCGCCAGGTGCCACCTCGTCGTCGGGTAGCACCTGGCTGGGTTATCTGAGTCTTGCCGATGGCGGCATCAGGGGAAGACCAGCGGCACGTTTGCCGTTTTCAAGGTGTTGTCCTCGCCCTGAACACGCATCACGTAGGCATAGAACTTGCCGTTGACGCTCTTGATCGTGTCGCCATATTCTCCTCTGGCCAGCTTGGCCTTCACTTCAGCGAAATAGTTCTCGGCCTTGGGGACAAATTTCTCGAACTCCTTGATGGCCTTGGCATCGGCAGCAGCAAACTCGGATGTTGCGCCGGTCGAATACTTGACTTCTTCTTTCAGGAAGACGCTATTCTCATGGATCCACTTCTCGATTTCCAGCAGCAGGAAATCGGGACCGTCATAATCGGTGTATCCCATGCCGATGGAATAAGAGACATAGGAGGGGTGATCGGGATCTTCAGAATTCAAGCCACAGGATGGGATAAACGTCGTGCACATGAAAGCGCATGCCACAAACAGAATGATAAGAGTAATTTTTTTCATAATATGGAGGTACAAATTGAAATATTTTTTTGCAAAGGTAAATGTTTTTTTACCAATCAGCAAAACTCACGTCGTCTTTTCCGTCTCGAGACTGGTGACTGTAACTAAAGTGTAAAGAATAATCATGCTTTGCCACTGATCGGTGTCGCTGGGCGATATTGCAAAAAAAGCCAAAAATGAACAAAAAACTCACAAATTTGCTTGTTAATAACTTTTTTTATGTACTTTTGCAGACTCCTATTGATTACCGCAGCAGCGGGGATTGATGGGACATGTCGAGAATCGACACGGGCGCCATGCTCTGCTGATTGAGCACCGCGTGCCGCCTGGGATTTGTGAAACAAAACATGAGTTGAATGAATAAGACATTATTGATAATCGCCGTTATCGGGTTGCTCACCTTGTTGTCTTCGGCCTATTATTCGACACCTGCCGATAGCCGAATCGGTTACAAGGCGCCTGCCCTAGTGCTGGACAACAACAATGGCCTGTCACCCCTGCAACAGCATCGTGGCGATTACGTGCTGCTCACTTTCTGGTCTTCGGCCGATGCTGAGTCACGATTGATCAATAAGCACTACGATGACCTGTCACGTGCCGACGGAGTGCCCTTTACCCACGTGTCGGTCAATATGGACCGTAGTGCCAGTGTGTTCACTGCTGTTGTTGCTATCGACAAGCTGGACCGCTCGGCTCAGTTCACCACTACCGAGCAGGAGCAGGAAAAGATTGTCAAGAACTGGCGACTGGAACAGGGATATCACTCTTTCCTGCTCGATGGCCAGGGACGTATCATTGCCATTGACCCTAACGAGCAAGATTTGGCAAGCATCAAGTAATAGAAATTTACAAATAAAACTATTGAAATATCGGGGCATTTCTGCTGGCTAATCGAGCGGAAATGCCTCATTTTTTTTTTGGCGATGATATAGCTGTTGGCCCGAACCCTGCGGGGCTAATGCTAATAACACGAATTATTTTAAATATTATTCGTGAAATACGTTTTTCTTAGCGAAATTAGCATTAAAAACTTTTCAGGGCCAACTGCTATATCGTTTCCTTTTTTTACTCCTGTGGCTGCTCCTGTCGCCGTGTGTGCCGTGGCAGGGTGGGGCGCGTCAGCCACCTCAGGAACTTGATCTTGTGCAGCAGCACCAGCAGGCCCATGACGATAGCGGTATAGAGCAGAACAAACGGCAAATTGCGTGGTAGCACATAGTATTCCACCAGGGGCTCGATGAGCATGATGATGATGTAGTAGTGATACAAGTAGTAGAACAGGCTGTCCTTGCCGATGGGGCGTAGCCACTTCACGTCGCGGGCCAGATTGAAGACCAGCAGCGTCATAGCCACAGAGCAGATGAGGATGAGCGCCTTCTGGGGCAGTTCGGTGACGGGGTAGTGGTCAGCCCCATTGAGCACCTTGCCGCAGTGCGGGTAGAGCCAGAAAATCAATGGCAGCAGAACCACAACCACAACAATATGAACGATGTTGCCCTTCCACCACCGCTGATTGATTGCTCCTTGACGGTAATAATAGCCGAGAAGGAAGAAGGGGAAGAAGTTTAGCGCCCGTTGTATTGACAGCAGGTTGCCCAGTTGGGTCAGTCCGCTCAATGCTGAGACAACAAACGCCAGTGACAGATACACGAGTGGACGCCGCAACAGAGGCTGCGGAGTGTAATAGAGCATGAAGCGCCAGTAGATCAGGCTCATCAGGTACCATAGGATGCCATATGGGAACTGAAGCAGCGTTTTGGTCAGGTCCTGCCCGTTCATGAGTACCTGCCGGGTCACACTCAGCAGGTGGAAGATGACGATAGTAACCAGCAGCACTGCCGCGTTTTTCCATAGCTTTGAACCGACCTGTTGGTCGGCAGGCTTAGTCAGGTAGCCGGATAGCAGGATGAACAGGGGCATGTGGAACACATAGATGAGTCCCATCACTGCATGATTAATCGTGTTGACGTTGTCCAGGCAGATGATGATATGCCCGAGTACCACCAGCACGATCAGGAAACCCTTCAGTGAGTCTATTCTGTTGTCACGTACCATCTTCTTGATTATCAATATATCATCTGTAGCAGGGCCGCATCACGATAGCAGTTGCCGCGCTTGATCCATGATTTCAGTATGCCCACACGCTGATAGCCGTAGCTCTCAAAGAGCTGGAGGCACACCTCGTTGTCGAGGCCGATGAAGACGTAGAGCTGGCGCATGCCAATGTGATCGCGGGCGTAGCTTGTCAGCAAATCGAGCGCTTGCCGGCCCAAGCCCTTGCCACGATGTTCCTGGGCAATGAACAGTCCCAGCTCGGCACGGTTGTTGAGCGGGTCGTAGTTGATAAAGTCAATCGTTCCGACTGGGGCGTTGTCGCTCCTCAGGGTAATCATCAGCCGCAGCTGGCGCTGGGCATAGATGTCGCCTGTGTAGCTCTCCAGATAGTCCCACAGGGTTTTGCGGGAATAGGGGGCCGGCGTATCGCTGACGGCCCACAGGGCCGTGTCGTTCTCCCACCGGTACAGGGTGTCGAGGTCGGTGGGTTCAAGCGGCCTCAGGACGATGGTGCTATTGCTGAGTAGTTGGGGCATGGTTATGACATTTTAGGGGATATGATAACGTTGTGACGAGCGGCATAGATATGGAAAGCCAGCCGCCCTTGATCGCTGTGCTCGCCGATGAAGTCCACCACCTGGGCGCAGCTGTGGCATCCGTCGTCGATGAGTACGTTGTAGTTGCCACTCGACGGGATTTCGGTCTCGTAGTCGGTAATGCCGGTTTGGCCTGCCACGCGACTGGCGTCATCGCTGATGATGACCCATGGCAGGATCTCGCGGGCCGATTGTGGCTTGACTGGCCACAGACGCTTCACGAGACGCTTGGCCATCGACAGGCCGGCCCTGAGCATCACGCCCAACTTGATGATGGGGTAAAAGATCACGCTGAAGCGCGGGAAATGCTTGCGGTAGAAAATCAGCATCGCATCATAGAAGACCCTCACATAGCGCATCGAGTCCTTGTGCGTGCTCTCGCCCTTGTAGTGCACCATCGGCGTGGGTAGGAACCAATTCTCATAACCGGCCTTGACGATGCGGTAGCTCAGGTCGATATCTTCGCCATACATGAAGAAGTCCTCGTCAAAGCCGCCTAGCTGCTGCAGCACCCTAGTGCGGCACAGCATGTAGGCGCCCGACAGGATGTCGATGCATTGCGGCTTACGGTCGCTCAGGTAGCGCAGGTGGTACTTGGCAAACCAGGGCGAGCGCGGGAATAGCTTGGAAAGGCCGAAAATCTTGCAGAACGACACCCACGGGGTGGGGAAGGCCCGCTTGCTTTCGGGCAGGAACACGCCGTTGCCATCCATCATACGGGCACCGATGGCGCCGCAGCGGGGATGGCCCTTCATCCAGGCGATGCCTTCCTGCAGGCACAGAGGGGTGATGATGGTGTCAGGATTGAGGATGAGCGTGTATTCGCCCTGAGCCTGCATGATGGCCTGGTTGTTGGCCCGGGCGAAGCCCACATTCTCCTGATTCTCGATAAAACGCACCGCTGGATGCCACTTGCGTGAAAAACTGATGCTGTCGTCGCCCGATAGGTTATCGATGACAATGACCTCGCCACTCATGCCCTGCATGGCTTGCTCTACCGACCGCAGGGTTTGCTCCAGCAAGTACTTAACACGGTAGTTGACGATGACAACGCTCAAGTCCATGGCCTGTTAGGATAATTGTGTTGCTATGAGGGTTGTTGTGTTAGTTCCCGATAGGACAGTGCTGCGCCCAGTGCAGTGCAGTAACGGGCGTGTTTGGGAATATGGAACCGCACACCATACAGGCTCTCCATCATGGGGAAGATGATGCCGCACTCGGGCAGCTGTGTCAGGTTGCCAATCAGGACAAAGTCCTTAAACCCATCATTGACCTGAGACAGCACGGCACAGGAGCCTATTGTCTCCAGAACCATGCAGATCAGTCCCTTGGCGATGTCATTGGGGGTGGCATTGCTCTCCACCGCTTTGCCAAACAGAGAGGCGGTGGCGTGCATGGGCAGGCCCTCGATGTCGCCCTTGCTGATGTCCTTGATCTGCAGGTTGATGTGGCTGATATCGCCCAGAGCGGCCATCTCTACCACTTCGTCGATGTGGCTAGTGTTGAGCATCAGCCGTGACAGGCCTTGCAGTGAACCGCCGCCCATCGAGATGCCTCCGATGTGGCTGATGGTCTCATCATCGACCTTGACCAGCGTGGTGCCCGTGCCCATCGACACGACGATGAGCTGCCCCAGACCGCTGCTGAAGCGGGCTCCGAGGCCATCGGCACGAAACTCGTCGACATGGGTCGTCGGCAGGCCGTAGATGGGTGTCTCCACGCTGCTGGCCCCCACGCCCGTGAGCATCACGTGCTCGATGTCGTCGAGCAGGATGCCGTTGTCATAGATGTACTTGCCGAATGCCCCAAACAACGATGTGATGGGGTCTCCGGCCTTGACGACCATAGGTGACTTGATGTCCTTGGCATCCTTTGAGATGCCCACAATCTTAGTGGTGCTTCCGCCTACGTCTATGCCTATTACTATGCTCATTATCAGTCGATTTTGATTAATTACATGATGGGTTATTGGGCAGGTTGAGCCACAGGTGGTATCGATCACCAAATCGTGCCACGGCTTCGCGCCACTGGTCATCGTCACCGTCTCCCATCAGCAGATTGCGGCCCCCGTTGTTGAGCACTGCCCAGTCGTGACGGGCAATCTCGCTCGTCAGCTGCTCCTTGGCCCAGCCGCTATAGCCCACAATGAACTTGATGCGCCCCTCAACGGGACCACCCAGTTCCACATACTGCTTGATGGCATCAAATTGTCCACCGAAGTACACACCGTCGCCCACCTCGATGGCATCGGGGATGACCGAGGGCCCCAGTGTGTGCAGGTAGAACATCATCTGGGTACCTACGGGACCACCCAGCCACAGTGGAATTTCCTCCACCGTCTCGATTTCGGGCATGATGTCGCGCAGATTGTAGCCCATGTAATGGTTGACAACCACTCCCATGGCGCCCTCGTCCTGGTCGGGATCCACAATGAGCACAAGCGACCGCTTGAAGAAGAAGTCGCCTACCGTTGGCTTGGCCACCAGCAATGACCCTCGTTGGGGTAGCGGTTGCTCGTCATTCAGGTGAAAGATGTCCTGATCCCAGTTGTTCATGCTTGCAAAAATAGTAAAAAATGCATTAATGTGTGACTTTTGTAGCAAGAAATTCCAGCCGATAGGCCCTCAATCCTAGATTCTGGTGCGATATTTGCATGGTAAGGTCTAATAAATCCACCTTTTCTACGTTATATAAAAAGAAAACAATACCGTCAACAATGAAAGTCATGAAATTTGGAGGGACCTCGGTCGGTAGCGTCGAGAGTCTGATTAACTTAAGGGATATTGTCAATGCCGAGACGCGTCCCGTTATCGTTGTGGTGTCGGCAATGGGTGGATTCACCAACCAGTTGCTTGCCATGTGTGAACAGGCCCAGCAGCGCGACATCTCGTGCCTCGACACGCTCGAGGCCGCCCGTCGCCGTCATCACCAGGCCGTCGATGGCGTGGTCATTGAGGAGATGCGCGAACAGGTGCATGCCACCATCGACCGATTTATCGACGAGAGCCTCAAGCCCTATTACCTGGCCCTGGCCACCAACCCCCACATGCCTGTGGACGAGATAGAGCGCGTGTGTGACGCGATTGTTGCCCATGGCGAGATCCTCTCGTCGGCAATCGTGACGGGGATGTTCCAGGATGGCGTTCCACATCTTTCGCTCAACTGCATGCGCACTGTGCCCGATGGCTCGGGACGCCTTCTTGACTGGGAAGAGACCGACCGACTGGTTAAGGTCGACTACAGCTCGTTGGCCGACGGCGGCGTGCACGTGGCTCAGGGATTCATCTCGCGCGACAAGGATTCAGGCGCGGTGACCAATCTGGGGCGTGGCGGCAGTGATTACACGGCGGCAATCCTGGCAACACTGCTTGGTGCCGATGCACTGGAAATCTGGACCGATGTTGATGGCTTCATGACCGCTGACCCGCGCACTCACCCCGATGCTACCGTCATTCCACAGATGACCTACCAGCAAGCCCAGCAGATGTGTGATGCGGGCGCCAAGGTCATCTATCCCCCCACTATCGCACCCGTGGCCATGAAGCACATCCCCGTGTGGGTCAAGAACACCTTCAATCCTGCTGCCCCGGGCACAGTTATTATCGATTAATCCGTATCGCCCTACCATGCTCTATCACAGCACATCTAACCATCAAAACACCGCACGCCTCGAGCAGGCGGTTATCCAGGGAATGGCCCCGGACGGGGGCTTGTACCTGCCCGATTCGCTGCCGCGCCTGCCGCGGGCATTCTTGCGCAACATGAGTGCCATGACCTTGCAGGAAATGGCCTATGCTATTGCCGCCTATGCCCTGTCTGGCGATGTCCCTGCCGACGTGTTGCACGACATCGTGTTCGACACATTCAATTTCCCGATCCCGCTGGTGCAGACCGATGGCGGCCATTATGTGCTGGAACTCTTTCATGGCCCCACCATGGCATTCAAGGATGTGGGGACGCGCTTCATGGCGCGCCTGCTCGATTATTATCGCTCACGCCATCCCGAGTGGCGCACCCTCAATGTGCTCGTTCCCACCAGTGGCGACACGGGCAGTGCTGTGGCCAATAGCTTCCTGGGAATGCCTGGAGTCAACGTCTATGTGCTCTATCCGCGTGGGGCAATCAACATGATACAGCGTGTGCAATTTGCCACCCTGGGACATAATGTGACGGCTATCGAGGTCAATGGGTCGTTTGATGATTGCAAATCACTGGTCGAGAAGGCCTTCATGGACACCGACCTGAACAATGCCATGCGGCTCACCAGTGCCACCTCAATCAACTATGCGCGCCTGGTGCCGCAGATGCTCTACTATTTCTGGGCCTATGTGCAGCTCGACAGGATGCAGGCCGACACGCGCAATCTGGTTTTTGCCGTGCCGTGCTCTAACCTGGGCAACCTGGCCAGCGGCTTGATGGCACAGGCCATGGGGCTGCCTGTCAAGCGCTTTGTGAGTGTCGAGAATCAGAATAACATCTTCTATAATTACGTCAAGACGGGTGCCTTTACCCCCAAGCCTACGCAGTACAGTATCGCACCCGCGCTCGACTCGGGTTGCCCGACCAATTTCGATCGCATCCTGGAATTGCTGGGCTCTCATGACAATATCTGCCGTCACATCCATGCCTACAGTTATAATGACGACCAGATTATCGAGACTATCCGGCATACCTATCATGGTGAGCGGTACCTTCTGGATCCACACACGGCGGTGGCCTATCGGGCGCTGGGTGAGGACTTGCGCCAGGGTGAGACTGGAATAGCATTGGCCACGGCACATCCCGCCAAACTCAAGAACCTGATGGAGGATATCATCGGGGTTCCCATCGCCGTTCCCGACCAACTCGCTCTCTTCCTTGGCGGAAAGATTCAGGTAACCAAGATGAGTAACGGCTTTACTGCATTCAAGCGCTTGCTATTGGAGCATGCTTGAACCCCGATGGGGTAGTTGGTTGGATGTTAGAGCAGGAAGAAGAGCGATACGCCGATGACCGAGATCAGGGCTCCGATGAGACTCTTGATTGTAATGGGCTGCTTGAATATCCAGTAAGCCGGCAGAATGATGATGATGGGGGTCAGCGCCATCAGTGTGCTGGCGATGCCTGCAGCGGTATATTGCACGGCAAGCAACGAGGCGCCTACGCCGACAAATGGGCCAAAGATGGTGGTCGCCACAGCGGCTAGCATGCCCTTGTGGTCGTGAAGCCCATGTCGCAACGGGCCGAAACCCTCGCGCAACGCCATCAGCACAGCAAAACCGATGGTTCCCGCCACGCAACGGAAGAAATTGGCATGGAACGGCAACAGCCATCCTGCCAATGGGGTAGTCAATGAGGCCTCATAGTGATCCATGCCGATCTTGCTGAGCACCAATCCCACGCCCTGGCACACAGCGGCGCCGATGGCAAACAACACGCCTGCCAGGGGCAGCTTCAGCGACAGCTTGTGGTGATCGCCTCGGCCCAGCACACTGATGGCAATGCCCGCCAGCGTGACGAGCATCGCCAGCATGGCCGTCGGCTTGAGTTCCTGGCCCAGCGTGAACCAGGCCATGATGGCGGCGGTAATGGGCGCCAGTGTCATGAACAGCTGGCCATATTTGGACCCGATGATGATGTAGCATTGGAACAGACAGAAGTCACCGATCACATAGCCCACCAGGCCCGAGAGCATCATCCACAGATAGGCCTCGGTGCTGGCCCCGGCTGGCAGGGGAGTACCCCCCATCGCCCAGAACAGGATGCCCGAGAAAACGAGCGTGATCACCATGCGCGTGATATTGAGCGTCAGGTTGCCCATGCGCTTGCTGCCAAACTCGCTCAGCAGCGCTGTGGCAGTCCACGAGAACGCCACTCCTATCGAAATCAGTTCACCTACATATTGCATGGCCGCAAAGGTACGAATAAGTGAATAGTTAAAAGTTATCAGTGAACATTTTTTTGCTATATGTCGTGGCTGTTCCCGTTTTTTAGTGTAGTTTTGTAGCGTTACATGTGCCGCTGCATACCTGTGAGTTGGGGTTGGTGCATGAAAACGGACATTTCTTTTTTATACGGCGTTATACTTGACGCTTTGTGTTTTGACATCTCGGAATCTGGCAGTTCCCATCAATAGTCAAAGACAAAGCAGCGGTTGACGTCCATTGTGTATGTATTTCGTTCGCATTTTAGTGTGGTTGCTTTAGTTTTTTCTTGTCAAGAATTTAAATCTCAAAAATTATCACTAAATTTGCAGGTTAGTTAGTGTTGTTTTACTCGTTGAACTGTTTTCAATGGGTTGAATGCTAGCGAATTGTTGAGAAAAACTAGACCGAAATATGAGCGAAAAGACTACTGGAAAGAAGAGAAAAAGCAGCCGCAGCATTGCCCGCAAGATGTGGACGTGGTTTGCCGTGTTTGTCGCACTGTTGGTATTGCTGTTTGTGCTGATCTACAATGGCGTGATTGGCTATATGCCGCCCATCGATCAGCTGAAGAACCCGACCGATAAGTTCGCGTCGACAATCTATAGCGCCGATGGTGTGGAGATGGGACGCTATTACCGCAGTCGCAGCAATCGCATCTATGTGGACTTTGACGAGATGTCGCCCTACTTGACCCAGGCGCTGATAGCGACCGAGGACTCACGCTTCGAGGAGCACTCGGGTATCGACGTCAAGGCCATCGGGCGTGCCATCATCAAGCGCATCATTATGGGACAGAAGAGCGCCGGTGGTGGCAGCACCATCACACAGCAGCTGGCCAAGCAGCTCTACTCGCCTGAGTCACACAACATCTTTGAGCGTGCGCTCAAGAAACCCGTTGAGTGGGTCATCGCCGTCAAGCTCGAGCGCTATTACACCAAGGATGAGATCATCAAGATGTACTTCAACCAGTTCGACTTCCTGAACAACGCGGTGGGCATCAAGATGGCTAGCGAGGTCTACTTCGGCAAGGATCCCAAGGACTTGAACATCCAGGAGGCGGCAACACTGGTGGGTATGTGCAAGAACCCGTCATACTATAACCCCGTGCGCTACAACGAGCGCACTAGGCAGCGCCGCAATGTGGTGTTTGAGCAGATGGTGAAATCGGGCTTTCTGACCGATGCCGAGTGTGAGCAGCTCAAGAACCTGCCCCTAACCATCAAGTTCAAGAAACTGGATCACAACGATGGCTTGGCTCCCTACTTCAGGGAGGAGTTGCGACGCGTGATGAGCGCCAAGAAACCCAAGCGAAGCGACTATCCGTCGTGGAACCAACAGGCCTTCATCGACGATTCAGTGGCCTGGGCTGTCAATCCCCTGTATGGCTGGTGCAACAAGAACACCAAGCCCGATGGTTCACATTATGATATATATACTGATGGATTGAAGATATACACCACCATCGACTCTCGCATGCAGGAGTATGCCGAGAAGGCCGTGCACAAGCACATGAGTAAGACGCTTCAGCCTGCCTTCCTGCGTGAGCGCGGTGGCACCAAGAACCCCTATACTAACAACAAGCAGGAGCTCTCCAGCGCTGGCAAGCAAGCCCTGATCAATGCCGCTATCCGACACAGCGAGCGGTATCGTGTGCTCAAGAACCAGGGCTTGACCGATGCCCAGATCATGGAGAACTTTAAGAAGCCCGTCCAGATGCATCTGTTCAACTACGATGGTGGATTTGATGCCCAGATGTCGCCGCTCGATTCACTGCTCTACACCAAGTCCTTCTTGCGCTGCGCCATGATGTCGATGGACCCCGTCACGGGATTCGTCAAGGCCTATGTCGGAGGTCCCAACTTCCGCTTCTTCAAGTATGATATGGTGTCGACAGGACGTCGGCAGATTGGTTCCACGGTAAAACCCTTTGTCTATTCCCAGGCTATCGAGTTCGGTGGCCTCACGCCTTGTTCGTCTCGCCCGGGCGGTCCCCCTAACATCATCTGGAACAACGAGGTGTACAACCCGGCCAACGAGGGCAGCGGTGGCGGTATGGACCTGCGCAACGCGCTCAAGTACTCCAAGAACTGGATCTCGGCAGGCTTCATGCGAGGCACCCGTGAGAACTGGATTGAGCGTAACGGATACTACACAATGACCCCCGCCGAGCTGGCCAAGTGGATGCACAGCTTCGGCATCACGAGCTATCTCGATCCCGTGCCGGCATTGAGTCTGGGCGCCTGCGAAGTCACCCTGCGCGAGATGGTGGCTGCCTATTCGGCATTTGCCAACGGTGGCATGAGGGTGGAGCCCGTCTATGTCTCACGCATCACCGACAACCGCGGCAACGTTGTCGCTGAGTTCACCGGTAGCCAGACCGAGATCATGAGCGAGGACACTTACCTGAAGATGCTCTCGATGCTTACCGAGGTCGTTGACGGCGGTACTGGCGCACGTCTGCGTTACGCCTACGGCATCACAGCCGAGATGGGTGGCAAGACCGGAACGACCAACTTCCATAGCGATGGTTGGTTCATGGGATTCACGCCCGAACTCGTGACCGGCGTCTGGGTCGGTGGTGAAGAGCGTTACATCCACTTCAATAGCATGGCCATGGGACAGGGTGCCGAGGCCGCATTGCCCATCCTGGGCTACTTCATGAAGTGGATCTATGACGACAAGCAACTTCCTTACAAGCAGAGTACCAAGTTTGAGTTCCCCAAGGACTTCAACGCCTGTGGCGATGAGCTTAGCGGCTACTATGGCGGTGGTGGCGGCAGCTGGCATGGCGGTGGTGGCGGCGGCGGAGACACCGGCGAAGGCGGCGGTGGTGGCGGCGGCCAAGATGACGCCACCGAAGGACTCTTCGACTAACAAGAAAGGCTGAGCCTAAGGGCTCGGCCTTTCTTGTTAATCTAGATAAGGGCTTCAAACACATAAATTGAAGTCCATTCTTGATATTGGTTATTCGGTACCATTCTGTCGTGTTGTGACGATTGTGCTTGACAAGGGTTTGATCAACTCATATCTCTTCTCTCTTATCTCTCACTGTGCAACTTTAGTGCAGCAGTGAGAGTGTTCTTCATCAGCGAGCAGATGGTCATCGGGCCTACGCCGCCGGGAACAGGCGTGATGTAGGAGCACTTGGGTGCTACCTCATCAAACTTCACATCGCCATTCAGGCGGTAACCGGTCTTGCTGTTGGGGTCCTCAACACGGGTGGTACCCACGTCGATGACAACGGCTCCCTCCTTAACCATGTCGGCGGTGACAAAGTTGGGCCGGCCGATCGCGGCGATGATGATGTCGGCTTGGCGGCATTCCTCCTTCAGTGTGGTGGAGTGGCTGTGGCAGATGGTCACCGTGGCATCGCCGTGCTCCTTCTGCAGCATGAGCTGAGCCATAGGCTTGCCCACAATGTTGCTACGGCCCAGCACCACGCACTTCTTGCCCGATGTGGGAATGTTGTAGCGCTTGAGCAATGTGATGATACCCAGTGGGGTAGCCGAGATGAAGCAGGGCAGGCCCAATGCCATGCGGCCCGCGTTCATCGGGTGGATGCCGTCCACGTCCTTACGGTAGTCGATAGTGTTGATCACGTGCTGCTCGTCGATGTGCTTGGGCAACGGCAATTGCACGATAAAGCCGTCCACATCATCGTCCTCATTCAACTGCTTGATGCAGGCCAGCAGTTGCTCCTCGGTGGTGTCCTCTTCCATGCGGATGAGTGACGACTTGAAGCCGCACTTCTCACAGGCAATCACCTTGTTCTTCACGTATGCCTCCGAGCCACCGTCGTGTCCCACGAGCACAGCGGCCAGGTGCGGGCGCTTCATGCCCGCAGCTATCATCTGATCCACTTCGGCCTTGATCTCTTCTTTGATGGCCGCAGCAGTCATTTTACCATCTATAATTTCCATTATCGTCTCGTTATCAATTGTTTACTAATTGTCGCTTAAAATCAAGCCACAAAATTACAAAAAAATCGCGAATTCAGGAGTAAATAACAGGAGTTTTATGGATTTTAACCTGCGACTCACGCGACTCACGCGGTTCATACGGGATCCACGTCGTAGTAGAGGCGTACGGTCTTCATGCGGGCATCGGTGGCTATCATCTGCTCGTATAGGGTGCGCAAGATGCCCTTGACCTTAGCCATCGAGGCTCCGGTCTCCATCTTGAGGGTAATCTGGCGGATGAACAGGTTTTGCACCCTGGCAACAAAGGGCGCCATGGGGCCTAGCACCCTCGCGCCGAACACCTGCCGCAACAGACTGCTGTAGCGCAGGGCCAGCTCGCCGGCAGTGGCGTCGTCGCGGTGCTTGAGGTAGATGTTGATGACCTTGGTGAACGGTGGGTATCCAAACTTCTCGCGGTCAGCGAGTTCGTGGTGGTAAAACCCCTCGTAATCATGGGCCTGGACAAACTTGATCACATCGTGCTCGGGGTTGCTGGTCTGGATGACGACCTGACCCTGCTTGTGAGCGCGGCCGGCACGGCCCGACACCTGCTCCAGCATGTCGAAAGCCCGCTCATGGCTGCGGAAGTCGGGGAAGTTGATCATCGTGTCGGCATTGAGGATGCCCACGATGCTCACCGCATCAAAGTCCAGACCCTTGGTTACCATCTGGGTGCCGACCAGGATATTGGTGCGGTGCTGGGAAAACTCGTCGATGATGCGGTCATAGCTGTTCTTGCTGCGTGTCGTGTCCAGATCCATGCGGGATATCTTCTCGCCAGGGAAAACGGCGTCGATGTCGTCCTCGATGCGCTCGGTGCCATAGCCCACGATTTCGATGCCCGGCAACTGGCAGGCGGGGCACAGGTCGGGTAGCGGGATGGTGTAGCCGCAGTAGTGGCACACCAGGCTGTGGTTGTGCTTGTGATAGGTAAGTGACACGTCACAGTGCTCACACTTGGGCACCCAGCCGCACTCCTTGCAACGCACCATGGGCGAGTAGCCGCGGCGGTTCTGGAAGAGAATCACTTGCTCGCTGTCGGTCAGCGCTTTGCGGCAGTCGGCAATGAGCTCGTTGCTGAACAAGCCATGCATCTCGCGGCGCTTGCGGGCGTCAATGGTGTCGATGACCTTGACCTGCGGCATCTTGATGTCGCCATAGCGGGTCATCAGTTTCACCAGGCCGTAGCGGCCCTCGAGGGCCATGTGATAGACCTCGATGGCGGGCGTCGCCGATCCCAACACGGTTTTCGCCCCGTGCATCTGGGCCAGCACCAGGGCCGCATTGCGTCCGTTGTAGCGCGGTGCGGGATCCTGCTGCTTGTAGCTGCTGTCATGCTCCTCGTCAACAATCACAAGCCCCAGGTTGGAGTAGGGGAGAAACACCGATGAACGCACACCGATCACCACACATGGGTCACGGGTGTCGAGCAGGCGTTTCCAGATGTCCACCCGCTCGTTATCACTGAATTTTGAGTGATAAATCAGCAGTTTGTCGCCAAACACGCGTCTCAGTCGCCGTGTCAGTTGGGTGGTCAACGCGATTTCGGGTACCAGATAAAGCACCTGCTTGCCCAATTTGAGCGCGTCGGCGATCAGGTGCATGTAGACCGATGTTTTGCCGCTACTGGTCACTCCGTGCAGCAGGGTGATGGCGTGCTGGCGCATCGACAGGTGTATCTCGTCATAGGCGCGGCGTTGCTCGTCACTCAGCACGGGAGGCTCTTCGAGCATATTGCCCAGTTCGGCAAACCGGTTGATTTCTTTCTTGTAGATTTCCAGCATCCCTCGTCTCACTGCCTCGTTCAGCACAGCGCTGCTCACGCCGGCGCGTTTCAGCAGGTTGTCTTTGCTCACTTCCCTGATGTCACCACCCTGTAGCCATCGCGACATGTCCAGGTAGGCCAGCAGCAGCGATTCTTGCTTGGGAGCCCGTTTCAGCTGATCGAAGAATTGATGCAGCCGTTCCTCGTCATCACGCGCTAGGGTCAGGCGCACACATGCTTCTGTCTTGGGGCGATAGTTGTCGATCACGCGTTCGCTCACGTGCAGCGCATCCAGGTCCAGCAAGTGGCTGACATTTCGTTCTACGGTTTTAAATCCCGTGGCCTTGGCAATTTCGGCAATCTGGACGCGTCCACGCTGTGCCGTGAAGTCAAGAATCACCCGTTCGCGGTCGGACAGTTGCCCTGGCTGGCTCTCTTCGAAGTCGGGGTTGACGCTGATGGTTGTCTCGCTCTCCACCTTCAGCCCCGACGGCACAGCAGCCTTGTAGACCTCGCCCATCGAGCACAGATAGTAGTCGGCGATCCATTGCCAGAACTCCAGCTGCGGATGCCTTAGGATAGGCTTGTCGTCGAGGGTGCCCAATATTTCCTTCACATCGTATCCCTTGGGCTCCCTGTCGTGTAGTGAGGTGATGATGGCTGTGAAGATTTTCTTACGCCCGAATGGTACCAACACGCGCATGCCGATAGATAATGTCATCCCCTCGGGGATCCTGTAAGTGTAGGTTCCGGGAATGGCCAGTGGCAGCAGTGTTTCGGCAAATTTGGGCATATTTCTTAGTGTCTTAAATATTTGCTTTAAACTTGCAATTTATTTTTAATGATAATCAATAAGTAACGCAAAAATTATTACGGATTTTTACGGGTTTGCTCGCAATTTGTTATATATTAAATTATCGCTTTAAATGAAGTGTTATAATATGTTTTATATGACATCGTTATAAGTTATTTATATAGATACTTGTGATAGATGTCATTTTCCTTAATGGCGGTGGCGCTCCAGCTTACCTCTGGGGGTAATTGCTGCACGATGGCTCCCTGTAGCAGTTCTGCCCCACGGGCAGCAAAACGCTCGATGAAGTTGTCGCCGAGGTCGATGGCGTTCTCACGGCCTACGGCTTCGGCTGTGCCGATGACGTTGGTGGCAACCACGTGGGCACCACACGAAAGGGCCTCGATGACCACGAGGGGCAGGCCTTCCAGGCTGCTGGGCAGTACCAGCAGGTCGACGCAGTTGAGCAGGTCTGGAATCTCCTCAGGCGGCACCTTGCCAGTGAAGTGGCATTTCACGCCCTTGGCGGCCATCAGCTGGCGTGTCTCGTCGAGCTGTACTCCATCGCCTATTGCCCAGAACATCAGTTCTTTACCATGCTTATCTTCAATCAGTTTATAGATATCGGGAAGGAGGGTGACGTTTTTTACCGGCTCAAACCGGCCAACAAAGGCAACCACCTTTTTCCCGTCATTGGCGCCGTATTTCTCGCGCAGCTGGGCGCGCTTGGCATCGCTATAGCGCCTGAACTGTGCACTGGCTCCGTTGAGCAGCACCTCGGCCGGGAATCCGTCGGTCAAGTCGGCATGGGCTTTGTCGAGTAGACCCTGGCTGACAAAGAAATTGCAGGTGACACTATGCAATAGCTTGATGGTCATCTCCTTGAGCACAGGGTCACGGGGCGGGTCGGTGTAGATGCTTGCACCATGCCAAGTGATGAAACTGGGGATGTGCAGATGGGCTCCGGCAAAGGCCGCGGCATGGCCGGTGATGCGGTCGTGGGCGCTGACCAGGTCGTGACCGCGCATCTCCCATCCCAGGCGGTGCAGCCTGCGCAGCAGTGCCCGTGGGGGCTTGTGAAGCAGCCGGTGCATTACTGCATCTGACCAGCGGCGACGGAACCAGGTGATGTGTACTTTCACACCGTCGGTTGTGATTTCGTCGGGGCGGGCACTGATTTTCTTGCTGTGGCGTATGCGCCTCATCAGCCAGCCGTCATACACCTGGAACATGTACACGTCGATCTTGTAATCGGCCACTTGCTGCAAGTGCTTAACACGGTTGATCACCGCATTGAACACACCCAAACGCCTGTTGATGTCGCCTTCAAAGAGTACTGCTATCTGTTTCATGACGCCTCTGAAATTGGTTTAGACTAGCAAATTTACACAAGTTTTGGCAATTATGCAAGATGGCGCTGCCTTTTCGTCTCTATAAAGCAAAAAAAAGAGGCCAAACTTGACGTTTGACCTCCTGTTGAGTAGCGGGAGCCAGACTCGAACTGACGACCTTTGGGTTATGAGCCCAACGAGCTGCCACTGCTCCATCCCGCAATTTGCGAGTGCAAAGGTAATGCTTTTTTGTGACCTGGCAAGTATTCGCAGGTGAAAAATTTCGGAAAAATGTGTTTTTTAACATATTTTTACCGTAAATGGTAGTCTTGGCGTGGTTTTTCGATATGAAAACGGGGCTGCACATTGGCACAGCCCCGTAATTATCGTGACATCTCAGGTCGGGTATTACAGGCCGATTTTCTTGAAGAAATCGTTACCCTTGTTGTCCACCAGGATAAAGGCGGGGAAGTCCACGACGCGGATTTTCCACACGGCTTCCATGCCCAGCTCGGGATACTCGACGCACTCGATGCTCTTGATGCTCTCCTGTGACAGGATGGCTGCGGGACCGCCGATGCTGCCCAGATAGAAACCGCCGTGTTTCTTGCAAGCGTCGGTCACTTCCTGGCTGCGGTTGCCCTTGGCGATCATCACCATGCTGCCGCCCTGGCTCTGGAACAGGTCCACGTAGGGGTCCATGCGGTTGGCTGTGGTCGGGCCCATCGATCCACAAGGCATGCCCTGCGGTGTCTTGGCGGGACCGGCATAGAGCACGGGGTGATCCTTGATGTACTGGGGAATGCCCTCGCCGCGGTCGTAGCGCTCTTTCCACTTGGCGTGGGCGATGTCACGGCCGACGATGATGGTGCCGCTCAGCGACACGCGGGTGGACACAGGATACTTGTCGAGGATGGCGAGCGTCTCGCTCATGGGACGATCCAGGTCGATCTTGATGCCGTCGCCCTCGCCAGCCTGGCGCAACTCCTCGGGAATCAGCTCAGTGGGTTTGTCGTCGAGCTTCTCGATCCACACGCCGTCGGCGTTGATTTTTGCCTTGATGTTGCGGTCGGCACTGCAGCTCACACCCAGGCCGATGGGACACGATGCGCCATGGCGGGGCAGACGCACGATGCGCACGTCATGAGCCATGTACTTGCCGCCGAACTGGGCGCCCAGGCCGATCTTGTATGCCTCCTCGAGCACCTGTTTCTCGAGCTCCACGTCGCGGAACGCACGTCCCGTCTCATCGCCCGTAGTGGGCAGGTTGTCGTAGTAGTGGGTCGAGGCCAGCTTCACGGTCAGCAGGTTTTTCTCGGCGCTAGTGCCGCCGATGACAAACGCGATGTGATAGGGCGGGCAGGCTGCCGTGCCCAGGGTGCGCATCTTCTCGACCAGGAAGGGGACCAGCGTGCCGGGGTTGAGCACGGCCTTGGTCATCTGGTACAGATAGGTCTTGTTGGCGCTGCCGCCACCCTTGGTGACGCACAGGAAGCGGTATTCCATGCCCTCGGCACACTCCAGGTCGATCTGGGCGGGCAGATTGCAGCGGGTGTTCACCTCCTCATACATGCTCAGCGGGGCGTTCTGCGAGTAGCGCAGGTTCTCCTGGGTGTAGGTGTTGTACACACCGCGGGCCAGGGCCTCCTCGTCACAGAAGCCGGTCCACACCTGCTGGCCCTTCTCGCCGTGGATGATAGCCGTACCGGTGTCCTGGCACAGCGGGAGCTGCCCCTTGGCGGCCACCTCGGCATTGCGCAGGAAGGTCAGTGCCACATATTTGTCGTTGTCGCTGGCATCAGGGTCGCGCAGGATCTTGGCCACCTGCTCGTTGTGGGAGCGGCGCAGCAAGAAGTTCACGTCGCGGAAGGCCTGCTGGGCCAGCATGGTCAGTGCCTCGGGCTCAATCTTCAAGATGGGTTTGCCCTCAAACTCGCCCACCGACACATAGTCGCTGGTGAGCTTGTAGTATTCGGTGTCGTCTTTGCCCAGCTGAAACATGGGCGCATAGCGGAATTCAGGATTGTTTGCCATAATACGGATTAAAAAGTTATTCTGTTAATAGTTGATTCGTTGCTGCAAAGGTAGTTAATATTCCTCACATGTCAAAGCCCAGGCGCTTGAAGTCCTCGGGCATGGGGGCGGTGATGTCGATCTCCTTGCCACTCACCGGGTGGGTGAAGCGGATGCGGTGGGCCTGCAGGGAGATGCCGCCATCGGGGTTGCTGCGGGGCGCGCCATACTTCAAGTCCCCCTTGATTGGGCAGCCGATGGCCGACAGCTGGGCCCTGATCTGGTGCTTGCGGCCCGTTATCAGGTCCACCTCGAGCAGCCAGTAGCGCTGGCTGGCGGCGATGACACGGTAGTGGAGCACCGACCGCTGATGGCCCTCTCGCGGCACGATGCTCACGCGGGTCTTGTTGCCCTGTTCCACACTTTTCAGGTAGTGGGTCAGCGTGGCCTCGGGCTCTGGCGGTTGGTTGCCCACCACGGCCCAGTAGGTCTTGTGCACCTCGCCCTTGCGGAACAGCTCGTTCATTCTTGACAGTCCTTTGCTGGTCTTGGCCATCACCACGAGCCCGCAGGTGGGGCGGTCGATGCGGTGGGTGACCCCCAGGAACACGTTGCCCGGCTTGTCGTATTTCTCCTTGATCCATGCCTTCACCATGTCGATGAGTGTCGGGTCGCCGGTGCGGTCGCCCTGCACCAGCTCGCCAGCGCTCTTGTTGACGATGATGATGTGGTTGTCGTCATACACGATTTCCATGTGGTTGTTCTGTCGATTGTTTGGTTCTGTGGTGCAAAATTACTTGTTTTCTCCCGATTTTTGCCCGGAAAAGGAGAAAATGTGCCTGTTTTGGCCAATAATAATCTGAAAAACAGAGCTATAATTCCGGTATTTGTCAGTCTGCTTGACAAGATGCGATCTTACCTGACTGATTTCTAGCAGATTGTGGCCTATGCCGTACAAAATGCCATAAAAAAAAGAAAAAAGTTTATCACTTTTTTACATTATTTTAAAAAAAAGCACTAACTTTGCAAGCCTGTCCATTTGAGGCGTGATGTTAAGAAACTGATAAACTTTGGACTATCCATCTGTTGTAATGAATGGAAGCTGGAAGAATATTGCTGGAATAATGCTTTTTACAGGTCTTGTTCCACATGACGATTATAATAAAGTTTTGAAGCCGACTACATGTTAAGAAACCGGATAGGCGCAACTTACTCAGTAAACTTATAAAACATTGTAATAATTAATTAAACTAAAATTTTATGAGTCTTAAACATTTACTCTTGTTCCTTGTCATGGCGCTTGCCACGCTTGGCGTATCGGCCCAGGTGAGTGGTACGGTCTTTGACGAGAACAACGAACCTGTCATCGGCGCTTCGGTCGTTCAGCAGAGCAATCCCAAGAACGGCGTCGCTACCGACTTTGACGGTCATTTCACATTAAATGTGCCAGTGGGCACTAAGATCAAAGTTACCTATGTGGGTTATGAGGATGCTATTGTCGCCGGTAAGGCTGGCATGACCATCACGCTTAAGCCCAAGGGTGAGATGCTTAACGAGGTCGTTGTCACCGGTTACCAGAAGGTGGATAAGCGACTCTTTACCGGTGCTACCCAGAGCGTTGACGCCGAGAAGACCAAGCTCTCCGGTGTCGCCGACGTCAGCCGTGGTCTCGAGGGCCGCGTCTCGGGTGTGCAGGTACAGAACGTGTCGGGTACCTTCGGTACTGCACCCAAGATCCGCGTGCGCGGTGCTACCTCTATCTATGGTAGCTCCAAGCCCCTGTGGGTTGTCGATGGTGTGATCCTGGAGGACAACGTGGACATCAGCGCCGACGACCTGTCGTCGGGTGACGCTACCACGCTGATCGCTTCGGCTGTCGCTGGTCTTAATGCCGACGATATCGAGAGCTTCCAGATTCTGAAGGACGGTTCGGCAACTTCGATCTACGGTGCCAAGGCTAACGCTGGTGTGATCGTTATCACCACCAAGACCGGCCGCAAGGGTTCTACCTCTATCAACTATACGGGTGAGTTCACCTACCGCTTGAAGCCCAATTACCGTGACTTCAACATCTGCAACTCTCAGGAGCAGATGAGTATTCTCCGCGAGATGGAGCAGAAGGGATGGCTCGAGTATGCCAACCTGGTGAACAGCACCACCTCGGGTATCTACGGTCAGATGTATACCCTGATGGACACCTACGATCCTGCTACTGGCACCTATGGCCTGCCCAACACACAGAATGCCCGCAACCAGTATCTGCGTGAGGCCGAGATGCGTAACACCAACTGGTTCGACCTGTTGTTCAACAACAACGTGATGCAGAACCACGCCGTGAGCATCTCTGGCGGTACCGACAAGGGTTCGTTCTACACCTCGGCTTCGGTAATGACCGACCCGGGATGGTACAAGAGCAGCCGCGTTGAGCGTTACACCTTTAACGCTAACGCTATCTATAACATTACCGATAAGATCAAACTGAAGATTCTGAACAGCAACAGCTATCGTGACCAGAAGGCTCCCGGTACCCTGAGTCAGAATGTTGACGTCGTTTATGGTGAGGTAAGGCGCGACTTCGATATCAACCCCTACAGCTTCGCCCTGAACACTGCCCGTACCCTTGATCCCAACAGGCGCTATGTGCGCAACTACACCAACTTCAACATCTTTGACGAGTTGGAGTCCAACTTCATCAACGTTGATGTGACCGACCTGAAGTTCCAGGGCGAGTTGAACATCAAGCCCATCCTCAAGCAGGACCAGAGCCTGGAGTTCAACATCCTGGGTTCGATGCGTTCGGTGAACTCTGAGCAGAACCACTACGTTCTCGAGACCAGTAACCAGGCCAACGCCTACCGTGCCGGTATCATCCCCGAGAACGCCATCATCCGTTCGTCCAACTCCTACCTCTACACTGACATCGACGTGCCCAACGCACTTCCCGAGAGTGTCATGAAGGAGGGTGGTATGCTGTTCTTCTCCAAGAACAGTCTGAAGACTTTCGACTTCCGTGTCACGGGTCAGTACATGAAGGACTTCAACAATGGCCGCCACCTGCTCAACCTCTATGCCGGTATGGAGGCTAGCCGCGTTGACCGTTTCTACCAGACCTTTGAGGCTTGGGGCGTTGTTTATGACAACGGTAACTTGCCCTCGCTGAACTCTAAGCTCTTCAAGCAGATGCAGGAGGAGAACGGTTCGTACTACAGCCTGGGTAACACCCGCCGCCGCAACATGGCTTACTTCGCTAACGCCAACTACGCTCTGCTGGGCCGCTACGTTTTGAACGGCACCATTCGCTACGAGGGTTCTAACCTCATGGGTCAGACCGACCAGAGCCGCTGGCTCCCCACCTGGAACGTATCGGCTGCATGGAACATCTATGACGAGCCCTTCTTCCAGAACATGTCGCTGACCAAGAAGGCTCTGACCTACGCTAAGCTGCGTCTGAGCTACTCGCTGACTGGTGAGAGCGGTCCCTCGGGCTATGCCAACGCCGAGGCTCTCTATTATCCCACCCGCCCCTGGCGCCAGGAGGTTGACGCCATGGAGATGGGTCTCTACCTGGCTGGTCTGGGTAACAGCGAGCTTACCTATGAGAAGAAGCACGAGTTTGACCTCGGTGTCGACCTCGGTTTCCTCTACAACCGCATCAACATGGTATTTGACTGGTACTTCCGTAACAACTTCGACCTGATCGGTCTGATCCGCACCGAGGGTATCGGTGGCTTCACCACCAAGTATGGTAACGTGGCCGAGATGAAGTCGCATGGTGTCGAGTTCACCATCTCGTCGCGCAACATCGAGCCCAAGCACCCCGGTGGCTTCGGCTGGAACACCGACTTGACCTTCTCCTATGCTGTGACTGAGATCAGCAAGCTGCAGTCTCGTTCGCGTGTTATCGACCTCGTGCGTGGTAGCGGTTTCCCCCTGGAGGGTTATCCCCACCGTGCCATCTTCTCGATTCCCTTCGAGGGTCTCGACAGCCACGGTCTGCCCCTGGTTAGGGACGAGCATGGCAACATCTCCAACATCGGTGTCAACTTCCAGGAATATGAGAACCTGGGCTTCCTCAAGTATGAGGGTCCCGTTGATCCCACCTTCACTGGCGGTTTCGGCAACAACTTTGATTTCAAGGGCTTCCACCTGAATGTGTTCATGACCTACGCCTTCGGTAACAAGCTCCGTCTCGATCCCGTCTTCTCGGCTGGCTACAGTGACCTCACTTCCTTCACCAAGGACTTCAAGAACCGCTGGGTTCTCCCCGGTGACGAATTTGTGGAAGGCGTTATGCCCGCTATCGCATCGCGCCGTCAGGTTTACTCTAACACCGAGTTGAGTCAAGCCTACAACGCCTACAACTACAGTACCGCACGTATTGCCGACGGTGGCTTCATCCGTCTGAAAGAGGTCTCGCTGACCTACGACATCCCCCGCTCGGTTATCTCCCACCTGCGTCTCAACACCGCATCGATTAAGCTCGCCGCCACTAACATCTGCCTGCTCTATGCCGACAAGAAGCTCAATGGCCAGGATCCCGAGTTCTTTAACAGCGGTGGTGTGGCTTCGCCCAACCCCAAGCAGTTCACGCTGACTGTTCGTCTGGGTATGTAATCCTTGAGAAGTTACACATTATATATAAATAATATACAAGACTATGAAATTAAGATATAAAATATTGTTCATTGCAGTGGCGCTGATCGGTTTGAGCTCATGTAAGGACTTCCTTAACGAGGTGCCCGATACCCGCGTCTATCTGGTGAATCTCGACCAGTTGCAGCAGTTGCTTGTGACGGGTTACATGGACTCCAACTACGCCCTGGTGGGTGAGCTCTCGAGCGATAATGTTATCGATAACAACTCGCCCAGTTCCGACGGTGTCCGCTATCACCTGTCATACTATGACCAGTCTGATGTGCAGGTTTACTCTTGGGACGATGTTGACCTGGATATCTCCAGTTCCGATACCCCCTCGGGTGTGTGGAACGCTTGCTATGGCGCCATTGCCGCCGCCAACGCTGTGCTCGACAAGGGCCTGCAGTTCAAGGAGACCGGCTTGATCGATGGTGAACCCATGACCTCGGCCGACAAGGCACGCCTGGATGCTATCCTGGGCGAGGCCTACATGATCCGTGCTTATCACCACTTTATCCTGGCCCAGATCTTCTGTATGCCTTATCGTGGCGATGCCATCAACGCAACCCTGCCCGGCATCCCCTATTCGACCAAGCCCGAGACCACGCTCGACCCCAAGTATGACCGTGGCACGCTCAAGCAGACCTACGACTCGATCGAGGCCGACCTGCTCCGTGGCCTTCCCATGATCAATGAGGAGTACTACCAGTCTCCCAAGTATCACTTCAATATCGCTTCGTCCAACTCGTTTGCCGCCCGTTTCTATCTCATCAAGCGTGAGTATGACAAGGTGGTAGAGTATGCTACCGCTGCCTTCCGCGGCAACGATCCCTTGACCATGCTCAACGATGGCTGGTGGCAGGACGACTTCTACTACATCAGCGACATTGGCCGCTACTTTACCAGCGTGGAGCGTCCCAGCAACTTCCAGCTGTTCACCAACTACAGCACATGGTGGCGCCGCTTCCTGGGTTACCGCTTCACCTGTAACCGTGACGCCAAGCGTGGCACCGTTCAGGGTCCTGGCCCGTCCTGGGCACGCTGCCAGTACCAGAACTCCAAGACCAAGGAGAAATTTGCGATGATGCCCTGCTTCAATGGTGTCTGCGGTAGTGCAGGCGGTCAGGAGTATGGCGCATATTTCGCTGGCAACTGCTTCGAGCAGTTTGAGTACACCGACAAGATTTCGGGCATCGGCTATTGCCACGAGATTCGTCCCGAGTTCACCAGTGAGGAGACCTTGCTGATGCGTGCCGAGGCCAACCTGTTCCTGGGTAACATCGACGCTGCGTTCGATGACCTGTACATCTGGAACCACGAGCATCTCTCGGGTGATGAGTCGCGCGACTACAACATGACCGAGCTCACCAAGGACCAGATCGTCCGCTTCTATGGCTGCTATGACGACCCCGATCGCAGTGACCCGGGTTACAACATCGTGATGAAGTTCAACATCGACGAGGTTTGCCCCAGTGACAAGTATCACATGACCGACGAGATCGAGCCCTACATGCAGTGCGTGCAGCACTTCCGCCGCATCCAGATGGTGCACCTGGGCAACCGCTGGTTCGACATCAAGCGCTTCGGCTTCTCCATCCAGCACAAGATGGGCATCGACCAGGTCTTCACCCTCGAGAAGCTTGATCCCCGCTATGCTATCCAGATTCCGAGCGAGGTTATCGGTGCCGGTCTCGAGCGCAACCCGCGCGTGACCACCACTCCCGCTCAGAGTGCCGTTGTCATCAACAAGGGCGAGAATGTACGTGTTTCTGATTAATGCTCTCACTATCACACAATATGAAAAAGATTAAATTTTATATTTCAGCATTGCTGCTCGTGGCAGTGAGCGCCATGTCGCTCTCGTCATGTAGCGAAGATAAGCTGGGCCCCACCATCTTCCCTGATGTGGACGAAACGCTCGATCCCAGCTCCTATACTTACAAGCTCGACAAGTTCCTCAAGCAGAACTACCTCGACAAGTATAACTTGACGTTCCTCTACAAGATGCCGGATGTCAGCACCAACATGAACTACAACCTGGTGCCTGCCACCTACGAGAACTCCATCGACCTGGCAGTTCTGTGCAAGCACTTGTGGTTTGACGTGTATGACAAGGTGGCCGGAGAGGAGTTCCTCAAGACCTATGGCCCCCGCATCATCCTGCTGATCGGTTCACCCGCCTACAACCCGACCTCGGGTACCGAGATCGTCGGTCTGGCCGAGGGTGGTATCAAGATCTCATTGTTCAAGGTCAATGCCATGCGCATCAACGACTTTAACATGATGAACGAGTACTACTTCAAGACCATGCACCACGAGTTTGCCCACATCCTGCACCAGACCAAGACCTATCCCAATCAGTTTAATACGATTTCGATCGGTCACTACGACAGCAACAACTGGCAGGACCGCAGCCCGGGCCAGGTGGCTTCGCTGGGCTTCGTGACCACCTATGCTTCGAGCGAGTTCCGTGAGGACTTCGCTGAGACCATCGCCAACTTTATCGTCTTGACCGATGCCCAGTGGGAGTACATCCTGGACCAGGCTAGCCGTGGTTGGGCTTCGGGTGACGAGGACGACGTGACCAGCCAGTTCTTCTGCTACTACTACTATCCCGACAACGATGCTACCCAGCCCGTTGCTTATCTCGATGCCTATAACGTGTTTATCGAGACCGACGAGGATGGCACTGAGCACAAGTATTATCGCAACAACCGCGACAAGGATGGCAACCGCATCGTCGTCTATGACGTGGAGGACAAGGACGGCATCGATGGCCGTGCCGCTATCCTGCAGAAGGTAGACATCGCTCGCGAGTGGCTCAAGACTTCCTGGAATGTTGACCTCGACGAGCTCCGTCAGGAGGTACAGACCCGCCAGGCAACCTATAACATCAACGAGTTGCGTAAGCAGGTTACCGAGATTCAGTAATTGTTTCACCTTTTTAACATGATGAGAAGAAAAATGAAGAAGTTTTTAAATATCTCTTTACTGGCGCTCGTTGCCTTGTCATCGTTGACCCTGGGTTCGTGTAAGAACGAGACCGAGGAGATCTTTGACGACGACGCTGTTGCGCGACTGGAGAAATCCAAGGAGGACTTCATCAATATCCTTACCGCCGAAGGTGGCAAGTGGCAGATGGAGTATTTCTCGAACAGCAATGAGCAGGGCTATGTGTACCTGATGACCTTCAGAAACGATGGCTCAGTGACCATCTCGGGTAAGAACAAGTGGATCGGTTATGCCTATGGCCAGTCGCTCGGATCGGTATACTATGCCTCCGAGACCTCGTTGTGGGATGTCATTACCGACAATGGCCCCGTGCTGTCGCTCAACAGCTTCAACAAGGCCTTCCACATCTTTGCCGACCCCGAGGATATCCCCAGCATGAGTGACGAGGATACCGACGAGACTGGTTATGGCCACGAGGGCGACTATGAGTTTGACCTCATGAAGTACGCTAACGATACCCTCTATGTTACCGGCAAGAAGTACGGCATCGACATGATCATGACCCGCGTCAAGGGTGACGTCGATGATGAGGTCTACATGAACGAGGTGACCGCTATGGCCGACTCCTTCTTCAATGCCCGCATCCCGCAGGTCTACATCAACCTGCCCAACGGCGTGAGATGGATCGTCAAGAATGGCGCTTCGAGCATCTTGAAGATGTTCCGCGAGGGCAGCGACGAGATCTCGACCGCCGAGACCCATAACGTGATCATCACCCACGATGGCTTGTCGTTCATGAGTCCCGTTGTCATCGATGGCTACGAGATCAAGGACTTTATCCGTCAGGCCGATGGCTCGCTGCTGTGCCGCAACGACATGCAGACGACCATGACCGCCGACCCGTTGGCAACTGTGTTCACCAACGAGTCGCTCACCTGGCGTCTGGACATTTCCAAGCTGGGTGGCCGCTATGCCGACCTGTATAACACCATGGCCGATGAGCTGAGCGCCTATGACAAACGCTCGCTCGTCTATGCCCAGATTGTCTGGAACAACAACCTGCAGTGCTATGCCTTCTCCTTCAATGTCAAGAAGGGTACCAACAGGTACAATCCCACCTACTACATGACGATGGAGAGGGTCGACGACACCCACGTGAAGTTCAACGTTCAGGCCGAGGGCGACAAGACCGGTCAGGCCTATGCCTCGAGGGTTCCCTCGATGCGTGCCTTTATCGACGCCATGGGTGCCTCCACCATCTCGCTGAGCACCACCTCGCTGTTGGCTCCCGTCAACATGCAGCTGAGTGAGGCCGACGCTCCCGCCAACTACTCAACCTGGTATGTGCAGTAATTGACTAAGCTATGAGGGTGTGTCATAATTGGTGACTGGTAGCATTTCTCTGCCGCTAGGCCGATAAAAACCAGCAGAACAATTATGACACAGCCTCATAATTAATTACAGGAAAATCCAAATCATTTTTTATTAACTATATTTTAATTTTATCATTATGAAAAAGTTTTTACTTTTCGGTGTTGCCGCTCTCATGATGACTGGTGCCAGCGCACAGGTTATCAAGAAGGCCGCAGTGCCTGCTAAGCAGACAGTAAACGCCAAGATTATGAAGAATGTCAAGCCCAGGGATCTGATGAAGAAGGAAACCGCCCAGATGCGCACTCCCGGTTCTCCCGTCCTCAACAAGGCTCCCAAGAAGGCCCAACTCTATGACGTGCACTATCGCCGTCCTGCTGGCGCCTTCTTTGGCAACACGATGATCAAAGCTGATGGAACGTATGGAGGTGGCTACTATTCATCGACCCTGCATGTAAAGCCCTTCGAAACTTACACCTATATTGGTCTTGCCGACGGTGCTGACGAGACCACTAACTATGCATGGGACTACTGGCTGGACGACGCACTTGTGCAGGTCGACGGTGTGAAGGATCTCGATGTAACCTATGGTTGGGGTGCGGATACCATTCCCATTTTCTATGCCATCGATGGTCCGATCGATCCCAGCTCCAAGTGGTATGACTTCCAGTACAAGGGTTACAAGATGAGTGGTACCAGTGACAAGCCCGTCATCGACGCATCCTACATCGATGACGTAATGGCCGCCACTAACCCCGGCGCGCTCTATAGCAATATAGATGAGGGTACAGGTCTGCTCGTTTCGAGTAAGAACTTCTGCTTCGGTGGTGTGAATGGCGACCAGCGTTATCCCCAGACTTACTATAGTGGCGCTAAGCCCTACGATCCCCGTGGCGAGGAGGGTTCTGGCTACTGGTTCGGTAAGAACGGTAGTGGCTTCAACGGTATGGCACAGGCCTTTGAGAAGCCCGAGCACCCCTACGTGCTCAAGAGAGTTGTGGCTTCGACCGCCGTGCTCACAGTTAAGCCCAACACCACTGTTGACATGACCTGCCGCGTCTACAAGATTGACGGTGAAATCCCCGCCTATAACGACTCGCTGCCCGTTCAGCTGCCCGCTGAGCCTGGTGAGCTGATCGCAACCGGCCGCTGCACCGTTACCCCCGAGACCAACGAGACCTATGATGGTGACATCGTGTTCACCCTCTATGACTACGAGGATGATGATCCCGAGCTCGAGTACGAGGTAACTCCGACAATCGACTTCCCCATCCTGGTGTGCTTGGATGGTTACAACGATCCTGAGATGTCTAACTTGGCCGACTTCTCGCTCTGTATCGCCAGTGACGACATGACCGACGAGGGCTTCGGTGAGCTCTGCTACATCCGTTACCCGGTTCGCGACGATGATGGCAACATTACCGAGGACTTCCGTTGGGTTGGTCTGAACAACTTCTTCACCAGCGGTGAGATGAAGACCGGTGTGACCCTGTTCCTGGACATCGATCATCCCTTCATGACCTTCAAGTACAACCTGGAGGACGGCGAGTACACCTTCCCCAACGAGGGTGGCCTGATGAGAAAGGAGCTCTATAACGACGGTCAGCAGCAGCTGGTAACCGAGAGCATCGAGTTCTTGGCTTCTTATCCCAGCGTGGATGAGGGTTGGACCCTGACCTGCAATGGCCAGGACGTTCCCGAGTGGCTCAACATCCAGCTCATCGACCAGGAGGAGAACGGCGAGTTCAACGAGTATGTGACCGCTAAGGTTACTGCCGACGCTCTGCCCGCAGGCATGGCTTATCGTGAGGCCGTTGTTCGCTTCGAGATCCCCGGTGCTTACAAGTATTACACCTTCAAGCAGGGTACTAAGCCCATTGGCGTTAAGGGTGACGTGAACGGTGACGGTGAGGTTGGTATTGCTGATATCAACTACCTGATCGATATGATCCTCAGTGGCAACACCGACGTTGTTGGTGACGTGAACGAGGATGGCGAGGTTACCATCGGTGACGTTAGCGCAGTTCTCGACATCATGCTGTCGATGTAATTGACCGCGATGACCTCTGTTAGACTGATTATTACAGTTTCTTAACATATCATCTATTACCTGTAGAGACGGGGAGCCTGCTAGAAGGTTCCCCGTCTCGTCAGTTATTTGCTATTGTGACTGATTTGTTGTATCTTTGCACTCATGAACGATAAGGAAAACCAAGTGGCTCGCTTGTGGCCCGTGCGCATCACCGCCATGAGGCAGACCGTGTATCGTGACTTGATGGAGCAGTACGAGAAACCCATCGAGCACGCGTGCGACATCAGAGTGGGGCAGCAGTTCGTCTCAATCGACGCTCAGCGTCCGCATGGCCTGTGTGAAAGCGCATGGGAATCGATGCGTCCCTTTGTCGAGGCGCTAGCCCGTGGAGAGGGCAACTTCTACGACGGATGGATGCGCAATCCCCAGTCGGCCATGATTTCCTGTAACGACGGATTCCGACCCGTCTCCTTCTATTTGGAACAACTAACAACAAACAACAAACAACTAAATATGACCATTACCTCAGCCGAATTTCAAATCAGCAACAGCGACTATCGCAAGTGTCCCGACACCCGCCTGCCTGAGTATGCCTTCATCGGCCGCAGCAATGTCGGCAAGTCGTCGCTCATCAATATGCTCACCGGGCGCAAAGCGCTGGCAAAGACCAGTGCCACTCCTGGTAAAACCTTGCTCATCAATCACTTCCTGATCAATGGACAGTGGTATATCGTGGACCTGCCCGGTTACGGCTTCGCCAAGCGCAGCAAGGAGAGCCGCGATCAGTTGCGGCGCATGATCCAGGGCTATGTCCTGGGACGCGAGCAGATGACCAACCTGTTTGTCCTTGTCGATAGCCGCATCCCGCCACAGAAGATCGACCTCGAGTTTATGGAGTGGCTCGGCGAGAACGGCGTGCCCTTCTCGATCGTGTTCACCAAGATGGACAAGCTGGGCAAGGTGGCAGGCCCTGCAGCAGTCGGTGACTACAAGCGGGTGCTGCTCAAGACTTGGGAGGAACTGCCCCCCATCTTCATGACCTCGAGCGAGGACGGCCGTGGCCGCGACGAGCTGCTTGACTACATCAACACCATCAACCAGCAACTGAAACAGCAATGAGAAAGTTTTTAAGCCTGATATCGGCACTTGTTGCCATGACTGCCATGGCGCAGAGCCACCTAGAGGTTACCCTCAGCGAGGGTTGGCAATTCTCCCGCGATAACCAGCAATGGCAGACCGTCACGGTGCCCCACGACTGGGCCATCAGTGGTCCATTTGACAAGAAATGGGACCTACAGGTGGTTGCCATCAAGGAGAATGGCGAAGTTGTAGCCACCGAGAAGTCTGGCCGATCTGGCGCCCTGCCCTGGATTGGTAAGGGCTACTACAAGACCACCTTCACAGTGCCTGCGGGCTATGGCAACGCGAAACTCATCTTTGACGGCGCCATGGCCGACCCCCATGTCTACGTCAACGGGAGCCTGGCGGGACATTGGGCCTATGGCTACAATGCCTTCATTGTAGATGTTACACCCTATATCCACCACGACGGCACGCCCAACGCGCTCGAGGTGACTCTTGAGAACCAGGAGGAGAGCAACCGCTGGTATCCTGGTGGCGGCATCTACCGCCCCGTCAAGCTGGTGATGACGCGCGAACAAAATGCCCTTGACCCGTGGGGGCTGTATGCCAACACATTGAGTATTGCTGGAGGACAAGCCACTTTGCGGGTCGAACATCAACTTGATGTCATTCCTGACCGTGTTGATGGATATGAACTGGAGATAACGCTTGTTGATCCCGCTGGTCGGCAGGTGGCCAATGAGCTCACGCATGCCGACGGCATGGGGCATTTTGCCACACTCATAACGGTGAACAATCCTGCCCTGTGGTCGCCCGAGCATCCCAACCTGTATCGGCTGACGGCCATCCTGTTCCGTCATGGCCAGGAAATCGACCGGCAGAAGACCCGTGTAGGCATCCGCACGGTCGCGTTCAGCAAGGAGGGTGGTTTCCAGCTCAACGGCGTGCGCCGCAAGATCCAGGGTGTGTGCCTGCACCACGACATGGGCCCGCTGGGTGCCGCTATCAACAAGACTGCCCTGATTCGCCAGATCGAGATGATGAAGCGAATGGGCGCCGATGCAATCCGCACCAGCCACAACATGCCCTCCACGATGCAGATGGAGGTGTGTGACAGCCTGGGCATGATGGTCATGGCCGAGAGTTTTGACGGCTGGCAAGAGCCCAAGGTGCGCAACGGCTATGGCCGCTATTGGGACGAGTGGTGGCAGCAGGACATCCGCAATCTGGTGCTCAATCACCGCAACCATCCCAGCATCATCATGTGGAGCGTGGGCAATGAGATCCCCGAGCAGTGGAAACCCGAGGGCGTGCGCCGCTACAAGGACCTGATTACCCTGTGCCACTACTATGACCCCTCGCGCATGGTCACTTGTGGCATGGACCAGCCGGACGGCACCATCTGGTGCGGATTTGCACAGGTGGCTGATGTGCCAGGCTATAACTACCGTGTGCACAAGTATGACGAAATGATCGAGCGCTTGCCCCAGGGCTTTATCCTGGGCAGCGAGACGGCTTCTACAGTAAGTAGCCGCGGTTGCTACTATTTCCCCGACACTGTTGCAACCAATAAGGCCCGCCCCGATGGTCAGTGCTCATCCTATGACGTGGAGTATTGCTGGTGGAGCAATCTGCCCGACGATGACTGGAAGATGCAGGACGACCGTGACTGGACGGTGGGCGAGTTTGTGTGGACAGGCTACGACTATCTGGGCGAGCCGACACCCTACGACGAATACTGGCCCTCGCGCAGCAGCTATTTTGGCATCTGCGACCTAGCCGGCCTGCCGAAGGACCGCTACTACTTGTACCGCAGCCACTGGAACAAGCGGGAACACACCATACACCTGCTGCCTCACTGGACGTGGCCCGGCCGCGAGGGCAAGGTCACTCCCGTCTATTGTTACACCGATTATCCCACTGCCGAGCTCTTTGTCAACGGCAAGAGCCAGGGCCGCATCACCAAGAATGACACTACCCGCCTGGACCGTTATCGTCTGCGCTGGCGCGATGTCGTCTATCAGCCCGGCGAAATCAAGGTGGTCGTCTATGACGAGCAGGGCAACAAGGCTGGCCAGCAGGTGGTGCGCACCGCCGGTAAGCCCAAGCGTCTGGTGCTGGAACCCGAGCGCAAGGCCATCAAGGCCGATGGCAACGACCTGGCATACATCACGGTGAGCTTGGTCGATAAGAAGGGCACCCTGTGCCCCGATGCCGCCAACCGTTTGCAATTCACGGTGACAGGAGCAGGTACCTATAAGGCTGCTTGCAATGGCGATGCCACTTCGCTGGAGCCGTTCACGGAGCCACAGATGAGCCTTTTCCATGGCCAGCTGGTGGTCGTGTGCCAAGCCAGTAAGCAGCCAGGCGTGATGACCCTCACCGTCAAGGACCCCGCCACTGGCATGAAATCCAGCGTTAATATCACCGTCAAGTAAACTACAGATTACGCGCGACAGATCATAAAAAGTGCCTGCAGTTTTGATACTAGGGCAGAGAATGATGGTTACCTTTGCAGCCAATGGTTAGCGTCTATCTTTTCAATCCCGAGCACGACTTGGCGCTGGCTCACGGGGCGCACAACTACACCGCGCCGCCGTTTGCCCGCCAGTTGAGGCACGACCTGCGTCTGCTGCCCGCGTGGTTGGCCCCGGCGGGCTCCTATATCGCCATCCCCGACGATTGCCCGATCGAGGACGATCGCCGTTGGCTCGATGACCACCATCTCAGTGTAAGTCCTGTTCCCATCAGCAAAATCGCTGACTTGGGACCGTGTCGCATCCACCCGTGGGGCTGGGACGCCACCTTACGTTACCAGTTGCTGGCCCATGGGGTATCCAGGGATTGCTTGCCCACCGATGAAGCGTTGGACTGGATACGTCGTTTGTCTCATCGTCGCATGACCATTGCCATTCATCAGGCTATGGGAACTGCCTTTTCACCTTGTCCGGTGGAATTGGATCGCTATGATGCCGTGGTGCATTTTATGCACGCTCACCCCGGCTGTTACCTGAAGATGCCGTGGTCGGGCAGCGGCAAGGGCATCTACCGCGTACTTGACCCGCAGGGCGATCGCCATGTTCATCACTGGATCGAAGGCGCGTTGCGGCGCCAGGGATCGCTGTTGTGTGAGGTGGGATTGGACCGTGTGCAGGACTTTGCCATCGAGTGCTTGTGTCGTGACGGCCATGTGATGCTGATGGGCTATTCGGTGTTCGGCAACGACTTCCACAGCCAGTTTGGAACGGGTAGGGTAGCGCCGATGGAGGACTTGCATGAGATGCTATTGGGCCTTTATCCCGATCTTGATCCGGTAATAGGTCAAATCCTGATGGTGATTGAAGACCTGATAGCGCCTCACTATGATGGATATCTAGGCATCGACATGATGTACTATTGGGATGATAACGGCAGGATTGCCTTAAATCCCTGTGTAGAAGTCAATTTGCGTATGACTATGGGCATGGTCACTGCCGCCATGGGCAGCCGTCACGGCTTGCAAGGCCATTTCTCGATCACTTCCAGCGACACATCAGGCCATTATCAGGCTCTGTTGCAATAGCATCTCTTATTTCTTATCTATCAAGGTAGTAAGCGTAGTATTCATCAAATGTAATGTCCTCATCGTGGATGCGCCGGGCAACTTCTTTTCCCACGTAGCGCAGGTGCCACGGTTCGTAGGCAAAACCGAAGATGAGTGACTGTCTCTTGGGGTAACGCAGGATGAAGCCATACTCGTGGCAGTGCTCATGCATCCACGCGCATTCCTCTGATTTGTCAAAGGGCCACCTCATCGGGTGTTCCAGCGAAGAGACGTCGATAGCGAGCCCTGTTTGATGCTCACTGTAGCCCGCATGGGCAGCGTAACCCTTGGCGCTGCGCTTGTGCATGGCGATCTGTTGCTGATAGGAGCGATGGGCCGAATTGACCATCAACTGCGCACCAGTCTGCTCCTTGCAAGCCTGCTGCATGGCCATGAAGGCCTGGACCACAGCTTTGAGTGCCTGCTGCTCCTCATAGCAATACCTCTTATTGAACGTTGCCAGACTGTCAGGCTTGTAGTTCTCGTCCAGGTAGTGGCGGCCGTTGACCAGCATCAGCTGGCCCTTGCTGGTGTCGCAGGGTACTGCACACGTCTCGCGGTCCTGGTCGGCTCCGATGTTGACCAGAGCGATGATGTTGCTCAGTGGCGCACGCGTCGAGTCCTTCTTGTGATAGGCGAGATAGCGGTCAAAGTTGGCGCTAATGAAGTAGCGCTCGTCCAGTAGCGGAATAGCGATGGTGTCGTGTTCGCCTCGAGCGATGAGCGAGTCGATCTGCTGCTTGCTGAGTGCGGCGATCAGGGCGCGTGCCTGTTCCACGGTGTAGCCCATCCGGTAAATCTTGCACTCGTCACTATGGTAATAAACGATACCCTGGCAACTCTTGATGAGCACCAGCATGACGAAGAGTGCGGCAAAGGCGCATGGGACAGATAACCAGCGGTTATCGCGGCTGCACCATCGTTGCAACGTGCGTTTGAATTGCTGAATTGACATCGGCGCTTATCGGTTGGCTTGCTTGGCCATCTCGAACAATTCCAGCGGCAGGTGGCAATAGCCGTCGGGGTTCTTGTCCAGGTAGTCCTGGTGGTACTCCTCGGCGGTGTAGAAGTTCTTCAGCGGCAACAGCTCCACGGCAAGTCTCAGCTTTACCTGTGCCTGCACGCTGTCATACACGTTCTGGAGTGTGGGCACATCGGCCTCGTCGGTATAGTAGATGCCCGTGCGGTATTGGGTGCCCTTGTCGTGCCCCTGCTGGTTGACGCTCGTCGGGTCGATGGCCTTGAAGTACATCTCGGTGAGGAACTCCAGCGAGATGACCTCGGGGTCATAGCCGATACGTACGGTCTCGGCAAAGCCCGTCTTGTCGGTGCACACGTCCTGATAGGTCGGGTTCTCGGTATGTCCGTTGGCATAGCCCACCTCGGTTTCTACGACTCCATTCACGAGTTTGAAGTAATGCTCTGTTCCCCAGAAGCATCCTCCAGCAAAATAGATTTCCTTCATATCTCTAAGTAATATTTTTGTCACAAAGGTAACAATTATCCTCAACGTACAGGGCATGCATCGGATCATTTTTGCCATGGCACCAACCCTTGTCTCTTCGTGACATCCCTGTTGATGTGGGTTGAAGTCCGAAATTGCTTAAACTTTCTTGCCTATTTTCAGTCTTAATAGTAATTTTGCATGAGAAATGAAGCGCGTAGTGATTATCGGTTCGGGTAATGTGGCGACAAGCTTGGCTCATGGCTTAGCCGCTAGGTGCAGTGTGGCTCAGATCTACAGCCGCACGTTCTGCCATGCCCAGGCACTCGCCAGCGCCATCGGTTGTGCCAACGCCACCGATGATTTGCGGTCTCTTGTCCCTGACGCCGATGCCTATGTCATCGCGGTGCGTGATGACGCCATTGCCGACGTGATTGCCTCGGTGCCCGATAATGGCGCCCTGTGGGTCCACACGTCGGGCAGCAAGCCGATTGACCTGTTTGCCGGTCAGCGCTTGCATTATGGCGTGCTGTGGCCCATGCAGTCGTTCTCGCGCCAGGTCGTGGTGCCGCTCGACGATGTGCACTTCTTTGCCGAAGCCAGTGACCCCGAGGCGCTCGCTCGGCTGATGGCGTTAGGCGGGATGCTCTCTGCTCATGTCGTTGAGGCCGATAGTGCTAAGCGTCATCAGCTGCACGTGGCATCGGTGTTCGCATGTAACTTCGCTAACCACATGTGGACTCTGGCCCACGAGGTGCTCCGGGAGGCCGGTTTGCCCTTTGATGCCGTGAAACCGCTGATCCGCACCACCGTCGACAAGCTGGATCACCTGACCCCAGCGCAGTCCCAGACGGGACCCGCAATCCGCCATGACCTCCAGGTCATCGACAGTCACTTGTCGGTGCTCGACGGTGACAAGCGCGACCTGTACCGCGCCATTTCCCAATCCATTATGGACCATAACCCAATTGAAGACCATGCTCAGTAATCTAGACAAATATGATGTGGTGTTAGGCAGCAATTCGCCCCGTCGGCGCGAGTTGCTGGGCGATATGGGCATCAAGTTCCGTGTCGAGGCCATAAAGGGCATTGACGAGACCTATCCGGCCACCTTGCCGGTCGAGGATATCCCTGTGTACCTTGCCCGCATCAAGGCCGCAGGCCATCCTTTGCGGCCCGACGAACTGCTTATAACCGCCGACACCGTCGTTGTCCTCGACGAGAGCGTTTTGGGCAAACCTGTGGGTGAGGCCGATGCTTTTCGCATGCTTCGCGCTCTCTCGGGCCGGGCTCACCGGGTAATCAGTGGTGTGTGTGTGTCGACCACGGAGCGTGTCGAGTCCTTTGCCGACACGAGCATTGTCCACTTTGCTGAGCTGACCGATGATGAGATACAGTACTACATCAAGCACTACCGCCCGCTAGACAAGGCAGGGGCCTATGGCATCCAGGAGTGGATCGGCAACATCGGCATCTCGGGGATCAATGGGGACTTCTATAATGTGATGGGCCTGCCCACGCGCAAGCTGTATCAAGTGCTAAAAACGTTCTAAACAATCAGCAAGAATATGAAAACCAGGATTTTCCATATCATGATGTGTGCCCTCATTGCGATGGCTTCGCTCCAGGCTTGGGCCGAGACAGAGCCACACGACACCGTCTACTTCTATAATTCATGGGAACAGATACTTTCCATGTCGCCCGAGGCGATGATCATCGACCCCTATATCGAGGTCTACACCCCCTATGACATCGGTATCGTGACAGCAGACGAGGACCTTAACGAGTTGATGCTCAAGGAACACGTTGCCGCTACCATCGGCGACAGCATCTGGCTTGTCAGCAGCGAGTATATCAAGAAGAATTTTTCGGGCGATATCATCAAGCAGGACAGCTTCATGCCGCTGTTCTTCAATGACAAGGTGGCCTATTTCATGTATGCGGGCTATGGCAGCTCGTCCCTCTCGATTTCCGAGATTCTGTTTGGCGCACCTGACAATGACTTCGTCCCCGAGTATTACTATCTCGACTTCGAGAAAAAGAAGGTGCACCGGGTAACTCCCAAAACGCTCAGCGCCCTGCTCGAGGACTATCACGACCTGCAGATGCGCTACGAGGGCATGAAGGACTACAAGAAGCGCCCCATCATCGAGGACTATTTCTTCAAGTACATCGAGCGGGCCTCGAGTGACGTGATGTATCCTTACATCCTCGATGTCGTTGGCAAAGAATAATTGTAACCGATTTTCAGGATGATGAAGAGGGAACATCTGTTGCGGGCTATCGTTGTCGCGCTCGTCGCCATGGTCGCGTTGCGCGGGGCAGCAGCCGAGGAGGTGCATGACACCGTCTACTTCTACAACACGTGGGAGCAGATGCTGATGGACCGCCCGGCAGCGATGTTTATCGACCCGGTGATATCGGTCATGCCGCCCTATTTCAATGACTTCAAAATCGCGATGCCCGAGGACCAATGGAATGTGATGATCCGTGACAAGTTCATCGCTGCCCAGGCGGGTAGCATCTGGCTTATCAACAGCACCTACCTGAAGCGTTCCTTCGGTTGGGAGTCGTGTGTCAAGGGCAGTTACGTGACTCTGTTTTTCAACGACAAGGTGGCCTATGTGGACTATGAGTGGCCAAATAACGGTTGGTATGACCGGGATTTTTTCTATATAGATTTCAAGCAGCGCAAGTTGGTTCAGCTCATGCCGGCCTCGTTGAGCGCGTTGCTGAACGAATGTGGGTATTACGACCTGAGAATGCGCTACGAGGGAATGAAGAATTACAAGTCGGTCGATGTGATCGATGATTTCTTCTTCCAGTACATCGACAGGGTAACCCAGGACACCAATATGCCCGGCATCCTTGAATATGTGGAATGAATTGGTTGAAAATGATAACCAGATAATGGCAGACAATAGAATGATAAAATGCAGTAGCATCTGTGCCGCACTCGTCATGTCGCTGCTCCTGATGACATCTTGTTTCGGGGGTGGCAAGACCGTCGGTGCCGCACTCGGCGGCCAAGACTCGGTCATCACAGCCGCGCGATTGCTGTCAATGGACCGCACCACGAGCTACACCGTCGTCACCGTGGGCGACCCTTGGCGGGGTGGGGTGCTGCACCGCTATGTGCTGGTGCCGCGCGACTCGGTGATTCCCGATGACCTGCCCGACGGCACCGTCGTGCGTACGCCCATCCGTAATGCCCTCGTCTATTCGTCGGTGCACACGAGCCTGATCCATGAGCTCGGCGCCATTGATGCCGTGCGCGGGGTGGTTGACAAGCAATATTTCAGTGATCCCGTCATTGCTGCCGGACTTAAGGCAGGCACCATTGCTGATTGCGGCAACTCGATGAATCCCACTGTGGAGCGGGTCATCGACATGCAGCCCGATGCCATTCTGCTATCACCCTATCAGGACGCCAGCTATGGCCAGATCGCCAAGATGGACATCCCGCTGATCGAGTGTGCCGACTATCTGGAATATGACCCGCTGGGCAGGGCCGAGTGGGTGAAGTTCTATGGCGAGCTGGTGGGCCGTCGCGCCCAGGCCGACAGCCTGTACGAGGCCGTTGTGGCAGCCTATAACGAGATGAAGCGCAAAGCCGCCAGCGCCAAGACTCATCCCACCGTCGTGACCGAGATGGTCATCAGCGGCGTGTGGAATGTGCCTGGTGGCCGGAGCTACATGGCGCGTATCCTCGCTGATGCGGGTGGCAGGTACCTCTGGGCCGATGACGTGAACACGGGTTCGCTGGCCCTGGACTTCAATCAGGTTCTCGCAGTGGCCCAGGATGCGGATTACTGGTTCATCAAGTGGACCAATATCAATTCGCTCAGTGACCTGCAGGGCGCCAATGACCTGAACAAGGAGATGGCCGCTTTCCGGAACAAGCGCGTGTATGTGTGCGACACGGACAAGACCCGCTTCTTTGACCGTATCCCGTTCCATCCCGAGGTGCTGCTGCGTGAGTTCGCCGCCATCATGCATCCCGAGTTGTTTCCTGATTTTGAGAACCAGATGTACCATCACATTGACTGACACGCCGATGACATATCGCCGCTATGGTGTCACCCTCGTTGCGATGACCCTGCTGCTGGTGCTGCTGGCACTGGCGTGCCTGGTGTTTGGCTCAGTGGATATCCCCGTGGGCAAGGTCGTGGACATCCTGGCGGGACACGGCAGTGGCAACAGGGCATGGGACATCATCATACTGCAATCGCGCATACCCATGATTGTCACGGCAGCTCTGGCTGGTGCCGCGCTGTCCATATCGGGCTTGCTGTTGCAGACCACCTTCAACAACCCCCTGGCGGGCCCCTCGATACTGGGTGTGTCGTCGGGTGCAGGACTGGGCGTCGCCATCGTCATTCTAGCACTGGGCGGCACGCTGGGAGGCATCCTGGGCGAGAACGTGGGCAGCTACATGGCTATCCTGCTTGGCGCCCTCATGGGGGCAGGGGCGGTGCTCGTTGTGCTCATCGCCTTCTCGGCCATCGTGCGCAGCAACACCATGCTGCTCATCATCGGCATCCTGGTGAGTTATCTCACGTCGAGCGTCGTGCAGCTGCTAAACTCGGTGGCCACCGAGGAGGGCGTGCACAACTACGTGTCGTGGGGATTTGGCAACTTCCAGGGCGTCAGCGTGGCCCAGATGCCCGTCTATGCGGGCACCATCGTCTTGGCGCTCATCGGCTCGGCGCTCATGGTCAAGCCGCTGAATGCCCTGCTGCTGGGCACGCGATATGCCAGCAACCTGGGCATCAACGTGTCGCGCACGCGTAACATCCTCTTGATCATCACGGGCGTTTTGACAGCAGTGGTGACCGCCTTCTGCGGTCCCATCGGCTTCATCGGCCTCGTGGTGCCGCACATTGCCCGCATGTCGCTAGGCACGAGCAACCATGGCCGCCTGGTGCCGGCCACCATCCTCGCCGGGGCCGACATCGCCCTGCTGTGTGCCCTGGTCAGCGTGTGCAACCCTCACGGCATCATACCCATCAATGCCATCACGCCCATTATCGGTGTGCCCATCATCCTGTACATCATCCTTAATCGACGACGCATCAATTATTTTAACTAGGCTTTAGGCTTTAGCCCCCTAATAACTCCTAACTCCTAACTCCTCACTTCTCACTAAAAAAGACTTCTAACTAAAAAAATGACCACGATACTCAAGACCAATGACCTGGCGGTGGGTTACCGCAACGGCAAGCAGCAAGTCACCTTGCTCAGTGGACTGAACCTGAGCCTCGACAGGGGCAAACTGGTAGCTCTGCTGGGACAGAACGGTGCCGGCAAATCGACCCTGTTGCGGGCCCTCACATGTGACGAACGCCCCATCAGTGGCACCATTGAGATTGACGGCAAGAGCCTGATCGACATGTCGCAGAAGGAGCGCTCGCGCCTGCTGGGACTGGTGTCGACCGAGCGCATCCAGGCCGGAGCCCTCACCGTCGAGGAACTGGTGGGCCTGGGCCGACAGCCCCACACGGGTTTCCTGGGGCGCCTCGATGCCCACGACCATGAGATCGTGCGTCAGGCGATGGCCGATGCCGGCATCATCGCCAAGGCCGGAGAATACATCTCGTCGCTCAGCGACGGCGAGCGCCAGAAGGCCATGATTGCCCGAGCCCTCGCCCAGCAGACGCCGCTCATTGTCCTCGATGAGCCCACGGCCTTCCTGGACGTGGCCAGCCGCATCGAGACCATGCGCCTGCTGCAAACCCTCGCCCACGAGCGCGACAAGGCGGTGCTGCTCTCCAGCCACGACATCTCCCAGTCTCTGATGCTTGCCGACGAGCTGTGGCTCATCACCACCGACCGCCAGGTCATCACCGGCACTACCCAGGAACTGGTAGCTGACGGCACGATGGACCGCCTCTTTACCAACCGCGACATCCATTTCAACCCCCAGATTCTCGACTACTCCTTCACCTGATCTGCTTTGTTTTTATGAAAATAACTGGTGCGTCGCCCCAAATCGGGTGACGCACCAGCATCTTTGATGGAATAGATGTCGGTTCTATCGTCGCGCTCTCTGATTTTAGTTACCCAAGAGATAGTCGATCAGAGCCGATACGTCAGCAATTGTTACATCGCCATCACCGTTCACGTCAGCACCGAGAGGATAGGAACCACCACCCAGCAGTAGGTCGATCAGAGCCGATACGTCACCAATTGTTACATCGCCGTCGCCGTTCACGTCACCAGGCTGAACTGTAGGCAGCGACAGGGAATGCGAAAGATCCAATGAAAGTAACCGAATAGGGAATAATAACGCTTGTTAACGAAGTACAACGGTAGAAAGCTTGAGTATCAATATATATCACGGAGTTCGGAATACCCCTCGGCCCACACGCAACAAAAAATAATACTAATTACAACCAAGGATTATCAAAAAAAAATGCGCCAATGCATCAAAAATTCTCCAAAAAGGATTGCCCACCTATCTATTCCACCCTATGATTCACTGAGAGTGTTGCAACAGCCTCTTTAAAACTATTTGACAATAGTGTTGCTACAGTCTCACTGATAACGGTAGTCGTGCGGCCTAGAATGGTTGAACGGCTATTGTTGTGCTTAACGGTTGTTAATGAGTGGGTTGTGATTGTGCTGGCGTTTGCGCACGATGCACTTTGTGGTCTGAAAATTTGGTTAGTTCAAATTATTTGACTACCTTTGCATTGCAAACCAATTACTAACAACTTATGCTAAGACGATTATTTTTAGCGCTTGCTGTTGTGATTGCTGTGTCTGCCATAGGGCGGGATTTTAAATTGCACGCTACCAAATACCACCCTGGACAGGGCGGTGCTGGTTGGGTAACAGCAAGCGGAGACCGAATCAATTATGATAAGTTGAAAAACTATCAGATTCGATGGGTCGCTCTCTCGCATGACATGTTTAACCAACATGGCTTCAAAATGGGCGACGTGATTGTTGTGGAGAGTGAGTCCACTCCAGCTCTCAACGGAGAGTGGGTGGTAAAAGACAAGATGAGCAAGCGCCTGCGCAAGCGCATCGATTTCCTTACTCCCCGAGGTGACAAGTACAACTTCCGTAACGGAGCGGTCACCATTCGTAAGAAGTGAACTCTAGAGAGGTGTGCGCCATCAGATAGAAATGTGTGGCGCCGCGTTTAAAAGAAATGAACAGGACGGGACAGATAACTTCTGCCTCGTCCTGTTGCTAAATGTTAGAAAGCGTTATTTAGTTAGGAGTGAGGAGTTAGGAGTGAGAAGTTAGGAGTGAGCGCCATTGGAGCTAAAGCCTAAAACCTAAAGCCTAAAGCCTAATCACCAGTGATAGGGAAAGCGGCTTTGTGCTGGTTCAGTGCCTTGAGGGCGGCCTGGATGGTCTTGTCGCGCTGGTTGATGATAGGGTAGAAGGCTTGGTTGCCAAATACGTCTCTGGAAATCAATCCCTTGAGGTTAGTAACGATGACATCACGCGACTGGTTGATGTAGTACCATCGCGGGGCAATGCCATTGCGGGCGGCGAAGTTGGCGAAGTCGGTCAGCAGCGCGTCGTCGCTGGGCGCACTGCTCAGGAACTGCTGGTAATCACGCATCTGCTTGAGCGCAGCGCGGTGCTGGTCGCAGTAGCTGAAGGCATAGCGCTGCAGCAGGCCTGCGTTGGCTACCTCGATGTAGTAGCTGGAGATGCCGCTCGTGTCGCGTGCCACAAAGATGTCGGGCACGATGCCGCCCCCGCCATAGACGGTGCGGCCAAACATCGTGGTGAACACTTGGCTCTTGTCGATCTTCATGCTGTCGCGGCTGTAGAGCTCGCCGTTGAGGTAGCGGTCCACTAGCTCTTTCTCGTAGTTGAGCATGCCGTCCTTGTAGTCCTTCTGGATGCAGCGGCCACTGGGGGTGTAGTAACGCGCTGTCGTCAGGCGGATGGCGCTGCTGTCGGGCAAGACGAACTCCTTCTGCACCAGTCCCTTGCCAAATGAGCGGCATCCCACAATCAAGCCACGGTCATTGTCCTGCAGGGCTCCGGCCATGATTTCGCTGGCGCTGGCGCTGAACTCATCGATGAGCACGGCCACCTCGGCGTCCTGGAAGGAGCCATTGCCGTCGCTCCACACCTCGTCGTCCATGCGGCGGTCACGGCCGCGGGTGAACACGATGGGTTGGTTGGCGGGCAGGAATTCGTTGACCATGAGCACGGCCATCTCCATGAATCCGCCGCCGTTGCCCCTGAGGTCGATCATGTAGCGCACGGCTCCCTGCTCCTGCAGTGAGGCCATGGCGGTGATAAATTCGTCGTAGGTGTGGCGCCCGAACTGGTTAACCTTGACATATCCGGTGATGTCATCGATCATGTAATAGGCGTCAACGGTGTTGACGGGGATGTCACCGCGCGTGATGGTGAAGGTGAGCATCTTCTTGCTGTTCTGGCGCTCGATGCCGAGCTTGACCTTGCTCCCCTTGGGGCCGCGCAGGCGTTTCATCACGGCGCCGTTGGTCATCTTGTCGCCGGTGGCCGTGGAGTCGTCAATCATCACGATGCGGTCGCCAGCCAACAGCCCCACTTTCTCACTTGGACCGCCGGGAATCACCTCGACGACGCCGATGGTGTCGTTCATCATGACAAATGAGATGCCGATGCCGCTGAACGAGCCGTTCAGGTCGTCGGTGGCTGCCTTGAGTTCATCGGTGCTAAAGTAGCTGGTGTGGGGGTCCAGGTTGCTCAGTATCTCGGGGATGCTCATCTCGATGAGGTCCTTGAGGTTGGTTGTGTCCACATAGTCCTGGGCGATGAGGTTGAGGATGGCATTGAGCTTGCGGTCGTTCTCAGCCACATACTTGTTGCTCGTGAACCGGTGGCCAAAGAATATGCCCACCACCACTGCCACGGCAATTGCCAGGGGTAGCCAGATGGAATGACTTGTGGACTGCTGTTTCATCGTGATATTTGGGGATTGCTCTATCGGTTGTTGTGTTGACTGATTGATAGTGGATTAAATGATGAGGGTGTTCACAGACGCCACCGCTTCTTGATCTCGGCAATCAGGCTACGGCGCTCCTGAGCTACGGATTTCAGGTCCGGGCTCTCGGTGATGGGGAACACGGCCTTGTGCTTGTTGAGCGCCTTGAGGGCCTGTTGCACCGTCTTGTCGTTGCGGTTCAAGATCGGGTAATAGGCTTGGCTGCCAAAGATATCGCGGGCGATGAGCGCCTTGAGTCTGGTGATGATGACGTCGCGTGACACGTTGATGTAGTACCACCGCGGAGCGATGCCACCCTCAGCGGCATAATCGGCAAACATGTTGATCAGCTCCTCGTCGCTGGGGGCCATGCGCAGGAATTGCTTGTAGTCGCTCATCTTGCTCAGGTCGGCGCGGTTATTGTTGCAATAGTCAAACGCGAACCGCTGCAGCATGCCGGCGTTTTCCACCTCGATGAGATAGCCGCTCAGGCCGCTAGTGTCCCTCGCCACAAAGATGTCGGGCACGATACCGCCACCGCCATACACGGTGCGCCCGTGGGCTGTGGAGAACATCTGGCTCTTGTCGACGCGGATGCTGTCGCGGCTGTCCATTTCTCCGTGGGCCAAGCGTTCACGCAACTCGTTGTCATACGCTGCCAGATCGCCGCGCTTGAAGCTCTTCTGGATACACCTGCCACTCGGGGTGTAGTAGCGTGCCGTGGTCATGTGGATAGCACTGCTATCGGGAAGAATGAACTCTTTCTGCACCAGCGCTTTGCCATAGGAACGGCATCCCACTATCAGCCCGCGGTCATTGTCCTGAAGGGCTCCGGCGAAGATTTCGCTGGCACTGGCGCTGTACTCATCGATGAGCACGGCCACCTCGGCATCCTGGAATTGACCCTTGCCATCGCTCCACCAGTCCAGGTCGTCGCGTTTGTATCGGCCGTGGGTATAGACGATGAGCTCGTCGGCGGGCATAAACTCGTTGACCATGCGCACCGCCACCTCAACAAAGCCGCCACCATTGCCCCGAAGGTCGATGATGTAGCGTTTTGATCCCTCGCCCTTGAGCGCACGCATCGCGGCAATGAACTCGCGGTAGGTGTTACGGCCGAACTGATTGACCTTGACGTAGCCCGTGTTCTTGTCGAGCATGTAGTGCGCATCGATGGTGTTGACGGGACTGTTGCCCCGCGTAACGGTAAAGTATAGTGTCTTGGGACTGTTCTGGCGCTTGATGCCGAGTTTGACCTTGCTGCCCTTGGGACCGCGCAGCCGCTTGCTGATGCCGGTCTTGGTGATCTTTTCGCCGATGGTGGTCGAGTCGTTGATCGACACGATGCAGTCGCCGGCCTTGAGGCCCACCTTGGCCCCTGGGCCGCCCGGAATGACCTCGACAATGCCCGCGCTATCGCTGATGATCTCGACCTGGACACCGATGTCGCTCAGCGCACCGTTGAGGTTCTCGGACGTTGACTTAAACTCCTCGGCGCTGATATAGGTTGTGTGGGGGTCCAAATTGCTCAAAATCTCAGGGATACTCATCTCCACCAGATCCTTGAGGTTGGTGGAGTCCACATAGTCCTGATGGATGAGATTAAGGATGGCATTGACCTTGCGGTCACTGTCCACGGCATAGGGGCTGGTCGATATGCGTGAGCCGATAAACAATCCCACCACAACCGCTAGGGATATGGCGAAAGGTAACCAGATTGGTTGACGGGAGTGAGACTGTTGTTTCATTGGCTTAGTGTTTTCGTTGGGATATGCAATTGGGTCAGCAGGGGTGGGATATGAGTTCCTTTTCCACTTCGCGGTAATGGCTGTCGCTATTCTCGGTAGTGATGATGACAGGCTGGTAATCGCCCTCGTGCTGCCACAGGTGGACCACCTCGATACCGGCGCGGCACAGCAGGTCTACGCCGTCGTGCATTCGGTAGTATTCACCAAACACCACACGTCTGATGCCCGACTGGATAATCAGCTTGCTGCATTCCATGCAGGGAGATGTGGTGATGTAGAGCGTGGCACCGTCGCTGCTGTTGTTGCTGCGGGCCACCTTCGTGATGGCATTGGCCTCGGCGTGCAGGACGTAGGGCTTGGTGTGGTCCTCTTCCTCACACACGTTCTCAAAGCCAGCTGGCGTGCCGTTGTAGCCGTCACTGATGATCATCTTGTCCTTGACCAGCAAGGCTCCCACCTGCCGGCGGCGGCAGTAGGAATTCTCGGCCCAGATTTGTGTCATGCGCAGGTACCTTGAGTCGAGCAGCATCTGTTTTTTCTCGCGAGCGTCCATTGATTTCTATTTTAATCCGCAAAATTACTGCAAGTCGCACACAAAAACAAATTTATATTAGGTTTTTGTTCGCCAGCAAATTAATTTTGTTCGCATGCCGCCTGATTGCAAAAAATCGATAAGAAGACGCTGATTTTAGTTAAATCATTTAAACGCAATGCAACAAATTCTTCTTTTCCGCGTCTAAGAAATATCGTGAATGAATATCAATGAATATTGTTTAATATATCAATGAATATGAAGAAGAATGTAGTAATAATGACGACTATGCTGGCAGGACTGATACTCGTGAGCAGTTGTGCCAGCAAGAAGGATCTGGAGGATTGCAGGCAGAATAACCTCAAGTTGCTCAATAGCAACAAGGAGGTGGTGATGAACCTGCAGCAGTCAAGGGAGCAGCTGGCTGCCGCAAATGCCCGTGTGGCTTCGCTCGAGGAGCAGTTGGCGCAGTCCAAGGAGGACTACAAGCAGCTGCAACGCTCGCTCGACAAGAGCTTGGTAAATTCCAGCCAGAGCAATGTGTCGATCGAGAAATTGGTGGATCAGATCAACGAAAGCAACCAGTACATCCGTCACCTGACCGACCTGAAGACAAAGAGCGACTCGCTCAATCTGGCCCTGACCAACAAACTGACACGGTCACTCTCTAAGGAGGAGCTCAAGGACGTCGATGTACAGGTGCTCAAGGGGGTGGTCTATATCTCGCTGGCCGACAATATGCTCTACAAGAGCGGCTCCTACGAGATCAGTGATCGTGCCGCAGAGACCCTGTCCAAGATCGCCAAGATCATCAACGATTATCAGGACTATGACGTGCTCATCGAGGGCAATACCGACAATGTGCCCATCTCGAGGCCCAACATCCGCAATAACTGGGATCTCTCGTGCCTGCGCGCCTCATCGGTGGTACAAGCGTTGCAAAACGATTATGGTGTTGACCCCAAACGGCTGACCGCTGGCGGACGTGGTGAGTACAACCCCTTGATGACCAACGACACGGCCATGGGCAAGCAGCGTAACCGTCGCACCCAGATCATCATCACGCCCAAACTCGAGGAGTTCCTCGAACTCATCGGCGAGGCCCCCGAGGATTGACATAGACCGTTAGTGTTTAACTTAACTCAAAAAAACAAGTCCTTGACACCGAGTCAGGGACTTGTTTTTAACTAATTAACCTTCTAATACCATTAACATAAACCTTAAACTTGGAAAATCATTCTGTCTCCCGACATTGTGATAACCTAAATTTTAAAAACTAATACCATGAAAACCATTGCAAATATAAAGCCAATTGTTTTTTGCTACCTAATTTTTTGATGAAAAAATGCTTGTTTTTAACACAATTTAGCAGAAATGGCCAAAAAATAATCGAAATATCATAAAAATACCACTATTAATATGACTTTGAAATAAACTTGCTGGAATTTCTGCAGGATTGTGATACCGATATGAAAACGAATGGCATCCTACATAAGAGCGTGCCATTCGTTATGGATGAGTTGGTCGAAAGTGGTTATTTACCTTCGGTAAAGGCGTTCCAGCCTTGAGCGCGGATTTCCAGCTCCTGGTCATCGCGGGTCACCATGTAGGCTCCCATCTCTGGCTTGGTGATACGGCCGATGAGGTGTGCAGTCTTCATGCGGGCCACCTTGTCATGGTCGGCCAGTGGCACGGTGAACAGCAGTTCGTAGTCCTCGCCGCCGTTCATGGCGGCGGTGACGAGGTTCATGTTCAGCTCCTCGGCCATCAGGGCGGTCTGGTAATCGATGGGGATGCGGTCCTCATACACGCGGCAGCCCACACCAGAGTCTTTGCAGATGTGGAACAGTTCGCTCGACAGGCCATCGCTCACGTCCATCATCGCTGTGGGGCGGATGCCCAGCTCACGGAGTTCCTCAATGACGTCGCGCCGGGCTTCGGGCTTGAGTTGCCGCTCGATGATGTATTCCTTGCCCGAGAAGTCGGGCTCGAAATGCTCGTCCTTGACCTGGGCGCTCACCTGGCGCTCGCGCTCCAGCAGTTGCAGGCCCATGTAAGCCGCTCCCAAGTTGCCGCTAACGCAGATCAGGTCTGTGTCGCGGGCCCCGGTACGGTAGACGATGTCGTCCTTAGCCGCTTCGCCCAGGCATGTCACGCTGATGATCAGTCCCGTGACCGAAGCGCTTGTGTCTCCACCCACCAGGTCCACTCCATAGTGTTCGCAGGCGATGCGCATGCCCTCATAGAGTTGTTCTATGTGCTCGAGCGTGAACCGCTTGCTGATGCCTAGCGACACGGTCACCTGACGCGGCGTTCCATTCATCGCATACACATCGCTCAGGTTGACTACGATGGCCTTGTAGCCCAGGTGCATCAGTGGCACATAGGTGAGGTCGAAGTGGATACCCTCGAGCAGCAGGTCGGTCGTGACCAGGGTCTCGCGGTCATTGCCATAGTTGATCACGGCACAATCATCACCCACACCACGGCGGGTCGATGGCTGGCGCACAGGAAATGAGCGAGTCAAGTGTTCAATCAGTCCAAACTCGCCCAGTGTCGAAATCTCAGTTTCTTTCATTCGTTCTCAGTCTGTTTTATGCTATGGGGCCTAAAGCATCCTCCTGCCTGTGTCACACTAAAGCTCCTCAAAGCGGTTAACCATTTCCTGGACCAGCATCGCCATGATGGGTTGGGCAGCTGCTGCAGCACGCTGCACCTCCTCGTGTGATGCCTTTTCGACGGCACCCTCGACACCCAGGTCGGTAATGATCGAGATGCCAAACACCTCGATGTCTCCATGGCGGGCCACAATAACTTCGGGAACTGTGCTCATGCCCACGGCATCACCGCCGATGCGCCAGAAGTAGCGATACTCGGCGGGCGTCTCAAACGTCGGGCCTTGCGTGCCCACATACACACCCTCCATCAGGCGGATGCCCTTTTCGCGGGCGATGTCGCGTGCCATCTGTATCAGGCGCGGGCTATAGGCATCGACCATGGCGGGGAAGCGGGGTCCCAGCTCGTTGATGTTCTTGCCGTGGAGAGGATGTTCTGGAAAGACGTTGATGTGGTCGGTGATGACCATCAGGTCTCCCACCTTGAAGTCGGGATTCATGCCGCCCGATGCGTTAGAAACAAAGAGCGTCTTGATGCCGATGGCTTTCATTACCCTCACGGGGAAGGTAACCTGCTGCATCGTGTATCCCTCGTAGTAGTGGAAGCGGCCCTGCATAGCCATGATATACTTGTTGCCCAGGGTGCCGAATATCAGGCGACCCTTGTGACCCTCAACGGTGGATACCGGGAAATTGGGCACCTCGCCATAGGGGATCTCGACCTCGATGTTGATGTGGTCAACAACGGCACCCAGGCCTGTGCCCAGGATGATAGCGGTCTTGGGCAGCTTGCCATTCACGCGCTTCTTGATAAATTCGCTGGTCTCTTGAATCATGCCCAGCCAGTTGATTTCTTGTGACATATATCAGTCCTTTCTTTTATTTGTTATTGATTTCTTGATTGGCGCTCAACGCAGTTCTGCGCGGCTATTATGATCAACCCTCTTCCTCGTCGATTTTTGAAACCAGGTCATCGATGAAGTTGGCACCCTCCATCTCCAGGAATCCCACCTTCATGGGAATGAAGTAGATGTTGCCGCGCTTAGTGGGCGGATAATAGGGGTTATTGAGGATGCGCACCGCGTCCTTCTCGGTGGTGATGATAAACTTGCGTGTTCCCACGAGCTCGTTAAACACCTTGAAGATGTCGCTGAAGTCCCGCCGAGTGAAGAAGTGATGGTCGTCGAAGTGCATCACCTTGATGTTCGTGGAGTATTGGCGCAGGTATCGCACCAGCGGCTTGGGGGTGGCAATTCCCGTCAGGCACAGGATGGCATCGTCATCGCGCAGCCATTGCAGCGATGTGAGTTGGGGGGATTGCACGGGGAACACCGGTACCGGGTCGGCATAGCGGATGTTACTGAAGTACAGCTGCTGTGAGGGGAACAGGTCCAGGTTCTTCTTCAGCATCCTGATGTCCATCGCGGTGAGGTCGGTCGGGCACTTGGTGACAACCACCATGTCACATCGCAACAGGCGCTCAGAGGGCTCGCGGAGCGTGCCCAGCGGCATCAGCTTGTCGTTGAATGGTGGCCTGTTGTAGTCCACAAGCACCACGTTGACCTTGGGCTTGACGTAACGGTGCTGAAAACCGTCATCGAGCAGGATGAGGTTGATATTAGGATCGATGCGCAACAGTTCTCGGATGCCCTTGCGGCGTTTTTCGCACACGGCCAGCGTGATGAGCCCGCCATACTTGCGGTAGATCTGATAGGGCTCGTCACCGATGTCGCGCGGCGTCATGTTGTCGCTGGCCAGGATAAACCCCTTGGTCTTGCGTTTATAACCACGGCTCAGCACCGCCACGTGATAGCGGCGGTACAGGGCTTCGATGATATACTCCACATGAGGCGTCTTGCCTGTGCCGCCCACGGTGATATTTCCTACCGAAACGACAGGAACGTCAAACTCCTCCTGTGGCAGCAGTCCGATGTCAAAGGCGGTGTTGCGCAGCCATACGCCGGCGCCATATCCCCATGAGAATGGCGTCAGCAGTGCGTCCATGATAGACTTGCGTTGATCTTTATTGAGTATCTGTGAAAGGTCCATTACCCCTTAGCTATGTTTTTCGCTATTAGGACAATCGAGTATTAATGAAAACTCATTGAAACGTTAAAACTGAATCTCCTCGATGGGCATCAGGCATAGAATGTGGTCGCGGCCCAGGATGCGCTGAAGTTGCAGATGCCAGTCATAGAGCAGACCCATCTCGCCCTGCAGGCGCGATTCATAGCGCGATACCATGTATTTGTCGAGCATCGCCATGAACTTGTCCTCGATGGCAGGATAGTTCTGTGTCTTATAGTCCTTGCCCATTTTGGCCTTATTGGCAACCCATGCCACGGCCTCGCGGATGCCACCGAAGTCGTCGACTAGTCCGATCTGCTTGGCCGTGATACCGTCCCACACGCGTCCCTCGGCTATGCTCTTGATGGAGTCTTGAGATACGTGGCGTCCGTCGGCACAACGCTTGGTGAACAGCTCGTAGCCCTGGTTAACCATGTTCTGCAAGGCGGCACGCTGGGTGGGTGTGAGTCTCAGTCCCATTGCGCCCAAATCGGCATTCTCGTTGGTCTTGACCGATGCCATGTGCACGCCCAGCTTGTTCTCAATCAGGTCGTGGGGGCAAGGAATGACGCCAAAGATACCGATTGAGCCCGTAATGGTTGTGCGCTCGGCAAAGATGCGGTCGGCGCCACACGAGATGTAGTAACCGCCAGATGCGGCATAGTCGCCCATCGACACGGCTACGGGTTTGCCTGTGGACTTGAAGTCCTGAACAGCTTTCCAGATCTGCTCGCTGCCAAATGCGCTTCCGCCGGGTGAATTTACCCTCAGAACCATGCCCTTGACGTTGTCGTCGTTCATCAGATCATGGATGGTCTTGCTCAGTTTCTCACTGTCGATGCCTTCCTCGGCAGCTCCCAGCGGACCTGATGTGCCGTCAATCTCGCCCACGGCATACACCACAGCAATGTGATCTCCGGTGGCGGCATCTTCGAGAGATGAAGCCAGGTCGTCAGGGCTGACAAAGTTCAAGTCGTCCTTCTTGTCAACCTTGGTTCGGGCACGCAGTATGTTGTCCATTTCTTCTCTGTAGGCCATTTTGTCCACCAGCTTGTTCTTCATCAGGTCCTTGACCTCCATTGTGATGACAACGCTGTCACACAGGCTGTTGAGTGCATCGGCTTGTAGCTTGCGGCCAGCGGCGATGCTGTCGATCATTTCCTTCCAGATCGCACCCAGGTAGTGCTCTTGTTGCAGGCGGTTGGCATCGCTCATGTCTTCAAGCATATAGGGCTCGACGGCGCTCTTGAACGTGCCTACACGCACTACCTGCATCTCTACGCCTACCTTGTCAAGCAGTTTCTTCATGTAGGGTGTTACCGATGCCATGCCATGCAGGTCTACGGAGCCCACGGGGTTGATGTAGATGCTGTCGGCGGTGCTGGCCAGGTAATAATCGCCCTGGGAGATGCCCTCATAGCCGTAAGCAGCAATCCACTTGCCGCTCTTCTTGAACTCCATCAGTGCACGGCGCAGCGTCTTCAGCGTAGCGGGCGCAGCAATCACGCCGTTACACTCCAGGTAGATGCCGTCAACCTTATCGTTGCTGGCTGCATTCTCGATGGCCGAGACCACAGTGTTCAGACCCAGCGATGTGGGCAGACCTTCGCCCTGCAGCATCGACATCATGTCGAAGGGATCGTTGCCACCACGCTCGCTGATGCTGGTGCCCGTGTCAATTTTCAGGATAGAGTGTTTGGAAACCGATACGGATTTCTTGCTGCTCATGCTTCCCATAGTGCCCATGATGGCAACACTCATAATCATGGCGGCGATCATGAAGAACATGAACGCGAGGAATGCGCCTACGAATGAGCCGCACACGATAAGGATAAATTTCTTCATCATAACAGTATAGTTTTTTAGTTTTGTTGTTCTAATTACTTGAAATACAAACTTCTGCCGATGCTATGGCGGCATTTTGCCCCATGGCCATATAACTCTAAACTACAAAGATAATTCATTTTCACGACAAACAAACATTTTGCCACCCAAAAAATCATTAACATAATAAGCCGAGCCTTCTTGTTGCGTTTTTTGTCGGGTCGGTCGGTGGCGATATCATCCCTGCTTGCCAGCGGTGAAGTGTCGGTGGGCCCACAAGGCGAGGGCAATGCTGGCGATAATGCTGACCACAGCGAGCCAGGGAAAGCCGCCTTCCTGGGGTATGCCCAGATTGTCGCCATATCCCTCAGGCATGACACCCACATTGGTGAGATAGCTGAATAGGACCACGCTGCTGTTGTTGAGGGTATGGGCGATGATTGGAACCCACAGACTCCCTGTCCACACGAGCAGGTAACCCAGCCACAGGCCGATTGCCATACGTGGGATGAAGCCATAGAACTGCAGGTGGATGGCGCTGAACACGATAGCGACGATCCACACCACGGCATGTGTGCCCATGCGGCTGTCTTGCATCGTGCGCTGCATCGCGCCGCGAAACACCATCTCCTCGCTCAGTCCTGCCATGAATCCTACGACAAAGACGCATCCCAGTAGCTCGCCGACGCTGTGGATGTCAAGCAGTTGCTTGGTGACATCGGCCGCAGCATCCTCGGTAACGCGCATCCAGTGCTCGATGCCCCCCATCCATGAGGGCAAGGACATCGATTCGTTGAGGTGGACGAGCCAGTTCATGCCAGGCAGCGAGATGATGTAGAAGGCCAGCACGACCAGCACGGCAGTCCAGCTGGGAGCGCGGTGCATGCACATCGTGTGCCACGGGCGCCGATAAAATATTGCCATGGCAGCAAGGGCAGGGATGATAAATGCCGCGATATCCTGCACGGTTAGCATGGTGAGCATGCCTTGGCCGAGGTAGGGCAGAATAATCATTGCCGCTGATGCGACAATCAGGCCAGCACCCATCAGACACAGAAGCACGATCAGCCGGGTGCTCAATTTCATGTGAGTTCTTCGTTCCATATATACTGTGTTTTTTTTTCAGTCCCCAAAATTAAACATTTTTCCATTTATTACGTCTAATAGACAGAAAATAATCAAACAAACATCCAGAATTATGAAAAAGACATTTCTTACGTTAACCGTATTGCTCAGTATGGGACTCTGCGCAATGGCGCAGTCAGTGACCGATGAGGTGGATATCGTGACTTCGGACGACGTGAATCTCGAGATCATCACGCCCGCAGAGCCTGTCAAGGAATCAAAGCAGGAAATCAAAGAACGCGAAAAGAAACTCCGCGAGCTGAACGATGACCTCGCGTATGCCAAGGCATCTAACTCGATGCGCCGCGGCTACTTCGTTCTCGTGGCCGATAACATACAGGTGGGCAACATGGGTTACCGCCACTACGACATCAGTGCCAACACCAACTTTATCCTCGTTCAGGATACCGATGGTATCATCCAGTATGCCCTCAATATGGGAAATCCGGGTATCAACGGGCTGGGTGGTTGGACAGGTAAGGGCACAGTGCGCGACAAGCGCATTACCTACAAGGAGAATGGCGACGTGTTTATGCAGTTCAAGATGGTCAGCGGTAGAGTCAATGCCGACATCGACATCACCCTGTTTCACAACAGCAAGCGTGCCGTGGGGCACATCTACGGCGGCACACCCATCACCATGTATGGCGAAATCCTGCCTTACCGTGACAAGGACCACAGGTAAAGGCTGATAACGAGAATACACATACGCACAAAATGAATTTTATAGATGAAAGCCGGTAATAGATGATTTAGATTAGATTAAACAAGCCGCGCGCCCCGCCAGCCTTACCGGCACTGAGCGGGGCGCATTTTTCCGTTATGCGGGTGCTGTATCGCATGATTAATGGCAGCAACAGGACTGCAACAGCGGCAAAAGCTCTTGCTCAAAGATGTCGAGCCTGACGATGCGGTAGTGCGGCATGTATGCCTCGCGGTAGTCTGGCGAGTGGCTGATTGCGTAACGGCCTTGGGCCAGCACTTGTTCTATCCATTCCATGTCTTCTCGCTGGTGGGGCAAATCCAGTCCCATCTTCTCGATGACGGCAGTAATCTCGTGCCATCGGTCGGCCCATGCCTGCACGCTGGGACGGTTGGGGCCGTTGGCGCTGCGAACAAAGGCATCGAGCAGCACATCGGGGCTGATTTTGCCTTGGTGAACGGCTAGCAGGCTAACTCTTACGTAGTTTCCATTCATGCCGCAAGGTTCGTAGTACCATGGCAACAACTCGTTAGCTGTTGTCGTTGATAATTCCTGCTCCAGATAATTCCTTGCCGATTCGATATCGCCCACCAGATGCTCGGCGCCCATGAAGTCCTGAAAACAAGACTTGTAGATGTCAAGCAACCGCGCTTTGGGGTACTGTTCGGTCAATCGGGTTACCCATTGCTCCACGCTTTGTCCACACAGGGTTGTCAGGCAACTGGCCGCCAGGATCAAGGTCATGACTCTTCTCATTTGTTCAGTAGGGTAGGGTGATTAGGATTGAAGCATCTCCAGGAACTCGTTCTCGTCGAGAATCTGGATGCCCAGTTTGCGGGCTTTTTCCAGCTTGGCAGGCCCCATGTTCTCACCTGCCAGTATGAAACTGGTGGCGCCCGAAATGCTGCTCACGTTCTTGCCGCCGTTTTGCTCAATCATTGTCTTGTACTCCTCGCGTGAGTGCTTGGAAAACACGCCGCTGATGACCACTTTCTTACCAAGCAGCTTGTCGGTCTGCCCAGCGGTCTCATCCTCGGTGAGTGCCATTTGCAACCCGGCGGCACGCAGGCGCTCCACGATGAGCCGGTTTCGATTCTCGGCAAAGAAGTCGACAATCGATTGCGCGATTTTAGGCCCGATTTCAGGAATGGACGCTAGCTGCTCAGCTGGCAGGCTCATCAACGTGTCGATGTCGCGGGTGTGACGGGCCAGCACTTTGCCTGTCGTCTCGCCCACATAGGGGATGGACAGGGCGAAGATGACCCGGGCATAGGGTACATGCCGGCTGGCTTCTATACCACGCAGGATGCGTTGGGCGCTCTTCTCCTGGAACCGGTCCAGCGCCAACAGCTTGTCTCGCGTGATGTCATACAGGTCGGCCACGTCATTGACCAGCCCGCTCTTGTTGAGCATGGTGGCCACCTCTTCACCGATGCCGTCGATATCCATCGCATGCCGACCCACAAAATGCTCGATGCGGCCACAGATCTGAGGGCCGCAACCCCACTTGTTGGGGCAGACCCATGCAGCCTCGCCCTCGATGCGAACGAGTTGTGTGCCGCAGGACGGGCAGTGGGTGACAAAGGCAATAGCCGCCTTGCCTGGCTGGCGCTGCTTCTCGTCGACTCCGACAATCTTTGGGATGATTTCGCCTCCTTTTTCCACATACAGCATGTCGCCCTCATGGATGTCGAGTTGCTTGATGATATCGGCATTGTGCAGAGATGCGCGCTTTACGATAGTGCCGCTCAGCAGCACGGGATCGAGATTGGCGACAGGTGTGATAACCCCGGTGCGGCCAACCTCAAAGGACACATACTGCAACCGTGTGCACTCGCGCTCGGGAGCAAACTTGTAGGCGATGGCCCAGCGCGGTGATTTGGCAGTGGCGCCCAGATTGAGCTGCTGGCGCAGTGCGTTGATTTTGAACACCAGGCCATCGGTGGCGACTGGCAGCCTCTTTCGCTCCACGTCCCAGTGGCCGATGAAGTCCTTTACCGCATCAATGCTGGGAAGAATCTCCATCTCTCCGGTCTTGAACCCCCATCGCTTGAGCGCCATGATACTCTCGTAGTGGGTGTCGAAGGGCAGGTTGTCGCCCAGCAGGAAATAGAAAATGGCATCCAGGCCACGGCGGGCCACTTCAGCACTGTTTTGCAGCTTCAGGGTGCCTGCAGCGGCATTGCGGGGGTTGGCAAACAAGGGCTCTTCGTTAAATTGGCGCTCCTCATTGAGCTTCTCAAAGCTCTTCCAGGGCAATACGATCTCGCCACGCACTTCAAATTTTTCGGGCAGGTCTGCCATGCCCGTGATCTCCAGCGGAACGGTCTTGATGGTGATGACATTGGCCGTCACATCGTCGCCCTGCACACCATCCCCACGGGTAACGGCGCGCACCAGGCGGCCGTGTTCATAGGTTACCGAGATCGATGTGCCATCATATTTCATCTCGCCAACAATCTCACAGGACTCACCACCCAGGCCGTCCTGGGCCCGGCGCAGGAAATCCTGCACCTCATCGATGTTGTAGCTGTTTGATAGCGACATCATGGGGCGCTCGTGGCGCACTTGGGTAAATCCCTTGCTGATGTCGCTGCCCACGCGCTGCGTGGGCGACAACGGGTCCTGATACTGCGGGTAATCGCGCTCCAGCTCCTGCAATTCCCGCAACAGGGCATCGAATTCCTGGTCGCTCACTGTGGGCGCATTCAGGACGTAGTAATTGTGGTTGTGGCGATTGATGATCTCACGCAATTCCTTGATTCGCTGCTCAAATAGGTCCATTGTCTCTAATAATTATAATGATTTTGATGCGCTAAATTAGTGTTTTTTTTCGGAAAATGCACTGCCACTCATGATTTTTATTAATTTTGCACTGGAATTATTTTTATTAGCCGCTGATAGTATATATGATGAAGAAAATATTGAAATGGGCGATGATGGCTGTCGTGCTGGTGGCAGTAACATTGACGACAACTGGTTGTTTCAGACAAGATTATCTGATGTTTGAAGACGGTGACTTTGACGGCATCGAGTTTTCGGACTACGATCTGATCCAGAATGCCGAACTCGAGATGGATGATGTGGACCGTAATTGACGGTTTTTAGCTTTTTTAAAAAATATTAAAAGGCGTGAACTCCTGCTATCGAGACGATTAGTGGCCACTCTTGTGATCAATTTGTCACGATATGTCGTTTTTTTAACATTTGCTTAAAGATTATTTTTATATATTTGCAGCCAATAATAGTGTAATGTCACCACCAGTGATTGCTGATGATGACTAATCAAGAAATAAGATATTATCATATGAACTTATTACAGAGTAAGTTAGCACGGTACCAAGAGCCGCAGAAAGCAAAAGCTGCCGGCATCTATCCCTATTTCCGTGCAATCTCAAGCGAACAGGACACCGAGGTCATCATGAATGGCAAGAAAGTGCTCATGTTCGGATCAAATTGCTACTCAGGACTGGTCAATGACGACCGCATCAAGCGCGCCGCCATTGAGGCAACCGAGAAATATGGAACCGGATGCGCTGGCTCACCATTCCTCAACGGCACTCTCGACCTGCACAAGCAGTTAGAGAAGAAGCTCGCAGAGTACGAAGGCAAGGAGGATGCCATGATTTATAGCACAGGATTTGGTGTCAACCTGGGTGTTATCTCTACCCTGACTGGCCGTGACGATTACATCCTGTGGGACGAGCAAGATCATGCCTCGATTATCGAGGGACGCCGACTGTCGTTCTCTAACTCGCTGAAATATAAGCATAACGACATGGCGTCGCTCGAGGCACAGCTCAAGAAGTGTGAGCCCGACCGTGTTAAGCTCATCGTGACCGATGGTGTCTTCTCGATGGAGGGTGACGTCTGCAAGCTCCCCGATATCGTTGATCTGGCACATAAGTACAACGCCAACGTCATGGTCGACGAGGCTCACGGTATCGGTGTCTTCGGCGAGGGTGGCCGTGGCGTGTGTGACCACTTCGGCCTGCGCGATGAGGTTGACCTCATCATGGGCACATTCTCTAAATCGTTTGCCTCGCTGGGTGGTTTTATCGCTACCGACAAGATCATCACCAACTACCTGCGCCACCATTCCCGCAGCTACATCTTTACCGCCAGCATCACCCCTGCATCGACCGCCGCAGCCATGAAGGCAATTGATATCCTCATCGACGAGCCCGAGCGACAGGAGCACCTGTGGGAGATTACCCACGAGGCACTGCAAGGATTCCGAGATATGGGATGTGAGATCGGCCACACCGAGACACCCATTATCCCCCTGTTCATCCGCGATAACAACAAGACCTTTGCCATTACCCGCGACCTTCTGAACGAGGGTATCTTTGTCAACCCCGTCGTTTCGCCGGCCGTGGCACCCAACGACACCCTTATCCGTTTCAGCCTCATGGCAACTCACACCCATGAGCAGGTGGCCATCGCCCTCGAGAAGATACAGAAGGTGTTCAGAGCCTATGGACTCATTCCCTGAAGTAGACATTCCCTATATATAATATATGTGTGAAGCCATGCCTTGCAGCGTGGCTTCACTTATTCAGCAAGACCCCATTACCCGCTTTTTTATCATTTACGTGAAAAAAATGTCCAAAAATACTTGCTTGATAAAAATGTATTAGTAATTTCGCATCATCAAACTCTACAGAATAACACTACCAGTATTATGATTTACAAATTTGTCATAGTCTCTGACGAGGCCGATAACTTCAAGTTGCAGATAGCCATCGACTCAACTGCCACATTCATGCAGTTGCGCAACATTATCCTTGACTCAGCCGGGTACGGCAAAGACCAGATGGACTCATTCTACATCTGCGACGACGAGTGGAATAAGGAGAAAGAGGTCACATGCATGGACATGGGCACCGATACCGATGAGGATATTTGGATCATGGACGATACACAACTCGATGAGCTGCTAGAAGACGAGGGACAGCGCATGAAATTCGTCTTTGACTATATGACCGAGCGATTCTTCAAGGTTAAGCTCAAGGAAGTTATCCCAGGCAAGAACCTGCATGACCCCCTGTGCGAAAGCAAGGTGGGATCAGCCCCCGAAGAGAACGTCGACATCGCTGACTTCATTACAATCCCCAAGATTCCTGATGCCAGCAATATCGAGGCCATTGACAAGAGTGAATTCTATGGAGACGAAGAGTACAACGAAGACGAGATCTCAGATTTTGACGAGTTGGACAGCCTCGACAGCGACAACTACAAGTTTTGATATTTAACCGCTGCCTTGCACTCTCGGCACTCTCGGGCTGTATTGGCGGCTTCAAAAATAAAAGAATATTTTTGTGCTGTTGAGAAAAATGACTAACTTTGTGCCCCGTAAAACAAAACATGGGTAAGGACATGAAGAAATTAGTTTTAGCCTTAGGCTTGATGGCCGCGATGTTCATGTTTTCGTGCACAAGCGAGGCCAATCATAACGATGATGGCACTGCGCCAACCGACACCGTGGAGACGACCGATTCATCGACCATCGTGAGGGAGGTAACCGGAGTCGCCATTGATGGAGCAATGAACAGTGTCTACCTCAAGGTGGGGGATGATACCATAGAGTTCAGCTATCCCGACCTCGAGAGCGAGCACCGGGCCTCATGGGAGATCAATGACACCCTTACCGTGCGCTATTATGCCACCGAGGCCGGCGACAGCGTGACCGAAGTTATCAACCACGCCGACGCCTAATCAGGAAAGAATTAACCGCTGACAGCAGTCAGCCATTGCGGTAGTAGCTCAGTTGGTAGAGCATCAGCTTCCCAAGCTGAGGGCCGCGGGTTCGAGTCCCGTCTACCGCTCAAAAGCATAGGGAGCTGAAAATCAAGAGGTTAATTACATAAATCTTTAGATTTTCAGCCCTATTTTCAAGGCAAATGCCATAAAAAAAAAGGCAAAATTTGCACAAAAATCGTCAAAAATCTTGATTTGCTGTTAAAAATCTGTGTACATACCTGTGTACGTACACAGATCCAGGCAAGATGAAACGGACAGATGGATGTGGAGAGAGTAGCCGCCAGTTTTTATTATGGCAACGACAAAATTTTTTCTCGACACGCGAAGAACAAAGCCAGGTTCTTCCTCGGTATTGAAAGTTGTAATTACCAACTGCAATACTAGATCGTATGTATCTCTTGATGCGAAACTGCTCCCCGAACAGTGGGATGCTGATCATTCGCGAGTTATCAACCATCCAGATGAGCAGAGGCTGAATCTCTATATTTCAAGGGTTCAGCATCATGTCAACCGCATAATCCTGTTCCTCACTGAGGACGGGCGTGTGCAGGGAATGACTGCTAATGAAATAAGGGACGAGATTGAGCGAAGGCTCAATCCGGACAAGGTTGAGAAGAAGGAGCAGAGAAAGCAGAGTAGAGACTTGTACATAACCCGTTTCCTTGCTTTTGCTGAAAGTAAGAAACCTAGTACCCGTGGGCTTTACATGTGCACGTATAGGCGCATGAGAGACTTTATCGGTGAGCAGCGTTTGAACCGACTCCGTTTTGAGGACATCACAAAGGAGTGGCTCACAGACTTCGATAACTTCATGGCAAAGACAGCGAAGTCAAAGAACTCCCGAAATATTCATCTTCGTAACGTCCGTTCCGTCTTCAATGAAGCGATAGATGACGGTGTTACCACGTTTTACCCGTTTCGCCGATTCAAGATTCGTCCAGTGGCTACGCCCAAGCGAAACTTGAAGGTGGATGAGCTGCGTACCTTGATGAACTTCCCTACTGAAGAATATGCTGAGCAATACAGAGACATGTTCATCTTGATATTCATGCTACTGGGTATCAACATCGTGGATTTGTGTAGGCTCAAAGAGATTGAGGATGGCCGTGTCAACTATTATCGTGCCAAAACGGGGCGCTTGTACTCCGTTAAGGTTGAGCCTGAGGCACTTGAAATCATCAATCGCTATCGCGGCAAGGATTGGTTGCTCAATATCCTCGATCGTTATGAAGATCACCGCAACTACACTCATAGGATGAACAACTCGCTAAAGAAGATTGGCCCCGTGAAGCGCGTGGGACGTGGAGGCAAGAAAGTTCATCAGCCACTCTTCCCGAAGATTTCAACATACTGGGCACGTCACACATGGGCAACAATAGCTGCCAGCCTTGATATCCCCAAAGAGACTATCGCCCAAGCGTTGGGACATAGTAGTAACACTGTGACCGATATCTACATTGAGTTTGATCAGCGCAAAGTTGACGTGGCGAACCGCAAGGTTCTAGATTGGGTTATCTACGGCAAGAGATAACCTCAAAAGTATACTTTCTTGGAACCGCCAATGGTGTCAGTTGTGATGCCATTGGCGGTTTCTTTTGTGATGCCTTGGGTGGTGCCTTTTACGATGCCTTTTGTGGTGCCTGCATTGGTTCCTCGGGCGGTGCCGCCATCGGTTCCTGCATCGGTGCCGCCATCGATGCTCCTATAGGTGCCGCCATTGGTGCTGGTAGTGGAACGCTTAGTGAAACAATCCGTGAAACAAATTACGAGATGAGACAAAAAATCTCCCCTCGGCTTTCGCGTTGGGGAGAAAGAATGAATAACAGCTTAACAATGAATACCTTAATCGCTTGTGATTTTGTAAAAATTGCCTTTTAGGAGGTGGGACATGCCGTCTTCGGTGAAGGTGG